>CAZENU010000017.1:1847-42106 GCA_964513735.1 uncultured Dehalococcoidia bacterium
GATGTCGGCCTCGGTAGACAGCTCTACGATGCCCGGACCGATGGGACCGAAGACGATGTATGTCTCGCCGGCGCCGGGCCTCCCATCTCCGGGATCGGCCGTCAGCGCCCCGACGATCAGGTCGGCCGCCCCATCGTCGTTCACGTCCGATATCGCCAGGTTCCTGCCTGACTTGCTCTTGGGATCGACGCCGTAGATGGTCACGTCGGCGGCCGCGGGATCAATGGTGCCGGGCTCAAGGGGGCCGTAGAAGATGTACGTCTCCCCGGCGTTCAGCAACCCGCCCGGGTCTCCCAGCGGGGCGCCGACGACCAGGTCATCGACCCCATCGCCGTTGATGTCCCCACTCGCGACGTCCAGCCCCAAGTGGTCGGCCGCCCTCATGCCGTGCATGCTGAGGTCGAGTACCGAGTCGATCTCGGTGATCAGGCGCTCGGACGAGACCGCTTGGGCAGATACGGCCGAGGCAAAGGCCACGACCAGACCCAGCGCGATGGACACGACCCCAGCCGGCCGCCTCAATCGCTTCCTCATTGCGCACCTTGTCCCTTAGGTTGCCGTCGGCGGGCTCGCCACCCAGACCATCTCGCCGCTCGTCTCGTCGAACTCAGAGCTCTGGAAGTCGCCAAACAGGTCCAGCACTTCGAAGCCGCATCGCAAGAGTAGATGGTGCATCTCCCAACGGTGCACGTACCTTAGATGATAGTCGCGGTAAAAACGCTTTATCGCCGTATCCTGAGCATCGAGCTGGTCGACGATCAGGCGAACGAATATCACCTGGTTGTGGTTGTCGTAGCCGCTCTGGTGCCAGATTACGAACCGGTCGCCCGTCTCGGGGTCTGTGACGTCTCGGAGGTGGTGCGCGGTGTCGCCCTCCTGCACCAGCATCTCCAGGTCGGGGACGAACACGTTGAAGACAAGACGGCCACCCGGGATCAGGCTGCGTCTGATGCCTTCGAGGACGCTCTCCTGCTTCGGGACCGTCATCAAGGACAGGAAGCCGCGAAACGGGATGATCGCCAGCGAGAACTTCTGGTCGTAGGCACCCGGAAGCTCCGCCATGTCACCCTCCACGAGGGTGACACTGCCGCTTCCCGGCGACAGGCTGCCCAGCTTACGCCGGGCCACGTTCAGCATCGCTGCCGAAGAGTCGAGGCCGACCACGTCGACGCCGGCCTCGGCTATCGGCATGGTTACCCTGCCGGTCCCGCATCCAAGCTCCAGGACAGGGCCGCCGGCCGCTTGCGCCGCCTCCACGTAGAAAGGGATGTCCTCCCGCACGTAGGAGTAGATCGAGTCGTAGACCCCGGCCCAGGAATCGTAGCGGGTCTCCATCGGCCTAGTCGCCGGCGAGCTGTTGAAGAGAGAGTCTGACCTTCTCCTCTACCAAAGTCGCTTCCTCGACAGGCAACGAGGCCAGCGCCTCCAGGGCTTCGGAGGCCGTGTACCCCAGTGCCGTGAGAGCGCTGATCACGTCGGCATCGTCTTGTCGCTCCGGACGGGTGGAACTCATCTCGAAGTCCAGCTTGCCTCGGAGCTCCAGGATGATCCGGCCGGCGGTACGCGGCCCGACCCCGGGCACGCGTTTGAAGGCATCGGTGTCGCCGGAAGCGACCGCCAATGCCAGAGACTCGGGCGCCAGCACGGAGATCACGCTGAGCGCGACGCGTGGACCGACGCCATTGACCCCTATCAGGGTCTCGAAGGCCGTCCGCGCGTCTCGAGTCGGGAAGCCGAAGAGAGTCAGGCTGTCGTCCCGTACCTGCAGCGCTGTGAAGAGCTTGACTCGGCCACCGACGGCGCCCAGTTCATCGACGGCGGTCTCGGAGACGTTGGCCCTCAAGGTCACACCGCCCACGGCCACGTCGACCCACCCGAGCCCTGAATCTGCGAGGATGCCCTCTAAGGCGGTGATCACGTGGAGGCCAACTAGTCTATCACCGTCAGTTCCCGGACGTGGATGGCGTTGATGTGACAGATGGCGACGGCCAGCGCGTCGGTCACGTCATCTGTTGCCGCCTGCAGATCGTCGGCGCGGAGCAGCAGTCTCACCATGTCTGCCACCTGCTCCTTGGAGCTTCCTCCGTGGTCGGTGACGGACTGCTTGACCTGCCGCGGCGTGTAGGTGAATACCGGCAGGCCGTGGCCAGCGGCGGCCACCATCGCGGCCGCCTGCGCGTGGCCTATTGCCATGGCGGCGCGGATGTTACGTCCGGCGAAGGGCTGCTCGATGGCCATCTCCACAGGCTGCCACTGCTCGATCAGGCCGGAGATGTGCTCGAACAGGAAGTGCAGACGGGCCGGCACGGCGTCTCCGCGACTGGGGGCGATCACCGTCGAGTAGACGTGGTCGAGGTCAAGGGAACGGGAGTCGACGACGCCCGCGCCCATTTTGTAGGTGCCGGGGTCAACTCCCAGGACACGCAACGGCCGCCCTCCTCAGCCCTCTATCCGGTCACCCGCCGCCGTACTCACTGAGCACCTCGTCGGGGAAGTCGGCGTTGGAGAACACCTTCTGCATGTCGTCGAGCTCCTCGAGGCTGTCGAGCAGTTTGAGCGTGCGAAGGGCCTCTTTGTCGTTGAGCATCACTGTAGTCTTGGGCACCATCGACATCTCGGACGACTTAACGTCGGCCCCTGCCTGCTCCAGGGCTTGCCGGATAGACTCCATCGCCTCGGGGGACGAGTAGGCGTGGATGGTCGAATCGACGGTCTCGAAGTCGTCGGCGCCCGCGTCTATCGCTGCCAGGGCAAGCTCATCGACGTCCTCGGGGCCAGCCTCGGCCATGACCACGCCCTTCTGATCGAATTGCCAGGCAACCGAGCCGGCTTCGGCCATATTGCAGCCTGTCTTAGTGAAGGTCGACCGGACCTCCGAGACGGTCCGGTTGCGGTTGTCGGTGAGCGCCTGAAGCAGGATCGCGGTCCCGCCCGGGCCGTAGCCCTCGTAGGTCACCTCGTCGAGCCGCTCGTCGCCGGTGCCCTCGCCGCTGCCCTTCTTCACGGCCCGCTCGATGTTACTCCCAGGCACATTGTTGTCTCTCGCCTTCTGGATCGCAATGCGAAGACGGACGTTCACCTCTGGGTCGGAGCTACCCTGCCGGACCGCGACGATGATCTCCTTGGCCAGCTTGGTAAATAGCTTGCCTCGGCGGGCGTCGGTGACGGCCTTGCCGTGCTTGATCGTCGACCATTTTGAGTGACCGGACATAGTGCATCCTCAATTGGGAAAAGGCGCCGATGACACGCCGAATTCTATCATGGCGCCGGAAAAACGGTCAAAAGGCACTCCAGACGGCACATAGCCATTCGATTTTCGGGGCTTCGCCGAGATCCGCTGTGGTCCGATAGGTCTGTCTTGAGCGCAGTCGAAGGGCTCACCACGTATCGACGTGGTAAGGACCGACACGGGCGTTGGACCGGCGCTCCCGCCACAGGCAAGTATCAGCGATACCGCCACTGAGATAATCGTGAGTGCGCGCAATGGGGACCTCGGCCACCAAGCCGCATGGCGCGAGAGTACGCCGGGAGTAGGTGCCTGGTCAATGACACGCAGGCTCGGTCTCACCGGAGCCCGCTATGTCAAGCTACCTCCCCGTACCAGGCATTGCGTAGGTCCGATGGTCCGCGGCAGACGGCAGCGCCGAGACATGCGCGGCTCAGAGGCCTTCGGGCAGTCTCACGACCATCCGTTTCCGTTCGATGTCCACACCAACGACGACGTTGGTCAGCGCCGGCACCAGGCGCTCTTTGCCCGCCGGGCCCCGCACCACGTACACGTCATTGCTGCCGGTGGCCAGGATCTCCCGCACCTCGCCCAGGGCCTCGCCTTCTTCGGTCCAGACGCCGAGGCCGAGGATCTCGAAATGGTAGTAGGAGCCCTCGGGCAGCGGGTCCACATCCGTCCGGGGCACGGCAAGGGCGGCACCTTTAAGGGCTTCCGCTGCGTTGCGATCGTCTACGCGTTCCAGTCTGACCAGCAGCCCGCCCTTGTGTGGCCGGCTGCTGACCACAGTCGTGGCGGCGCCGTCCAGGTAGAGACGGCTGCCGGACGAGAAGCGGTCGGGAGCGTCGGTGTGGGGTTCCACCCTGACGTCGCCGCGGATGCCCCAAGCCCCGAGCACCCAGCCCACCACGACCGAATCGTCGGAGGCGTGGAACTCCCGTGGCGGTGGGGAAGCGGGGGCAGTCAAGACGGGGTGGGTGACGGTGAGCTAGTCGATCTCGAGTATGGCCCGGGTGCCCTCTTTTACCGCGGCGACCCTGAGTAGAGCTCTGATCGACTGAGCGACGCGGCCGCCCCTCCCAATGATCTTCCCCTTGTCCTCGGCCGCTACTTCCACTCTTAGGATGAGCCGGCCATCCTGCTCTTCCTCGGTGACCTTGACCTCGTCCGGCCGGGACGCGATGGACTTGACGATGTACTCGACCAGGTCCTTCATGCCTCTTTTACTCTGTCGAGGGTGCCCAGCCGCTTGAGCATTCGCTCCACGGCTTCCGACGGCGTGGCGCCGTTCCGAAGCCACTTGAGCGCCTTGTCCTCGTCAATCACGACGGTTGGGGGCTCTGTACGGGGGTTGTAGTGTCCGATCTGGTCCACGAAGGCGCCATCCCGAGCAGCGCGGGCATCGGCAACGACGACGCGATAGGACGGCTGCTTCTTCGCACCGACCCGCCTGAGTCGAATTCTGAGCATCTACACTTCCTCTGGAGCCCCAGTCCAAGCCCGGAACTCTACGGAGATTGTATCTACCCGCTCATTTCATTGTCAACGCGACAGGCGGCAGCCACCCATGGAATCCACGCTCAAGGCCCTGGCGGGTGGCGTTTCCGCGCAAGTTGGAAAACCTTCAAGCCATCTCGGAATCCGGCCGGCCCGCTGGCGCGGCGCCGCCATACCCGTGCTATAATCGCACAGTCCTCCTGCAGGCGCCGGCGGCGATATTCTAGACCAACCGGCGGGCCTCGGTGGAACGGATACCAGGAACATCACCGGCACAGGCTGTGCCGGTGAAACGGGCGCGGCGCAATCTCGGCAGTCAGGACTTTTTCACGATGAGAGTGCTCTTTCTCGAAGACGTTAGCGGTGTGGCTCTTGGCGGCGAGATCAAGGACGTCAAGAACGGGTTCGCCCGCAACTATCTGATCCCAAAGAAGCTGGCTCTGCCCGCGACGAAAGACGCGATGCAGCGAATCGTGCGCCTGTCCCGAGACGCCGAGGAAAAGCGACTCAAGACGCTTGCCGACATGAAAGCTCTGGGCAAGGAACTGGACGGCGCGCGGGTAGACGTCGAGATGCGCGCCGGGAGCAGTGGCAGGCTGTACGGCTCCGTCACCAACGCGGTGGTGGCCGCCGAGCTGTCCAAGATGACCGACAGGGAAATCGACCGCCGGACCATCGACATCCCCGGCTCGATCCGTGACATCGGCTTGCACTCGGCCACCATTCGCCTCCATCCAGAGGTACTGGCGACCATCTCGCTGCTCGTTTACGCGAGCGGCACGGACCCCGAGGCGACTCTGCTGAAGCTTCAGGCTGACGCCGAGGGCGAGGGCGAAGCGATAGCATCGACCGATACGAAAGCGACCGCCACTGACGCAGAACCGGCGCCCGTCGCCGACGCGGAGCCTGTCGCCGTCGAAGAGGCCGATAGCGGCGACGTGTAGCCCGAGGGTCCAGCGGGCCCGGACCCGCCGGGGCCACTACATAGGCACAGGCGACAACTCCCTCCGAAGCGTGGTCCCGGGCAGACCACGGCGCAGGCGGGACTTGTATCTGAGGGACTCCGGACTTGTACGCTGACCGACTCCTACCGCACGACCCGGACGCCGAGGAATCGGTGGTCGGCTCTATCCTGATCGACGGCGATTCGCTCAACCAGATCACCTCCTTCCTCAAGGCATCCGACTTCTACCTCGCGAAGAACCGCTGGAGCTTCGAGGCCTGCCTGTCGCTGACCGATCGTGGCGAGCCGATCAACCAGGTGAGCGTCGCCCACGAGCTGTCGCTCCACGAGAGGCTGGAGGACTCCGGGGGCGCCGCCTACCTCGGACATCTCGTACGCGCCGTCCCGACGTCGGTCCACATCGAGCACTACGCCAAGATAGTCCAGCGTGCCTCGGTGATGCGTCAGCTCATCGACGCAGCGGGCGAGATAGCCTCGATCGGCTACGCCGGCACCGCCGACACCGACTCCGCCCTTGGACGAGCGGAGGACCTGCTGTTCCGGGTGCGCTCCGGAAGGGAGTCGCGGGACTTCCAGGCCCTGAGAGAGGTGCTGGACGTCTACATGGAAGAGACGGCCACCCTCGACGTCGACCTGGACAGGCTGAGGGCGCCGGTGCCCACGGGTTTCACGGACCTCGACAAGCTTCTGGGCAACGGGCTTCAGCGCTCCGACCTGTTCATCCTGGCGGCCCGTCCGAGCCTAGGCAAGAGCACCCTGGCCTTCAACATCGCGCGGCACGCTGCCGAGCAGGGCGCCCGAGTGGGTATTTTCAGCCTCGAGATGAGCGCGGAACAGATAGCGCTCCGAATGCTCTCCAGCGAGACCAGTATAGACAGCCACCGCCTCCGGCTGGGACTCGTCAGCGAGGCCGAGCAGCGCAGGGAGTTCGAAGCCATCGGGATGCTCTCCGACTTGCCGATATACATCGACGAAACGCCGATTCAAGGGGTCGTCGAAATGCGAGGCAAGGCCCGGCGCCTTCAGGCCGAGCGCGGTCTGGACCTCATCATCGTCGACTACCTCCAGCTCATGTCTTCGGGCGACAGCCGGAGGAGCGACAACCGGGTGCAGGAGATGGGCGACTTCTCGAGATCGCTAAAAGGCATGGGGCGCGACCTGGACATCTCGGTCCTGGCGTGCTCGCAGCTCAGCCGAGCGCCGGAGCAACGCCCCTCCCACAGGCCCATTCTGTCTGACCTCCGCGAGAGCGGCAGCATTGAGCAGGACGCCGACATCGTCGCGTTCATCTACCGCGAGGACATGTACACCTCGCGGGAGGAGTGGGAGCGGCGCGATCCGAGCAAACCCTATCCAGAGAACATCGCCGAGGTCAACATCGCCAAGCACCGTAACGGGCCAACTGACAGGGTCTCGCTCTACTTCCGCAAGGACGTCGTCCGCTTCGAGAACCTGGACAAGTCGGTCAGAACGAGGGAATTCGCCTAGTTGGCCTTCTCCGGCTTCCCCCGCGACGTACGGTTTACGCCGGTGCCGAACCCAATGTTCGGCCGCCTGCTGGAGGAGATCGACGACCTGACCGAGTTGCGTTGCACGCTGAGGCTCATCTGGCTGCTCCACCAGAAGAAGGGCCACCCGCGCTGGGCCTCGCACCGGGAGCTAGTCTCGGACCGGGTACTCCTGAAGGCGGCATCGGCCAGCGGCAGAGACGCCGAACCGGAGATCGAACGGGGGCTGGAGCTGGCGCTGGCGCGCGGCACCATCGTATCGAGGCCGGGCACGGACGCGCGGCCGCTGTACGCCCTGAACACCGAGGTGGACAGGCAGGCTCTCGACGCGGCCACCGAAAACGGCACCATGGACGAACCGGCCACGACGGCGTGGGAGGGGCCCGGGGAGCGCCCGAACATCTTCGCCCTTTACGAGGACAACATCGGGATGCTCAACCCGATGATCTCGGAGGAGTTGAAGGAAGCCGAGCAGGTCTACCCACAGAGCTGGATCGAAGACGCCTTCAAGGAGGCCGTTCGCCGCAACCGCCGGAGCTGGCGGTACGTCGCAGCCATTCTGGAGAGATGGGAACGAGAGGGTAGGAGCAATGGACAACCTGGGAGACATCCTAAAAAGGCTGGGTACCAGGAGTATTTCCGAAGGTAGCCTGGAGGCCTACGTCGAAGGCGGCGAGGACCAGCCCGAACCTTGCCCTCGATGCGAGGGGCGTGGGATGCTCACGCTCGACGTGCCGGTAGGCCACCCCGAGTTCGGGCAGGTCGTTACATGCGAGTGCCAGGAAGACCGGCTCGAGCAGGAGCAGACCGAGCGCCTGCTCCGCTACAGCAACCTGGGGCACCTGGCCCGATTCACCTTCGACGACCTCAGGGCCGACGGCCTGAGCGACGACCCCGAGAGCCAGGCGATGTTCCGTGACGCCGAGCGGGCGGCGCGAGAGTACGCTGAAGGCCCCAGCGGCTGGCTCGTCTTCGCGGGCCCGCACGGCTCCGGCAAGACCCATCTCGCCGCGGCCGTCGCCACCCGATGCATCGAGCGCGGCCAAGTCGTCTTTTTCGCCGATGTTCCGGACTTGCTGGACCACCTACGGTCCAGCTTCGGGCCCACCAGCGAGCTGTCCTACAACGAGATGTTCGAGCAGGTGCGCAACACCCCGCTGCTCATCCTCGACGGGCTGGGCAGCCACAGCTCGACGCCGTGGGCCGAGGAAAAGCTGCGCCAGACCGTAAACCACCGGTTCAGCGCGGAGCTTCCCACTGTGGTCACGGTCGCCGGCAGCCTGGGCGAGATCGACCCCTACATCCTGAGCAGGCTGCGGACCCCAGACTTCTCCCGCGTGGTGCAGGTGAGGCGACCCGCACCGGAAGGCTCGATCAAAGAAGGACGGATCGAGCCGCGCATGCTCGATCTGATGACGTTCGAGGCCTTCGACGTCAGGGGCAACAACCCCTCGGCCAGCCAGCGGGCCAGCCTGGAGGCGGCCTACAGCTCAGCCAAGACCTTCGCCGAAAACCCCGACGGGTGGCTGACACTCAGCGGTGAGACCGGGGTCGGCAAGACCCACCTCGCCGTAGCGATCGCGGCCGAGCAGATCGCCAGGAACAGGCCCGTGGTGCTGTGGTTCGTCCCCGAGCTGATGGACTACCTCCGGTACACCTTCAACCCCGACAGCCCCGTCACCTACGACCGGGTGTTCGAGGAGGTCAAGGGCACACCGCTGCTGATTCTCGACGACCTGGGCCGCGAGCGTGGCAGCACGTGGGCCGTCGAGAAGCTGTACCAGATCATCGTCCACCGACACAACGCACGGCTGCCGACCGTCATCACCAGCATGATGGACTTCAAGGACGAGCTGGACCCGATAACGTCGCGGGTCCAGGACGGCTCATTGTCTCAGGTAGTCCCGGTAGACGCCCCAGACTACCGGAACAAGCGTCGCCGCCCCCAAGGTCCCCGCCACCGACGCCCGAAGGCGAAGGCGGCAGATTAGAAGAACAGTCAGCCGCCACGCCACGAGCCCGGCGTGTTGACTTGCGGGTGGGAGGCCCATAGTCTAGGGGTGGCCAGCCGCGATTCGTTGTCGCTGGCGCAATAAACGCCTGCAGGTGAGATCATGGACGTTCTGGTGCTCGGCGGTTCGAGGTTCATCGGGCTTCGACTCGTGCAACTCCTTCACCGCGAGGGGCACTCCGTCACCGTGCTCAACCGCGGCACCACGCCGACTCAGCTACCCGAGGGCGTGGGCACCATACGGGCGGACCGCGAGTCGCCCTCGGAGGTCGCCGCCGCGCTAAGGGGCAAGACCTTCGACGCAGCGTTCGACACGTCGGCCTACGTCCCTGAGGTCCTCCGGCCCGCGGTTGAGGCCCTGGACGGCAACGTCGGAAGCTACGTCTTCTGCAGCACCACCGCCGTATACCAGCGGTCCCACCGGTACCCGATCAGACCCGACTTTCCCCTTGAGAGGTCGCCGGACGCCAGCGGATACCAGAAGGGCAAGGTGGCCTGCGAGGACATCTTGCGAGAGGCGCACGCCCGCAGTGGGTTTCCAGCCACCATGCTGCGTCCGCCCGCCGTCTACGGACCGCAAAACGCCCTGCCGGAGCGGGAGTTCAGCTACTTCGCCCGCGCGCTTCAGCGACGGACGATAATCATCCCGGGGGAGGCGTCAGGCCTCCTCCAGTTTGCGCACGTCGACGACCTGGCCACCGCCTTCCTGGCAGCGGCCAGCACGGATAAAGGTGTCGGCAACGGCTACACGGTATGCAGCGAGTATGCCATCAGCATCGACTACTGGATACGCACCGTGGGCCGCGTCGCAGGCACTCCCGTAGACGTGGTCTACGTCGCAGGCGACCGGTTCGCCGAGCTGAACCGAGAGCTGGGATTGACCGACGTCGACATCTGGCCCTTCGGCTGGGGCCGCGCCTTCTCTTTCAGCATCGACGACGCCACGCGCGATCTCGGCTGGTCGCCCCGGTTCGACATCGACAGCGGGCTCGAGATGACCTTCCAATGGTGGCGCGACCAGGACCTAGACAAGGCCGACTGGGATTTTTCCAAGGACGACAAGATGCTGGTCCGACTGAGCCGATAATCAGGCTGCTCGGCGGCCACAGCCATGACCCTCGAAGCGGCAAGGCTTCCCAAAACATCGCGGAGCGTCGGCTGGGCATGCAGCAAGAAACAGGGCTGGTTACTTCGATCTAGTCCCCGGTTACCACGGGTCACCGGCCGGCGGACTCGCGCCGTGGTCTGAGACGGGGTATCGACGGCATGAGATACGACACCATTGTCGTCGGGGCAGGCTCTGCCGGCGCGATTATCGCAGCCAGGCTGTCCGAAGACACCGACCGCTCCGTCCTCCTGCTGGAGGCCGGACGCGACTACCCGGTGCCGGAGCACGTGCCCGACGCGGTGCGGTATGCCTACGGCCACGACGTAAACATTTGGCCTGCCGCATTCGGCTACGACAGCGACCACAGCTGGAATTTCGTGGCGAGGACCACAGACAGGGCCGGCCAGATACTCGTCCCCCGGGGCAAGCTCGTCGGCGGCTCCAGCGCCATCAACGCCCAGATCTTCCTGCGCGGCGTCCCCGAGGACTATGACGGCTGGGCCGCTCTCGGAAACGACCAGTGATCGTTCGAGAAGCTACTCCCCTACTTCCGAATGGTCGAGACCGACACCGATGTCCGCGACGACTTCCACGGCACCGATGGGCCGATCATCGCCAGACGCTTCAAAGAGGACGAGTGGAACGGCGATCAGCGTGCCTTCTACGAAGGCTGCCGTTCGGCGGGATACGCCGTCTGCCCCGACCACAACGACCCTGACTCCACGGGCGCGGGGCCGCTCGCCTTCAACAACCCCGACGGCGTGCGATGGAGTACGGCCATAGGGTATCTCGACCCGGCCAGGCATCGCTTGAACCTGACCATACGTCCAGACTGCCTGGTGCACCGCGTGCTGTTCGACGGCAAGCGCGCCATTGGGCTGGAGGTGGATAGCGGCGGCGAGGTCTTCGAAGTCCACGGCGACGAGATCGTCCTGTGCGGCGGACCCATCGGATCGCCCCACATGCTGCTGCTGTCAGGCATCGGACCGGTCGTCAACCTGGCCGAGCACGGAATCCCGCTGGTCCACCAGCTACCGGGCGTAGGCCAGAACCTCAGAGACCATCCGCAGGTCGGGGTCACCTGGCGCCTGAAGCCGGAGGCCAGGCAGGACTCGCTCGGGCCCCGGCTGCAGATGGCGCTACGGTACACGGCGCGGGGCTCGTACCTGCGCAACGACATGTACATCGTGGCTGTCTCGGCGGTGCCGAAAGAGGGGCTGTACCGATCCTCCGATTCGGAGCGAGACCGCTTCGCCCTGGTCCCCCACCTCAACTTGGCGCTCGGCGCTGGGGAGCTACGCTTGGGTTCCCCCGACCCGCACGTGCAGCCGGTACGGGACTACAACTACCTGCAGGAGCCCTTCGACCGCGAGCGTCTCCGGGAGGCAGTCCGCATTTGTCTCGAGCTAGCGGAGCGAGACGAACTCAAGGCTATCATCGAGCGACGGACCGACCCAACCGACGACGACCTCGCCTCGGACGACGTCCTTGATGACTGGCTGCTGAGAACGGCGGTGACGAGCCACCACGTCTCCGCCACCTGCAAGATGGGCCCCGCGTCGGACGTAATGGCCGTGGTCGACCAGAGCGGCCGGGTCCACGGCCTCGACGGCCTGCGCGTCGCCGATGCGTCTATCATGCCCGACTGTATTCGCGCCAACACTAACGTAACAGCGATGGTAATCGGCGAGCGCATCGCCCGCTTCATGCGCAACGGCGAGTAGCCGCCAACGTCCCCAAACCTCTTTGCCATCCTGGCGGAGTTGTCGTGTTGCGTATTGCGCCCGCATACGCACACGGTTAAACTTGACGCGGCACATCGGAGTGCTCGGCCGACCGCCGCGCAAAGACACCCGACAGCAACATCAGGGGGAGACCGAACATGAAACAAGTGGTTCTTCGCGGGCCTCGCGACATGGTGATCGAGGACACCGAGATGGACACGTCAAATCTCGACCCGCACGACATCTACGTTGAGACCGAGATCACCGCGCTGAAGCTCGGGACCGACCGTGGCAACTGGGAGGGCGAGCCCTCCATGCCGGGGGCCCCCAACGAGTTCCCCCGATGGGTGGGCGACAGCAACGTCGGCGAGGTGCAGGGCGTCGGCAGCGAAGTGACGCGGTTCAAGGTGGGAGACCGGGTGGTATCGAGACAGCACCACCACTCCGGCTACATCGCGCAAGAGTTGGGAGCGGAAGACGGCCAGATTGTGAAGGTCCCGGACGGCGTTTCATCCGAAGACGCCGTCTACACGCACCTGTACTCGCTGAGCGGCTTCTGTTATCGGAAAGCACAGTTTCGGCCCGGCGAGTACGTCGCCGTGGTCGGCGTGGGCCTGCTCGGGCTGGGCTCCATCGCTCTGGGTCCCATCTACGGCGCCCAAGTGGCCGCCATCGCCAACAGCCCCGTCCGTCTGGACATGGCGAAGAAGATGGGCGCCCACGCGGGGTTTCTGTCCGACGACCCGGACCTGCAAGCGAAGCTCGACGAGTTCACACTGGGCAACGGTATCGACCTAGTGATTCTCACTGCCAACCCGTGGCCAGCCTATAAGACCGCATGTGAGATAGTTCGACCCGGCGGCAGGATCTCGATCGTCGCGCTCTCGGGCCGTGGCGAAGCCGACCTGGACTTCAACCCTCTCTGGAGCGGGTACTTCTACGACAAGGGCATCTCGCTTATCGCCGCCAGCGGTGAGACCGAGGACACCTACCCCAGCGAGACGGGCAAACGCTGGTCCCCAGAGCGACGCGGCGAGCACATTCTCGGACTGATGGAAGACGGCCGCCTGCAGCCGTCGAGACTAATCACCCACCGGATGCACTACACCGAGATCGTCAAGGCCTACCAGATGATGGAGACCCGCGACAAGAACATGCTCGGCGTCGTGTTCGACTGGTCCGACGCGGTGGGCTAGACGAGTCGGCTCGGCGAACGCAACAGCCAGACCGCGTACCAAGGAGCACAGCAATGGCCACGAGTTCTCGCGTCCAGAAGTCTACCGAGCTATACAACCGTGCCGGCGAGCTGATACCCGGATGGACACAGCTCATCAGCCGCCGGGCGACGGGGTACGCCCAGGGCGTCAGCCCGGTATACGCCACCAGCGCCAAGGGCGCCCGATTCACCGACGTCGACGGCAACGAGTACCTCGACTGGGTCGTCTGCTTCACGGCCGTGGTCCTGGGCTATGCGGACGAGGTCGTGGACGGCGCCGTCAAGGAGCAGATAGACCGCGGCAGCCTCTACAGCGTCAACAGCCCACTCGAGATCGAGTTCGCCGAGGAGCTGGTGGACGCGATCCCCAGCGCCGAGATGGTCCGCTACACCAAGGGCGGCGGAGACTCGTGCGCCCTGGCAGTGCGCATCGCCCGTGGCGGCACGGGGCGTGACAAGATCCTGTTCAGCGGCTACCACGGCTGGCACGACTGGTACCAGGCCGCCAATCTCCTGAGCGAAGAAGGCCGCGGCGGGGCCACCGTCACCGGCACCAAGCCCATAGGCGTACCCAGGGCGCTGGAGGGCACGGCCATTCCGTTCGCCGAGGGCGACCTCAAACGGCTGAAACGGCTCTTCGAGGAGAACAAGGGTGAAGTCGCCGCGGTGATGATGGAGCCGATGCGCACGGAGCTACCTCCGGAAGGCTACCTGGAGGCAGTCAAGGAGCTCTGTCAGGCCAACGACGCCATTCTGATCTTCGACGAGGTCTCTTGCGGCTGGCGTCCGGCCGTCGGCGGCGTCCAGGAATACCTGGGTGTCACACCAGACATGTCGGTCTTCGCCAAGGCCATCTCCAACGGCTACCCGATGGGCGCGGTCGTCGGCTCCCGCGAGGTGATGGAGCCTGCCGCCGAGATGTTCGTCTCCAGCTCCTACTGGAGCGACAACGTGGGACTGGCCGCCGGCCTGGCGACGGTCCGGGAGCTGAAGCGCCGCAACTCGGCCGAGCGTTTCGAGGAGCTCGGCGAGAGACTGAAGGCGGCGCTGAGCGAGGCAATGGAGTCGGTGGGGATAGCGGGCCGGGTGGCCGGCCACTGGACCAATCCGACCATCGAGCTGGACCTTCCGGACAAGTCGCTGGCGCCCAAGGTCAGCACGCTGTTCATCCAGGAGATGGCCAAGCGGGGCATCTACACGCCGCTCAGCTTCCATCCCACCCTGGCGCACACCGAGGAGGACATCCGCATCACCGCCGACGCGGTGGAGGAGACGCTGCGCGTCATCATGAAGGGCCTGGAGGGCGACCTCGACAACCTGCTCGAGGCCAAAATCAAGAAGGACCTGATCGCCCGCCTCGTCCGGTAGGCCATCAGAGTCGGTCTCCCGCGCAGCCGCGCGTCCCTAGTGCGTGCTGTCTCACATATCACGTGCAGCCTGGGGCACCGATAATCCGCCCATTGTCACCCTGAAGCCTTCCCAGATTAGGGGCTGGGGGTTAAGACGTCCAGGTCGTCGAGGAGACCGTGCTGGGCCACGAAGCTGGCGGCCTCGCTCCGCCGGGTCAAGTCGAGCTTGTCCAGAATGTGGCTGACGTGGTTAAGCGCCGTGTGCTCACTGATGATCAGCGCGGCGGCGATCTGCTTGTTCGTCTGACCCCGCGCCACGTGAGGTACACATTCACGACCGCGACCGCAGCGCCTATCCCGTCGAGGAGCAACATCGGGTTGTCGGGGTTGATGCGGTAGTTGATCAGTCCCAGGTAGATGGCCAGCAGGAACCACCGCACGATGACCGCGATGCGCTGGCCGTAGTACAGGTCGTCGAATACGGCGTATGAGGGACCGGGCCTGCTCTCCACGGCACCACCAGGAGAGCGAACTACTCGGTTTCCGACGGCGGACAGCGGGCAATCGAACGATTACGACGGGACTACAGTCCAGTTGTCCGCTCGGACCTCAACCTAGCATGAGGTCTGGGCTCGGTCAACCGACATCTGTACTACTCCAGCATGGCCTGCCATTGGAAGACGCCGTACGGGCCGTCGCCGACGAGGTGGGCCCGGACCCCTGGTATGGCGGCGAGCTAGAGGTCTTCGCGACCCGTAGCTGATCAGACGCCAGAACCGCTGGCCTTCTTCTAACAGACGCGAGATCGAGGCCAATAGCTGCGCTCGGTCACCGTTGGGGGCACCAAGACTGCTATGGGCTGGTAGCGCGTACGGGATTCGAACCCGTGATCTCCGCCTTGAGAGGGCGGTGTCCTTGGCCGCTAGACGAACGCGCCACGTGATTTATGTCAAAAAGGGAGTGGCTGGGGATCGAGGATTCGAACCTCGGCTTACAGAGCCAGAGTCTGTCGTCCTACCACTAGACGAATCCCCAACCGACTAAATTCTATCAGGGCGAAGCAAGCGATTCAAGCTGAGATAGCGTTCCGAGTCCGCGCCCCAATCGGCGTTCCGCCGCCTCGCGGCAGCCCGACTTATCGGCGGCGGTGGGAAGCGTGTGCGCGGCACTCGCCTCATCGCACGCCCGGGGGCTGCCTGCGGTGGCGTTCAGCTTTCGAGACGGCGCAGCAGGTTGGCCGTCTCCACAGCGGCGTCTCCGGCATTGTAGCCGGCGTTGCCGTGTTCGGTGGCCGTGGCTTCGGAGCCCGGCAGGCCTTTACCCTCGGTCCTGGCACCGGCGACGCCCTCGCCGCTCTCACCACCCGCCCGCTCGACGGCCTGCTCTGCGGTGTCGGTAGTGAGCACGCCGAAGATCACCGGCACTCCGGTATCCAGGGCGACCCTAGATATGCCCCGCGCCGCGGCCTCGGAGACGTGCTGGTAGTGGTCGGTACCCCCTCGGATCACGGCACCGAGGCACACCACGGCATCGAATCGACCGGAAGCGGCCATCTTCTTGGCAACGACCGGAAGCTCAAAGGAGCCCGGCACCCAGGCCACGGTCACGTCGGACTCTCGCACACCGTTGCGCGTGAGCGACGCCTTGGCGCCTGCCAGCAGCCTTGAGGTCACGAACAGGTTGAAGCGGGCGACGACGATGCCGATCCTGAGGCCCTGTCCGTCGAGTACGCCCTCTAGCTCGGCGATCACTCTCCGGACCCGGCGTCCGTGTCGGCGGCGCTGAGGAGGTGCCCCAACCTGGTGCGCTTGGCCTCCAGATATCGGCTGTTTTCCTTGTTGGGATGGCCGATGATCGGCACTCTCCCGACGATCTCCAGGCTTCCGAAGCCGCTGAGGCCCACCAGCTTCCGTGGGTTGTTCGTGAGAATGCGCATCTTACCGACCCCGAGGTCCTTCAGTATCTGCGCGCCTATGCCGAAGTAGCGGATGTCCGGCGCGAAGCCCAGATGGACGTTGGCGTCCACGGTGTCGAAGCCATGGTCCTGGAGGTAGTAGGCCTTGATCTTGTTATGTATCCCTATGCCCCGACCCTCCTGGCGCATATACAGGAAGATGCCCCTGCCCTCTTTGGCGATGGCCCCCAACGCCAAAGAGGTCTGCTCTCCGCAGTCACACCGAATGCTGCCGAACACGTCGCCGGTCAGACACTCGCTGTGGACTCTGACCAGGACCGGATCATCGTCTCTGATCTCGCCCATGACCAGCGCCACGTGCTCGTCTTTGTCCACCATGCTCCGGTAAGAGACCGCGGTGAACTCGCCGTAAGCGGTCGGAAGACGCGCCTCGGCCACCCGCTCGATCATCTTCTCGTGGCCGCGGCGGTAGGCGATGATGTCGGCGACCGTGATGATGTTGATGCCGTGTTCCGCCGAGAACCGTTCAAGCTCGGGCATTCGGGCCATCGACCCGTCGTCGCCCATGATCTCGCAGATTACGCCAGCCGGGTACAGGTCCGCCATCCGGGCCAGGTCCACGACGGCTTCGGTCTGCCCCGCCCTGACCAGCACTCCGCCCTCGGTATACCGCAGAGGAAACAGGTGGCCCGGGCGCGCCAGGTCCTCGGGCCGGGTCGCCGGGTCGATTAGCATCTTGACCGTCACCACCCTGTCCTGGACGGAGATCCCCGTTGATGTACCCTTGAGGGCGTCGACCGAGACCGTAAACGCCGTGCCAAGCCTGGCGGTGTTGTCCTGTACCATGATGGGAAGCCTGAGGTCCATCAGGCGCTCGGCCATCATGGGCATGCAGATCAGGCCACGCGCGTGGGTGGCCATGAAGTTGATGGTTTCGTGCGTGACCTTTTCGGCCGCGATAGCCAGGTCACCCTCGTTCTCGCGGTCCTCATCGTCGACGATGATGACCAGCTTACCGGCTTTGAAGTCGGCTATCGCCTGCTCGCTCGACACCAGCGGCATTCTGTTTTCCTCTGCGCGGCTATGGCTTCGGGCGGGCCAGTCGCTCAACGTATTTCGCCAGTACATCAACCTCCAGGTTCACGGCATCCCCGACTCCGCGGGAGCCCAGGACCGTGTTGTCCCTGGTGTGCGGTATTACCGTCACCACGAAGCCAACGTCGTCACAGTCTACAACCGTCAGACTCGTGCCGTCCACAGCTACGAACCCCTTCTTGACCACGTAGCGCATCGCCCCCGGCGGCGCCGAGAACCTTAGCAGCAGGGCGTCTCCCTCCCGGGCGACGGACTCTACCGTGCCGGTGCCATCGACATGGCCCTGCACAATGTGGCCGTCCAGGCGGCCGGCCGCCTGGACGGGTCGCTCCAAGTTGACGGCGTCGCCGACATCTAGGCCACCGAGGTTGGTGCGGCGGAGGGTCTCCAAAACGACGTCGACCGAGAAGGTCGCTTCATCTCGTGAAGTCACCGTCAGGCACGCGCCGTTGACATTTATGCTGCCGCCGGTCCTGAGATCGTCCATGACGGTAGATGCGGCGATGGTCAGCCCACCGTCGGTGGCCGACTTCACCGCACCGATCTCTTCGACGATACCGGTAAACATCTTGGCTCCAGTCTAGCAGTAGCCGGTTATTGCCGTGTCGCGACCGAAGCGACGGACCTTGACGCGCTCCAGCCGAAGGGCGTCGGACATCATGTCGACGCCGCGGCCGCCGATTGCAGCGGGCGCTTCGTCGCCACCGATGATCGTGGGGGCTACGAAGGCCACCACCTTGTCCACCAGGCCCAGGTCGAACAGGGACCCCAGCAGCGTCTTGCCACCCTCAACCAGAACGCTGGTCACGGCCCGTTGGCCGCCCAGGAAATAGAGAAGCCGCTCGAGGTCCACCGTGCCGTCGGGCGAGGGTAGAATCGCGACTTCGACGCCCGCGTCGGCGAGCGTCGCGCTCCGCGACGCGGCGGCGACCAAGACTTCGCCGGGGTGGCTCAGGAGTCTGGCATTCTCGGGCAGTCTAGCCCTGCTGTCGATCACGACGCGGACCGGCTGCCGCCCCAGAGGGCGACCCTTCCGTTCCCGGGCGGTCAGCAGAGGATCGTCGGCCAGGACCGTGTTAATGCCGACCATCACCGCGTCCGAGGTGGCCCGAAGATCGTGCACATGCCACCTGGCTCGGTCGCCGGTGATCCACTTGGAGTCGCCCGTTCGGGTGGCGATCTTCCCGTCCAGGCTCATCGCGAACTTCGCCGTGACGAACGGCCGCCCCGTGCCGACCCACTTCAGGTACGCCTCCAGCATTGTGGCGGCCTCGCGCCGCAGCTCCCCGACCACGACTCGTACCCCTGCGTCTCGAAGTCGTTCGACGCCACCGCCGGTAACCGAGCTGTTCGGGTCCGCGATGGCGACGCGCGCTTCCGATATCCCCGCCGCCAGGAGGGCGTCAACGCACGGTGGCGTCCGGCCGTGGTGGGTGCACGGCTCCAGGCTCACGTAGAGCACCGCGCCTCTCGCGGCGTCGCCCGCCTGCTCCAGGGCCGCGACTTCGGCATGGTGCCCGCCGGGAGGCTGAGTCCAGCCCTCGCCGACAACTACGCCGTTCTTCACGACCACGGCACCGACCGCCGGGTTCGGGCTGACGCTACCCAGCGCACGTCTGGCGAGGGACAGCGCGCGGCGCATTTCGGACATGGGATTAGGTCTCTTACGAGGATATTCGGCCCAGCCCGGCCTCGGGCCGGTCGTCCCCGAACAGCCGCGGTTGGCTGGCCCCGGGCTCGGCTGCGTACCTGGAGATCCCGGTGATCTCGAACAGCTTCGACCGGCTTGCGGGGCTGGGTTCGCTCCTGCCGTACACCCAGTCCTCTACCGTCTTCTGCTCAACGCCCAGTACGCGGGCCAGCCTGGCTACGCTGCCTTCGTACTCGCTGCCGTCAAGCCATCTGCGAAGGTCGGTCGCCTCGGAGGCGTAGGGCCGGCTCTGGCGGCTGTTGGGCTCATACTCCAGGTGAAGACGGCTGGGCGTCGGCCCGAGCTGTCCTTGGTACTTGCTTCCGAGGACGCCGCTGCCGTATGGATTGTCGGCGGGAGTGGTCAGCCGGAGGAAAGAGATCTGCCCGATCTTCATCCCGTAGAAGATAGAGATCCTGGCCTGGGCCACGTTGCTTATCTCCAACGTTAGCTGGCCCTTGAATCCGGGGTCGATGTACCCGGCAGTCGCGTGGACCATGAGCCCAAGCCGCCCCAGCGAACTCTTGCCCTCAAGCCGGGCCACGATGTCGGCCGGGAGCTCCACGTTCTCGATGGTGTTGGCCAGGATGAACTGCCGAGGCTCCAGGACGAAGGGGGCCGGGTCGGGTATCTCGGAGTGCCTGGTGATGCCGTCCAGGTCGGTGCGTACGTCGACCAGGGAGTACTCTTCGGGAGCGAGGAACACTCTGATCTGGCGGTCGATGCGGATATCGACGCTGGCCGGCTGTATGCAACCCTCTCCCAGAGGGTCCATCACGATCCGGCCCGCGGTCAGCTCCTCTTTTATGCTGCGGTCGCTAAGGACCATGCGTTACACCCTGGACACAGGACCCGCGCCTCCCTACGAATACGGCCGGATTGTAGCAGCCGTCCCTTTCGCGTCGCAATGAGGAGCGGGCGTCCCTCCCCACTTGGAGGGACGCCCGCTCAGCGAGCTGCTCAGTACCCAAGGACGACTAATGGATGCCGAACATCACCTGTACCACCAGTCGAAGCGTCAGCTCGCCACCGCTGATCGAGGTCGGAGGCGCGGCGAACGCCTCGGCCTTCGCGAAGTCACCGCGGGCCACCGCCGTCGGGGCCGAGATTCCACCGGACTCGGCCAGGTACACCAGCCCGACGAGGCTCACGCCGGTTAGGCTAGCATAGTGCTGTGCCTTGTCGAGCGCGTTTTGCACGGCGGCCGCTCGGAGCTGCACCATGAACGGGGTCGGGTCCTCAACCGTGAAGCTGATTCCGTTGATTCGCGTGGCATCCCCGCCTGAGTCGGCGACGCCGTCGATGATTTCGCCGACCTTGTCCAGGTCGCGGATCTTGATGGACACCGAGTTGCTCACTCGGTAGCCGGCCAGCACCTGAGTACGCTCGAAGTAGTCGTACCGCGGCCACACGTTGAACGAGGTTGTCTGGATGTCCACATCGGCGAGACCGTGGGCCTTGACGGCGGCTACTATGGCGGCCATCGCGGTCGCGGCCTCGTCACGGGCCGCCGAGACCGTTCGTGCCTCGGTCTCTACGCCGATGTTCAGCACCGCCATGTCCGGCTCGAGGGTAGCGGTCCCCTCACCGGTAACCCAGATCCCGGTCTGGGAGCTCACAGGCTGCACGTATGTGACAGGTGCGCCCGTTTGACCGGCGGGAGTCGCGCGCCCTACGGTCTCCGAGGCCGGTGCTCCGACGGTGATCGACGGTGCGCCAACGGCCGGCCCAACCGCCGGCGTGTCCCCCGATGGAGCCGCGGCCGCGGTGCCGTTGTCGTCGTCAGTGTTGCCGCAGGCAATCGCCAGTACCATCACTAGGGCCAGTCCCAATACCATGATTCCGCTCTTCCTTATCATCTCGTCACCTCCATTTGAATGCTGTCTGTCACGGGCTTCTGGCACGGGCCCTCCGCCACCGGTTCACTAGTAAAGACATCGGGGTGGGGGAAAGTTCCAAAGGCGCCGGGCGGCCACTTTGCGAGCCCTTCTGCGCGCGTGGGCCAGGGGGGCGTCACGCGCGTATGAGTCGGCATTTCGCGGGCGTGAGATCTGCATGAAGAAAGATGCGCGCGCGAGTGGCGCGACCGTGGTCGACAGGGCAGGAGTCGGGCAACAGCGCCGGTTAGACCTGCAGCCGGCCACGCCGGCGGGCAAGCCACAGCATCGCCGCCAGCAGCGCAGCAAAGAACGCGGCGACCGCGATCTGAAGCTCACGCAGCCGAAGACCGGCGTTGCCGTCATCGCTTTCGCCATCCGGCTCCAGGACCTCTGGTGCCGCAACCGGCTCCGCGGCCACGGCGGCATCTTGCTCTGCGACTGCCCGCGGGGCGGGAGCCGTCGACTCCTCCCCGCCGTCGGCCTGCTCCGGCACCGGAGAAGCGGCCGCCCTCAGGCTGATGCGTGGCGCGGGCTGGGCGATGTCCTCGGAGCCAACGCGGTCGCCCAGGATTCGGGCCGCGAGGTTGTAGACCTGAGGCTGGTAGCGCTGGACGATCTGGTTGAACGCGCTCAGGTCCTCGTCCCTGCTAGGTGTCACCAGCTCGGTGTCGTCGATCCGCATCTCGATTCCGGCCTCGGTATCCGCGGCTAGTCTACAGGACTGCCGCGATCCAGCACCAGCGATCACGGCAATTGTGATCCCGTCGGTCTATAATTGACCATGTATCGCCGCCACGACGCAGGCACAGGATAGTCACCGGGCCAATGAGAGTCATCGTCAGAGAGCTGATCGAGACCGTCATACTGTCGCTGCTGATATTCCTGTTGCTCCACATGAGCATCGGAAACCGCCGCGTCGACGGGCCCAGCATGGAACCGACCCTGGTCAACGGCGAGCGGGTCGTCGTCAACAAGCTCAACTACCTGAGCTTCAGGTCCGACGGCCTGGCCGGACTGCTGCCCTTCGTCCATCCGGACGATGAGGAGCTGTTCGCCTTCGACGGCCCTGAAAGGGGCGACATCATTGTCTTCCGATACTCGCTCAACGAGTCGCGCGACTTCGTCAAGCGCATCATCGGGGTCCCAGGGGACGAAATAGAGATCAGGCAAGGCGTCGTGTTCATCGACGACGAGGAGTTGGATGAACCGTACGTCGCCAACCACGACCGCAGCAACATGGTGGCGGTGGCGGTGCCGGCCGGCACCTATTTCGTGCTCGGCGACAACCGGCGGGCCAGCCAGGACTCCCGCGTTTTCGGCGTCGTGCCTTTCGAGAACATCATCGGCCGCGTCTGGATCAGCTTCTGGCCACTGGACCGGCTCTAGACACTGCGAGTCCTGCCACTGCCGTAAGACCGAGACTACCGCCTAGCACGCCGAGAACGCAGAGGTAAAGACTATTTCCTTGGATCCCGACTCTGCGTACCCGCGATCTCTGCGGTGAACGTCTAGGGGGCGCAAATGATCGTCGTCGACAGCCACTGCCACGCCGGGACGAGCTGGTTCGAGCCCGTCGAGCTGCTGCTGCACCAGATGAACGCCAACGATGTTCAGAAGGGCGTCCTGATCCAGCACAGGGGGGTGTACGACAGCGGCTACCTGCTGGAGAGCGCGGAGTGCTTTCCCGGCAGGTTCTCGGTAGTGGCTATGGTGGACGCCTCGCTTCCCGACGCCGACACCGCACTGGAGGGGTGGGCACGCCGGGGCGCCGTCGGCGCGCGCCTCGCCCCCACCGACCGCTCGCCGGGACCTGACCCGCTGGGGATCTGGCGTAAGGCCGCCGAGTTGGGGCTGGTCGTCAGCAGCCTCGGTGCGTTGGAAGAGTTCGCCTCCGACGACTTCGCGGCGCTGGTCTCGGATCTGCCCGATCTACCCATCATCATTGAGCACCTGGCCGGCGCCACGCAGGCCGAGCAACCCCCTTACGCGGCCTTCAAGAAGGCGCTGGCACTGGCCAACATGGCCAACACCTACATCAAGGTCGGCGGCCTGGGCGAGATCAGCCACAAGCCGCCGGTGCTCCGGAGCGAGTTCGGCTTCGACTACACACCGCCCCTGATCGAGATGGCGTACGATGCCTTCGGCCCTCGCCGCATGATGTGGGGCAGCGACTACCCGCCGGTGAGCAGCCGCGAGGGCTATCGCAACGCACTGCGCGGAGTTGCGGAGCACCCGGCGCTGCAAAGCGAAGGCGACCGCGAGTGGGTCATGGGCCGCACGGCCTCGGAGCTGTTCTTCGGGTAGCGCCGAGGAGACAAGGACCTCTGACATAACAGCAGAGAGCGCAGAGTTCGCCGAAAAAACAAGTTTGAAAGGTCCTTACGTCTGCGTTCTCAGCGTGCTCTGCGTTGAGTTCTCTTGGAGGCACTGAGAGTCTCGCTTGCACCGCGGCAGCCTGGCCGCTATCGGACCCGATAGCCCTCCGTCTGGGGCAACCTATCCGGGCGCGTCCGCCTGCGGGCGAGGCGATCCCGGACCGACGTGTAGGCCAGAGCCAGAACGAAGACCGCCGCCGAAAAGAGCACCACCGCAGGCCCCGAGGACACGTCGACGTAGAAGCTGGCGTACAGCCCGCCCAGACCGCAGAGCGCCCCTACGGCCACCGACAGCAGTACCATCACCCCGAAGTCGTTGGTCAGCAGCCGTGCGACGACCGGCGGTATCACGATGGCGGCCGCGATCATCGTCACGCCGAGCACCTGTAGCGACACCACGATCACCGCGGCGAGTACCAGAGCGAACATCGCGTCGACCCAGCCGGTCGGCACCCCATAGAAGCCCGCCACCTCAGGCTCAAACGTCGTGAACAGCAGGTACTTGTACCCCAGAAACACCGCGATCGAGGCCGCCAAGGTAACCGCGACGACGGCGATAAGGTCGGTGTTCGACACCCCCAGGATGTTACCGAACAGGGCCGCGTCGAAACTGCGCGTGAAGGACCCGCTGCGGCTGATCAGCGCGACGCCTAGGGCGAAGCTTGAGGTCGTCACGATGCCGATGGCGGCATCGGCGCCGATGGTCCGGCGGCGGGTCATTAGATTGATCAGCAGCGCCGAGACGAAGCCCCAAACACTGGCGCCCAGGAAGAAGTTGACCGACATCAGGTAGCTGACGACGGCGCCGCCGAAGATGGCGTGGGAGAGGCCGTGGCCGATATAGGCCATCCGGCGCAGCACGATGTACACGCCGATGAGCCCGCACAGGCCGCCCACCAGGGTGGCCACGATCAGGCCTCTGACGAAGAACTCATATTGCAGTGGCGTAAACAACCCTGCTACCCCTCAATCTCTTGCCGCCGCGTTTACTAGGCCGTCATGGCCACAACTCTGGTCGGGCTCAACGCCGGCTCCACCCCAGATTCTTCGCCTCTGGCTCAGAAAGACATCGTGTCGATCCGCTCCTTGGCTGCTGACACGTAATTACCACTTGATGACCATTCCGCGGCGCTAGAGGCAGACCCCACCCCGAAGATGAGCGGCGTCGCCCCGGCCTCCTCGAGTTGGGTCAACCCGGTCGTTGCCATGGCTCACTCACCCATAACCGTTCGCCCTGAGTAGGCGCCGGAGGCGCGGTATCGAAGGGCGAACGTCAGGCGAACCTCTTCAGCGGTTCGCCACGCCTCCGTCCGGCCCACCGGTCTCGTCTCGGCCTACCTTGTGGCGGCCGCCGTTGCGGCCGAAGAAGTGCGGCGCCTCGGCCACCAGGGTCATGCCCTGGTACTCAGTCACGTGGATGTCGGCATTGTAGGTCTCCTTCAGCACCCCCGGCGTGAACACCTCGTTGGGAGGGCCTTCGGCCACGATCCGGCCGTTGAGGCAGACAACCCACGGCAGGTGGGCCGCCACCGAGTTGATCTCATGGGTCGTCATGATGATGGTAACGTCGCGGTGGTTGAGCTCGTCCAGGAGGTGCATCACCTCGTCGCGGGTCTTGATGTCCGCCCCCATGGTCGGCTCGTCCAGCAATAGCAAGTGCGGGCTGCTGACCAGAGCGCGGGCAAGGAACGCGCGCTGCTGCTGTCCGCCCGACAGCTCGCGAATGTGGCGCTTCGCCAGGTCCGCCAGCCCCAGGCGCTCGATGATCTCGGCCGTGATCTCGCGATCGCCCCGGCGGTACCACGGGAACAGCGCCGAGTCCGCTGAGCGGCCCATCATCACCACCTGCTCCACCGTTACAGGGAAGTTCCAGTCGATGGTCTCGATCTGTGGGACATACCCGATTCGCGGACGGCGCTCGGCCACCGACCGGCCTTCTACCAGGACGTCGCCGCCGTAGACCGGCACCGCGCCGAGGATGCTCCTCAGCAGCGTAGTCTTGCCCGATCCGCTGGGGCCCAGCAGGCCGACGAAGTCGCCGCGCTTGATGGACAGGTCCACATCTTGAAGAACCCGCGTGCCGTCGTAGCCGCAGGTGAGCCCGCGCAGCTCGACGATCGGCTCTTCTTCATCGTAATGGTGCGGTACCGGGTGAAGCATATCGCCCTACTGCGGGTATTTCGCTCCGCTCTCGCCCTCGAACACCAAGCCCGGATCGAAGCCGTCAAGCGCTTCGGCACTACCGCCCAGCGCGGCGACCATCGTCTCGACGTTGGCCACCATGAGGCCAAGATACGTGTGGCGAGGATCGCCCGGTTTACCGGGCAGGTCGTCGTCCCTGAGCTGGTCGATGAAGGTAGCCCCGCCTTCTTTGGCGATCTGCCACATCACCGGGCTTGGGAATACCTCCGAGCCGAAGATGGCCGGCACCCCCGTCTCCTTGACCTGGTCGATGAGCCGCGCTACCTCTCGGGCCGACGGCTCGGCGAAGTCGGAGGGCTGGACGGCCCCGATGACCTCCAGCCCGTACCGCTTCGCGAACATGGGAAAGGAGTCGTGGTAGGTGAGCAGCTTGCGGTTCTCCGGCGGGACCGTGCCCACCGAGATCTCGATTCTTCGGTCGAGGTCCTCCAGGCGTTCCTTGAGCGTCCGGAAGTTCTCGTCGTAGTAGGCCGCGTTGGGCGGGTCCAGGAAAACGAGCTGCTCCCGGACCAGTTCCGCGTATTTGAGCGCAAGCACGGGGCTCGTCCACAGGTGCGGGTTGGGACGGCCTCCCGACTCGGGGAACGAGAAGTCGAACACCCACTCATCCCGCGCCACGGCCTCGTCTCCCAGGGGCAGGATCACGGCCTCCTCTCGCTTGTTCGCCTCGGCCATCTTCAACGACGGCTCCTCCAAGAACAGCCCGTTGAGCACTATCAGGTCGGCCTCCGAGAGCAGCCGGGCCAGCGACGGCGCCGGATCGAAGGTGTGCGAGTTGACCCCCTCAGGGACAATGCCCTCCAGCCGGATCCTGGTGCCACCGATGTTCTCGACCAGGCTGGTGATCGGCGACACCGTTGTAACCACCCTGAGCTTCGACTCATCGCCGGGCGCCGGCCCTTCTTCGTCGTCGGAGCATGCCAGCGCAGTGGCCGCCACCAAGCACGCCAGCGCGACCAAGAGCCTCCGGACGGCCGCGCCTTCGTACACCGACCGTCCGGTCATCACGGCTGGGGTGGGTCCGACGCGGCCTGACACTGCTCGCACAGGCCGAAGATGGCGAAGTGGTCCAGGTCCGCTTTGAACCCGTAGTCGCCCCGCACGTTAGAGCCGAGGCTGGCCAGGTACTTGTTGTCAAGTAGCGTTACGCGGTCACAGCCACGGCAGATCAGGTGATGATGCCGCTCTTCTTCGACCCACTCGTACCGCGTCTCAGCCCCGCCCATGTCGGTCTCGGAGACCAGTCGCATCTCCTTGAGCGCGGCGAGGGTCCGGTACACCGTGGAGATGTCGATGTACGGGTACGACAGCTTTACCTGTCCCAGCACCTCAGCCGCCGACATGTGGTCCGGCGCGTGTCTGATCGCGGACAGCACCATCAGACGCTGCGGCGTGAGCCTGTGGCCGGCCTCTCTCAGGGACTCCGCGGTGGACTGTTCGCAGCTCATGCTGCCTTTCTGCAAGTAATTGCAAAACCAAGTATACGCATATGCTCTTTTGAGCGTCAACCCTATCGTTGCAGCCTATGCGAGGTCACTCCGGGAGGCCCAATAGTGCGCAATCTCGGCGTGATATCATCCACCTCGACCGGCTGTTACCACGCCCCTCGATCGATGGTAGAGAACTCCTGGCCGGCGGCCGCGACGTCCTGCATCCTGAGGGCGCCCGTGAACGTGATCGGCAGCGAGTACGCAGGCAAGACGACGCTGGCTGTGGAAATCTCCAAGTGGATGATCCAGTCCATGGGCTTCAACATGGTGGTCTGGCACGACCACTACGTAGTCCCGCGCTCCGCTTCGTCGTCCACGTCCACCGGCGGCCATCTCACGGTCCTGCGACCCGGCGCACGGGCCCCCGATACTCCCTATGGCGCCTACGTAGTACGCGACCCCGACCAGGAAGACCCCGACGACGAGGCCCGTGAGAGCGAGGTGCTCGGCCTGAGCCCGTGGTTGCTGGAGCAGTTCCAGCGACACATGGTCTGGCGGCACCTGCACCACAGCATGGTGCCTGACGAAGACGACTTTCTGTCGATCGGCTTCTACTACGCCGACGCCGTCTACGCTCCGATGTACTATGGCTTCGGCGAGCCCGGATCTTTCGCGGACCGCACCAGGCGGGCGCGTCACTGGGACGCGGAGATGCTGGGCACCGCCCCCGACACCGTGCTGGCGCTGGTCAAAGCCTCGCCCGACGTGATCAGAGAACGCATGCGCGCGGCGCCCCGGCCCAGATCGCTGCTGAAGGAGTCGGACGTCGGCCATGCGCTGGACCGGTTCGAGGAGGAGTACGAGAGCTCGCTGATGCAGCGCAGGATCAGCCTCGACACATCCAGCGCGCCGGTCGCGGACACGCTGGCGAAGTTCGTCGACGAGATGAGGCCGCACCTGTCGGAGAAAGACCTGCTCAGAATGGTTGCCCGGCGAGGGATCGCCTGAGGACTCACGACGACAGGCACTCCTGAGTCCCGGCTTCACGGCCGGCGTACATGTAGAGACGCACCGGGATGTCTCCCCCAAACGGCCTCGGTCGACACAGACGCTAGGAGTGGCACATGCGGGTAATCATTACCGGCTGCGAGTACACCGGCGCCTCCACCCTCGCCCGCGATTTCGTCGACTGGCTCTACGACGAGTTCGGCGGCCGGGGCGAGCTCCCGCCCAGGTTCAGCGTCCACGACCACTTCGAGATACCCGATCTGCTGCACGAGGAGCTGAACGACCACGAGCGCGACAGCTTCCTCGCGCTGGCGCCAAAGCTGAAGGAGGTATTCCAGCGCTACAACGTGCTGCACCACACCCCCACCCTTCAGACCGCCCGCCGGAAGTCGGCGTCCGTCATGGTCCTGGTGGGCTTCCACCTCGCCGAGGCGATATACGCGCAGATGTACTTCGGCTACGGGCTTGAAGGCGAGTCTCTGGACCGCAGGAGGTTCGTCCGTCGCATCGACGACGAGGTGATGGAGTTCGGTGCCGACACAGTCATGGCGGTGCTCACCGCCGGCCCCGACGAGATCGCCCGCAGGATGTTTGCCGACCGGCATCCCTACGGGGTGGTCCGGGAGGAGGACATCGAGACCGTATTGGCCAGGTTCGAAGAGGAGTACGAGGCCTCGACCATCGAGCGGAAGCTCAGGATCGACACCGGCGGCAAGAGGCGCCGGCAGACGCTGGAGGAGTTCGTACAGCACTTCCAGTCCTACCTTACCGACGAGGACCGACGCCTGTTCTCCGAATCCGCCGGCGAATAGGGCGTGAGGCGCCAGGGCGCGGCAAAAGACAGAACCACAGGAGCTTCCGTGCCCGAGGGCCCGTCTCTGGTGCCAAAGCGGGAGTCGTGTGACAACGCCTTCCTCATCGCACAGATGTGGAGGCATTTCGTCCGGAATATCAGGGAAGACGAGCATCACGACCGACTTCGACCACACGTCCGAGCGACACCGTTTGCCGTACAACATCAAGCGCGCCTCCCAGACCGGACGGTGCCAGAGGCACTAGGAAGAATCATGGCGGTCGTAGGCGTGGACGCTTGCCGAGGCGGGTGGTTCGCGGTACGCCGAGAGGGCGACGACACGATCAGCTTCGAGGTGTTCGGCACCAACCGCGAGCTATGGGAGGCACGCGGCGCCGCCTCGACGATACTGATAGACATCCCCATCGGCCTGATCGACTAGCCTGACCAGCGCGAGTGCGACTTCGAAGCGCGGCGGGCGCTCGGCCCCCGCCGGTCTAGCGTGTTCACCCCTCCCTCCCGGGCGGCCCTGGAAGCCAGAAGCTACCGGGAAGCCTCGACGCTCAACTTCCGCGAGACGGGCCGGAAGCTGAACCTGCAGACCTGGAACATCTCGGAAAAGATTCGCGAGGAGGACGAGTTCCTCCGCGGCAACGGCGATGCACGGTCGCGGCTACGTGAAGTCCACCCCGAGGTCTGCTTCTGGGGCCTGGCCGGCGGCCGGCCGATGAACGTGCGCAAGAAAGACCGCGACAGACTGAAGGAACGCCTCGACCTGCTAAGCCGGTACGATGCCAATTCCCCCGAGACCTACGAGGAAGCGATGAATCGGTTCCCACGGCGCGAGCTCGCCCGGGACGACATCCTCGACTCAATGGTCGCGGCCCTGACCGCCGACAGCCCGTCCGACGACCTGCGCACGCTGCCGGCCATCCCGCACGCCGCCGACTGGTGAAGGATGGAGCCCCACGTCTCCGACCCGATGGCGAAGGTCACCAGTCCCGCCCCGACGGCCAAGCCCGACCCACTGGAGGAGCCCTCGCTCCACCGGCTGGTATCCCACGGGTTGACGCTCGGCCCGGTGAAGGACGATTCCGTATGGGACACGCCAAAGCCTCCGGCCAGCTCCATCATCGCCAGATTGGCCACGAGCACACCACCCCCGGACTCGAGCCGGCTTACGACCGTGGCGTCGAAGTCGAATCTCTGGGGCCGCAACGGCTCGGCGCCCCAGGTCGTCGGGATACCGCCCGAAGTGGCGAGCAGGTCCTTTACCCCGTAAGGTATGCCGTGTAGCGGCCCGTGGTAGTCGCCGTCCGTGATCTCCCGATCGGCCTAGCGTGCGAGCCGCATCACCCGATCGGAGGTCACCGTGACCACGGCATCATACCGGGGGCCGATCGTCTCCAGGCGCGTCAGGGACTCTTCCACCAGGTCTCGCCGGTCGACCTGGCGGGTCCGGACGAGCTCCCCCAGTTTTCGGAGCGACTTGAAGACGGCGCTATCGGCCACCGAGCTCAGTTCTCGCCCCTGAACGGCGTAAACACCAAGAACGGCTCGTCGCTGTTTTTCAGGGACACCGACCTCATCTCGTCGGCACGTTTCGTGATCTCTCCTACCGTCTCCCTGAGGTCCTCAAGCTGCTCGGGCGTCAGGCGGTCGCCGTATCGCCCCTTCAGGAGATCGAACAGGGCGTCTGCATCCTCGTTGTTTGCCATGGTCCCACCTCGGGCGTGTCGTCTGATATCGAACGCGCGCGGATAGAGACTACACCAACCGTAGCGCGACGGCTACAGCGTCGCGGAAACAGCTACAGATCGGACAGCAGCCACTCCTGGCTGCGACGCACGAGCCCCGAAAGCTGTCGCAGCAGGGCGACGGCGGTCTCGGGGTGGTGCTCCAACTTCTCGACAAAGCTCTCCCAAGACGCCACCAGCATAGCTGCAGCAGGAATCGGCCAACTATCACCCCGATGCCGAATGGGGGTCTGGGGGAACCCTCCGACCCCAGGTACTTAGACTAAAGGAAGACGCGTCCGCCGGCCGAACGGCAGCGAGACGGAAAAGAGCTACTTGGCGGTGAGGCCGCCGTCCATGTAGATGATCTGGCCGGTCATATAGTCGGAGGCGGCGCCGGCCAGGTAGACCGCCAGGGTGCCCAGGTCCGTCAGGTCGCCTTCTCGGTGGAGCGGGATGCCGTCCAGATGGCGTTGCCGTCCCGCGGGGTCCGCCCATGACGCGTCGGTCATGGCGGTATGGTAATCGCCGGGCCCGATGGCGTTGACGCATATGCTGTAGGGCGCCCACTCCAGCGCCAGCACGCGGGTCAGCATGTTGACGGCAGCCTTGGAGGCATTGTAGGCGGCCACCAGGGGGAAGGCCATAGTCGCGTTGTTGGAGCTGATGTTGATGATCTTGCCGTAGCCCCGCTCCATCATGTGCGGGGCCACCGCCCGACAGCAGTAGAAGACCCCGCTCAGGTTCACGTCCATGACTGACTGCCACTCCTCGTCGCTCGTGCGCACGCCGGTCTCTCGCGTGACCCTGGGCGGCTCCAGCGTCACGTCCGGGAAGGGCGCCACGGGCGCCTTGAACAGCTTGCCCGCGTTGTTGACAAGGATGTCGACCTGGCCAAACTCGTCAAGGGCGCGGCGCACCAGGTCGTCGACCTCAGCCGAGACGGAAACGTCGGCCGCGACGGCCAGGGTCCGCCTGCCCACCTTTTCCACCAGCGTCGCGGTCTCTTCGATCTCGGAGGAGGTGCGAGCGGACACCACGACGTCGGCGCCCGCCTCGGCCAGGCTGAGTGACATCATGCGGCCGATGCCCCGGCCGGCGCCTGTGACTATGGCGACTCTGCCCTGAAGACTCAGCCCTGGCAACATCGCGTTCTCCGGAAAGAGATTAACCGCGGAAAGCGTGGAGGTATGAACGTATTCAAGATGGTCCCTGTGCGCCCCTCTGCGATCTCGGCGGTCATGCTCCGGTTATCAGTGTTGGTCGAAGAAACCGGCTCCATCCAGGGCCGCGCGCAGGTCCGTGCTCTCCTCCTCGGACAGCGGGCGGTTCGGGCTGCGCGGCCTGCCGCAGTCCAGTCCGATCCACGCCATTGTCTGCATGACTGCTGGGATCACGCCGCCCTTGATCAGGATCGCGATGATCTCGTTGATGCGAAGCTGGGTCGCGGCCGCGACGTCGATCTGGCCGGCCTGGAACGCCCGCCACAGCTCGACGTACAGGTGCGGCATCACGTTGTAGGTCGAGCCGATGCCCCCTTTGGCGCCCGCCAGAAGGGCCCAGAGCACCGTGGAGTCCTCGCCCTCGAAGATCACTGGGTCCCCTGTCTTGGCCATCAGGTTGCCCAGCGAGAAGATGTCGCCGCTGGAGTCCTTCATGCCCACGACGTTGGGGATCTCGAGAAGCCTGGTAAAGAGCCCCTCGGTCATGGTGATGCGGGTACGCTGAGGGATGTTGTAGATCAAGAGCGGGAGGTCGGACGCCTCGGCCACCGTCGTGTAGTAGTCGACCATTCCTTGGTCATCCGGCAGGTAGAAATAGGCCGGCGGCAGGGCCGCGATGGCGTCCGCCCCCGCTCCGCCGGCGTGCCTGGCCAGCGCGACCGTCTCAGCGGTCTGAAAGGCGCCGACATGTGCGATCACCACGGCCTGGCCGTTCGCCTCCTCCAGCACCGTTTCGAGCGCCTGCTCCCGGTCCTCGCGACTCATCAGCAGCCCCTCGCCGGTGCCGCCGCAGATGTACACGCCATCCGACCCGGCATCGAGCTGATGGCGGACGATCTTGCGCATCGCGATCGGGTCGAACGAACCGTCGGGTTTGTTCGGGGTTACAGTGGCCGGCAGGATTCCCTTTAGCTCCTTCAATAGCCTCTCCCTCCAAGAAATGTTTCACCGCCGAGGCCGCGGAGAGCGCAGAGATATTCAATTCAAGAACTAGAAGCCTCTGCGGTCTCGGCGTGCTCTGTGGTTGACTGCGAGTTGGCTGCGCTATCTACTACCGCGACACCGGGATTCGTGTTAGTCTGAGCGTCGCTCGCGCCCCGGGCCGCATCGTTGCCCATGTCCGGAGCAAGGGCGATGGTACGTTCGCCCGATAGGCGCGTCAACCCCGCGGAGGCATCGTGCCGCAGCACACCAGCCGCTGAAGGACCAAGGAGCCATCGACCAATGACCACCCCTCTTCGACTTCTGTCCATCGGAGCCCACCCCGCAGACGTCTTCGACCAGTCCGGCGGCACCATGGCCCACCACTCAAGCCGCGGCGACTACGTCGCATGCATCGTCGTCACCCACGGCGCCAGGGTACACGACACCGTCATCAGCGAGGAGATGAGCCACCGCTCTCGGATCCCGGACGAAGAGGAGTTGCTGAAGCTGATGGCCGAGCGCTCGGAGGTCAAGACCGAGGAGGTCCGGGCGGCGGGCCGGCTTCTCGGGTTCGAGGACATCTTCTTCCTCGGTGAAGACGACGCCGTCCTGCTGCTCACGGACGCGGTCGTTCGGAAAGTCGCCAGGCTAATCCGCCAGATCCGGCCCGATATCATCCTCACCCACTTCCCGAAGGAGGGCGACAGCCTCACGGGCGCCCACGCCATCGCCGGCCAGATCGCCGTTCAGGCCGCAGGGCTCGCCGGAGGCGTGGACCCGGGCGACACCACGCCACCGCACAGGGTCGCTGCCACGTTTTTCTTCGGTACCGGCGCGGCCGCGATACCTTCGAGCGTCTGGAGCTCCGAGGGCGGATACTACAACGACGTCTTCATCGACATCACCGACGTGGTAGACAAGAAGCTGGCCGCCCTGGACACGCTGGTAAGCCAGGGCTATGGCGGGGCGTACGCCCGAAAACGGATCGAGACCAGCGACGGCGCCTTCGGAAATGCCGGCGGGGTCGCCTACGCCGAGGGCTTCATCTCGCAAAGGTCCCAGACATACGACTATCTGCCCCTCTCCGACCACACGCTCAGGCAGGCGGCGATGTCGGACCACGAGAGAATGACCATCACCTCGTTCCGGACGCCGGTGGACTGAATCGCCGGATGACATCTATCCCAAGCCACCGGAGGGCCTTCGACAAGCTCGGGCCGAACGGGGAACGGCATCCATCCGTTCGTGGTGAGCTTGTCGAACCACGAGGTGCATGCGAGCGATAGTGAATCGTAGCGCAAATGGGCTCCTGATCATGCAGCCAGCAGCGTCATTCCACATAAGAAGGAGCGCCGGATAATGACTGTCAACCCTGCGAAGAGTAAGATGTTCGAAGGCGAGCCGGCGCCTGGAGCCGAGGTTAGCCTGGGGCCGCCGATGTCAGCCGAGTCACTTTCCCGGATGACGTTCGACTTCGTTCTGGTAGACAGGCAGCGGCGATAGGAGGACAAAAGGTGGGCAATACTCTTCTCCAACCCGCGCGGCACAAGCAGCTATTCCTCGACGACCACACAGTCCACGCGATGTCGGGGGTCACGCGACGGTTGCATCAGCCCGTAAAGCACGGGCCGGTCCTGAGGCCCGACAGGTCGCGGGGCCAGTCAGCGCTGCAGAGCCGCAGCTCGCCCCAGTGGAACTCCGAGAAGCAGCTCTGGGAGTGGTGGCACAACGGCTCCTACTCCTCGCCCGCCGGAGGGAGCAGGCTGAGCTGCTACGCCACGTCTGCCGACGGCATGAGCTGGGACACCCCTTCTCTCAGGCTGTACGAGGTCGGCGGCTCCCCGGACAACAACGTCGCCGGCGACCCCTCCAAACGGCGGCTATACCACGTCCTGAGAGACGAGCGCGAACAGGATACGGCGCGCCGCTACAAGGGCCTGTTCGACAACAGAGACCGCTGGCTCGGCGTCTCGCCAGACGGGTTCGACTGGACCATGCTCGACGTGTCGCCCATCCCAAGCCAGGACGAGTCACACTTCCTCTACGACGAGTACACCGAGCAGTACCTGGCCTTCGTCAAGCAGCCCACCGAGTGGGGCCGATCGGTCTACCTGTCCACCAGCACGGACTTCGAGCGCTTCTCCTTCCCGAAGCTGGTCTTCAACACCGACGATACCGACAACCGGAACCGGCTGGAGCGCATCCAACGCGCCATCGACGACCCCGAGTACCTCACACCGCCGGTCGTGGCCGGGCCTGACTACTCGGTGGCGCAGTGCTACCAGATGGCGGTGCTGCCTTATGAGGGCATCTACGTGGGCTTCCCGGTGCTCTACAATCCCGCGGGCCCAGACGGCCTGGGCAACGACACCGGCCTCAACCAGGTCGAGCTGACGGTGTCCCGGGACCTGTACCGCTGGGACCGCGTGGCCGACCGCGCACTGTTCATCGGCATCGATCCGTGGGACGGCGGCAGCTACGGCACGGCCCAGAACGTCCTCTGCGGACGGCCCATCGTCCGCGACGACGAGATCTGGGTCTTCTATAACGCGTTCCGAATCCGCGATAACAAGGAGTTGTACTGGGAGCAGGACAGGTACGGCTTCATCGACACCGAGCTGTTCAAGGACGTCGGCGCGCTGCACCTGGCCAAGCTGCGCCTGGACGGATTCGTCTCGCTGGATGCCGACGGCGACGGCGAGGTCGTCACTGAACCCTTCGTCTGGGACGGCCGGACGCTGCACGTCAACGTCGACGCCCCAGGCGCTCTGCGAGCGGAGCTTCTGGACGCCGACGCCATGACGCCGCTGTCAGGCCACTCGGCAGCGGAGTGCAACCCGGTATCAGGCGATCACCTGTCGGCGCCCGTCACCTGGAGTGGCGGCCCACACGGAGAGCAGAAGGTCCGTGCACGGTTCACCCTGCGCGACGCCCGGCTCTTCGCCTTCTGGATCGCATAGCGCAAAGTGAGGACAACCGACATGCAAGACGAATACGAGGTAAAACGTGTCGTCCTGACGCCACCCAAGAGGCTGTTCGAGGCGTGGCTCGACAGCCGAGAGCACGGCGACATGACCGGGGGCAAGGCGTCGGCGACCCAGATCGTAGGCGAGCCGTTCAGCACGCTCGACGGCCTCGTCGCGGGCCGGAACCTGGAGATCGAGCCCTACCACCGCATAGTGCAGGAGTGGAACACGGCGGAGGCTTGGAACGCCGGCGCCGTGACCCGTGTGGAGATCAGGCTGGCCACCGGGCACGCCTACGGCGGAATCGGGAATCCGCAGGACGACGGCACCACCATCATCCTGCGCCATTCGGCCATCGGCGCTGACCAGACGGTCTTCTCAGCCCTCTGGTGGGAAGACCGCTACTTCCGCCCGATGGACGCATACTTCTCCAGAGGCAACAACCGGTTCACCCGGCCTCAGGGCTGACCCGGCGGAACCGGTTTCCTCAGACGTATAATGCCGCCATCGGGCCTTGTTCGTGTTGGCATGGGAGAAGGAGCGATGGCCTGGCGTATCCCGCCATCCAGACGCGTGCTCGGCCTGGCAGGCTGTCCAGGAGCACTACATGGACCGCATGTACATGATCCCGTGGAACTGGCTCTACGGCCCGAACTGGGCCATATACCCATGGGTGAAGGGATTCAAAAGCGGTCCCAACATCGACGTGACCCTGTGGCAGATGTGGGTCGAAAAGCACTAGCAGACTGATGAAATGTGAGGTAGTGCAGCCGATGCCGAATCGGGGCTGCCGGGAGTCTGAGGGTGTCCCTCAGACAGGATTCTCCCACCGTTCCCGGCCAGGCCTGTGCTGACCGAAGGCGCAAACAGGGCGGAAGCAGGCCCGACGGTCTATACTGAGCAAGACCTGCGAGAGCAGCATTCCAAGTCAGGGAGTTGAGCATCCATGAAACACACCTTCGATCGAGGTCCGGAGGGATGGTGCTCCTACGAGTACCAGGCGGGCAAGCGCGCCGGCCGCAACATGTTCGTCCTGGTGATCTGGGAGAAAAGCGGGGGCGTCAACGGCTCCGGGTACATCTGGACCGACGAGCATGGCTGGAGCGCGGACACCCCAGAGGACCCCATCTCAGTGTTCCCCTTTGACCTGCGCAGGAACTGGGTCGGCGAAGGCGCGGTCGACCTCCGCAACGCCGAGGTCTCGGTCTACCTACGCGGCGATGGACTGGAGCTGACCGGGGCGAAGGCCCTGTTCTGGGTAGTCAGCCGGGGGACGAGCTGGCACCTCGACAGCCATCCCATCGAGATCGGCGACGGCGTCTGGCCTTCGCAGCCCGACCGGTTCAAGCTCGCCGACGACGAGTCCCTGTGGCACCGTACCTGGGCCAGCGATCCGTCCAACGCGCGCAGCGTCAGCGATGTGCTGGCGGACTGCACCAGCTACGCTATCCAGCTCTCCGGCTTCACCGCCCTGCCCACGGGCAGGATCTCGATGGATGAGCTGGAGATCAAGCTGGCGTAGTGGCGCCGGACAGTCTATGAGCCCTGTCGGCAATCTACTTACCGTCCATCGAGTACGAGGGCGAGACCTCCGTGCGCAGCGAAGGGAGTTGCGACGAGATGAAACATGACTTCAACATAGGGCCCGAGGGCTGGTGCTCATACGACTACGAGGGCTGCATAAGAGCGGGCCGGAACATCTTCGTTCTGGCGGTCTGGGAGCCTACGGGCGGCGTCAACGACTCCGGCTACATCTGGGCCGACCAGCACGGCTGGAGCGCCGACACCCCGGAGATGCCCATATCGGTGTTCCCTTTTACGCTACGGCGAAACTGGATGGGCACGGGAGAGGGGCCGTTCAACATCCTCGACGCCGAGGTCTCGCTATACCTGCGAGGCGACGACCTCAAACTGCACGGGGCCAAAGCCTACTTCTGGGTCGCCGGCGGCGGCGCCACCTGGCACCTCGAGAGCCAGCCTCTGGAGATCGGCGACGGCGAGTGGCCGTCCAAGCCCAACAGGTTCACGCTGGAGGCCGACGAGTCCCTCTGGCACCGGACGTGGACGTCGGACCCGGCGAAGGTCCGCGGGATCGAAGCCGCGCTCACCGAGTGCTCACAGATAACCGTCCAACTCTCCGGTTTTACATCCCTCCCGGCCGGCAAGATCGCGATGGACGAGCTCGAGATAAAGCTGACCTGAGACCCCAGGAGGCAACCCGCCATGAAGTCCACCTTCGACATAGGGCAAGAAGGGTGGTTCTCGTACGACTACCACGGCTGCATCCGGGCCGGTCGTAACATCTACTACCTGGCGGAGTGGGAGCCGTCCGGGGGCGTTGGCGACACCGGCTACATCTGGACCGACTACCACGTCTGGAGTGCGGACACGCCCGAGAGCCCGGTCTCGATGCTGCCGCTCATCACCTACCGCCGCTACGTGGGCCTGGACCCCGTGGATCTGCGGAACGCCAGGGTCTCGGTGTACCTCAGAGGCGACGAGCTACGACTCGACGGCGCCCTGTGCTACTTCTGGGTCGTCGGCCGCGGCAAGGAGGGACGCAGCTCCGGCCGATGGCACCTCACCAGCAACCCGTTGAGCATCAGCGACGGGGGATGGGCCGCGGAGCCGAACGTCTTCACCCTCAGCAACGACGAGTCGCTCTGGCACCGGAGCTGGGCCTCCAACCCCGAACGCCCACCCACCCTGGACGACCTGCTTGGCGACTGCGGCAGCTACGGCTTCTCGTTCGTTGGCTTCAAGGAACTGCCGCATGGGAGACTGGCCATGGACGAGCTGGAGATCAAGCTCGCCGGGGAGTGAGGCGCAGACTCACTTCAGCAGGCGGTCCGCGATCCACGCGATGCTGCGACGCGACTGGTCGAGCTTGTGTGTGCGCTCGGCGATTCCGTGCCCGCCCCTGGGATAGACGACCAGCTCCGTCTCGACGCCCAGGTCGATCAGAGCGCGGTTGAAGGAGTGTGCCTGCTCGACCGGGCACGATAGGTCTAGCTCGCCGTGCACGATGAGGGTGGGGGTCTCGACGTTCCTGACGTAGTTGATCGGCGAGAATTTTTCCCACACGTCCAGCACGTCCCACGGCTCCTCCCCCCCGTAGTGGACGACCTCCCACCCGTTCAGGTATGACTTGCCGTGAAAGCTGCGCCAGTCTGAGATGCCGGCCCTCATGACCCCGGCCTTGAACCGGGTGCTCTGGGTGACGGCCCAGGCGGTCATGAAGCCGCCGTAGCTGCCACCGCCGATGCCGATGCGCTCCGGGTCGGCTATGCCCTGCTCTACCAGGTAGTCGATGCCCGAGTCGACGTCTTTCCAGTCCATGCCGCCCATGTCCCCGATGTTGGCCTCCGCGAACTCAAGCCCGAACCCGGTGCTCCCCCGAAAGTTCGGGGAGAAGAGCGCGATCCCCTCGGCCAGTAGCCCGTACCAGGGACCGTCGATGCCGTAGTGAGGCGTCACGCTCGAGGTCGGCCCGCCGTGAGGCGTGACCATCAGAGGATAGGGCGGACCGCCCGTTCCTATGGGACGCGTCAGCAGGCCCTGTATCTCCAGCCCATCGACGCTCTCCCACCGCACAGACTCCGCCGCGCCGACCTCCAACTCCTCGGCCTGAGGGTTCAGCCGGGTCATCTGCGTCCAGTCGAGGCCGCCGCCGGCCCTGCTGACGAGCCACACGTCCCTGGGCGTGGCGGCGTCTTCGCGCACAATCGGAAACAGGCCGCCGGAGGAGTCGAAGCTCGCGGCGTCGGAGATACTGGCCGGCTCGTGCCAGAGAGTATCGCGCCTGCCGGTGGCGACGTCGATTTCTGCCAGGGCCATGCCGCCCTGCTCGGTGGCCGTGGTCAGCAGGCGGGCTCCGTCGCCGGACCAGGCCAGGCACCTCGCGCTGGCAGTGTGGCCGACGCTCAGCTCGCGGGTGTCGCCTCCCTCCGAGCCCGCTACGAACACGGCGCCGTCCACCGATCCGCGGTCGCTCCAGTTGGACGACAAGAAGGCCACCTGCTTGCCGTCGGGCGACCACGCCGGCATTGCCACCTGCCTACGGGTCTCATACACGGTCCGCCGGTCGTCGCCAGTCGACGAGAACACGACCAGCCTGCAACTGGTGAACCAGGCTCCCTCGAAAGGAAGGTCCGACGACACGACCGCGAACTCCTCGTTGTCCGGCGACCAGGCGAACTCCCAGACGTGGAGCCCCGACGGCGACACGCACTCGACTTCCCGGCTCTCGACGTCCACGACGTAAAGCCTGGTGCACTTGGGACGTTCGTCGTGGACGAAGGCGTCGTCCTTCTCGTCGATGCGACGCTTCTCCTCGTCATCGAACTGCTCGGTGTTGAGAAAGGCGATGCGCCTGCCGTCGGCCGACCAGACCAGCCCGCCGAGGTTGCGCGGCTTCAG
>CAZENU010000018.1:0-41398 GCA_964513735.1 uncultured Dehalococcoidia bacterium
ACGAGGTGGAGCGCATCATCCAGCTCGACCCGCTGACCGGCGAAATGCTCGGCGAGCGTGAGGACGTGGAGATATACCCCGCCAAACACTTCGTGACGTCCCAGGACAAACTGCTCGCGGCGGTCGACGCCATCGAGCTGGAGCTTCAGGACCGGCTGACGGAGCTGAGGGCGCAAGGCAAGCTGCTCGAGGCCCAGCGTCTGGAGTCGCGCACCCGCTATGACATGGAGATGCTGCGCGAGACGGGTATGTGCGCCGGCGTCGAGAACTACTCGCTCCATCTTTCGCAGCGGACTCCGGGCAGCACGCCGTACACGCTGATGGACTACCTCCCGGACGACTACCTGCTGTTCGCCGACGAGTCGCACATGACTCTGCCTCAGGTCCGCGGGATGTACGGGGGCGATCGCTCGCGCAAGGAGGTCCTGGTCGAGTACGGCTTCCGGCTGCCTTCGGCCCTGGACAACCGGCCCCTCAACTTCGGCGAGTTCGAGGCGCGGATCAACCAGGTGGTATACGTCTCGGCCACGCCGGGACCATACGAGTATGAGCATAGCCAGCAGATCGTCGAGCAGCTCATACGGCCCACGGGACTGGTCGACCCCGCAATCGACGTCAAACCCACCATTGGGCAGATAGACGACCTGCTGCACGAGATCCGGCTGCGCACCGATCGGGGCCAACGCTGCCTGGTGACTACGCTGACCAAGCGCATGGCCGAAGATCTGGCCGACTTCCTGCGGGAGACCGGGGTGAAGACGCACCATCTCCACTCCGAGATCAACACCCTGGAGCGAAGCGAGGTGCTGCGGGACCTTCGGCTCGGCGTCTACGATGTCGTGGTTGGCATCAACCTGCTCCGCGAGGGCCTAGATCTGCCCGAGGTGAGCCTCGTTGCGATCCTCGATGCCGACAAAGAGGGGTTCCTGCGTTCCCAGACGGCGCTGATCCAGACCATCGGACGCGCCGCGCGACACGTGGATGGGCGGGTGTTCATGTACGCGGACACGATGACCGACTCGATGCGACGCGCCATCGACGAGACCAACCGCCGCAGGGTCATGCAGGAGGAGTACAACCGGGACCACGGGATCACTCCCGAGGGTATCCGCAAGGTGGTGCACGACATTACCGAGCGGGTGAGGGAGATCGCGGAGACCAGGACGGCCTACGTCGCGGCCGACGGCCTCCCCAGAGACGATATCCTGCGGCTCATCAAGGACCTGGAGTCCCAGATGAAGACCGCATCCCGTAACCTGGAGTTCGAGAAGGCGGCCCTGATCCGCGACCAGATCGTCGACCTACGCAAAGTGATGGCGGAGTACGCGGTAGGATAAGAAGGGGTCTAGGGGTTGGAAGTTAGGGCCTGGGGTAAGACAGATGCCTTGCGCCGTTGGAGGCGAGGACAGGACCATCAATAAAAACAGCAAAACGTGCAAAAATAGGCGTCATTGACACTCTCTCGCCCGGCGACATAGAATGATTGCGACGGGCGGGCGCTACGAGCATGCGGGATTGGAGACAAATATGGCCGAGATTTCGACGCTGACGAAGGAAGAGGTGATGGAGGCCCTGAAGGATGTCTTCGACCTCGGTCTCGTATACGACTGTGACGTTCAAGATGGGGACGTCAAGATCAAGATGACGCTGACCTTCCCCGGATGCGGTATGGGGCCGTACATCGCACAGCAGGCTGAATGGCGGATCGCCGAGATCGAAGAAGTCGAGGACGTCGAGGTCGAGATGGTCTACGAGCCGCCCTGGAGCGCCGACATGATCTCGGAAGATGGCAAAGCGGCCCTCGGCCTGGACTAGGTCGGGCCGGTATGAGATAGGCGATTCGACACGAAGGGGCAGGTTTCAAACCCGCCCCTTTTAGGGTAGGTAATCAGGGAGCCGGGAACATGGCGCAACGACCGCAGCCCAGCGAGCCGCAGGCGGCCCAGGCGCGGGCCAAGATCGAGCAGATGAAGCGCAACTTCGAGGAGAAGCGCGTCATCTCTGACAGTCTGGGCCGCATCGCCAACAAGATCGGGGTCTACAGCGGCAAAGGCGGGGTAGGCAAGACTACGGTGGCGGTCAACCTCGCGACGACTCTCGCCCAGGATGGCAAGGCCGTCGGGATCCTGGACGTGGACATCGACTGCCCTAACGTGGTCCGCGCGATCAACGTCAGCGAGCCGCCGATGGCCACGGAGGAGAACCGGCTCATACCGCCGGAGCGCTTCGGCGTCAGGGTTATGTCAATGGGCTTCTTCCAGAAGAATGAGGAGGAGGCCATCATCTGGCGTGGCCCTATGATCCACAACGCCATCACCCAGCTACTGCGGTCGACGGAGTGGGGCGACCTGGACTACCTGGTCATCGACCTGCCTCCGGGCACGTCGGACTCGCCGCTCACCGTGATGCAATCCATTCCGATGGACGGCTTCGTGGTGGTGACGACCCCTCAGGAGCTGGCAAAGATCGACGCCAAGCGCTCGATCAACATGATCCGAACGCTGAAGGTTGACGTCCTGGGCGTCGTGGAGAACATGGCCGGAGAGATCTTCGGCTCGGGCGCCGGCGAGGAGCTGGCCCGCGAGATGGGCCTGAACTTCCTGGGCAGGCTTGAGATGCGGGCCGATTACCGCGACACCTCCAAGCCCGCCGTGCTCAACGGCGACGAGGTGCTGTCCGAGTACCGTCACATCGTCGAGCAGACCCTGGCGGCGCTGGAGAAGGTCGAAGCAGGCGTCGCATAGCTAGCCCGCTCATTACACAAGAAAGGGCAGACACGCAGAGCCTTCTCTACCCGACACCCCATACCCTGAACCCCGGCTCCAGTCCCTGACCCCTAGCCCCTAGCCCTGGCCTCTCCCACCGCCTGGTGCACCTCGTCCAGCCACACCACGAGCTCGGCCGTGGTGTCGTTGTTGGGCTCGTCGGGCATGTCGGCTATGCCGTGCCACGAGCCGTCTTTTTTCTGTGTCGCGATCAGGTTGTCGCCCACCCGAATGGCCGTGTCCCGGTACTTCTGCCGGCCCGTGAGGGTGTATAGCACCGACGAGGCCCAGGCGACTTTGCCCGCGCGGAGCAGTCGGAACAGGTAGTCGCTGGCGTTGTCGGTGAAGGTCATGTACTCCTCGGCCAGGTCCAACCACTGCCGCTCCCCAGTGGCCTGGTACAGCCGGGCCAGGAAGCCTGCCGCGATCCCTGGGTTGTAGAACGGCTCGTCTTTCTGGGCGTCGTAGTTCAGCACGTATCGGAACTCGTCCTCGGGGTCAGGCTCGGTGATCACGCCTCGCGAGCGGCTGTACACTCCGAAGAGCTGCTTGGGGAAGTTGGGCTGGCCGCGCATGAGGGTGTTCATCCACCGGCCGACCCCCAGGGCCGCGTCCATCCTGCCGGTGTAGAGGGCGGCCTGGCCTGCGCCGCTGGTGATCCACAGGTCCTGCATGGTATCCACCGAGCGCTCGGTGGGGCTGGAGTAGAAGCCGCCGCTCTCCGGGTCCCAGAAGTCCATCAGGAAGTCCATGCCCCTTTGAGAGACGTCGAACTGTCCCAGGCGGTGAGCGCCGATGATCGTCCACGAGTTGAAGTAGACGTACGCGTAGTCGTAGGGAGTCTCTGGGCGCGGGCCGTAGTCGCCTTCGGACGTCATGCCGTGAGTGCGGATCCACGAGCACAAGCGGCTCGCCGCGCTGCTCTCGCCGCACACGACGAAGGCGGACGGGACCTTGTAGTAGTCCAGCACGCCGGCCTCCAGGTCTCCGAAGCTCCCGTCGTCGTGGAGCTGGGTCAGCAGGTACGCGCATCCGCGGTCTCGCGCCTTCGCAAAGCGGTCCATGTCAGGTCCTCCTCTCACTAGCAGATCACGCCGCGACCAGCTTGGTCATCCTGCCGCCGGTAAGCCACTCGACCACGTATAGATGTCCGTCGGCGTCGGCGGCCATTCCGTGCGGGCTATTGAACTTGCCGGGCAGGTGGAGCCCTCTCTCGTTGTTGGGCCAACCCTCGGTATTGTTGACGCCGGCGTTCTCGCCTAGGTAGCCGATGAGTTTGTCGTCGGCGTCGAGCACGGTGATCCGAGCGCCCCGGTGCTCGACGATCATGAGCTGGTCGCCGACGTTGATGAAGCCGCTGGGACTGTCCATGTAGTCGGAGCCGAACTCGCGCTGGTAGTTGCCGTCGAGATCGTAGACCTGCACACGGGCGCTGGTCCTGTCGGCGACGTAGAGCCGTGGCTCGGGAAGTCGGTTGTCGACCCAGATGCCGTGGGGGCCGTTGAATCTGCCCGCCGCGCCCGCCTGGCCGTCTATGGTGCTCAGATAGCTGCCCTTTCTGTCGTAGCGATGGATCAGGCTCTCGCCGTAGCCATCGGTCACCCACACGTCGTCGTTGCCGCCGAAACGGCTCTGGTTCACCGTCACCGAGGTGGGCTTGTAGTCGGCATCCGCGTATGCTGGGTGGTCCGGGCGGTCCAAGGACATCACCGTTTCGCCGTCCAGCGTCGTCTTGATCACGCGTCCCGACTCGTTGTCGGCCAGCCACAGGTACTCCGTGTCGCCGTCCTTGGCCAGGGCCAGGTCGTGGGCGTTGGACAGATCGCTGCGCCAGAGCCGCTTGAAGTTGCCGTCGGTGTCGAAGACAAGGACGCTGGGGTTGCCCTTGTGGAAGGTCATGACCTCACCGCGCTCGGTGACGACCACGCCGTGGTGGGAGTGTGTCGCGCGTATGCTGTGGGCCTCCGACTCCGGGAACTCCCCCCACTCGCCTTGCCACAGATAGTGCTGATGTCCTGCGCTAACGTGCATCGAAAGCCCTCCTTGATAATCGGCACTCTGGACCCGTGAACCGGCTACAGGCTCAGATCGATCCGCTGGAAATTCGACGGAGACGGCGCGATGTCGCCTGCCTCCACCCTCTTGGTGAGCTCGACCACCTGCTCGTTGACCGGCGTCGGCACGCCCACCTCCTGCCCTCTGCGCACCACCAGTCCGTTGAGGAAGTCGACCTCGGTGCTGCGTCCCTTAATGACGTCGTGTGCCAGGGACGGCCGACCGGCGCCAAGCGCCTTGCCATAGGCCCGCATCTTGTCGCCGATCTGCCGTCTGGCGTCGGCGTCCGATCTCGCCCTGACGTACAGTTCCCCGGGGATTCCGCCCATCGGCTCGACGTTGACGCCCAGCGCATGGGCGACGGCCACCACCTCCCCGGCGATCCGGATGCCGATGGCCTGGCCCTCGTCGCTGTTCCTGAGCTCGCCCGACGTCAGGCCCGTACATCCGGCCAGGGCGTTGCTCATGCAGTTGGTGCCCATCTTGCCCCAGCGATGGCCCCAGAGGTTCGTCGTCGTCTCGGTGATACCCACGTCGCCGAGGACCTCGGCCAGCTTTGTCAGGCGCGGCGTGATCAGGCCGCTGGGCTCGCCCAGGGTAATGGCGGTGAGATCGTTGGCGCTGGTCCGCTCTGCGTGGCCCGGATGGTACATATTGGCTCCGAAAGTCATCACGCAGCCCACGACCCGCGGCCACGTCGCGACCTCGGCGATGACGTCTTCGTTGATCCCGTTCTGCGCGGATACGATGAAGCCGCCGGGCGCCAGATAGGGCAGCAGGAACGCGGCGGCCCACCGGGTGTCGTACGATTTCATCGCCAGGACGGCGGCGTCGAAGCTGGGCCGGGAAGCGGAGACCTCCGACAGGTGGAACGTCGGAGGTCTGACGGTGAACTCACCCTCGACGGTGGTCACGGTCAGTCCGGCTTCCTTGATCCGGTCGACGTTGGCGGGCCACATGTCGATCAGGCTCACGTCACGGCCGGCGCGGGCGAGGTATCCGCCGATCACGCCGCCGATCGCCCCAACACCCAGTATGCCGATGCGCATGTCTCCCCCTTGGCTGTCCTGCGATGCGGCGGGCCGTATTCTAACACCAGCTAGCTACAACGGCGACAGCCTGTGTCAGCGGGCTGCCGTCCGGGGTCGTGCCCCCGGCACCTGGGTCAGCGCGACAACTGCGACCACGAACATCGCGGCGATTCCGACGAACGCAAGGCCGTAGCCGCCGGTGCCGTCGGCCGATGCGCCGGCGACAAGGGGCCCCGATATGAGCGAGACCACGGAGGCCATGCCGGCAAGGCCCGAGATGCTTCCGAAGAAGCGGATACCGTAGGCCTCTTGCATGACCAGCGTCGACAGGACTCCGTAGGACCCCATGAACAGACCGTACATCGGCACGGAAACCCAGATCACCGGTCGGGACGGCTCCACCGCCATCGCCAGGATGAAGACGCACTGCCCCGTCAGCGTCAGCATCAGAGCCCGGCGCGCCGTGATGCGCTCTGCCACGTACCCGAACAACAGTTTGCCTGCCATGCCGAATGTCGCCAGCAAGGCCACCGCTGTGAGGACGGCGCCGTCCGGCAGGCCCTCGATCTCGAGGTGTGCTCCGACATGGGGCAGCACGGCGCTGTAGGTGAACGTGGCCAGTGCCATGGCGAACGTCATCGCGTAGAAGCCGCGGGTACTGAGCGCCTCCCGGACGGTCCAGCCCTCCAGGGCCGGTCTTGGCGCCTCAGGTTGGGCAGCGTCTCCGCTGCCTCGGAGGACCGGCCGCTCGTGGACGATCACCAGGGCCAGAAAGGCGAGCACGAAGGAGATGGCGGCGATGACCACGAAAGCGGCCTTCCAGGTGGTCTCTTCGCCGGTGCCGATCGCCGGCCAGCCCGCCGCGTTGGCTATCACCAGACCCGCCAGCAGCGGCATCGTGAGGCCACCGAAGTTGTTGCCCATTGTGGCGAAGCCCATTGCACGGCCGCGGGAGTTGGGGAACCAGATTCCCACGAGTCTGCCCGCCGGGAGCAGCGCCGTGCCCGAGAAGCCGGCGAACTGGAGAACGCTTAGGGCGTAGAGGTGCCAGAGGTCCTGGATGAACGGCCGCAGCAGAAAGCTGCTTCCGAAGACGATCAGCGAGACGACCATGATGGGCCTGGCGCCGTACCGGTCCATGGCCCTGCCGATCATCGGCCCGGTCAGGCTGCCTACCGCCATGAACGAGAGCGACGCGCTGATGGCGGTGCGCCGCCAGCCGAAGGAGTTCTCCAAGGGCTCGATGAACAGCCCGAAGGCGTAGTTGCTGGTGCCGATGGTCAGGCCGGCTGCGAGGAAAACGACCCCGATGATGATCCAGCCATCGTACCCGGCTCGGGCTCTTAGCACCAGGTCGCCAGCGCGCATGCGCCTATGGTAGCAGTCGGCAGTGGGTTGAAGGGTGCTGACGCGGCCATTAGGGACGAGGCGATCGAGGCGCGGGCGCTAGATGTAGCTAAGCGCTGCTAACCTGGGTTGACCCCAAGGTCTAGTACGGGCGCCAGCGACGCCCAATCGCTGCTGGTCAGCGGCCCGAAATGTCGGGCGGTCTGGGCAGGCTCGGCGACTCGTCTCACCTTACAAGACCGGGCTCCTTCAGTCTTAGGTACATGGCTCTACGGCTCCCCTCGAACCGATCTGAAAGGAGGTCAGAGTCAGGCCCAAGGTGCGCAACTTCATCGCGCATCAATATGCGAGGCATAAGAAAGGCAGCCGCGAAACCGTCGGCCTGCCTCTCTTGCCAAACCCGTTCCGCGGCATCTCTCGGGATCCGCTGCAGTTGGCTCCTGAGTAGTCTCAGGATGAAGTGCCCAAGTTCGTCTGCCGTGGAGAATCTTCAACGCCCATCTGGCCCCAACGTGTACTAATGACTATTTCACGGCGCCCCTCATCGAGAGTCGCTTCTGCATCGGTACTGTCAGTTTCGACCACTGTAAGGCCGTAGTATCGTTGAGAGACTCTGTCAATGGGAATTGGAGTCCTAAGCTCTTGGGCATACCACTCTGCCGCCATTTCCAACTCGTCCTCAGCTATCCTGGCTATATGAGACAGGATTTGAGCCTCTCTCGGCGTCTGAGGCTTATGGTCGTGCAGAATCAGGCAGCGATTCTTTTTGGACCATCGACCGAGGATCTCAAGCCCGCTGATTTCTGAATTGATCTCGCTTCTCAACCGTTCAAGTATTCTGCCAGATGGCGGAGCTTGATTGATCTCGTAGAGAAGCGAGACCATTGGTCCGTCGAGTGGAAATCCCTCCGGTAGGCGTCGCGACAGAATCATAAGAAACTCCGCAGGCACATCCAAAGCGCTAGCGAGCCGTTCGAGGATATGCACCGGCGGTATGTACCCATTAAGGATGCGACTCGCCGTCAACCCACCAGAAGCCGAACAGATTCCCACCTGCCCGAAAACGTCGGGCCTTCAAGATAGTCAAGATCACTGGGAGCAGGCGTGCCACAGTAACGAAAACGATGAGAAAAACAACAGCAAAGATAGTGCTTCCACCAGACCCAACTGACCGACTAAGTAGCTCTAGAATGTAAGGCATAGATAGCCTCGCAAGCACTACATTTTGCGGTTGCGCGCCGCAAGCATACAGGATATTTGATAACATTGGCGCCAGTCATGGCCGGTTTATTTACGATATGGCACCCACGCAGGGGTAGATCTAACGCGAATACGGCTAGCTCAAGGAGGCACCAGACATGGCGGACTACGAGCCCCTCGACATCTCATCGCTCTGCAATGCTGGTCCGGATACGCTTGGCGAGGACAGTGGCTTCGAGCCTGGACTGCAGTCACTACGCGGGCTGCCGTTCCAGGTCGGCGATGAGGTATACCCGGCCGCGGACTGCCTGATCGCTCTCGACGGCACGTCGCGCGGCGTGACTATCCCGATCGGCAAGCCCGCGCACCGCGTCGTCGTCGCCCATCGGATGATGGAGTCCGTGCTTCACTCCGGTGGGGCGCTTGGGGCCGCCGTCGCCGACTACGTCTTCCATCTGGCCGGTGGCGAACAGGTGCGCGTTCCGTTGCGGGAGAGGTTCGAGATCGGACCGATGCAGAACCTGCAGAGCGTGCCGGGGGTGCCCGGGTCGCCGTTCCTCGCGAAACCGGACACCAGTGCGGGCCTGATGCCCAGACACGAAGGACAGTGGGGCCTGATGGGCCGTCGTCAGATCGAGGGAATACAGGAGTGGCCCAGATGGTTCTACCTGTGGTCATGGGCGAATCCCGACCCAGGCAGCGTCCTTGAGTCGCTGGAGATAGTGCCGGCGGGGCCGCGCTTCATAATCGCGGGCATCACCCTCGGCCACGTGGACGAGCACCCGTTTGCCAGGCAGGGCCGGCGGCCCGTCCGCATCGTTCTCAAGGACACAGCCGACGCCGAGAAGCCCTTTGACGTCGAGGTGAGTGTCGACCGGGGGGACGCCACGTACGCATTTCCGCTGCCTCAAGCACCCGACGGCGGGTTCCTGGACGGCGCGCTCAGGGGGTGGGGCGAAGAGGAGAGCTTCCAATCTAGCCCGAGCTATGTCGAGATCAGCGGTGTGCAATCGGCAACGATGGAGGTCAAGCAGGGTGGCGAGACCGTGGGCGAGGCGAACTGGGGCGATGTCGTCGACAGGGGGACCGTCGAGACCCCGCGAATGCGCGTCGAGCTGGTCGATCCGGGCAAGAACTGGGTCCACGTGACCGTGCTGGACGACGACACGGGCAAGCCTATCCCGTGCAGGGTGCACTTCCGCTCGCCCGCCGGCGTGCCCTACCAGCCCCACGGCCACCACAATCAAGTCAACTCCAACCTGGCGACGTGGCACATGGACATCGGGGGCGACGCCCGCCTGGGGCAGATTACGTACGCCTACATCGACGGCACCTGCCAGGGTTGGCTGCCGCGGGGCGAGGTGATCGTCGACGTGGCTCGCGGCTTCGAGTACGAGCCGATACGGGCGAAGGTGAACATCGCGCCCGGACAGCGAGAGCTGACGCTGAGGCTGAAGCGATGGACCGACATGAACGCTCAGGGCTGGTACAGCGGCGACTCCCACGTCCATTTCCTGTCGGCCCAGGGCGCGCACACCGAGTCTCAGGGCGAGGACCTCAACGTGGTCAACCTGCTGCAGTCGCAGTGGGGCAGCCTGTTCACCAACACCGAGGACTTCACCGGCCACCCCAGCGTGTCCCGGGAGGGCGACAACATCGTCTACGTCTCCCAGGAGAACCGACAGCACTTCATGGGGCACACGATACTATGGGGCCTGAAGAAGCCGGTGATGCCCTGGTGCAGCGATGGCCTCGGCGAGGCGGAGATCGGCGGCCCGATGGAGACAACGTTGGGCCACTGGGCGGACGAAGCCCACGCCCAGGGCGGGTACGTCATCAGCCCGCACTTCCCGTACCCCAACGGCGAGCCCGCGGCCATGATCGCAACGGGCAGGCTGGACGGCATAGAGATGCTGCGCCAGACGGAGTTCAACCACGCAGAGTACTATCGCTACCTGAACTGCGGCTACCGGATCCCCCTAGTGGGCGGCACCGACAAGATGTCCAGCGACGTCCCCGTTGGGATGTACCGGACCTACGCGAAGCTCGCCGATGGCGAGGAGTTCACGTACGATAACTGGTGTCGGAGCGTGGCGGCCGGGCGCACGATTCTGAGCGGCGGGCCTATCGTCAACCTGACCGTGGACGGCAATCAGGTCGGCGACACCCTCGGCATCTCGGGTCCCGGCACGATTGAGGTCGAGGCCTGGGCGGAGAGCATCTTCCCGCTGCACCGACTGGAGATCGTGCAGGCGGGCCGCGTCGTAGCCTCGGCGGAATCGACCGCGGGTACGCGGAGGCTGGAGCTGCGTGAAAGGATCAAGATCGAGGGCCACACGTGGCTGGTGGCCCGCTGCGGCGGGCGGCGCTACTTCTCCGAGGGCAACATCAGCAGCCTGAGCGACGCCAAGTACGGTTATCTGGAGAGCGCTCACTTCGATGCATGGCGCCGGGGCATCTTCGCGCACACGTCTCCCGTCTACGTTGCATGCGGCGGCGACTGGTGGATGTTCGACCCCGACACGGCGCAGTACATGCTGACGCTGATCGAGGGCGACCTGGAGTACATCCGGCACAACTCGACCCTGGCCGACCACGGCACCGTCACCCACCACCACGGCGAGGAAGACCACATAGCCTATCTCGAGCGCCCGTTCCACGAGGCCCGAGAGGCGGTCCACGAGCGGATGCAAAAGCTCGGCGTGGGCCTGTGAAGGCAGAGGCGGCACCGGCTCTGGTAGGGCAGACCGCGTGTCTGCCCAGGCCTCGGTCGCACCACGGGTCCGCCCCTACTATGGGCTCCTGGAAGCTACCAGCCAGCCCTAGCCTTCGACGACGACTTCCAGCGAGAGGGCTTCGGCCTATACCCGGAGACCGGACGTTGAACCGCAGCGGCGGGCCGGCCCGTCGATCCCATCGGTATAGGAGGTAACGGCATGACTACAAACGGTCTGAACGGCAAGGTAGCGCTGATCACGGGTGGGGCAGGCGGGTTCGGGCGGGCCATCGCCCGCGCCTTCGCCGAGCAGGATAGCCGGGTGGTCCTGACTGACCTTCGGCAGGACGGCGAGGACGCGGCCCGGGAGGTCGGCGGCAGCTTCCTCCAGGCCGACATCTCGGCCGGCGAGCAGGTGCGAGACCTCTGCGCCCGGGTCGTGGAGCTCGAAGGGGGAGTCGACGTCCTGGTCAACAACGCCGGGTATCAGCATATCGACCCGGTAGACGAGTTCTCCGAGGATACATGGTCGACCATGATCGAGGTGATGCTCACCGCGCCCTTCAGACTTACCAAGCGCCTCGTGCCCGGGATGAAGGAGCGTGGTTGGGGCCGGATCATCAACATGTCGTCAATCCACGGCCTGGTGGCGAGCCCCTACAAGTCGGCCTATGTCGCGGCCAAGCACGGACTGGTCGGGCTGACCAGGACCGTCGCACTGGAGGTCGGGGACTTCGGTATCACAGTCAACGCCATCTGCCCCGGCTACTCCCGCACTCCGCTGACGGAGATGCAGATTGAGGACCAGGCCCGGACGCGGGGTATGCAGGTACAGGACGTCATAGAGAAAGTGATGCTGGAACCCGCCGCGATCAAGCGGCTGGTCGAGCCGGAGGAGATAGCCCAGCTCTCTGTTTTCCTGGCGTCGGAGCATGCCCGCTCTATCACGGGCGCCGCGTACGCCATCGACGGTGGATGGACCGCGCGCTAGCTAGGTCCCGGCCTGCCCTCGCAGGTCAGTGGCGCCGCGGGGGATGCCAAGAGTCTTCTAACGGAACTCACCGCCGAGTGCGCCGAGAACGCAGAGGCAGGACCTTTCAAAGTTGATTTCTCGGCGACCTCTGCGCTCTCTGCGGTTACGTCAGGCGGTCTAGGACGGGGCGCCGAGGCCGGCCCGGAACACTGGCTGACGAGCCGCTCCAGGTGGCCACGGTCGGTCATGACGCGCCGGTCCCCTTGCTGTTTGCGGTTGACGCGCTCTCGGACCATCCGCTCACTTGCCGGTACTCCGGCCCTATGGTAGATTCCGAGCGCGTGCACACCGAGACAGGAGCCGTAGGAATGGCCGGCCCATATTCGATTAAGTTTGAGCCCAATCTACCTCTCATGCTGAGGGACGGGACATTCACGTACGTAGATGTGTTCCGCCCCGACGCGGCTGGGCCGTTTCCGGGCCTTCTACAGCGCACCCCCTACGACAAGAGCTCCCCCATGAGCCGGGTCGAGTCCCTGGACGCGGTCCGGGCCGCCATGAGCGGCTACGCGGTCGTCATCCAGGACGTTCGTGGCCGGCACAGCTCCGACGGCGAGTTCACCCCGTTCGTCGATGAGATGAACGACGGCCACGACTCCGTTGAGTGGGTATCGAGCCAGCCCTGGTGCAACGGCAAGGTCGGGATGTACGGCGCGTCCTACGTCGGCGCGACCCAGTGGCTGGCCGCCAAGGGCGTGCCCCCGTCGCTGGTCTGCATCGCGCCCGGGCTCACGGCTTCCGACTATCACGAGGGCTGGACGTGGCAGGGTGGGGCTTTCCAGCTTGCCTTCAACCTGTCTTGGACTATGGGCCTGACGATCGCAAACTGGGACCATCTGGCCAACAGGCTCTACTTGTCCGCCCAGCTCCTGGACATGCTCATCGAAGCCAAGGACGGCCTGGCCGCCCTCTACAGCTATCTGCCGATGAACGAGCTGCCCGACCTTCAGTACGGCATCGCGCCTTACTACTTCGAGTGGTTGGAGCACCCCGAGTATGATGACTACTGGAGGCGCGTCTCGATAGAGGAGACGTACCGGTCGATCACGGTACCGGCCTACAACATCGGCGGCTGGTACGACACATTTCTCGGTGGCACGATTCGGAACTTCTCAGGCATGCGAGATCAGGGCAACACGGCCAACGCGCGCGAGGGTCAACGGCTGATCCTCGGGCCTTGGAGCCACTGGAGGTTCTCGTCGGGCCTGACAGGCGACTACACCTTCGGCACCAGGGCTTCGCCGTTGTACCTGGACGTACAGGGTGGCATGCTGCGTTTCTTCGACCTGTGGCTCAAGGGCGAGGACCGGACGACGGCCGAAGATGGGCCGGTCCGCATATTCGTGATGGGCAAGAACGTCTGGCGCAACGAAGCCGAGTGGCCGCTGAGCCGGGCCCGGCCGCAACGATACTATCTCCACAGCAAAGGTGGGGCCAACACGTTGCGCGGCGACGGGTGGCTGTCGCCCGAGCCGCCCGCCGAAGAGCCCTTCGACGTCTACCTCTACAACCCCATCGACCCGGTGCCCACGCACGGCGGCGCCGTGGAAGGCGAGCTGGGACTCGTCTTTGCAGGTGCGTTCGACCAGTCGCAGGTCGAGGAGCGACAGGACGTCCTGGTATACACCACGCCCCCGTTGGAGCAGGACACCGAGGTCACCGGCCCCGTGATGGTCACGCTGTTCGCCTCCAGCACGGCGCGCGACACGGACTTCACCGCCAAACTGGTCGACGTCAGCCCGTCGGGTTACGCCATGAACCTGACGGACGGGATCATTCGCGCGCGGCACCGGGAGCCCAGGCAACCGGCCAGTCTGATCGAGCCGGACGAGATATACGAGTACACCATCGACCTGTGGGCCACCAGCAACGTGTTCAAGCAAGGCCACAGGATCCGCATAGAGGTCTCCAGCAGCAACTTCCCGCGATTCGACCGCAACACCAACACGGGAGAGCCCATCGGCTCGGACACGCGGTTCGTCTCGGTCCTGCAGACGGTCCACCATAGCTCAGACCACCCCTCCCACGTCCTGCTGCCCATAGTACCGGCAGAGTAATCGAACGCAGGGGGTGTCGTGGGACGCTGGGGACGCTGGCCAGACGGTCCGTGTCCTGAGCTTGCCGAAGCCTGTCCCGGACCTGTCGAGGGGGGCCTTCAGTAACTGCCTGCCACACTGCGTTCATAGGGGCGGGTTTCAAACCCGCCCCTATGGTACCGGGGCAGTGAGCGTTCCTGCCAACACCGCCACAGTTATTCCTGTCTAAACGACCTCGATGTCGCACAGGGGCATGCGGGTGCTCACGACGAATGGGAAGGAGAGCCACTACGGATTTAGGTCGCTACCTGCGGCACTAGGGGCTATGGCAGGGCCGAAGGCGGAGTTCTTCGGCCTCCGCGCGGGCTTGCTCAGGATCACCGGCCCGCCAGCCAGACGAAGCCGCCGGCGTCGATGCTGGCCCGTTGGCCCGTCATGTACCAGCCGCGCCGGAACCTCTCCGCGGATCGTCGCCGGTCCCTCCAGTATCCGCGGAACATCGACGGCCACCCAGGTCGCACGGCCAACTCGCCGACCGCGCTGGGCGGCGCCGTGCGGTGGTCGTCTCCCAGGACAGCGATCTCGACTCCCGGCATGGCCGTGCCCGCGGATCCCGGCCGGACCCCTGCAATGGATGAGCTGGCTATGACCGCCGTACCCGTCTCCGCCTGGAGCCAGGTGTCGTAGACTGGAGAGCCCGTCGCGACGGAGGCTCGCTCGACGATGTCGGCGGCCAGCGAGCCGCCGTCGGTGACGACGTGCCGGAGGCTGCTCAGGTCGCGGCCGTCTGCAATGCCCTTTCCGGCGGCTGCGATGTCCTCCACGGCCCCCGCGGGTGCGTGCAGCATCGACACGCGGTGCTTCTCGACGGCCGCGTAGCACGCCGCGGTGTCCGCGTCCTCCTCGTAGACCAGCAGCCGGGCGCCGGCCGTCCACGGCGCGACGAGGCCGAAGGAGGTGCCGGCCGGCGATGCCGGGTCCGCCAGCGACCAGAGGAGGTCGCCGTCGGTGAGGCCGAGCGCCCACTTGCCGGCCGCCAGGTGCTGCGCGACGGACAGGTGGGCCTGGACGACCCCGGGTCCGGCCTCCGCGTAGTGGATCGACGCGTAGTCGTACTGGCCGGTCGGTGCCATGGTGAAGTCGGCGGGCGCCTTGCCCATCTCCTCGTCGTAGTCGAGGTCCGCGGTCTCCATCGGCAGGGGGTCGCGGCGGTCCTTGTTGACGACGACGATGTGCTGAAGGTCGAACATCTCGAAGACGGCGGTGTGCAGCGAGCGCCGTGTCTCAGGCTGGGCCACGAGGACCTTGGCCCTGGTGGACAGCATCCGATCCTTGATGACGTTGGCGCTGGACCTCGACGGCAGCATCACTACGACGGCGCCGGTTTTGAGCGTGCCCAGGAGCGCGACATACAGCTCGGGCAGACGGTCGATGCAGATGCAGATGCGGTCGCCCTGTTCCACGCCGAGGCTTACGAGCATGTTGGCGAAGCGGCTGGTTAGCTCCGCAAGTCCGCCAAAAGTGTGCTCTTCCCGCTCTCCGTACCGGCCAAGCCAGACCAGTGCGACTCGGTCTCTCAGCGGGCCTCGGGCATGTCGGTCTACGGCCTCGTGGGCGATGTTCAGGCCACCGTCCGGCAGCCAGTCGAGCTGGTCATAGACGTCCCCCCAGTTGAAGCCGGCGCGACTCTCGAACTTCAGGCGTGATTTGGTGCGCATGGTCCAGCTTAACTTAGCATTATGTCGCAAACGCCCACGGCCGTCCAACCGGCCTCGGGCCGAGAGCGCGGTCTGTAGGCCGCGGGGGAGGGGCGCCCGATCCTTGACCCCGCCGATGGGCCGCTCCTATAATTGGTCGGCCCGAGCGACTACCCGGGAGCAGGCATTTTGGGCTACGAGAACATCATCGTCGAGCGCGACGAGAACGTGGCGATCGTGACCCTCGACCGCCCCCAGGTCCTCAACGCCCTGAGTAGCGCCCTGATGGCCGAGCTGGACGCGGCCGTCGGGAAGCTCGAAGAGGACGCCGAGGTCAGTGTCATCGTCCTGACGGGCACTGGTAACCGCGCCTTCTCGGCCGGCGGCGACATTCACGAGATGGCGCGGTTGGCCGAGCTGGATGAGCCACCGCCGGCCGATCCCCGACAAGCCGAGTACGGCTGGCACATGGCGTCTTGCAAGAAGCCGACGATCGGGGCCATCAACGGACTGGCCTACGGTGGCGCCGCGTTGATGGCGTCCAGCCTGGACATTCGCATCGGCTGCGAGAACACCAGCTTCAGGTTCCTCGCTGCAACGTATGGGCGGGTCAACGCCACCTGGAGCCTTCCCATGCAGATCGGGTGGCCGGCTGCCAAAGATCTGCTTTTCACGGGACGGGTCGTCGAAGCCCGCGAGGCTTACAGGATCGGCCTGCTCAACCACCTGGTCGCCGCCGACCATCTCATGCTCAAGGCGATGGAGATCGCCAAGCTGATTGCCGCCAACGACGGCAGGATGGTACAGGGCATCAAAGATCTGATGATCGAGGACGTCGGGGCCACGTGGCGCCGGATGTACGACAACGAGCTCGGAGCCCAGTCCGGCAAGCTGAGGGGCACCCCTGTCAAGGAGGGCTTCAAGGACTTCCTTCAACGCAAGGGCGTCAAGAGGTCCAGTTGACGATCGAAGCCACGCCGCTGGACGGAATCCGCCTGCTCGACCTGGGCCGATACCAGGCCGGACCCCGGTGCGCCCTCATGTTCGCCAGGATGGGCGCCGAGGTCATTAAGGTCGAATCGTTGCACGGTGACGAAAGCCGCGGCAACGGGCCCATGGTCCGGGGCCAGAGCGCCTACTGGGTGCAGTACAACAGCGGCAAAAAGAGCCTGGCCATAGACCTCCGCATGGAGGAAGGCAAGGCGGTGCTGCGCGACCTGGTGAAAGTCTCGGACGTCTTCCTCCAGAACTTCCGGCCGGGCACCATCGACGCGATGGGCTTCGGCTACGAAGTGCTCCGGGGGATCAACCCGAGAATCGTCATGGTCAACGTGTCAGCCTACGGCCAAGACGGCCCCTACCGCGACCGGATCGGCTTCGACCCCATCGGCCAGGCCCTCGGTGGGCTGATGATGATGACCGGCGAGCCCGAGGGGCCCCCGGTCAAGACCTACTTCCCGCTCATCGACCGGATAACCTCGCTTCACGCCACCGCGGGGGCGCTGGCCGCGCTCCTAGAGCGCGAGCGTTCGGGTGAGGGCCAGGCCATCGATGTCTCCCTCGCCGACTCCGGCTTCACGGCCAACGAGATCCCCATCTCCGCCTATCTGGGAGAGGGTGTCGAGGAGCAGCGTGAGGGCAATGGCAGCGGCCTGAACAATGCCTACCGGACCTCGGACGGCTGGGTCTACATTGCGGGAAGCAGCGACAACATCTGGCCGCGCGTCTGCGAGGCTATGGGCCATCCCGAGTGGCTCAAGGACGACAGGTATAAAACCCGGCCGGACCGGGCGCGGAACGCTGGCCAGATCGAGGACGAGCTATCGGCGTGGTTCGCCGAGCGGACGACGAAATCGGCGGTCGAGCAGCTTTCGTCAAACAGTGTCCCTGCCGCCGCGATCAACACCGTGGAGCAGGCGGCGGCAGACCCACATCTCCATGAGCGTGAGATACTGGTGGAGATGGCGGACCCGGTGGCGGGGCGAATTCATGTGGCAGGCAAGATGGTAAAGTTCAGCCGGACTCCGATGGTCGTCGGCCAGACGCCCCTGGTCGGAGAGCACACGAAGGAGATACTCAGCGGCATCCTAGGCTACGACGACGGGCGTATCCAGGGCCTGGCTGAGGCCGGTGTCGTGGGCATGGCCGGTCCCTAGCGCGGTGCGGTTGGATCCTTGACGGTATCCACTTCGTATCTAGTCGTGTAGCCAGCGAACGTCGCACTCTATCATCGAGGGTAGGATTTGGGTATGTCGAAGCAGCGACTTGTCCTGGCGGTCGTACTGGTCCCGGCGATACTGGCAGCCGCGTGTGGCGAAGAGGCCGAGCCTGCACCCACTCCGACTGCGCTGGCGGAGCTACCGCCGCCGCAGGCCGTCGGGGCGATACCCGCACCCGAAGGCGCCCGGATTCTACAGGATAGGACCGAGTTGACGGAACCGTCTAGTGAGCCCCCGCCTTCGGACTACTCCGTGGTGGGTCCGGACTACGACGCAGTCCACGATCCGATCCTGGCCGCCGGGCGAGAGATCGCCGGAATGCTTGTCTCCGGCAATGCGGCGGGGGTCCGCGGGCGCTTCCACAGCCGGTTGCAGGGCGCTATGTCCGTGGATGGCCTTTTGAGCCGCATCAACGCCCTCGTCACGAACAGGGTGCACTTTGACGTCACCGCGCTCGGGGCGATGTTCGACGGCCACGTGGACGGCGAGACCATCTCCGGAGGCTACATCGACGATACGGTCACCGCGTCGTTCAGCCTCGAAGCGGCCGAGCTGGCCGGTCCCGGTCCTCTCGAAGGCCGCTGGGAGGGAGTGATCGTCCTTGGCCCAGACGCCACGGTCGCCATCGAGATCGTCTTCGAGAGCGGCGGGGGCGGCCTCGTCGGGAGTCTCGTCTTACCCGAGCAGGGCCAGGACGGGATCCCCCTGAGCGGCGTAAGCTACGACACGTCCAGGCCTGTCGGCGAGGTCATGGTCGATCTTGCCGTACAGGGGTTGTATGGCGCCGATCATCGATGGGGGGACTACGTTTTGTCCATCTGGCTCACGTTCGACAGCTCCGGCAACGTCATCGGCCTCGACACCGCGCCGAGGCGCCCCCTGGGTGATCATCCCGCGGCAGGATATCAGTCTCCGACAAGGTGGCGGCTGCCGGTGGACGGTATCTGGTGGGTCAACTACGGCGGGCCGACCTACCTGCAGAACTTTCACGCCCGGATACCGGCGAAGCGCTACGCCTACGATTTGGCGGTCTGGAAAGATGGCGGCTTCGCAAGCGGCAGCGGGTCGAAAAACGAAGACTACTACTCCTTCGGTCAGCCCGTCGTCGCACCGGCCGACGGCACGGTCGTAACGGTGCTGGACGGCATCGAGGACAACCGTCTCAGGCAGCCAAACGCCCTGGTCCATCCGGCGGGGAACCACCTCGTCATTCAGACAGAGGCGCAAGAGTACGTAGTGCTCGCCTACCTGCAACAGGGTAGCATCCGCGCCCAGATGGGTGACGAGGTGAAGGAAGGCGACCTCCTGGGCCTCGTCGGCAACTCCGGCGGGTCCCAAGTACCGCATCTCCATTTCTACGTACAGGACCAGCCCGACATCCTCAGTCCGATCGCGCTAGGGCTGCCGACGACGTTCTTTAACTATTACGCGGACGGCCGGCTCGTCGCCAGCGGCGTTCCCGTCCAGAGTGAGCTGGTCCAGCAGGCGGAGTAAGTGGCCCGGACGCTGCCCGATGCTATACTCGCTCCATTCATCACGCTGAGGAACTCGCGTCCTGAACATCACCGTAAGGCTGTTCGCCGGTTATCGAGACAGGGTTGGGCAGGACCGCCTGACGCTGTACCTCGCAGGGGGCGCCACCGTCGGCGACCTGGCAGGAGAGATAGCCCGGCGCTATCCCCGACTGACACGGGACCCGCGGGCCCTTGTAGTGGCGGTCAACGACGAGTACCGGGACCATCTGTTTCCCCTGGGCGATGGCGATGAGGTTGCCCTGATTCCTCCGGTCAGCGGCGGAGCCGTCCAGGTGCTCGAATCTACCTCACGCACGGCACCGTAGGGACGTTTTCAAAACCGCCCTACCCAAAGACATGGTAGGCACAATGATCCTGATAACCGAAGAGCCGCTGGACCCGGAGGCGACGACTGCCCTGGTTCGCGAGAGCGCCAACGGGGCCGTCGTAACCTTCCTCGGCACGACCCGCGACCGCACGGGAGATCGCAGGGTGCTCTACCTGGAGTACGAGGCGTACAGGCCGATGGCCGACAAAAAGCTGGCCGAAATCGCCGGCGAGGTGACCGAGAGGTGGCCGATCGAGGACGTGGCCATCGCTCACCGGCTGGGCCGGCTGGAGATCGGCGAAGTCAGCCTGGTGGTTGCCATCGCTTCCCCGCACAGGAAGGATGCCTTCGCCGCGTGTCAGTACGTCGTGGACCGGACCAAGCAGACTGTCCCCATCTGGAAGAAAGAGTTCTTCGAGGGGGGCGAGGTCTGGGTCGAGAGCCCGGAGGACGTTGCCCGTCGCGAGCGGCAGGCCACATCTTCGGCCGCCGGCTAGACCGCGCCAGCGGCAACCGGACGCCTCCAGACTCGCCGTAGTTGTCCGCCTGTATTGGGCGGCGGACTGCGATGAGCCCGGTATGTATATCGACTGGGCCGCCACGTAGAACACTGCCGCCAGGAATGCCAGCATGAGCAGTACTGCGATAATCCCGAACCTCTTGCCCAAGCGCTCTGCCATCATCTTCTCCGTGCGGCTCCTCGCCTGCTGCCGATCTGCCTCCACACCATCTTCGGACACCCTGCAACCGCTGGAGTAGAGTGCTGCCACCTGCCGGTACGGGGGAATTCCCCAGGGTACCGGAGGCCCGCATCGGTCGAGACGATGGAGAGGTAGCCCATTCCCGACAGAACGGGGTCAGGGGATGCTCGCAAGAAGACTTTTCAGCACGCTGCCAGTACGAGTCTTCAAGACTGCCGTGACCCGGCCCAGGGTAGAGCTGCGAAGACCCTTGTAGCAGCGCGAGCGCCTAAGCATTCGAAGCTGCAGTCGTGACGCCCAGCCTCAGGTAACGAAGTAGTAGCAGGAGGCGCTGAAGAGGGCGTGTGGCTTGGGACGGAGGCTACGGGAGAGGTCTAGACGGAGGATTGCCGCGGAGTCCCAGGACTACCGCGGCGACGGTTGAGGTTGAGGGCTTCTACTTTCACGGCTTCGAGACCATCGTCCTGGCCGAGAGGCTGGAGCCGTCAGGGCTCGCCGACGGTCCTCTGTGGCCCAGGGGCGCGATGCTGTGGATAGAGGGCAACGGCATCCCGCGCGATATCTACGATCAGATGCATAGCCAGGACATGATTGGGCCTGTCGAGCGCTACGGGAAACTCCGCGTAGTTGGCAGGTTTAAGTACGGCGACCGCTACGGCCACGGAGGCGGCTTCGACGCCCAGATCGTGTCGGAGCAGGTAACGTTGCTACCCTGGACTCCGCCGTCATCCAATATCGGTCCGGACATCGGCTAGCCGGCGTCGTGAGGTCTAGAGCTCAGACCTGAGCTGCTCGGCGGCAAGGGCCTCGTTCCGAAGTTTCTGATAGGCCTCGTCGATGGGGATGTCCGCGGCGCTCCCCGGTGCGAAACCGCAGTCCGGGTGCAGCGTGATGCGCTCGGGAGCCACGTACTCGAGGGCCTGCCTCACGCGGCCGGCGATCTCCTCAGGCGTGTCGATGTGTGGGCTCCGACAGTCGACGCATCCCAGGCCGACATCGAACCGTTCCGGAAGCTGGCCGAGCACGCGCTTGCCGCCGGCCGCTGGAATGGCGAACTCCAGCATCAGCATGTCGAATTGGAGCTCGCTCAGGACTGGCAGGATCGGGTCGTAGCCGCCCTCTCCCACCCAGCCGCCTCTGCCTTTGTTGCGACGGCACAGGTGAAGGGCGGTCCTGACCTCGTCGACTCCGTCCACGATGCGGTTCAGTATGTCGACGCAGTAGCGGGCCTCGTCGTCTGGGTCGTCGAACCGGTCTCGGAATTTAGGGTCGACGAACAGGCAAAGGTGGGGGTCGTCGAACTGGGCTATGGCCACGCCTTGGTCCCTGACTGCGATGAGCTCGCCCCGGAGAATCTCCACCAGCGCCTCGGTGAAATCGCGCCGGGTGGGATAGGCGGAGGCGGACAGCTCGGGGTCCCACATCCGCTCGCCCAGTAGATAGGGCGAGGGTATCGCGACCTTGACCTGACGGCCCGTGTGCTCTTTGAGGAAGGCGGCCTCACGGGCGATCTGTCCGGGGTTGGCCGACTCGATCTCCGAGGTCACCACATGCCACGTCTGGCGCTCGCCACCCACCTCGCGTATGGACGTGTCGAAGCCGGAGCAGATGTCGGCTATCACTCCGATATACGACCGTCGTCGCCACTCGCCGTCGGAGATGACGTCTATCCCCGCCAGCTCTTGCATCTGCGCGACGTATGGCACGGCAGCATCCATCATGCGCTGGAAATCTGGCCCGGTCTCGCCCGATGCCTGGGCATCGACAAGGTCCTTGATGTACTGCGGTCGCGGCATTGAGCCGACAACCGTGGTTGGGAAGAGGCGCTCAGCCATCGGCGGGCCTCTTCCAGGCCGCCCGGGCGAGCTCATAGTCCTGGAGCGTATCGATCTCGTGGTAGTCGCCCGGTACCGGCACGCAGTGGACCCGTACGCCGGCCTGCACCATGCGGTCGAGCAGGTGGATCAGGTACCCCATGCGGAAGGAGCGGCCGTCGACGAACTCGCCGTCCAGACCCAGGGACGCCCTCGTGTCATCGTAGGCGCTCATCAGTGCCCTGGCCCCGGCGGCCGTCATCTTCAGCACGCCGGTGAACTCGCCCGACGCCTCCGCCGGGTCGATCGTCCGCGACAGCCGCGTCACCCGGTCTCCGCGCGCGATCATCTTCTCGCCGTCGGACTCCGGGTGCTCGCTGCGGAACCGGTACCGGCTTCGCCAGTCGGTGTCCATGACCAGGGTGATGTCGTGGCCCGACTCCTTCAGCAATGCGACGGCGTTGTCGCGGAACAGCGTGTCCGTGTAGGTGGAGTAGAAGCCGTCGGCGAGGTCGTCACGGGCGCACATCAGGGAGTGGAGCATGTTCGTGCTCGCCCAGTCCGGGTTCTCGACGTACAGGAAGTCGGGGTATGCCGTTCTGACGACCTCCTTGAGGTAGCCGGCCACGAACACGAACCGTTGGAGGCCGTTCCGGCGGAACGCGTCCAGAGTCCAGTCGAGGATGCGTCGTCCGGCGATCTCGGTGAAGCTCTTGGGCTGGTCCGCCGTCAGCGGCATAAGCCTGCTGCCTCGCCCGGCGCCCAGCAGGACAACCGTCTCGGGCCCTATGCCGCTGTCGTTGATGTTCATTGGCCAATGTTATTCTTCCGCAGAGCCGCAGCACAAGCGCCGGCGGCAGCCCGGTTGCGTCCAGAGCGTCGCGTCCGTACACTACGGCCACGTACACCCTCATGGGGAGCGCCATGACTGCGAGAGATGCTCAGCACATCGGGTCCGACCGGCAGCTGTTCGTAGACGAGCACTGGATCGCAGAGTTCCGGGACGTGACTCGGGTGCTTCACGAGCCGGTGCGCCGGGAGATCGCCATCGAGAAGGACTACCCGTGGGAAGCTGGGATGCTCGGTTTGAGCACTACCGCCTTTGACGGCGAAAAGTACCGCATGTGGTACCGTTGCGACGACGCAAGCATTATCGGCCCCCCTTACAGTAACTTAAAACGATCAGCTTACGCTGAGAGCGAGGACGGGATCAACTGGGTCAAGCCGTTCCTGTACAAGGAGGAGTTCGAAGGGTCAAAGGAGAACAACCTGTTATCATTGAATCCCCAACACCCAAGCATCGACATCAACCCGGATGCCAAGGAGAATGAGCGATTCAAGGGTTTCAAAGGTGACCTCAGATATCCTGGGAAACCGAACGACAAAGAGCAAGCCCTCTATGCCGCCGCGTCTCCGGATGGCATTAACTGGCATCTCATGAGTGAGGAACCAATTTTCACGGGCCCTCCGTTCGACTCCAAGAACCTTTTCTTCTGGGACAAATGGACAGGCCAGTACAGAGCATACACGCGTGGAGTAGCCAACAACGACCCGAACGTCGACCCCGCAACGGTGAAGAGTCAGGCAGGGCACGAGTTCTTCGGCGGAGTTAGGTGGATTCGTTGGTCGACGTCGCCGGACTTCAAGACCTGGACACCCCTCGAAGACATCGACTGCGGTGACACGCCCTTCGAGCACCTCTACATGAATGAATGCTGGCCGTACGACCGCGCGCCCGGCACCTACCTGATGTTCCCTTCGCGGTACGTGGCCCATCGCACCCCGGACCCCTCCTGGGACGACAGACCGGGCGTTAACGACATCGCCTTCATGTCCAGCCGGGACGGGGTCCGCTTCGATCGAAGCTTTATGGAGGCGTTCATCAGGCCGGGCCTGGATAAGCGCAACTGGCACGACCGAGGGATCTTTTTCGACTACGGCATCTACCAGACGTCGCCCACCGAGCTGACCATGTACGTGACCGAGCGGTTCAAAACGCCCGATGTCAATATCCGCCGGCACACCCTGAGGACAGACGGCTTCGTGTCTGTCAGAACGGGCTACGCGGGCGGCGAGCTGACGACGCACCCATTCACTTTCGACGGCACCGAGCTGGAGCTGAACTACTCGACGTCTGCAGTCGGCACGGTGCGGGCGGAGGTTCAGGACGAAAAGGGCAACGCGCTGCCAGGCTATGGCCTAGATGACTGCCCAGAGATGTTCGCCGACGAGATTGAGGGCGTCGTCAGGTGGGAGGGCGGCCCGAGCGTCGGCGAACTGGCGGGCAGGCCCGTCAGGCTGCGCCTCAGCTTCAACGACGCCGACATCTACGCCTTCCGGTTCCGTTAGCAGTCAGCCGCGGTCGCCCTTGCAGAGCTTGCCGTCTGGTTACTGGCCGCCGCCGAAGCCGCCACCACCGCGACCGCCGAACCGGCCGAAGCCCTGATCGCCCTCGGGCAGGCCGAAGATCGTGGCGGCGGAGAAGGTGCCGTCCTCCGCCCGCTCGCCCATCACCGTCAGCGTCATCCCGTTCGACAGGTCGGTGACGGCGGCGTCCGTCGTCACCTGAATCGTCGTGTCGGGGGAGATCGTCACGTGGAGCGTGCCCTGTGCCGTGTTGAGTGTGAGGACATTACCGTCGATGCTCTCGATGGTCCCGCGCAATCCGCCTCCCGCCGCGAAACCTCTGGCTCCGCCGCCCGTTTGACCCTCGGTGCCCCCTGCGCCTCCGAACTGCTGCCTGAGCTGCGCGAGGTCCTCCGGCGACAGGTCGCCGGACTGTATCCGTGACCGGAGCTGCTGCAGAGAGGACCCACCGGCCGTGGCGGCGCCCTGGCCTCCGAGCCGAGGGGCCTGGAGTGACGCCGTGGGCGCGGCAGCCTCTGCCTCGTCACCCCCTCCGACGGCCATACCGCCCAGGAAGGCGCCGCCCAGCGCTACTCCGAGGACCACCATTCCGACCAGCATCATCGTGAAACTCTTCATGTAGTGCTCCTTGGGAGTGCTCGCGCGATTACTCGTACCGCAGTGCTTCGACGGGATGGAGACTGGCCGCCCGGGCCGCCGGGTAGATCCCGAAGAACAGCCCTACGATGACCGCAACACTGACGGCCAGCGCGACGATCTCGCTGCTGATGGAGGTCAGGAAGGTCCGCCCGCCGAGGTCCTGGCCGTTGAGCGCAACGGACACACCGACTCCCAGGGCAGCTCCCAGTATACCCCCTCCCAGACTGAGCAGCGTAGCCTCGGACACGAACTGGGCCAGGATGTCGCGCCACTTGGCTCCCATCGCCTTTCGGATGCCGATCTCACGGGTCCTTTCGGTCACCGAGACTAGCATGATGTTCATGATGCCGATGCCGCCGACCAGCAGCGATATGCTGGCGATGGCCGCCAGGAAGATCACGAAGGTCTGCTGCGTGTCCTGCAGCGTCTCGATGGTCTCCTGCTGGCTCGTTATCGCGAAGTCGTCTTCCCCGGACAGGCGGTGACGCAGCCGTAGAACGGTCGTGATCTGCTGGACCGCATCGTCCATGACGGCGCCGTCGGCGACTTGCACGTTGATGGTCTGCACGGTGACGTCGCCCTGGGTCGTTCGCTCGGAGCTGAGCCTGTAGTAGACGGTGGTGATCGGTACGAGCACCTGGTTGTCCAGGTTGCCGAGCGCGGTGCCGCCGCGGCTCTCGAGCACGCCGACCACGGTGAACTGCCGCGAGCTGATCCTCACCTTCTGTCCGACCGGGTCACGGAACCCGAACAGGGTCTCCGCTATGCCGGACCCGAGGACAGCTACCTCGGACACGGAGGTGACGTGAGCGACGGAGATGAACTGTCCTGACGCGACCGAGTAGTTGCGCACCGACTCGTACTCCGGTGTGACGCCGACGACCTGCGCGAAGGTGTTCTCCCTTCCGGCGACCACCTGCCCGTTGGTGCTCAGCTCGGGAGCGACCGCCGCCACCGCCGGCACGAACGTCGGGTCGAGCAGGGAGAAGGCGTCCGTGAGCGTCAGTGATGACGGATCGCCCTGGTTCGAGCTCTGCGAGCGGATGAATAGCAGGTTGGTGCCCAGGGACTCGATCCTGTCGGTGATGGCCTCCTGGGCGCCTCTGCCCACCGACATGGTGGCGATCACGGCGGCCACGCCGATGACGATTCCCAGCAGGGCCAGGGCGGTCCTGAGCTTGTTGGAGCCCAGGGATGACAGCGCGGTGAAGACGATGGTCGCGGGGCTCATTCCACTTCTCCCGCGGCTACCCTGGCGCGGGCGGTCCTCGGCGACTCGACGGTCTCGTCGGAGATCACTAGGCCGTCCAGCATCGAGACCGTGCGCTGGGAGTGGGCCGCGATCTCGGCGTCGTGGGTCACCAGGACGACCGTGACGCCGCTCTCGCGGTTCAGGCGCTGGAGGATCGCCATGATCTCCTCACTGGAGCGGCTGTCGAGGTTGCCGGTGGGCTCGTCGGCTAGCAAGATCGCCGGGTCCTTGACCAGCGCTCGGGCGATGCCCACGCGCTGCTGCTGTCCCCCGGACAGCTCGGTCGGCCGATGGTGGACCCGGTCCGAGAGGCCGACCCAGTCGAGAGCCTCCAGCGCTCTCTTTTTTCGGTCTCGCCCGTTACCGTAGAGCAGGGGCATCTCGACGTTGGCCATAGCGGTGAGACGGGGCAGCAGGTTGTAGGTCTGGAAGACGAAGCCGATCTTCCTGTTGCGGATCTCCGCAAGGCGGTTCTGGCTAAGCGCTCCGACCTCCTCGCCCTCCAGCTCATAGGTGCCGGAAGTCGGCACGTCTAGACAGCCGATCAGGTTCATAAGCGTCGACTTGCCGGAGCCGGACGGCCCCATGATGGCGATCATCTGGCCCTGGGGGATGGTCAAGTCCACGCCGTTGAGCGCCGGGACCACCACTTCGCCGATGGTGTACAGCTTCGTGACCTGTTGTAGGGTAATCATCGGTGGCTACCTGCGCTCAGCCTGGCCGCCACCACCAAATCTACCGCCTGTGAAGCCTCCTCGCCCGCCGCCAAATCCGCCGCCCCCGAAGCCTCCGAAGCCGCCGAATCCCTGGGTGGTGGCCCCCTGGACCTCCATGACGATCAACTCGTTTTCGGCCACGCCTGCGGATACCACGATCCAGAAATCGTCGCTGTTGCCCAACACGACCGGCCGCTCCACGATCTCGCCGCCTATTATCACGCGGAGCGTCGGCTCCTGGAACGTGCCGCGCAGAGCGTCGATGGGCACCAGCAGCACGTCGCGGTCCTCGCGAATGACTATCGAGGCGACAGCGCTGAGGCCCTCCGGGAGCTGGGTGCCGGGGGGCACCTTGACGCGGATGGTAAGCGGGTAGGTGACGACGCCCTGCTGGGAGGTCGCCGCTGTCGCGATCTCCGAAACGGTCCCGGTGAGGGTCTGGCCCGGCAGAGCGTCCATGGTTATGGATGCCGACGCCCCGGTCCTGATGAAGAGCACGTCTATCTCGTCGACGGAGCCGTCGACCTCGACCACGGTAGGGTCGACGATCTCGAGAATGGGCGTGTTGACGTTCACCTGCTGTCCCCCCTCCGCGATGATCGTCCATATGATACCGGCCATAGGCGCCGTCAGCGTGGCGCCAGAGAGGCGCTCCAGGGCCGTCTCCAGCTCGGACCCGGCTGAGGCGACCTCGGCCTCGCGAAGCGCGACCTCCACAGGGTCGGCGCTGGCGGTCAGGTCCGCCAGGTCCGCGGTCGCCTCGTCGAGGCTGGCCCGGGCCACAGCAACCTGGATCTCCTTCGCCGCCACGTCGGCCGCGTCAGGCCCGCCGAGCAGGCTGGCCAGGACCTCTTTTGCGTCTTCAAGGTCTGCTCGCGCGACGGCGACCTGCTTGCTCTTGGCATCGACCTCTATCGCGTCGGGCGCTCCGGTCAGCTCGAGCAGGTCGTCCTGCGCGGACTTGAGGTTGGCCGCTGCCAGCGCCAGTCGGCTCTCTTGAGCCTCGATAACAAGCGGGTCGGGCCCTGCCTCGACCTCTGCCCGGTTGTCCTCTGCGGCCGCCAGCGAGTCTATGGCCCTGGTGACCGCGCCTTCGGTAACGGTGGTCGTCTTCTCGCTCAGCGTCAACGTCGTCTCCAGCGCGTCGCGGGCGGCGCCGTAGACGTTGGAGGCATCCTCTATCTCCTTCTTGACGCAGGCGGCCTGTGCCGGGACGACCCCGTTGTCGCAGGTAGCCAAGATGGTGCCCGGCCACAGATTCAGCCAGACGTAGACGGTTGTCTCGTTCCACGCCGTCGCCGGGTCGTTGGAGGGAGGACCCACGGACCAGTAAGACCTGCTGGAGTCCTGGAAGCGCAGAGTCGGGTCGAAAATGGTCTCCAGGTCTATCGCGTACTTCGCCAGCAGGTCCTCGAGGTCTGCGTCGAGGTCTTCGTCCTCCAGGTCCATACCCAGCCACTTGGTCATCGCGGTCCGGTAGCCCCTCACCGCCGTGTCCAGGTCGTCCTGGGAGTCCTCGATTCGGTTGTCCCATTCGATCTGCGCCAGCTTCAGGTCGGCCTCCGCTGTGACCAGAGCTGCCTCGGCCGAGTCGATCCCCGCCTGTGCGTCGGCGATGTCCTCCGGTGTGGGGCTCGCCTTGAGCGTGTCGAGCAACGCCTGCGCATCGTCGGCCGCCACACGGGCGTCGGTGACCTTCGCCTCGGCGCTCGCGACTGCCTGGGACGTGGGTGCCATGAGCGCCGCGAGGGAGTCTTCGGCCTGTTGGAGCGATAGCTGCGCCGTAGCGACGGCTGCCTCGGCCTTCGCGACGGCTGAAGCGGATGGCTGTCTCAGAGCGTCCAGGTCGTCTCGGGCGTCCTTCAGGGCCAGCTCCGCATTGGCGACCTTGAGTTCGGCCTGGGCCAGATCCAGCGGCGTGCGCGGGTCCATGGTCGCCGCCAGGGCCTCCCGGGCGTCCTGCAGTTTGACCTCCGCCTGGGCGACGGCCTTCTCGAGGGATGCGACCGAGGCGGCGTCCAGTGTGGCCAGGCTATCGCCCACGGTCACCGTCTGCCCCTCCTCTACCAGGATCTGGCCGACGGTGCCCTGGCCGCCAAACGTCAGGGTCTCCCTCTCGGAGTACGCCAGACTGCCGTTGACCGACACCTCGTTGACCAGGTCACCGCGCTGGACCGGAATCAGTTGCTGGTCCCCGGCCAGACCGTCGCCGCCGTTGCCCGTAGTTGTGGTGTAAACGCCGTAGGCGATACCGGCCGCAATAATCGGGACGGCGACCAGGAGCAAGACCTGCCAGACCCTCAGAGCGCGTAAAGTAGCCATGCCATCGGTTCCTTTCAACTAGCTGTTGACGGACGCGAGAGGTAGCTCGAAGGCGAAGAGGGTGCCCTTGTGCGGCTCGCTCTCGACGGTTATGGTGCCGCCGTGGGCCTCGACTAGCTGCTTGGCGATGGTCAGGCCGAGGCCGACGCCGCCGGTTGCGCGGGCCCTCGAGGGGTCCGTCCTGTAGAGCCGATCGAACACGCTGGGCAGCTCGTTCGGGGGTATGCCTTCACCGGTGTCTGCCACCGTGATCCGGTCCATGCCGGGACTGCCGGCCTCTGCAGTCAGCGACACGGTGCCGCCCTCCGGCGTGTGCCGGATGGCGTTCTCGAGCAGGTTGGCGACGACCTGTGAGATTCGGGTCCGGTCCATCATCGCGTAGGGCAGGTCCGTACTGACCGCCAGCGCGACTTCGATGTTTCGAGCCTCGGCGCGAGGCCTGAAGGGCTCGATCGACCGGCGGAGAACGTCGTCGAGGGAATCGGGCTTGAGCTGCAATCGAAGGTCGCCCGCCTCCGCCAGCGCGAGGACCCGGAGGTCTTCCACAAGGTCCGCCAGGTGCAGGACCTGCCGGTGGATCGAGTCGATGGTCGTCGAGTCGGGCTCCATCAGCCCATCCCGGAGGGCTTCGACATAGCCCTGGATGTTGGACAGGGGAGTCCTGAGCTCATGGGCAACGTCGCTCATCAGGTTGCGCCGCTGGCGCTCAGCCTGCTCGAGCCCGGCCGCCATCTTGTTGAAAGTGCGGCCCAACTGGCCGATCTCGTCCCGGCCAAGGGTCTGGACGCGATGCGCCAGGTCTCCTTCGCCAAGCCTGCCCGCGGCGACGCTCAGAGAGCGCACGGGGGCCAGAACACGCCGGGAGAAGAACCACACGAGGACGACACCCATGGTCGCCGCGATGCCCCCGGTCCACAGTAGTGAGCGGTTGAAGGCCGAGGCCAGCACCGACGGCCTGGGCTCCGGGACCATGTCTCCTGGCTCGTCGCGGGTAACCTGCACCGAGCCCAGGTTCTCGCCCTGTCTCCTGATCGGGAACCACCGGTAGCCTCGCATCCTGTCGGGAATCAGGCGGCCGGCCAGGCCGTGGGAGTCCGCCAAGAGGCGTCCATCCTGGTCGCGGACCACGATGCGCCAGCCGTACAGGCTGCCGGCCTGCTCCAGGAATTCCTGGATGCCGGCGCTGCGCTGTCTGTTGATCATCAGCGGCGACACCGCCCGCTCCACCCGGGCGGCGCGGCCCGCCTCCACCTCGTCCTGGAAGGCGTCGGCCTCGCGCTGGGCGGCGTACCCGACGGACAGCCCAACTCCAGCCAGCGCCAGCGTGAGCACCAGCGTGAAGGCGCCAACCAGTTTGAACTGCAGACTGAACAGTAGTTTACGCATCGCCAAACCTGTAACCAACTCCGTAGACGGTGTGGATGTACCTCTGTTTCTTTCCGCCGGCCTCGATCTTGCGACGCAGGCTGGAGACGTGGGCGTCGACCGTCCGGTCGAAGCCGTCGAAGTCGTAACCTAGGACTTGATCGATGAGCTGCTCTCGAGTGAAGGTCCGGCCCGGCTCGCGGATCATCGTGGCCAGCAGGCGGAATTCGGTCGGTGTCAGGGTTACGGCGTTCTCGCCTACGCGCACGGAGTGGCGCCGGGTGTCCACCACGATGTCGCCGAGCTCGAGCGTGGCCGGGCCGCTGTCGGCGGCGTCCCTGGCGACCCGCCGGAGGACGGCCCTGACGCGGGCGGCAAGCTCCTTGGGGCTGAAGGGCTTGGTGACGTAGTCGTCGGCCCCCAGGTCGAGGCCCGCCAGCCGATCGTCCTCCTCGACGCGCGCCGTGAGCATGATGATCGGCACCGTGGACTCCTCCCGCAGCGCCTGGCAGATCTCCATGCCGTCCAGGCGCGGCAGCATCAGGTCGAGCACGACCAGGTCCGGGCGGGCCTCGCGGGCAAAACGCAGGCCGTCGAGGCCGTCTCTGGCGGAGATCACCTTGTGGCCGTCCCGGCCCAGGTACAGCCCGATCAGGTTGACGGTATCGGGGTCATCTTCGACTATCAGTATCGTGCTGGACATCGCTTGTCACTCGTTTTCCGTGATTTCGAGCAGGTACTGACGGGTACCGTTCGGAGGCCGTCCCTGCTCCAGGTCAAGAATAGCAAACCCTAGCCACCCTGCGCCGCTCCTGCGGTCGTCCGGGCGACCCGAATCGCGACCACCGAAGGTAGAACGGAATCGTAGATATTGCCGAGGACCTCCTCGTAGGCCGCGACGACGGCGTCGGCGTCGATGGACGTGACGAGGTCTGAAGCCGGGCTCCGCCGGGGCCTCTGGAGCTCGGTGGCGGTCTCGAGCGAGGCGCCTATGGGCTCTACTGTCTGCGGGGCTGCCGCGGCCTGGGGCTCGGCCGCCGAGACGGGTGCCGTCGGCGCGGCGGAGCCTCCACAGCCGACGAAGGCGGCGGCGATCAGGGTAGCTGTTGCCAGGGCTAGCCATCTCTTCATGGCGGTCTCTCCTTCGTATTGGGCGGGTCTGCTCCGGCGTTTGTCCTGCGCCTTACTGCGAGACGATCGGCTTTGCCGAAAGGAGTATCTCGACCCTTACTTCGTCCTCCACAGCCGACGAATGCGGCGGCGCTGGCCGCTATGGAAGCTGCCAGTAGAGCTGGACCCAAGAGACGCTCCTTCTGTTCGGTACACGGGTGGGGTGCGCGGTCGCTGTCGAGCGAGGCGTCTTTCTACTTTTATCGGAGAACTTTGAAGAAATTATGAAGATATCGTCATGGCTCGCGTTCGTCGGAGGGGTAGCAGACATTCCAAGAGGGACCTCGATCGCCGTCCGCTCGGTGGGAGCGCCGAGGACGGCGATCGGGTATTCGCTGGCTCAGGCCGACATTCCCTTTCCGCCGGAGTATGGGGCCGCTATAGTGACGTGTCGTCGGTCGGGAGCGCCGGTGGTGACTGTTTCTCTATGCAGTCGCCGTTCTGGCAGTAGCGGAAGAAAAACCTGTGGTTCCCGCCGCCGCCCCGGAAGGACCGATGACCCCTGAAGCCGAAATTACCGCCGATCCTGGGGGACAGGCCACCGAATCCGCGGAGCAGGTTGTCGGGCCTGGTTTCATACCAATTCCGAAGCTCGTCAGCCTGTTCCTGGGTGAGATGCCCGTCCTCGACGGCCTTGGCGAGCTTCTCCTCGAGGCGCTCGTCCTGGATCTCCCGCCGTGCCTCATCGAATGCGTCCTGGACCTGCTGCTCCTCGAGCCCGAGGATCGAGGCGACCCGTGAGATCAAGCCCCCGGGACCGCTACCGTTTCCGTCGCCGCCCGTCGCTAGGACGGTCCCTCCGATTATGCCGGCCCCCAGCAAACCCAGGGTGACGGCGATGACTACCAAGCGTTTTCTCAATTTTGAGACCTCCTTTTGGTTTACGATTGTGTGGCAGGCGCTGCCTTCTGCTAGGGCGTACTGTAACCACGAAGTGTTAAGAAAGTTGGAAGAGGCTGGATTACGGTTATTGTGAAAAAATTATCGAATGTGCGCTGGCATCGCCCTCAACAAAAACCGTCTGTGTCGTAAAAATGCACGGCGTCGGATAGCTACAGCGGAAAACACTCTGTTATCAGGAATAGTGCCGAAATTCACAAGCATCGGCATTGCGCGATGTGCATACCTCTGCTATATTCGTTTTGACTGGGACTGGAGGGATCGCATAGAGGCCTAGTGCGGGCGCCTGCTAAGCGCTTTGGGGGAGAAAATCCCTCTCATGGGTTCGAATCCCATTCCCTCCGCCATTTCCCGATGAGGTCCATTATTGGACATCCGTAACTATCACGTCTGGACAGTCGGCTGCCAGATGAACAAGGCCGACTCCGAGCGACTTGAGAGCGCCTTCGACCAGATGGGGCTGCGTTCCAGCGCCTCTCCCGAAGACGCGGACGTGGTCATCCTCAACAGTTGCGTGGTGCGCCAGAGCGCAGAAGACCGCGTGGTGGGTATGCTCGGTAGCCTCGAGCCGATGCGGGAAAACGCGCCGGACAAGGTCATCGCCCTGATGGGCTGTATGGTCGGCCCCAAGACAGCGCCGCTGGAGAAGCGCTTCCCGTACGTCGACGTTTTCATGCGCCCCCAGCAGTACGAGCCGCTGATCGAGCTGCTGGGCGAGCGAATGGGCATCGACCCGGAAGGCTGCCTCTCCCGGCTGACGGCACGTCCCGCCGTGACCGCCTACGTACCGATCGTTCACGGCTGCGACAAATTCTGCGCCTTCTGCATCATCCCGTACCGCCGCGGCAGAGAAGTCAGCCGCACCGTTGACGACATAGTCCGCGAGGCCACGATGCTGGCCGAGCGGGGCGTACGAGAAGTAACCTTGCTGGGCCAGAACGTCGACTCTTACGGCCACGACCTGCCCGGCCAACAGGACCTGGGCCGCCTGCTGCGGGCCGTGAACAGGGTCGATGGCATAGAGCGGATACGCTTCCTGACTTCTCACCCCAACGACATGAGCGACGCCATCTTGGACGCGATCGCCGAGTGCGAGAAGGTGTGCGAGCACGTCAACCTGCCCTTCCAGGCGGGAGACGACGAAGTCCTTCGCAAGATGAGGCGCGGCTACACCAACGACGAGTATCGGGTTCTCGTAGACCGGGTCCGCGATCGAATTCCCAACGTCTCGCTGAGCACGGACCTGATAGTGGGCTTTTGCGGCGAGACTGACGCCCAGTTCCAGCGCACGGTGGAGATGGTCCGTGACATCAGGTTCGACAAGGTGCACTCGGCGGCCTACTCGACCCGAGACGGTACCATCGCCGCGCGTCAGCTCGTCGACGACGTGCCGCTGGACGAGAAGAAGGCGCGGCACAGGGCTATCGACGAGATCCAAGCATCCATACAGACCGAGATCAACGGTCTGCTGGCCCAGCAGACCGTGGAGGTGCTGGTGGAAGAGGCGGACAATGGCCGCGGCAGAGGCCGCAGCCGTAACGACAAATTGGTGTACATACAAGAGGCCGAGGACCGTATCGGCGAGGTGGTCGACGTCGTGATCGATCGCGCAGGCCCTTGGTCCCTAGGCGGACGTCTGGTGACTGCAGCGTAGGAACACCGGAGAGACGAAGATGGCTATCCAGTTGAGGGTGCCGACCGTACCTATCACAGAGCTAGAGCAGTCCGCGTTTTGCCGCACGGACGAAACCCTTGACTCCAAGTCACTGGCCGAGGAATTCGACGCTGGGGTGCGATGGCAGAAGCTGCCTATATCGTACCTCAAGGCCAGGCCGGAAGAGCTGAACATCCGTATCACGGTGGCAAGGGCGGAGCTCGGCGACCGGCTGCTGGTCCTGAGCCACCACTATCAGCGTAACGAGATCATCAAGTTCGCCGATCTCCGGGGCGACTCGTTCAAGCTCTCCCAGTACGCCGCCTCCCAGAAGGAGGCCGAGTTCATCATCTTCTGCGGCGTACAGTTCATGGCCGAGACCGCAGACCTGCTGAGCTCCCCGGCCCAGAAGGTCGTGCTGCCCAACCTCACGGCCGGCTGCTCCATGGCCGACATGGCCCACATCGACGACGTCCTCGACTGCTGGGACGATCTCCAGGAGACCCTGAGCGATTTCGGCGGGGTCGTCCCGATCACCTATATGAACTCCACGGCTGCCATCAAGGCCCTGTGCGGCAGGAACGGCGGCATCGTGTGCACGTCGTCCAACGCCGCGGCGACCTTCAAGTGGGCTTTCGAACGCGGCGACCGGGTGCTGTTCCTTCCGGACCAGCACCTGGGTCGGAACACCGCCGTCAAGCTGGGCATCGGCCTCGACGAAATGCTGGTGTGGAACCCCTTCAAGCCGCTGGGCGGCCACACAGCCGACGAGCTCAGGAAAGCCAGGGTCATCCTGTGGCAGGGCCACTGCTCGGTCCACACCCGCTTCACCGTCGCGCAGATCGAAGAGGCGCGCGAGAAGTACCCGGACGTCAACGTCATCGTACACCCCGAGTGCTTCCTGGAGACCGTGCAGGCGGCCGACGCCAATGGGTCCACCGAGTTCATCATAGACACCATAGGCAACGCGCCGTCGGGCAGCGTATGGGCCGTCGGCACCGAGATCAGCCTGGTCAACCGCATCGGCCAGGAGAACCCGGACAAGACCGTCTTCTGCCTCGACTCAGTCGTTTGCCCCTGCTCGACCATGTACCGCATCCATCCGGCCTATCTCGCCTGGGTGCTGGACGGACTCAACGAAGGCGTGGTGGTGAACCAGATCTCCGTCGACGATCAGACCAGGGAAGAGGCGCGGGTGGCCCTGAACAGGATGCTGGCCGTCGTATAGCAGGCTGCCGTGCGGCAGCGCGACGTTGATGTGATATTGTGGGGACGTCTCAGAGTTGCCACCATAAAGGTGGTAGACGGGGTTTGTCTCTCCACGGCTTCGGGAGGATGCGAGGGGCTTGTCCTCCTCTCCGGCATCCGCGGAAGAGCCAAGAGAGGGGGATCCCAAACACCGCCATGCTGACCCTCACGTCGGAGATCGAGGCTCTGGTGGATCGTGCGCTGGCCGAGGACCTGAGCGGCGGTGACGCGACCACCGAGGCGCTGATACCCGAAGGACTCAAAGGCAAGGGTGTCGTCATGGCCAGGGAGGTGGGCGTGCTCGCCGGCGGCGATGTCGCGGCCGCCGTCTTCCGGCGAGTCGATCCCGCTCTGCGCATCGTGACCCTGGAGCCCGACGGGACGGCTCTGGAGCCGGAGACTTTCGTCCTCGAGGTCACCGGCGTGATCGCGTCGATCCTCACCGCGGAGCGCACTGCGGTCAACTTCATGCAGCACCTCAGCGGCATCGCCACTGAGACGAACAGGTACGTTCGAGAAGTCGATGGCTACGTGGCCAGGGTGCTCGACACGCGAAAGACGATTCCCGGCCTGCGCGCGCTGCAGAAGTATGCGGTGACCGTGGGCGGCGGCACAAACCACCGCTACAACCTCGGCGACGGCGTCCTGATCAAGGACAACCACATAGAGGCGCTGGGCCGGCACGGGGTCGGCCTCGCTCAGGTCGTCGACCTGGCCCGCACCAATGCGCCTCATTCCCTCAAGATCGAGATCGAGGTGGAGGATCTGGAGCAGGTGCAGGAGGCCCTGGACGCCGGCGCCGACATCCTGCTGCTGGACAATATGCCCGTGGACCGCATGCGCCGGGCCGTCGAGATGTGTCGCGGAAAGGTCATTACCGAGGCTTCCGGCGGAATCCGACTCGATAACGTGAGGGAGGTCGCGGCGACGGGGGTGGACCTGATCTCGGTCGGCGCCCTGACGCACTCGGCCCGTGCCCTAGACTTCAGTCTGGAGCTCGTCTCGGATGCGTAGAGGCATTCTGCTGGTACTGGTTCTCGCGTTGTTCGTCGTATCGGCGACGGCGTGCGGGCTCTTCCAGAGCGACGACGAAGCGGCCCGCAGCCAGCTCGACGAGGAACCGGAGGTCGAGTCGGGACCGGGCCGGATCGCATACGTGGGTCTGGATGGCCACGTCCGCACGGTCAATCCTGACGGCTCCGGCGCGCTGAGGATCAGCCCGAGGACCGGTATCTACTCGTGGCCCACATGGTCGCCGGACGGCAACAATCTAGTCTTCTCCGGCCTCACTGAGGATGAGAATGGACGACGCCGCGCGACGCTGTTCGACCGCGACCTGTCGACCGGCGAGGTGTCGCGGGTTCACGTGGGGGAGCCCGGCGACGCGTTCGTAGCGATCGGCGCGCCGCACTACGTCTACTGGTCTCCCGACAGCAGCAGTCTGGCCTTCCTGAGCGGGACGGCAGGGGGCCTGAGGCTATACGTCGACGACCTGAGGGACGACGAAGGGCCTAGGACGGCGATGGACGGCATCCCGGTGTTCATGGACTGGTCGCCCGATTCGGAGAGCCTGCTCATACACTTCGCAAACGACCACTTCGTGTTTGACGTAGACCAGGGCGACCTCGATCGACTCGACCTGCCGTCGAAGGCTTCCGGCTCTAAAGTGCCGACCTGGAAGCCCAACACCGATCTGATGACCTACGTGACCGCCGGCCGGTCCGGCGGCCTGACGCTCTTCACCGCCAGGGTAGGTGCCGACCAAATGCCGCTGGTCGACCAGGTCCCCGAAGACGCGGCATTCAGATGGTCTCCGGACGGAAGGCTGCTGGCTGTCACGAGTCCGGACCGAGTGATCCCGTACCCGCCTCTCGGCCTGTTGGTCTACCAGCGGATCAGCCTGTATGCGGAGGACGGGACGCGGCAGGCGACGGAGATCGAGGACGATGTCGTCGCGTTCTTCTGGTCACCCGACAGTACCAAGCTCGCCTACGTCACGCTGATGAGGCAGGAGCGAGACGTCCTACGTTGGAAGGTGCTGAACATCGCGAATGGGGCGGAGTCGACGCTGATCGACTTCATTCCGTCGGCTGACCAGCTCACGATGCTGCAGTTCTTCGACCAGTTCGCGGGGTCTCACCAGCTCTGGTCGCCGGACTCACGTTCCCTGGTGTTCGCCGGCAGGATAGGCGGCGGCGCGATCCTGGCCTCGACGGCGCAGGCGAAGATCGACCGCATCATCGTGGTGGCTGCCCGATCGTTCCCGTCGACCGACGTGATCGCCAGCGGGACCCTGGCCTTCTGGTCGCCAAGGTAGGGCGACGACGGTAGGTGGCGATCAGGGTGCCGGAGGCGAGGTGGCCTCGACCTCGGCCAACCGCCGCTCTTCAGGACCTCCGCGGGCGACCCCTGTCGGCGGAATCGAGCATGATGGTCACCGGCCCGTCGTTCTCGATCGACACCGTCATGTGGGCCTGGAAGCGCCCTGTGGCCACCTTCAGACCGGTCTGGGCGAACCGCGAGACGGTCTGGTCAAAGAGCGCTTTCGCCTCGTCGGGCGGTGCGGCGTCGACGAAACTGGGACGGCGGCCCTTGCGCGTGTCGCCGTAGAGGGTGAACTGGCTCACGAGCAGTAGCTCGGACTCTGTGTCCAGGGCGGAGCGATTGAAGCGGCCGTCATCGTCGTTGAAGATGCGGAGGTTGACGGTCTTGCCGACGATGTACTCGGCCTCGGCGGGCCCGTCTTCCCTGGAGATCCCGATCAGGACGACTAGGCCGGCGCCGATGCTCCCTACTACCTCCTGGTCCACTGTCACGGACGCCCTGGCGACCCGCTGGACCAGCGCCCTCAACGGCTAAGAGCTTTCGTCCTTGCCCGGGCTGGACTTGGACTCTACCTTGGACTCTACCTTGCTCTCGGATTTGGAGCTTGCTTTGGAGTCGTCGGACTCCGACGACTCCTTAGAGGCCTTGGACTCCGACGTGGAGGTCGTGGAGCCCTTGCCTTTGCCGTAGTCGTTGACGTAGAAGCCGCTGCCCTTGAATACGATGGGGACCGAGTGTATGACCCGCCGTGCCGTGCTCTGGCACTTGGGACAGGGGGCGACCGGCTCCGAGGAGAAACTCTGCCGGATCTCGAACTCGTTCTTGCAGTTGGGGCAGAGGTAGTCGTATCTCGGCAAACGAGCCCTCCCAGGCTAAATAACAAATTAGCAGCCACTCATCGCGGCTGCCAACCTATCTGACAATTTAGCATCGGGCAGTGCGGGGTGTCAACCAGAAATGAGGCCTCAGCCGGCCGGCCGGCCCATCGCGTTTTGGATTCCTTCGCCCCACGCCGAAGCGAGCTGCTCCACCGGCAGATCGAGGAGCCCCGCAGCGGTCAGCCGAGTCCCGCCCACCGCGCCCAGCGGTGCCCAAGGTACCCCTTCGTTGGCGCAGATGCGCTCCAGGGAGCCCCGGTCGCCGGACGCCAGCGACACGACGATGCGTGACTGCCGCTCGCCGAACAGAGCGGCATCCCACCTGCCGGAGACCGACAGTGTGCCGTCAAGGCCGACCCCACCCGCGATACAGCACTCCGACAGTGCCACCGCCAGGCCGCCATCGGAGCAGTCGTGGGCGGACTTGAGCAGACCGGCCTGGATGGCGCGGCGGCAGGCACGTTGGACTGCCAGCTCGGCCTCGAGGTCGATGGACGGCCGGCCCGCCACCTGCCCGTGGACCAGCTCCAGGTACTCGCCGCCCGCCAGCGAAGCGGCGTCTAACGCAGCCTCCTCGGCGCCCAGCAGCAGCACGACGTCGCCGTGGTCTTGGAACGCCGTCGAGCAGTGGGCGGCCACGTCCTCGAGTAGGCCCAACGCGCCGATGACGGGCGTTGGGTAGATTCCCTCGCCCTGGCTCTCGTTGTACAGGCTGACGTTGCCACTGATGACCGGCGCGCCGAACGCACGGCTGGCCTCTGCGATGCCCCGGACGCACTCCGCGAGCTGGTTGTAGATCTCGGGCCGCTCTGGGTTGCCGAAGTTCAGGCAGTCGGTCAGCGCGATGGGCAGGGCGCCTGTCGCGGAAAGGTTACGACAGGCCTCGGCAACCGCTATCATTCCGCCCGCGTATGGGTCGAGATAGCAGTAGCGGCTGTTGCCGTCGGTGGTCAGCGCGATACCTCTGGTCGTGCCCTTGATCCGAAGAACCGCGGCGTCGGCGCCGGGTCCGACCACGGTGTTGGTCTGCACATGGTGGTCGTACTGCCGGAACACCGACTCCTTGCTCGCGATGTTGGGCGATCCGAGAAGCTGGAGCAGCACGTCGTTGGGGCTGCGGTCCGGGACGGACAAAGTGCCCAGGTCCCGGGACTGCAGCTCGTCGAGCCACGCCGGCTGCCGGCCGGCCAGCCTGTACTGCGGCGCGTCGACCAGCAGCCGTACCGGGACGTCGCTTTCCAGTTTTGGGCCATCGAAAACGCGAGCCATGCCGTCGCCGGTCACCTTGCCGATGACGACCGTGGAGAGGTCCCACTTCCGGAGCATGTCCTGGACGGCGTCCCCGTGTCCCTCACGGACGACGACCAGCATCCGCTCCTGCGACTCCGATAGCATCACCTCGTAGGGGGTCATTGCGGCGTCCCGCCGCGGCACCCTCGAGACGTCGAGCTCGAAGCCCGCGTCGGCGTTGTCGGCCGCCTCAACCGCCGCGGACGACAGCCCGGCGGCACCCAGGTCCTGCATGCCGACGACGTGGTCTGTCGCGGCCACCTCCAGACAGGCCTCGATGAGCACCTTTTCGAGAAAAGGATTGCCGACCTGCACCGCTGGCCGGAGCTCGCGCTCCTCTTCGAACGGGCGCGATGCCAGTCCGGACGCGCCGTGGATGCCATCGCGGCCGGTATCGGCCCCCACCAGTACGAGCACGTTACCCTCACCGCCCGTGGTGGCAAGCACGAGGTCCTGCTCGTCCACGATGCCCACGCACATCGCGTTCACAAGCGGGTTGCCGGTATAGGTTGGGGAAAAACAGATCTCGCCGCCGACGTCCGGGACGCCGATGCAGTTGCCGTAGCCGGATATCCCGGCCACGATCCTGGAGAACAGATAGCGGTTGCGGGCGCTGGTCAGAGGGCCGAACCGCAGCGAGTTGAGTAGGGCAATCGGCCGGGCACCCATGGCGAGGATGTCGCGGACGATGCCTCCGACCCCGGTCGCGGCACCCTCGTAGGGCTCGATGGCCGATGGGTGGTTGTGGGACTCGATCTTCATCACGACGGCTTTGCCGTCGCCGATGCGCACCACGCCGGCGTTCTCGGCGCCCTG
>CAZENU010000019.1:0-34913 GCA_964513735.1 uncultured Dehalococcoidia bacterium
AGCGCGGCGTTCGCAATGCCGAGGTTGGGGGTTCGAGTCCCCCTATCTCCACCACGTCCCTCCTGTTTCGACTACCTATCCTGGATAGCGTGCGCCTGCCGGGTGTCATGTGCATCTAAGAGCCGACGAAACCCCAGAGAGGATGGAGATGCGGCTGAAATCTCTGTTCGCGATAACGGTCATATGCGCGGTTGCCGTCTTTGCATGCGGCGACGATGGATCAGCCGAGGACTCGGCAGCTACCGAGACCGATGCTCAGGAGACGGCAGAGGCGGAGCAAGCGTATCTGGATGCGGTAGCTGAGGCGCGTCGACTAACGCAGGCTAACTTCAAAGAGTTCGAGACGCTGTTCAATCAGGTCTGGCCGCTGCCCTTCGCCATGTTTGACGCTCTCAAGAGGGCGGGTGTCGGCACCGCCTTTGCTGAAGAAGCGGCCGCCATCGAGAAGCTGAGGCCGCCACCGCGGTACTCGGCAGACCACCAGGTCCTTCTGACAAGGGTCCAGGAGTGGTTGTCACTCGACCGCGAGGTCGGTGAGGCCGTCGCCAACGAGGACGTCACCGCATTCGCGGTGGCCAACGCTGCCTTGGGCCAGGCCACAATGAGGGCGGCTCTCCGACTGTCGGTGGACGTGTGCAACGCGCTCAACGTCAGCGACGACGAAGTGGCGGCACGCGCATGCATGCGTCCCGATGAGGGTGAGGGGGGCGACTATGGCCTCTAGCTGTACGGTCTAATGTTAAAGTTTGAGACCGATGTTCGACCTCTCGGGGATCTCTTCGTTCCCCGGTTCGCCGTCGGGGAGCTTTTCGCGATCCTGGCGGGATTCAAGCCGGACATCATTCTAGGCCTCGAGCAGATCAAATCATCTGCCGAGACCTTGAGGCCTCCCGCGGAGCTCAATCAGGACCACGAAAGGCTGCTGGTATACCTGGAGCAGCAGCTCGAAGCCGCGCGGTTGATCCCGGACCAGCCAACGAACACACCGTTCGTTGGCCAAGGGCCTCCTAGTGGCCGGACCGGCGCCCCGCCGAATTCTCCGAGGCGTTCCTGCGACTTGTGGCTGTACACTTTGGCGAACCGCGGGCGGACTGCCCGCCCCCCGGCCCTCCGTCGTAGAAGCGCTGGCGGGACTTATGTCCGATAGACAAGACTTCGGCTCACGCCCCACTATCGTCGAGCGCGACGTTCCGGCCGTCATGCGAGACGGCACCGTGCTCAGGGCTGACGTCTATCGTCCCGACGCGCCCGGGAAGTACCCGACCATCGTAGAGCGAACGCCCTACGACAAGACCGAATTCCCAGAGCGAGGCCGCAAGCTGGCCGAGCGGGGCTACGTCTACGTCGCTCAGGATGTGCGAGGCCGCTTCGCCTCCGACGGCGACTTCCAGCCCGGCTTCTACAGATCCGACCATCGCGACGCCGAGGACGGCTATGACACCATCAAGTGGGCGGCCGGGCTGCCCTGGTCCAGCGGCGAGGTCGGCACCGTCGGAAGCTCATACGACGGGTGGACTCAGATGGAGTTGGCCCACACGCGGCCGCCCCACCTGAAAGCGATGATTCCCCAGGCCATCGCCGCCAACCTCCTGGACCGCGAGATGGGCGCCGTGCTCCGACTTGGGCGGGTGCTGTGGTGGAGCACCGTGACCCTGTCGCCCGACCAGCGGCGGCGGCACGATGCCACCTGGGGACCTCGTACGATCGCGGAGGCCGAGCGGTTGTGGACGGTGCAGGATCGGGTCAAGTGGCTCTGGCACCTGCCGCTCATGGAGATTCCCGACGACGTCATGTTCGGCATCAGTCCTCACTGGAGGAAGTGGCTTCAGGATCACGCCACCGACCACTTCGGCTTCGAGGCCAAGCACGCCAGGATGGAAGTGCCGGCCCTTGTCACCACCGGCTGGTACGACCAGCAGGTCGGAGCCATCAAGAACTTCACCGGTCTCGCCGAAAACGCCGCGACTCAGAAGGCCCGAGACAACGCCAGGCTCATCGTTGGGCCGTGGACTCACGCCGGCGACCAGTGGGACAGGAAGGTCGGCGAGATCGACTTTGGGCCCGCCGCCGAGCGCGACTACTACGAGATAGCCGACCGCTGGTTCAGCGCCTGGCTCAAGGGCGACGAGACTGGCCTCGATGAGTGGCCGCGCGTCGAGCTGTTCGTGATGGGCGCCAACAGATGGCGGGCTGAAGACGACTGGCCGCTGGCCAGGACGCGATACACCGACTTCTATCTCCACGGCGACGGGGCTGCCAACACCCCCGCCGGTGACGGAGTGCTGTCGCGTGAGGCGCCCGGCGACGAGCAGCCCGACCGATACGTCTACGACCCTCGCGACCCGGTGATGACCCTGTTCACGCCGTCTGGGCAGAACGAACCCCAGGACCAACGCCGTCTCGACGGCCGAAGTGACGTGCTCGTATACGCCACGCCGCCGCTGGAGCGGGCACTGGAGGTGACCGGGCCGGTGACCCTGAAGCTGTGGGCGGCGACCTCCGCTAGGGACAGCGACTTCACCGCTAAGCTCATCGATGTCTGGCCCGACGGCTTCGCCCAGGAGTTGTGCTACGGCATCGTGCGCGTCCGGTACAGGGACTCCTTCGAGGTCCCGTCGCTCCTCGAGCCGGGTCGCGCCTATGAATACACCGTCCAGCTCAACCCAACTAGCAACCTGTTCAATCCCGGCCACAGCATTCGCGTCGATGTCTCCAGCAGCGACTTCCCCAATTTCGACCGCAACCACAACACGGGCGGCGACGACTACGCCGAGGCTACGTTGGTCGCAGCGGCCCAGACCGTCTTCCACGATCGCGCCAGGCCATCTAGGATCATTCTGCCGGTCATCCCGTGACGCGACTTTTCCGCGGGCGCCGATTGGACTACAATACCAAGCAGGCGGACCGGCTTCGCAACCAGGATGAGGTCGCCACTTGGCAGAGCAGATGATCGTCTACACCCACCCGGACTGCACCTACTCCGAGGCGCTGAAGGACGAGCTCAAGGAGGCCGGCAGGGCCTTCGAGGAGATCGACCTTGCGCTGCATCCCGACTTCTGGGCCAAGCTCGAGGAGCTTACGGGTGGGGAGCGGACCACGCCGGTGACGGTGGAAGGCGAGCTCGTGACCATCGGCTTCCACGGCGTCGGGTGAAGTTTCTAGAGCTCTGGGGCCGTGCGCCCCGACAAGCGAGACCTCCCAGACCACCTGATAGGAGAGTGCCATGACCACAAAGGTCAGCGGCGCCGTTATCGGCCAGCGGATACCAGACTTCACCTTGCTGTCCCTGTCCGGAGACCCCGTCAGCATCGCTGACTACCTGGGCAAGAATGTCGTGCTGTTCTGCTGGGCCTCCTGGTGAGGCTGCCGCGCTCAGCTGCCGGTCTGGCAGCAGTTCCAGGAGAAACACGCGGGTAGCGGCGTCGAGGTCCTCTCGGTGGCAATGGACGCCCAGGGTCCCGACAGGCCCAGACCCTACGTGGAGCAGGCGGGTGCGACCTTCAAGACCGTCGTCGACGAGGCCAACCTGCTGGGCCGGCTGTTTGGCTTCAAAGCGGTGCCAAACGGCTTCCTCATCGATGAGACCGGTGTACTGCGCTACAAGATGCTCGGCCGATTCGACGTCCGCAGAGAGGAGACCCGCGGGGTGCTCGATGAGTGGGTGGCCGGCTCGGACCTGACCCACCTGGGAGAGGCGTCGCTGGACGAGTCCGAGGCCGCCAAGGCCGAGTCCAACGAGCTCTTTGTCCGCGGCCACGAGCTGTGCCGACAGGGTAAGACCGAGCAGGCGATCGAGCTCTGGCGCCAGGGCCTGGCGCTGGACCCCAGCAACTACATCATCAGCAAGCAGATCTGGGCCGTCGAGAACCCCGACCGCTTCTACTCGGGCGACGTCGACTACGTCTGGCAACGCGAACAGTCGGCTCGCGAGCAGTAGGTCGGCACTGGACCTCATCCTGGCAGGCTGCGAAGAGATAGGGAGTGCAGTCCCAATGCCGAATCGGGGTTGCCGGGAGTATGAAGGTGTCCCTTAGATATAAATTCTTTCCCTATTCCTGATCGCCGGTCGTGATCACGCCTCCACGCTGTCACAGCGGCTTGCGACCCTGCGTTTCAGTATCTGAGCCCATGCGAACTGCTCCGGGCCTGGTGGTGTGGGCGGACGTTCACTCAGTATCCGATAGCTCCAGGTAGCAGTCTCGTCTGACCTGATTCGCTGTCGAGACTCCCTCTCGACCACGGTCTCATAGGCGACGAGGAGTGCGAAGATGAGGCTCACGGCGTAGAACAGGACCAACGCCTCGGTCTCCCCCCCCCGACACCCCGATTAGAGCCCCCAGTGCCAGCTCACCGACCCACCGCATCTCGCGCATGTCGCGGTCCACTGCCTGCCAGATCACCGCTCGGTCAAGGTCGAAATGCGGCAGCGTCCACCCGTCGCTCGACCTCACCATCAGCACCCTAGCGGCGGCCGAGTCGGGAACGATGGAGTAGTGTACCGGTAGCCGGCCATGAGGGCGCCGCCCTGCTCAGTCCAGTACCGCTGTGGCGGTGAGCTCGACGTGCAGGTCGGGCTCGGCAAGGGCCTTGACCTCAACGTAGGAGTTGGTCGGGTATTCGCCTTCGAAAAACTCCTCGTAGAGCGCCTTCTGATCGCCCTCGATGGGCCAGAAGTCGGCTATGTTGGTCACGTAGGTCGTGATCGCGACGACGTCGGAGGGCTTGCCGCCCTCAGCCGCAACGATTCGGGTGATCCTGTCGAGTATCACCCGGAGCTGAGCCATCGGCGGCCCGCCTTCGGCGCTTGAGCCGCGAGCCGTGATGCCTGACAGGTACAGCGTGTCCCCGGCGCGCACGCCTCTGATGTAGGTAGGGCCGGCCGGGTAGATGTCGTCGTAGCTCTTCCGAATCTTCTTCGCCATGTATGCCTCCTTTCATCACAGAGGACGCAGCGTCGGGGCAGGTGGCTTTTGAGCCTCCGATCTTCGCCGTTCCTCCGTCACGTTTGTGGTCGTTCTCACAGGTCCAGGTACCAGAGTAGCTGGACCTCGTGCGGCAGTTCGGGGTAGGTGTTGGGATGGATGCCTCGTAGCTCGCAGCCCTGGGCCGCGTAGAATCTGCAGGCGGGAACGTTGATGTTCTGGGTCTCCACCCTTCAGCCGCTTGCAGTTCCTCTCTCTCGCCCACTCTACGACACGCTGGAACATCAGCGAGCCGATGCCCTCGCCTCGGCGCTCGGGACGAACGCGTATGTATTACAGCACAGCACGGCAAGGTCGTCGCGGCCTTCCTCCAAATGGGTTCCTGGTGTCTTGTACCCGACGATGGCGTCGCCGACGCGAGTTGGTCCTTCCATCGCGGAAAAGACGGCCTAGTGTGAGATGTCCCAACGCCCGAACCAGCGGTCCAGGCGGCCGTCCCAATAGCTGTCGTAGTCCTTCTCGTAGAGCTCCTCGACTCGCTCTTCGGTGAGCTTCCACCCACCCAGACCACGATCGATAGCCTCGACACGGAACCGTGAGTCCACAGTGAACGCAATAGAGACCTTCGCGTAGTTCCGCAACAGCTCTGCGGACGGCGCCTCTTGCAGTATCTCTATCGGCATTGTTGTTCCCATTCGGCCCATAGGCATGTCATCCTGAAGAGTCCCGACGAAGGATGTGGTCCGGCTGTCGCCACGCCCGCGGAAGTGCTGTCCTGAGTGAAACCCGAAGTGCCCAGGGAGACAGCCGCCCGCGCGGCCCCCTGTGCTCCATGCAATCAGGCGAGAGCGGCGAACATGTCTCGAAGCTCGTCCGGTGTGATCTTGGCGGCACTCGCCAGCGCGGCCAGCATCTCGGGATCCAAGAGGTCCCGGGACTCCGTCCGGATCATGTACCTGCGGGCAACTTCGTAGCTTTGGGATTCCATGTCTACGAGGCGTATCCGGGTCCCTCCCGTGGCTGCGTCACGCAGCTCTTCGAAGGGCATCAGGCGCATATGACCGTTCTCCAGGCACACCAGCCCTCCCGGACCCAGCCGATCGTTCGAGGACTCGGACAGCAGGAACCTCACGGCTCCGAAACCCAGAGTACGCGTGTAGTCGATATCGAAAGGTATGGGTGGAGCGCATCGGAGCTCGTAGCCCAGGGTCACGTCTACGAGGGATATAGCGTCGCCTCGTTGGGCGAACCGCTCCTGGACCCGCCGCCTGAGGACCGTCGCAAGGGGGATCTCCTCCAGACGAAGGTTCCCATGCGGGTCGCGGCGCAGCTCCACGCCCGGGAGCGCCTCCAACTCTTCTGGATCGAGCTTCTCGGCAATGCCTTCGGCCACGATGGCCAGCCCATCCTCTCGCCCCATCACCCGCCGCTTGAGGATGGCCCCTTCTAGGAGGATGCAGACATCGTCGAGCTTGATTCGCTTTCCCGAGAACTCCTCCGGAATGACAGTCACGGTGGCTCCGGCGGCCTTGCCTATTCCAAGCGCTATGTGTCCTGCGTTGCGCCCCATGACACTGACGATGAACCAGCGATTCCCCGTTCGAGCGTCCTCCATCAGGTTCAGAACGAGCTGGGTGCCGACGTGGCGGGCTGTCTCGTATCCGAACGTCGGCATGTCGCCCGGCAGGGGCAGGTCGTTGTCGATCGTCTTGGGAATGTGGACGATTCGCACGGCTCCGCGGGCCACCTTTTCTACCTCGGACGCCGCTAAGGCGGTGTCGTCGCCGCCGATGGTCACTAGGTATGAGACCCCCAGCTCCGCCAGAGTTCGCACGCACTGCTCCAAGTCCTCGGCACTGCGTGTCGGGTTCGCCCGTGACGTACGAAGGATGGACCCTCCCTGGGCGTGAATGCGAGACACGTCCGATATCGCCAGTGGCGTCGTGTAGGAGGTGTCTCCGTCTATCAGGTGAGCGAAGCCGTCGTAGATGCCTATGACATCCAGACCGGAGTTGACGGCTTCGATGGCGCAGGCGCTGATGGCGCTGTCGATCCCAGGCGCCGGACCGCCTCCAACCAGTATGCCAAGACGGGCCTTCGTTGAGCTCATTGACGCTCTCTCCAATTGATGGGCTACTCCGTGGCAGAGCCACGGAGGCCGAGCATATCCCGCATGCTCTCGATCATGCCCAGATTGCGGTTGTCGTGCTCCAGGTTGGTCATGACGGCCTGCCCAACGCTTCGCCCACCCCACTTGACCGATCGCTGGCGCGCTGTGTCGTCCAACCGGTGTACTGCCTCGTTGGCGGTCTCGAAGGCCCGACGGCAGTAGTCCAATAGCACATATTTGCTCGGCCAGAGCAGGGTGCCAGGAGCCTCGAGCTCCATGCCCGTCCGGACTGAAGCCCCAGGCCGCCGCCAGGCCTTAATCCCGCCAGACCATGCCGCCTTCGAGCCGGATCTGGTCGGGCAGGGCCGGTACGCGATCTGGTCGTCGGACAGATCTTCGACCGTCTCCAGAACGAGCCCGTGGGTCTTGAGATAGCTGGTAACGACCGTCTGGACGGCGTGGCTCATGGCGTTCACTCCTCGCGGCTTGCGCTCACGGCCTCGGACGAGGGTCGTTGGCCACGTTCTGCGGCCGGCCTTCCAGGAAGGCGATCGCGTTGGAGATCGCGCCTTCGTTCAGCAGCTCCATCCCCTCGGCCGTCTGGTCGGCGAGGTGGGGTGTCATCACGATCTGCTCGCAGGCCAGCACCGGGTGGTCCGGCGGCAGCGGCTCCTGGTCGAAGACGTCGAGCCCGGCCCCGGCCAGGTGGCCCGAGTCCAGCGCGTCGATCAGGGCGGCCGTGTCGACCAGCTCGCCACGGCCGCCGTTGATGAACAGGGCGCCCTCCTTCATCAGCCCGAACTCGCGACGGCCGATCATCTGGCGGCTGTCGTCGCTGACCCTTACCTGGATGCTCACCACGTTGGAGCGACGCAGCAGATCGTCCAGCTCTACGAAGGTGACGCCGAGCTTCGCAGCCCGCTCGCGCGAGGGGTTGAACGTCCAGGCGATGACCTCCATGCCCAGGGCATTGGCCAGCCGGCCGACCTCGCAGCCGACGTTACCGGTGCCGATCAGCCCCAGCGTTTTGCCCTGCAGAAACAGGTTCTCCATCCTCGTCCACCGGCCCGCCTTCAGCTCCGACGTCTGGAACGCCATCCGCTTGGCGACGGCGAACATCAGGGCCACTATGTGCTCGCCGACGATGGGTGCGATCCTGCCCGGCTGGTTGCTGACGACGATGCCGAGCTCCGAGGCGGCCTCCAGGTCGATCATGTCGGTGCCTATGGAGCAGGTGGCGATCATTCGCAGTTTCGGCAGCGACTCCAGCGCCGGCCGGAACCACTTGACCGCGCCACGGGTGTTGATGATGACGTCGGCGTGCTCGACCCGCCGGAGCTGCTCCTCAATTGAGGCCGGCCGCTCGGTGTACATCTCCAGATCGCCGTACGGCTCCAGTCGCTTCAGGTGCGGCGATCCCTGTATCTGGATGGGATCGTCGCCGGGAATGACGAACTTCACTCGCTCGGCCATCTGGTCACCTCACCGGAGCTGGCCCGCTGTACGGGCCGCGGATATTCGCGCCACGGCGTGCGGAGCACGGGCCGACGCTGTCGGGAGACTAAAGGCAGGGTAGTGCAAAGTCAACCGCTCAACCATCGTCGGGCGCCCGGTCTCTCCAGCGGCCTGGACACCGCCCAGCGGGCACAAAGGTCGTTGAGACCTCAATATGAAAAACCCCTTCCTCTGCGTTCTCGGCGTGCTCTGCCGTAGGAAATTCCTAGAAAAGCGTCGGCCGCTGGATGAGGCCTTCGCCCAGGACCTTCTCCGTTAGCCTTGAGTTGACGATGGCCTGGTCCTGGTTGTTGGTGTTCATGATAACGTGGACCTCTCTGGCGGCCGACTTCATCGTCGCGATCCTCGGAGCCCACTCCTCCATCTCAGCTTCCGAGTAGTAGTAGTCGAAGCGCTCGGAGGACTTCTTGAGGCCCTTTTTCTCCCATGTGTCGCCGTTGCGGCCGTGGAAGCGGACGATCCCGATGTCCGCCGTAACGTCGGCCACCGGCGGCACCGAGGAGTTGAACCCCTGCGGTTCGTCCACCGCCACGAAGCTGACGCCGGCGCGTCTGAGGTAGCTCAGAGTGTTCTCCAGGCCGTCGTCGAGCAGCCAGTATCGGTTTCGGAACTCTACCGCGATGGGATAGCCGGCCATTCGCTGGCGGCACTCGTCGATGTGGGCGTAGCTGTCCCTCCCAGGCATGAACCAGGGTGGGAACTGGAACAGCACGACGCCGAGCTTGCCCGCGTCCCGAAGGGTGTCGACGGTTCCGCCGAACATCGACCACAGGTCGTCCTTCTGGCGGTCGGGCAGGTCTTTGTAGTACAGGCTGCGTTTCCCGGACACTTCCGGCGGCAGGTCGGCCCTGACGTCCGGTGGCAGGAACCTGAGTGGCGTCTGGTGCGTCGTGAACAGCCTGAACGCCTTGATGTCGAATGTGAAGCCGTCGGGCGTGGCCCCCACCCAGGCCGCGGGAACGTGGGGTGCCGGGATGGCGTAGTAGGACGTATCGACCTCGACCAGCGGGAACTCGCCGGAGTAGAAACCGAGCCTGTCGGCGGGTTTCATGCCCCGCGGGTAGTAGTCCGCGACGTCCGTCCACGCGGCGACGCCTATCTTGATGCCGCTAGCCATTCACGCACCCTAGCTGCCCGGCACCCGTCTTGTTGCCAGGCTCCCCCGACCTGTCGGGGTGAGTCGCGATGAGCGAAGAATCATCGGACCTCTCGGCCCCGCGGCGACAGACGGTCAGGCGACATTGGCCATCTTACCCGTGTCGGGTCCCGTGGGCTTGTGCTCGGTACAGTCAGGTCGGGCCGGCCGGGTGGTCACGATGCAGTTCGCATGATGTGGAGACAGGGGGTGAGGGTCAGGATCGACAATACCTGTGGCGCTTTCAGAGCCAATTTGGCGAAACCCACAATATTCAGGGCGCGGCTCTTCGCAGATGCTGACTGCGGGGGAGCTGCCGTAAACCTCCCGTAAACCTTCCTAACCTCTGTACTCTCTGTGGTCATCTCCCCGCTACTGGAATGCGTCGTCACCGGTGATGTGCCTGCCCAGCACCAGGGTGTGGACGTCGTACGTGCCCTCGTAGGTGTCCACCGTCTCCAGGTTCAGCATGTGGCGGATGGCGTGATGGTCCAGCGTGATGCCGCCGGCGCCTAGGATATCCCTGGCCGCGCGCGCACCCTCCAGCGCGGCCCGCACGTTCTCCCGCTTGGCCAGCGAGACCTGCGTGTGGTCCAGCGTGCCCTCGTCCTTCAACCTGCCGAGCCGCCACGTCAGTAGCAGCCCGCGGGTGTGGTCCGACAGCATCCGGGCCAGCTTGGCCTGCACCAGTTGCCGCGACGCGATGGGCTTGCCGAAGGTGATTCGGTTCCGGGCGAACTCCACCGCCTCCGTGTACACCGCCTCCAGCGCGCCCAGGGCGCCCCATGCGATGCCGTACCGAGCCTGGGTCAGGCACGACAGCGGTGCCGACAGCCCCCTGGCGCCCGGCAGCATCTGGTCGGTGCCCACGCGCACGTCGTCCAGCACCAGCTCGCTGGTGACCGACGCCCTGAGGCTCATCTTGCGCTTGATCGGGTTGGTGAGAAATCCCGGGGAGTCGGGCGGCACCAGGAATCCCCGCACGTCGCCGTCGTCGTCCCTGGCCCAGATGAGAGCCAGGTCGGCGATGCCCCCGTTACTAATCCACATCTTGGTGCCGTTCAGGACGTAGGAGTCGCCGTCCTTCCGCGCCCGCGTCGTCATGGCCGCCACGTCCGATCCGCCCTCCGACTCGGTCAGCCCGAAGCAGCCTATGGTCTCGCCGGTCGCCAGCCCGGGAAGGTATCGCTCCCTCTGCGCGTCGCTGCCGTACCTGTGGACCGGGTACATGACCAAGGAGCTCTGCACGCTGACGAAGCTCCGCAGCCCGGAGTCGACGCGTTCGAGCTCATACATGATGAGCCCGTAGGCGACGTTGCTGATCTCGCCGCTCTCGTGGACGCCTGGCAGGGTGGCACCGAGCAGGCCAATCTCTCCCAGGCGCGGGACCAGGTGTGCGGGGAACGTGGCCTCCTCCCACCATTGGCTGATGTGGGGAAGCGCCTCCGCTTCGAGGAAGCGGCGGACCGTCGATTGGACCTGACGCTCCTCGGGCGTGAACAGCTCGGAGACGGCGTAGAAGTCCAGCATCAGAGCAGTGTGGTCAGCGTTGATCCGGTTCAGCCCGCCGTTGACGGCCTGTGGGTCGCGATCATCATGTACTGCCGCGGCCCCAGCGGCTGCGGCGGTCCGACCCGCAGCTCGGCCTCGCCGACGATGCTCTCCACGTCCCCGGGACCCATGCGGCTGCTGCTCTCGTCTTCCGGCGCCCACTCGATGACCAGCGCCCGGCCGTCGGGCTTCAGCAGCCTCGCGACGTCCCGCGCCATCGCGACCCGGCCTTCGGTCTCCTCCGGGTAGTGCAGCACCTGGCCCAGGACCAGGAAGTCGGCGGTGTCCGGCGGCAGCGGCGCGCCCTGACCGTCGTTCAGGACGGCGGTCACGTTGCCCGCGCCCCTCTCACCCACCTTGCGCTCGATGAGCGTGACCATCCTGGGCTCGATGTCGACTGCGTACACCGTCCCGTCAGGCCCGGCGATCTGCGCGGCCGGGAACGTAAACAGGCCTGGACCACAGCCGTAGTCCACCACCGTATGCCCCGGCTGCATGCCGGCAGTCGCCAGGCACTGCTTTGGTGTCGTGTCCCCCAGACGCTTCTCGACGTCCAGAAGCGACGCGATCCACTCTTCGTCGTAGCGCGCACTCATATCGAGACAGGCTCCGTTTTGAGTAGGCCGCGGCGCCGGTCCGCCGGCTTCCGGGGCCGGGCACTATGGTATCATCCGAGCCGCGCTCGGGGACGTCTGCGGGGAGACTGGATGAAGATCACCAACATTGAGACCTTCATCGTCGATGCCGGCTTCAGGCCGTGGACCTTCGTCAAGATCGAGACCGACGAGGGCGTCACCGGCTACGGCGAGTGCAGTGACGGCAGGTCGCCGACGGGCGTAGCCGGCACCATACAGGACCTTGCCCCCGTGCTCATCGGGCAGGACCCGCGGGCCTTCGAGATGCGGTTCTGGGACATGATGCGCCGCGTGCGCCACAGCGCCGGCGGAATCGCGGCCAAGGCCATGGCCGGCATCGACTGCGCCCTGGTCGACATCAAGGCCAAGGCGCTGGAGATCTCCGTCGTTGAGCTGTTCGGCGGACCCACCCGCGACAGGACCAGGCTCTACTGGTCCCACTGCGGCACCACCCGGGCCCTGTGGCCCGACCTCCTAGGCACGCCGCCACTGCGGACCATGCAGGACGTGGCCGACCTGGGCCGCGAGGTCGTCAGCCGCGGCTACACGGCCCTCAAGACCAACATCGTGCAGCCCGGCGACCCGGCCGACGTCTTTTTCGGCGGCTTCGGCGGCGGACTGGGCACCACCGACCAGTACGTGACTACGTATCTGCTGCGCCACATCGAGGAGCTCATCGGCACCTTCCGCGACGCCGTCGGCCCGGACGTGGACATCAACCTCGACCTGAACTTCAACTTCAAGCCCGAGAGCGCGATGCGCATCGCCAGGGTGCTGGAGCCCTTCGACCTGCTGTGGCTCGAGATCGACATGTACGACCCCGACGCGCTTCTCCAGATCAAGGAGTCGACCAGCACCAAGATTTGCACCGGCGAGACCCTATATTACATGCAGGAGTACATCCCCTATTTCCAGCGGCACGCCGCCGACGTCTTCATGATCGACGTGCCCTGGAACGGCTTCAGCCAGGCTAAGAAGGTCGGCGATCTGGCCGAGGTATACCAGCTCAACGTCGCGCCCCACAACTACTACAGCCACCTGTCCGACTTCATGAGCGCCAGCCTCTGCGCGGTGCTGCCCAACGTCCGCATCATGGAGACAGACGTGGACGACGTATCCTGGAAGGCCGACCTGGTCACGGTCCAGCCCGAGATCGTCGGCGGCCACATGATGACCCCCACCGGCCCCGGATGGGGCACCGACCTCAACGAGGAGGTCGCCCGCGAGCACGCCTGGCAACCCGGCAACTACTGGGAAGGCTCTCAGTCCCGTTAGGGCGACGGCAAGCGCGATCGGTTGAGTAGTATGGACGCTGACTACTTCAGGCTACTTCTCGACTACAACCAAGTGGGCGAAGCATCTGGTCCAGGACCGTGCGGCCCGAGTGACCGAAACGGACTACATGGCTACCGCTGACGGGCTCAGCATTGGCAGCCTTCACGTGACACTGGTGCACATCCTCGTTGCGGAGCTAGTCTGGCTCGCCCGCTGGGAAGGCGGGTTACCCTCGGAAGAGCTCAAGGATGCCAGGCTCGCAGGTCGGCTGGCAGTCAGCGAGGTCCCGACGGTCGATGCAGTTACCGACTTATGGCGCTCCGAGGAAGCCAAACAGCACCGCTTCTTCTCGTCTTTGACGGACGATGCGATCTCAAAGACGATCACCTACATGAACCAGTACGGCGAGCCAAACGAACAGCCGCTGAGCCAGTTGATCGCGCACGTCGTTAACCACGGCACGCAGTTCCGCGCGAGGCGGCCGTCCGCCTGACCCAACTGGGGCTGTCGTCCGGCGACCTGGACCTGATCATATTCCTGAGACAACGTGCTCGGCCAAGGGGGACTTTTTAGTTAGTTCTGACGCGCCATCACACGGCGGTGCAGCTCCTTCCTTCCGTAGCCTTATCACCGCTCCGGTATGGTAAGGTTCTGCCGCAGACTCGAAGCGGATTCCCCGCGGACACCCTGTCCCTGCAACGACCCCATCTGTATGGCCATCCCGACCGGCGCATGAGGTAGGATTCCTTGGATACCAACTCTGACTTCCACCCGCTGACTGCGGTGCACTGGCACGAGGCCGACCCGGGGACGGAGTGGGTAAAGGACGCCGCGGTCGCCATCGGCGTCAACCCGCTGGTGCCAACCAGCGGCGTACTCACTCCAAACGTGGTTTCCCTTCCCGACGGCGGCTACCGGATGTACTACACGGGCTTCGCTCCCGGCGTCACCAGGGACGACCACCTCGGCCACATCCTGAGCGCCTCGTCGCGCGACTGCTCCGTCTGGACCAACGACCCCGGCGTCCGTGTCGACGTCCACCCGCCCCACGCGTCTCAGCGCGCCCTGTGCCCCGACGTGGTGCCCATGCCCGAGGGCGGCTACCGCATGTACTACGAGGCCCGGAGCGCCGACGCGCCCACCGTGATACTGAGCGCCACGTCGGCCGACGGCCTCGAATGGGAGCTGGAGGACGGCGTCAGGTTCGGCGACGGCGACTGGTCCTACGGCACTCCTCGCTGCGTCTACTTCCCGTCGGACCGGGGTCTCCGGTATCGGCTCTACTTCCACCACTACTCGTTTCCACTGGTCTCAGGCTTCGACGCGCTCAACCACATCGTCAGCGCTGTCTCCTACGACGGACTCGACTTCGAGATCGAGCCCGGCGTTCGTATCGCTCAGGAGACGGAGCGAGAGTCCATGGCGGTCTACGCCCCCGACGTCGTACGCCTGGGCGACGGCACCTTCCGGATGTACTACGCCGCCTGGACCGACGCGATCAACGGCGGCGTGTTCACCGCCGTCTCGGAGGACGGGTTGGCGTGGGCCAAGTCGCCCGAGCCGCTGCTGGACCTCGACGGCCCCTGGGACGTGGGGATGGTCTCGGAGCCGTGCGTGATCGAACTTCCCGACGGCCGCTCGCGCATCTTCTACGAGGCCAAGGGCGCCGGTGGCAGGTGCCGGATCCTGAGCGCGACCACGCCGCAGTAAGAAGGCCACACCACAGAGGTCACAGAGGAGGGCAAGATGAGGACTCGCTCCAGTGATGAGGGGTGGTCTGGGCCGACCGCCCACGAAATCGTCGCGGCGATGGCGCCCAAAGGCAGCTACCGCGCCGCCGTCGTCGGCTGCGGCCGCATGGGCAGCACCATCGACGACGAGCACGTCGGCAAGCCCCACTACCCGTGGCCGTGGGCCCACGCTCCGGCGATCATCGAGGCCCGCGGTGTGGAGCTCGTGGCGGGCGTGGATCTGGACCCCGATCGGCTCGCCGACTTCGGCCGGCGCTGGGGCGTCACGGCCCTGTACACCGACCTGCGGGAGATGGTGGCGAAGGAGCGCCCTGACATAGTATGCGTCACCACCAGGTCGGCGGAACGCGCCCAGATCGTCATCGCGCTGGCGGAAGCCGGTGTCAGGGCGGTCTATGCCACGAAGCCGATCTCCCGGACCCTGGCCGAGGCCGACGCCATGATTGAGGCGTGCCGGAGCACCGGCACGATACTTGCCATCGCCGCCCACCTGAACTGGTACGCGCCGTACACCTCGGCCAAAGCGCTGATCGACAGTGGAGAGATTGGGCCTATGAGGTCGATCGTGTGCCTCAGTCCCTTCTCGCTGTCTAACATGCACAGCCATACACTGTGCCTGTTCCGGCTGTTCGCGGGAGCGCCGGCCCGGTGGGTCTTCGGACACATGGATAGCGACGAGGCCGCCGCCGGTGACGAGGACCTGGGCGGGTCCGGCTTTATCGGCTACGACAACGGCATGCTCGGGATAATGAACTCACACGCGCCGCGCCGGACCTGGGCCTTCGAGTTCAACTGCGAGCGCGGCCGCGTGGTCTCGCGAAACGCTCACGCCTGGTTCGAGCTGTGGGGCCAGGAGGACGGGGAGAGCGGTGCCGTCCAACGCCAGTTCCCGTATCCGTGGAGGCCGCGGAGCTCGATGGTGGATGCCATCGAAGGGGTGGCCCGCTCCATCGAGGCGGGCGTCGAGGAGACCTGTCCAGGCGAGTTCGGCCGCGAGGCGTTGGAGATCGCCATCGCCTTGCGCGAGTCGCACCGCCGCGGCGGTGTCCGGATCGAGCTACCCTTGGGGGACCGGGGTCTTTCATTAGGGTAGCCGGCAGTCGCGGCCACCACGTCGGACCGGAGCATGGTGATCCCGGCAGGGAGTTACGAACAATGAAGAGCAATGGCCCGACAGCCACCACGGAAGTTGTCCGTCAGCCCAGGACCGTCAGCATCGGGCCTGAGAGGCAGCTTTTCCTCGATACCATGCTGATCGACCGAATGGAGCGCGTTGCGCGCTGGGTGCACACGCCGACCAAACACGAGGAAAACCCAATTCTCGTTGCCGAGCGCCCCTGGGAAGGCAGTCGCATCCTCTACTGTAACGTCGAGCGCGAAACGGAAGGGGAGGCGTACAAGCTCTGGTACAACGTCGTGTCGCCGCTTCCATCGAGCTACACACCGCGCGAAGACTCTTCGAATGTCTTCGAGCAGACCCCCGGCCGATTCGTGAGCCGCGGCTTTTGCTACGCGGTCTCGGAAGACGGCCTTCACTTTCGGAGGCCCGACCTCGGACTCGTGGAGTATGAAGGGAGCCGTCAGAACAACCTGGTCGTCCTGCCGCGCGGCGGTGCCGCGGAGGCCCGTGTCTTCAGAGACACCCACGATCCGAGTCCGGAGCACAGATACAAGATGGTCTACATGGGGCCCGGCGGCACGGTGGGAGTCAGTGTGGCCTCCTCTCCCGACGGGCTTCGATGGAACGCATACGAACACAACCCGGTTATCGTCCCGACCGGCGATGCGCTTTCCACCCCTTTCTGGGACGAGCGCTATGGCCGCTACGTCTACTACCACCGGCCCAACGGCCGGCATGTCAAGCAGTGGGCCCACGTCAAAGAACCGGGCGAGTATCCCGTGCGCCGGATCGGCCGAGCTGAGAGCTTCGATTTCCTCAGCGGACTGTGGACCGACCTGCAGGAGGTACTGGCGCCGGACGAGACAGATGGCGCCGGTACCGAGTTCTACTACATGCCCGTGCTCCAGTACGAGGACTGCTACGTTGGGTTCCTGATCGTCTACCGCGACTACACGGGCGACCCTGCTCCTGCGGCGGGCTTCAATCGCACCCTCGACGTGCAGCTTGCGTTCAGCCGCGACGGCATCAAGTGGGAGCGGGTATGCGAGCGGCAGACCTTCCTGAGCGGTACGGACGGCGATTGGGACGAGAAGCGCATCTATCCCGAATGCGCCATCGTTAGAGACGGGGAGGTCTGGATCTACTACAGAGGGTCGAACATACCCCACGTCGACATCGCCGAGACCGTCGGCCGCGTGGTCGACGGCCGAGCGATGAAGGGCGATGCCATCGGCGTCGCCCGCCTCCGCCTGGACGGCTTCGTCTCGCTGGATGCACGGGAGGCCGAGGGCCGTGTCACCACCTGGCCATTGAGCTTCCACGGAGGCGATGAGCTTCGCGTCAACGCCGATGCCGCCGGTGGCTCTCTATGGGTGGAGGCGCTGACGGTCTTCGGGGAGCCCATCGAGGGTCTCACCCGGGACGATTGCCTGCCCCTTCGTCGGGATGCCCTGATTCACCTGATAGAGTGGCGCGGTGGAAAGTCACTGAAACAGGCATCCCAGCCGCTGCGTCTGCGGTTCTCAATGCGAAACGCCAGTCTCTACTCTTTTCAGATCTCCTAGCAGGCCGCGGAAATACGAGACAGGCTCCACGTCTCAAAGGCACCCAGAGTGTCGTCGGAGCATCTAACCGATATCGTGTCCTCGCGTATCCTTACAGCCGTAGTCGTCGTTTTGGTGGCCGGTGGCGGCACCGCCATCGCTCTTATGCTCGCGCGTAACGGCGCAGGCGCCGAGACGCCTGCGCCGGTCACCATCTCCGGCGGCGACACGTCGTCGTCGGACCGGGTGGACGTGGACCCGGACTTCGACCGTGTCCGTAGCCGCATTCCCAAAGACGGCATCCCGCCGGTCTACGACCCCGAGTTCGTCTCCGCCGCGGAGTCCCCACTGGAGGACTCCAGCACGCTGTCATCCTGAGGAGTCCACGACGAAGGATCTGGGCTGGGGTCCTACGCCCCGAAGAGGTGGCCTGCAGGATCAGCCCAGGCGCCCTTCCGCACTCGTCTCGATCCGTACTGCCACTAACCCGCTCGGGCGGCGTAGTGTAGCGCGACCTTGCGTATCGCCCTGCCGATGTCACGCACGTCGTCCTCGGTGAAGGTGCTGAGGAACTGAATCCCGCCGACCTTCGGCAGCTCCCGCTCGATCACCGGCAGGTGCAGCGCGTTGTAGTCGATCCGCCGCTCGCCGTTGTCGTCGACGAAGGGGTAGCCGGACTTGCCGTATGTCCGCTCCTCGGCGAACACAGGGTACCGGTAGAGCGGCCTGCCCTGGAGGTAGGGCCCGTTACACAAGGGTATGCCTTCGGCCTTGACGGCCTGGCAGAACTGTTCGCAGTTGATTCCCATCTCCTCCTCGATGATCTTAAACCCCCAGACCCAGTGCGTGCGGACGTTGCCCTCACGGACCAATTGGTGTCTGAATCCCGGTAGCTCGAAGGTCTCCTCGTCAAGGATGGAGGCTGAGTGCGCGCGCAGCTCCTTGTACTCCTGCCAACGCTGGATCTGGGCCAGGCCGATGGCGCCCTGCAGGTCGCTCATCGTGTGGAAGTCACCGAGGAACGAGTAGCCGCGCTCGGAGCCCCGCCGCTCGGCGGTCGGCCTGAGCGACTCCCGAAGCTCGTCGTCATACTCGGAGCCTTTATGCGCGTGGCCCTTGGCGCGTCGGGCCAGCGCCTCGTTATTCGTAATGATCATGCCGCCCTGGCCGGTGGTCATCATCTTGCCGCCCAGGGAGTAGCACCCCATGTCGCCCATGGTGCCGACGAGCCGGCCTTTGTACTCGGCCAGGTGGGCCTGGGCGCAGTCCTCGATGATAGGAAGGTTGTAGCGTCGGCCGATGTCAAGGATCTCATCCATGTCGCACGGGTTGCCTAGCAGGTGGACGACCACGATGGCACCGGTGCGGTCTGTGATGCGCCGCTCAATGTCCTTGGGGTCCGTGTTGAATGTGTCGGCGTCCCAGTCGGCGAACACAGGGATCAGGTTCTGAAGGAGCATCCCCTGGACTGTGCCGATGTCAGTGACGGGGGTGGTGATGATCTCGTCCCCGGGCTCGAGGTCGAGCGCGGCGACGGCGGAGTGCAACGCGCCGGACCCCGAGTCGGTCGCCTGCGCGTACTTGATGTCGTGTATCTGGGCGAACTGGTCCTCGAACGCCTGGACTTTGTCTCCGCCGTTCCAGCGGACATTCGCGTTGCTCATGAGGTCGGTCAGCTGCCGCATGTCCTCGTCGCCGAAGATGTGCTTGTTGCCGAATCGCTCGGTGCGGACCGGCGTTCCGCCGTCGATGGCCAGAGTCTCGGTGGTCATGGCGTCTCCCTATAGGGTCTCAAAACATTCGCCCGATCATACTCCCCGACATTCCGCTTAGCAACCAACCCCAACCCCCAGCCCCTAGTCCCTAGCTCCCTCTTGCCTCTACCTGTCCCGCGCCCCATGCCCATACTTCCCCACCACGTCGCCGTCGCCGCTCACGACCAGGGCCTCGGGGTACAGGTGGGACGTGGTGCATGCGTGGCCCGGCGCGGCCAGCACCATGTCGCCGACGTTCAGCGTCGCCCCGTTGAGCTTGACGACGCCGTGCTCCTCGCTCTGGGACACGACCTGCGCCTGCTCGTGGCCGATGATCCGGAATCGGTCAGGGATCGCCAGGTCGGGCGAAGCCGCCTTGGAGCCCACGTCGAGCGTCACGGTGTCCATCTCCGGGTCGCGGTCTATCACCTGCCCCAGCACCACGCCGGCTATCTTGAAGCCCAGCTCCTTCATCGCCGAGTTCCGAACGTCCCAGTAGATCCAGGTCCCCGGCGATACGCGGAGCCGCTTCTCTTTCAGGAACATGTGGAACGACCACGAGCCCCCGACCACGTTGTCCGTCACCTCCAGGCCCTGCTTCTCTGCCCGGTCCCAGACGTCTCGGATGTGCTCGATGCTCTCGTCGATCTGCGCCTGCCGCTTCACCGCGTCCACCGTCCCCAGCACGTGGCCGTCGAAGAGGTGGACGCCGATGGCCCGGAGCCCCGGCATGCCCGCTATCCGCGCGTAGAATTCCCCCGCCTCATGGCCGGGCTGTACGCCGGTCCTACGCATTCCGGTATCGATGTCCATGTAGATGCCCACCTCCAGGTCTGCCGCCAGCGCCGCCGCCGACATGGCATCCAGGTGCTCCGGGGTGCTGGCGATGGTCTTGAGGTCGACGTCCGGGTGGCGCTGAGCGAGTGCGACGAAACGGCGTATCTTGGCCGGGTGGAGCATCGGGAACGAGATGATTATCTCCTTCACCCCGTTCTCCGCCAGCAGCTCGGCCTCCTCAAGCGTCGCGCATTTGAAGGCGGTGATGCCGCCCTCCATCTGGAGCTTCAGGACTTCGGCCGACTTGTGCGTCTTGGCGTGCGGGACGACGCGGTCCGTCGAGCCGCAGATCCGCACGACCTCGGCCACGTTGTACCTGACCATGTCCTCGTAGACCAGAAATGCCGGCGTCTCGATCTCGTCCGGCCGGTTCAGGCGGTACTCGCCGATAACGATGCTGGTCCACTCGCCCACTGTCGCCATGGGAATCCTCCTTTTGCTTGCTCTGCGGTCGCCGGGTAGGGAGTCCGATTATAGGTTCGCCTGCGGAGGCGGTCAACGAACGAGATGCGGAACGCGCAATCGGCCGGCCACGGCGTTCCACCGAGGGGACTGCCGTGTGCGTCGGACGCGGGTAGCGGCACGGCATGCGTGCCCCTACGTCTTCGGAGCGCGCCGTGATGAGAAAAGGGACGAGCGGCCAATCAGGCGACCGCGCCTCGGAGCGTCATATGCGACCGCGGAGACCGGGAGAGATCGCCTTCAAACAGATCCCCAATCTCTGCGTTATCGGCGTGCTCTGCGGTGAGCCGCCTAGCTATTGGCGGCAGAGCAGACGGCAGCCTGCGCGGCGGCGAGTCGGGCGATCGGCACCCGGTAGGGCGAGCAGCTCACGTAGTCCAGCCCGACGTCGTGGAAGAACTCAATGCTGGACGAGTCTCCGCCGTGCTCGCCACAGACGCCGATCTGGAGCCCGGGCTTTCTGCCTTTGCCCAGACCGTAGCCCGTCTTGATCAGGCGGCCGACGCCCTCGCGGTCGAGCACCTTGAAGGGGTCCTCCGGGATGATGCCTTCCTCGACGTACCGCATCAGGAATTTGCCCTCGGCGTCGTCCCTGCTGAAGCCGTACGTGGTCTGAGTCAGGTCGTTGGTGCCGAAGCTGAAGAAGTCGGCGAAATCGGCGATCTTGTCGGCCGTAAGGGCGGCCCGGGGCAGCTCGATCATGGTGCCGATCTTGTACACGGCCGGGCCGCCGAGTTGTTCGCCCAGCTCTCCGATGACCTTCTCCAGCCGCCCGCGGAGGAGCTGCATCTCGCCCACGTCGGCGATCAGCGGAAGCATGATCTCCGGGTCTGGTGTCGTCCCGTCGGCGGACACTCGCTTGGCCCCCCTGACGATGGCGCGGACCTGCATCTCGTAGATGGACGGGTGCATGAGCCCGAGTCTGGAGCCCCGCATCCCGAGCATCGGGTTGACCTCGCGCAGGTCGCTCACCGCCTCCAGCGTCCGCCGCTTGCCTGCCAGTTCCGGCGATGTGCCTCCCTGGCGCTCCAGCTCCGCTACCTCAGCGGCGAGCTCCGCGTAGTCCGGCAGGAACTCGTGCAGCGGCGGGTCGAGCAGACGGATCACGACGGGGCGAGTGCCCATGGTCCGCAGGATGGCCTCGAAGTCGGCGGCCTGGACCTCTTCGACGCTCTGCAGCGCTGACTCGAACGCTGAACCGGCTTCCTCGTCTTCCGACCCGTCGGAAGTGTGGGCGGCCAGGATCAACTCCCGCATGAGCTCCAGCCGGCTCGGCTCCAGGAACATGTGCTCGGTACGGCAGAGCCCAATTCCCTCGGCGCCCATATCCAGGGCAGTCGCGGCGTCCGCGGCCGAGTCCGCGTTGGCCCACACTCCCAGCCGCCGTGCGGCGTCGGCCCAGTCGAGCAGGGTCTTCATCTCCGGGTTGTCCGCCGCCCGGGGTTTGATCGTCTCCAGCGCCCCCAGGAATATCTCGCCGGTCCCGCCGTTGATGGTGAGCAGGTCTCCGTTCTGTACGGTGTGGCCGTTGTATCTGAGCAGGCCGGCCTCGGCATCGACGTGGAGGCTCTCCGCGCCGGTCACACAAGGCTTGCCGAGGCCCCTTGCCACCACCGCCGCGTGGCTCGTCGCGCCGCCGCGGCTCGTGATGATCCCCACCGCGGCCAGGATGCCATGAACGTCCTCGGGGCGCGTCTCGGGCCGCACCAGGATAGCGTCGTAGCCCCGTTCTTTGGCCTCGACGGCGTCGTCGGCGGAGAACACCGCCCGCCCGGTCGCTGCGCCCTGCGAGGCGCCGACGCCCGTGCTGAGCAGGCCGCCGTCCGCGATTGCCCGGTCCCTGGCCGTCGGGTCGATGACCGGGAGCATGAGCTGGTAGAGCTGCTCGGGGTCGATTCTGAGCAGCGCCTCGTCCCGCGTAATCAGGCCCTCGTTCGCCATGTCGACTGCCATCTTGACGGCCGCCCGCGGACTCCGCTTGGCCGACCGCGTCTGCAAGATATACAGGCGGCCCTGCTCGACCGTGAACTCAATGTCCTGGGCGTCCCCGTAGTGGCCTTCCAGTCGGGCCGCCGCGTTCTCCAGGCCGGCGTACTCGGACGGCATCTCGTCGGCCAAGCCGCCGAGGTCGGTGGGAGTCGTCGTGCCGGCCACCACGTCCTCGCCCTGGGCGTTCACCAGGTACTCGCCGTACAGGGAGCGCTCCCCCGTGGCCGGGTTGCGGGTGAACAGCACGCCCGTGGCGCTGTCGTTGTCGGTGTTCCCGAACACCATGGACACCACGTTGACGGCGGTGCCCAGGTCGTGGGAGATGCCGTGGTAGGAGCGGTAGTCGATGGCGCGACGTCCGTTCCAACTCCCGAAGACCCCACTGATCGCAATTTCGAGCTGGGTATGGGGATCGTCCGGGACAGCCCGCCCGGCGCTCTCCTCGATCGCTCCGCGGTAGGCTGAGATGAGCTCAGGCATCAAATCCAAAGGAAGCTCGGCGTCAGTCGCCAGGCCGACCCTGCGGCGAAGTCCGGCCGATACCTCGTCGAAGAGCCTTGTCTCGACCCCCATCGCCACCTTGCCGAACATCTCGACGAAGCGGCGATAGGTGTCCAGGGCGAATCGAGGAAGCCCGGTGCGCGCCGCGATGCCCCTGGCGACGTCCTCGTTGATCCCGAGGTTGAGGATGGTGTCCATCATCCCCGGCATCGAGACGGATGCGCCGGACCGGACCGACACCAACAGCGGATTGGCCGGGTCTCCGAACCGGCGGCCCGTCGACACCTCCAACTCTGTCATCGCGCTCCGGACCTCGCGTAGAAGATCCCCGGGCAACAAGCCCGTCTGCTGGTACTCTCGGCTCGCGTCCGTCGTTATGGTGAAGCCGGGCGGCACGGGTAGCCCGATGGTGGTCATCTCGGCAAGACCCGCGCCTTTGCCCCCGAGGAGCTCGCGGCTGCGGCCCGCTCCCTCTCGGAAGGACAGCACCCATCTCCTGCCCCCGGTGCCCTCGCCTCCGATTTCGGGAAGACCGACTACTCCGGGGGCGGGGAGTTGTGCGATGCTGTCGTCCATGCAGAAGACCTCCGATATGCGGGTGTGCAGCCCAGCAGGCATTGCCTGTCCGTGGCCAGAAACGCAACAAAGGCCTTGACGACACTGCCAGGGGCCTGTCCTGTCAGACCTTACTATGGAACATCTGCCTGGGGCGAGGCCGAATTGACACAAGAGCCTAATTGTGCAACTGTTGTGCGTATTCGCTTGCATATGCATAAATGTGCATCAATGCCCGGCAAGGGAGCGCCGAAATGACCTCCGCACGAAACCGTTCTCCGAGGCCCGAGGGCGAGCTGGTCGATCTCGCTATTCGCCACTACGAGCTCGGGGAGCGAATCGACGCGCTGGCCGCGGACCGCGGCGTCGAGCAGTCCACCATCAGGCGTTGGCTCAGCCGGGCTCGCAAGGAGGGAGTCGTCCAGACGCTGGTCGTGCCTCCCTTGAGCGACGAGGAGCGGACGACGCTCCGGCAGGACGTCAGATATACGTTCCAGCTCGAGGACGTAGTGCTAGTACCCGGCAGAGAGGACTTCCTGGATATCAGCGACGAGACAGCGCCCAAGGAGGCGATGACCCTCAGCATCGCCCAGGCGGCTGCGCGATACCTGGAGGACCATCTGATCAACCAGGACAACCTGATCGTGCCCTGGGGACGCATGTCCAACTACATTGCGCGGCAGATCAAGGCCCGGCGGCCGCTGCCCGGACTCACCGTCGGGCCCATGGTGGGCGTAGTGGGCGTCGAGTACGACCCCTTCGAGGCCAACATCCTCGCCTCCACCGTCGCCTCCAAGTTCGGCGGCCACTCGCTGCTTCTGCCGGCGCCGGCGGTCGTCGACCGGCAGGTGGCCGCGGTCGTCGAGGATATGCCGTTGGTAAGGCGAGTGATGGAGTTCTATCTGGAAGCCACGGTCGCGATCGTACCCATAGCGTCGCCGGACCCCGAGCGCTCTACTGTCGTTCGCGCCGGCCTTATCGACCCGTCACAGGTGAAAGACCTGGTAGCCCGCGGCGCCGTCGGCGAGATCGCGTCGCACTGGTGGTTTGACGCCAACGGCCAGGTCGTGGAGCAGACGGCCGCTCACGCCATAGGCCTGGGGCTGGAGGGACTCTCGGAGATGGTGGAACGACGCGCCAAAGTGGTGGCGGTGGTGGGGGCCAGCCGGGAGCGCGTGTCTCCACTTCGGGTGGCCTTGAATCACAGGCTCATCAACGTGCTGATCACGGACCACATCACGGCCCAGCTTCTGGTGTCCTGAGAGCGGTGATCCGTCCCAGGCGGGCTATGGGTCGCGTGCGACCAAGAACGGCGCTGGCGGTGAAAGCCGGAGTCGAGGAAGCCTAGAGGCGCTTTGAGCCTGCTGCCGGCTTGTCCTTGAGCTTCTTGCCGATCGCGAACGACCCGACCCCCAATCCGATTCCCAGAACGAGCAGGATGGCGCCCGTCACCGGGTTCGTGAGGAGCAGTATCCAAAGCCCGAAAAAGACTAGTATGAACGCGAAGAGCGTGCCTACGTAATCTACGAGATACAATAGAAACTTGATCTTGCCCACCTCCGCAATGGGTGAAATCCCAACTGAAGGAAATATTACCACAGGTTGGACAGTTGGCAAGACCCACTCGCAGTAGGATTAGCATGCGGGCCCCTGCTGGCTTCCTGCCTCCTGTCTCTCCCCAGCAGACTGGTGCAAATAGGGGGATGTTTAGCTCCGATGCCGAATCGGGGTTGTCGGGAGTTCGAGGATATCCCTACGTGCGTTCCCGCTTGACCGGCCCTCTCGCCCCGTCTATCGTGAGTACCATCGCAGCGGGCCTGGGCCCCTAGTCCTCAGCCCCGTTTTCAGGAGACCGCCTTGGAGCCCAGGAAAGTGCTCATGACCGGAGGCGCCGGCCGGATCGGCAGGGCCGTTCGCCGGCAACTGGGCGACCGCTACCGGTTCGAGAGCCTTGACCTGGTCGAGGCCGACGACGTGCGCTCCCACGTGGCCGACCTGGCCAGCCTCGACGATATCTTGCCCGCCTTCGAGGGACAGGATGTGGTGGTCCATCTCGGCGGGGACGCCAGCGGCGATGCGCCCTGGGAGTCGGTCCTACCCAACAACATTGTAGGCACCTACAACGTCCTGGAGGCTGTCCGCCGCACAGGCGTCAGACGCTTCATCTTCGCCAGTTCCAATCACACAGTCGGCATCAACTGGGAGATCGACCCTTATCGCGCCATCTACGAGGGGAAGCTGGAAAAGCTGCGTCGGCCCCTTCCGATGCTCTCCACAGACGACGTGTGTCCCTGCTGTCTCTACGGTGTCGGCAAGGCGTTCGGAGAGAACCTCGCAAGCTTCTACCACGACCGCTTCGGAATCTCCTGCATCTGTATACGCATCGGTGGCGTCTCCGAGGACGATGACTGGCACTCCCACGGCACCTCCGGCCTGCCGCTCTGGCTCAGCCATCGGGACGCGGTTCAGCTAGTGCAGCGGTGTATAGACGCGCCCTCGTCCGTGGGCTATGCGGTGATGTACGGCATATCCAACAACACCCTGCGCTTCACCGAGATCGAGAGCGCCCGCGAGATCCTGGGCTACGAGCCCCAGGACGATGCCGGAGCGGATGTGCCGCCTGGACTTTCGTCGGGGTTCCCCCACGACCCGCACGGGAACGAGTGAGGTCCCGACGCGTGACCGAGACCCTGCCCGCCGCTTCCGCGGACGAGCTCCCGCTGAAGCAGCTCCGCATGACCGCGCAGGCGTCGGCGCTCCGGGACCTGCCGGAGGTCCCGCTGCCGGAGGGACGCGAGCTTCGGCCCTATCGACCGGGGGACGAGCCGGGCTGGCTCGAGCTCCTTCAGGCAGCCGGCTTCGAGGAGTGGGACCGGGTCCGGCTGGACGCTTTCCTCGAAGACCGCGGGCGACGAGAGGGCTCGCGAATCGTGGCCGAGGGGAAGACGGTGGTCGCGGCGACCTTCGCCTCTCGGACTACACTGGACGACGTGGAGATCGGCGTCCTCGACTACGTTGCAAGCAGCCCCGAGCACAGGGGCAAAGGCCTCGGCCGCGCCGTCTGCACTGCGGTGACGCGGTTCCTGGTATCGCGTGGCCATCCCGCGGTCACGCTTACCACGGACGACTGGCGTCTGCCTGCGATCGGCCTGTACCTCTCAATGGGCTTCGTGCCCATAATGCACCGTGAGGACATGCCCGGGCGGTGGGACGCGATAATGCAGCAGCTTGCGATACGAGGTCCGACCCATGGCAGGAACCGGGACTAGGCGGCGATGGCATTTTGGCCCGCCGTCTCTACGGCTCTCGCAGCGATAGTGGCCGTCGGCTGCTCCTCGCCTGCGCCTGCGCCGACTGCAGTAGTCCAGCCGTCCGCGAGCGTAGACGAGCCGGCGCCTCAGTCATTCGGCTACACCAATCAGCGTTCCGACGGGAACAGAGTGGCGGCGGGCGCCGGCAGCCTGCCCGGCGCCCGCATCCTGAGTGACAGCTCGGGACGCCTGCTGCTTCTCACAGGCGCCACGGACCGCTGCGGCCACGGCGTGCTCGGCGACTCCATCGAGGCCGGCGCCGTCACCCTGGTCGAGTCGAGACCCGAGCCATCAGTCGTCTTCACGATCTCAATCCCCGATCCCGCGGTGGTGGAGGGTATTGCGCCTATCTGGGCTGACCTGACCGGCGCCGGCCGGCGCGAGGTCATAGTGACCGTCAGCGACGCCTCCGGGCCGCCCATCGGACGAAGCCTGCGATGGCGACACGAGATCGCCGTGGCGCCGTTCGGACCAGGCGGAGAGACCGAGATCGCCGCCGTGACGCTCCCAGACGGCTCCATCGCCGTCGGCGTCGGGCGGGACGACGGCACGCTGCGCGTGTGGCTCCCGATCCCGTAGCCAGCGCACCCTAGTGCTCGCGTCGTGATATCTCGCCCTGGCGCTCGCCGACCAGCTCGCCGGCCGCCAGAATGTGGCCGTCCATGGCCTTCAGCAGGTCGTCCTTGGTGGTCGAGGGAGGCAAGTCGAGCTGGACGTCCAGAGCGTAGAGCTTGAAGAAATACTTCTCGATGTCACGTTTTTTCGTCTCACCCATGCTTCCCTGCTGGCCGAAAGTTGAGACCATGACCGGTGGACACGGGCCGAGGTAGCCGACCCCGCCGGCCCCGTTGGCACCCTGGGCCGTGCCGTCCGGGAGGACGTCGGCTTGGGCAATGCCCTCTGTCAGCTCGGTCAGGCTCGGGGGCATGTTCCACATTACCCAGTGGACGCGCGGGCCGCCCTCTACCTCCAGGCTGTCCATCGTCAGCGCCAGGCTCACGGTGCCCTCCGGCAGGCCCTCCCAGGCCAGGGCCGGCGAGATGTTCGGTTCGTTGGCGGAGATCGCCGTGCAGGTGCTCCTCTTGGGTATGCGTCTGGTGTCATTGAAGACCGGGCTGGTGAAGACGATGCTCGAGTCGAACGGCTGCTGAATCACGTAGCCGGCGGCAGCCGCGCCGCCCTCGCCCGCGGCAGCCGCGCCGCCCTCGCCCGCGGCCTGGTCCGAAGCGGCCCCGGGAGCGCCGGTGCCGGCGTCACCCTCGTCGTCGCTCGAACAGCCTGCGACTATCAGAGCTATGAGTAAGACAGCACCGGACAGAGCCAAGAACAAAGGAACGTTGCGCATCATCAACCTCCGACCGCCCGCGCCGGTCTCTGATCGAGCCTGGTCAGGTCGCTGAAACGGTACCCAACTTCGAGAAGACGATACCAGCGGGCTCCGGCGCGGTCAACGTTCCCAGCTCCAAGGCCACCGTGGTATTTTGATGGTCTTACTCTGGAATCGCTCGCGTCGACCGGTTCGCCCGCTTCGGTCGTCGTCTGGGCAGCCCGCCCGATGTCCTGGCGCAGCTAGATTATGCTCCACGAAACCAACGATGGCCCGCAAGGCGGGGCTCCTCAGGGGGTGGCATTCCCGACCTACGCCACCTAGCACCTCAAGAAGAGCGGCCGCGGGTAAGGAAACGGGTGACTGGCCGCAGCCAATGCTACTTTGCCAGTGCAATGCCAACGCTGCGGAGCGTCGGCTGCCGGCCAAACGAAGAAGTGGCTGCCGTTTGGAGCTATGCTGCAAGCGAGGACTTCATCGTCCTGGTAGGTCTCGAGTCCGAACGTCTTGAGCTCTAGGTCCCCTATGATCTGAGGGCGCAAGGCGCCCGCGACAAAGGCCAAGGAAGAGCACTTGAATCCCGGCACGAGCTCCTCGGTGACGCATGCTCCCCCGACGATCGACCGCTGCTCCAGCACCGTAACCTTAAGTCCCGCGCGCGAAGTCCCGCGCGCGATAGGTAGTTGGCCGCCACGAGTCCGTTGTGACCGGCGCCGATGATTACAACATCGCAGCTTTCAGAAGTCATTGCGCTCCTCGTATGTACACCGTCTCAGCTTCGTTCGACTCCCATTGGAACGAACGAGCAGCCAGGGGTGAACCTGGATCGAGCGTCCTCTTCAAACCACATGCGGATGTTTGTGCCCCGGACGTTGTTGTGTAGATTGAACTCATATGACCGACTCCTCAGAGTCGGATCTTACATGGAGTAGTGATCTGGAGTATACATCTCAGGTCCCACGTCAGACTCCGCCAGCGCGCTGCCGGGGGCAGTTGGAGAAGCCCAAGATCGATAAGCAGACGTTCCCGCGCCGCGGAGTCGCGAGAGCGGCTGTCGGCCTACCGGTTCCGGCCTCCACACCACCTCGTCTACCCTGGCGGGAGACTGAACGGTCCGAGCGGACTGTGCCACCCGGAGGGCGTCCCGCTCAGCTCGCGGGTCTTTGTCGACAAGAGCGTGATCGAGGTATACGCTAACGGCACCCAGTGCCTCGCCCTACGGGTGTATCCTGGGCGCGATGACAGTGTCGGCGTATGAGTCTGTGCTCAGGGCGGCGACGCGGTTCTGCGTCACCTCGACGCGTGGCAGCTGAAGAGCATCTGGGCACAAGGGTGAGAAAGTCTCGCCACGATGGTGGGCGAGGTCCAAGGAGGTCGAGCTAATGGCAGCGACCGAAACTACGGCGATCGGCTCCAGGCGGGAGCTGTTCGTCGATCGCTTTCTAGTAGACAGGCTCGACGGAGCTAGACTCAAGCTCCAGGAGCCCAGGCCAGGCGGCGTCGCGGTCAGCTACGACACACCGTGGGAGGGGTACCCCGACTCCCCCGATTGTTTCTACACGACCGTTCTAAAGGACGGAGACACTTATCGGATGTACTACCGGGGAGGTGAAGACATAGCCAGGTCGCTCACCTGCTACGCGGAGAGCAACGACGGCATCACCTGGACGAAGCCGAGTCTCGGCCTGGTAGAGGTGGACGGCTCGACGGACAACAGCGTGATCGGATTTCCCAACGCGCCGCAGTTCTGCGCGTTCAGAGATACCCGCCCCGGCGTACTGGAGTCGGAGCGGTACAAGGCCAACGCCCTGCGCACTGCCAGGGCAGACAACGTTGGCCTGTTCGCCTACGTCTCGGGCGACGGAATCCACTGGTCCAAGCTGCGGGACGAGCTCATCGTCCCCAACGTGCTGCGCAACCATTTCGACTCTCAGAACGTGATGTTCTGGTCCGATGTAGAGGAGCAGTACGTCCTCTACGCCCGCCACATGGTGGGAGGCAAGAGGGCCACGGCCAGGGCGACTTCCGACAACTTCCTGGACTGGACTGACCCGACGCTGATGACCTACAGCGACACCGGCACAACGACACCATCGGAGCACCTGTATACCAACCAGACGCACCCCTACTTTCGGGCGCCGCATATCTACATCTCACTGCCAGGCCGCATCTTGTTCGACCGTCGCACACTGACGGACGAGGAGATGGAATACGCCGAGAGAGACGTGAACCCGAGAAGCGGCAAGCCGAAGGACTGCTCGGACGGCGTGCTGCTGACGACGCGGGCCGGTACGACCGCGTACGATTTCACGTTTAGGGAGAGCTTCATCCGGCCGGGAATCGGCCCGAGCAACTGGACGTCACGCAACAACTACCCGGCCCTGGGCGTCGTGCAGACCGGACCGATGGAGATGTCGCTCTACGTACAGCGGAACTACGCCCAGAAGACCTCGTACCTGGAGCGAATGACCCTGCGACTCGACGGCTTCGCCTCCCTCAACGCACCGTACGACGGCGGCGAGATTACGACGAGGCCGTTCACCTTTGATGGCGACGAGCTCGAGATCAACTACTCGACCAGCGCGGCCGGCAGTATCAAAGTCGAGCTGCAGGACGAGGCCGGCCGGGTGCTACCCGGGCATGGCCTGGGGGAGTGCCGCGAACTGATTGGCGACGAGATAGAGCGGATCGTCTCGTGGGAAGGTGGAAGCGACGTCGCCGCACTGGCCGGCAAGCCCGTGCGGCTGCGTTTCGTGATGCGGGACGCCGACGTGTTCTCGTTCAGGTTCAAGCCCAGGACTGCCTGACCCGTGACCAGGTAGTAGTTAGAGGGGCAGCTGCACCGGCTTACCGGCGTCGTGGGACATCACTGCGGCTAAGGCGGCTTCGGTGCAGGCCCTGCCGTCGTAACCGGTGACCGCGGGCGGCCTGTTCTTCCGGATGCTCGCGACGAACTCCTCGAACTCCTCTGGTGCGACGATCATGACCGCTCGATGAGTGCCTTCCTCGATGGCGGGGCACGGCGAAAGGATGTGATTCGACAAGCTCACCACGAACGGAAGGGAATCCGTTGCCCCGTTCGGCCTGGGCTTGTCGAAGGCCCGCTTTGCGATACGTCTGCCCGTCTCCCGGCACTGGACGGCCAGGAGGGCTGCCGATAGACTCTTGGCAATGGTTCCCCCACACCCGCGGTGGGAAACCGTGGACACCTGCGACGGGACGTGTCTCACCGGTCGGGTCTGCGAGTCCAGAATAGGCTGATATTTCGCGCCCCCAAATCAACAGAGAGGTGAGAAAATGGAAGTTGGGCTGATCAAACAGTTCGAGAGGTACAGTCGCGAGCGCACCATTCCGGAAGTGTACCGGATCCTGACGGACCCCGACCTGCCGGGCCTGACCCACCCTGACCTGGAGACGGGTGGCGTCGTCAAGCGCGACGTCCTCGGCAACCGGGGCATCTACGTCGTTCTCCAGCAGGCGACGACCGGGGTCGCGGAGGACGGGTTCTTCGAGGCACACAGAGACTTCATTGACATACACGTCCCGCTGGATGGGACGGAGTCGATCGGGTACACGCCGCTGGACGGCCGGGTGTCTCCCGGTGGGCCGCTGCCGGTCTATGATCGCTCCAAGAGCGACGACATTACCTACGCCAGCTTTGCGTCTGACGACGAAATGACTGTCATCAGGCTGGTCGAAGGAATGTACGCCGTGTTCGATCCCGATGACGTCCACATGCCTCGACTACAGACCGACGGCCCCTCTCCCCTGAGGAAGATAGTCGTGAAGGTACCCGTTGGGCCGATGCCTCCGCCGGACGAGAGACTGCTTGCCGTGGTCGCGCAGCGGGGCTCGGCGCTGGGTACGCTACTGAATCTGTGAGCAGGGCGTCTGTGTTGGGCGGTGACTGCGGTCCCACGCCGTAGAAGAAGACAGACATGACATACTGTGATCGACTCTGTTCCGGGGAGGCGTACAATCGTCGTTCTTGGGAGATAGGGAGTCGGGCGAATGAGGGACCGTCTGCGGTTTCAATCTACCAGTGAGAACTGGCAGCTCATCATAGTTGCCGCGGTGAGTATTCCCGTCTTCTATGGCACCCTATTTCTTGTCGTGCCGCATCTCCCAGACGGAACACTTGGCTGGATAATAGTCATCCCAGGTGTGATAGTAGGTATAGTTAGCGGAGCATTTGCCAGCGGCAGTATCCTCTAGATGATGGCGACAGCCGCCGTCGCCATCATGGACATCGTTTCCCGCTTGCTTTATGGACGCTCGACAGACTAATCCGGCCCACCGACCCCTGCCGGAGTGGGGTCTGTCGGCATCTAGGACCTGTGGAGCCAGGACCGATGAGCAGCTCAGGCGTGAGCTGGGGCTGACAGATGCTAGGTCATCCACTCCTGAAGAGCTTGCCGAAGTCAGACGGAACGCTCCGTTTCAACTGGCGCCTTCTCATGGCTGAGCCCGTGTTGATTGACTATGGTGTCGTCCACGAGATGCTACACCTGAAGGCCCTTGACCACTCCCGAAGCTACTGGCGAAACTTCACTCGGGTCATGCCAGATTATCAGATCAGGCGACAGCGACTTAGGGAGATAGGGCCGTACTTATCAATCTGATCGCGACGGGCCAACAGCTAGTGCGGCTATCATCACCTACCGGCCCGCCGCTAGACTGAGTCTAATGCGCGCGAACCGCGAAATTGTTAGGGAGTGTAATTAGATGAGCGAAATCAACCTGCCAGGACTGAAGGTGACTTTCGGCGACCCGGTGATGGTCGCGGAAGGCGTAGGCCACTGCTGGTTCCCAGGGATGGGACAGTTCCCGACCGGAGAGTTGCTGGTGTCAGTCTCCATCGTGCCTGACGCCCATGGCCTGCTGATCAACGCCCAAGGCATCTACATCTCTGAAGACCAGGGGAAGACGTGGGAGTATCGGTACACTGTCTCCGAAGCGTCGGCCCGCGTCTTGATTCCCAGGCCTGACGACAACGATATGCTCGTGGCGAGCAGGATGGAGCCTGACCCGCCGGAGAAATGGCGTTCATTCTCCGGCCCATATGTACGCTACCAGGAAGGTGGCCGGCGGATCACCATCGAAAACAAGGGCGCCCACATGGAGGGCTTGCCACGAAACGTCAAGGCCACCGACTCGGCCTTAGTTTCACCAGGCACCGTGAATCGAGGCGTCCAAAGCTTCGACGGCAGTGACGCGGCGAGAAGCGGCGCGCTGGAGGTCGACGGTCAGCTCCTGATGACAAACTACATGGAGTTCGGCGGCGACGACCTCTACAGCACTGTGTTGCTCGGGTCGACCGACGAGGGCCGGACCTGGCGCTACATCTCCACGGTCGCCGGTCCGGAGGCTGTGCCGCCCCATCCGTCGATGGCCCCGGGCGTTGTCACCCAGTCCACTCCCCAGGGCCCGTGCGAGCCAAGCATTGTACAACTCGAGTCCGGCGAGCTAATGTGTGTAATGAGGGTGGGCAGCGGCCCCGACTGGAATCTGGCACGCACGTACAGCGCCGACGGTGGGCGGACCTGGTCGGAATGCGACTACCTGCCCGCCTGGAGTGTCGAGCCATCCCTCAGGCGGCTCAGTAACGGGACGCTTGCCCTCTCCACCGGCCGCCCTGGAATCTACCTGTGGCTATCTACCGACCCCCGCGGCGAGGCTTGGGAGCAGATCGACGTGGTTCAGCGACACAATAGCTGGGCGCCACCGGAGCAGCAAATCAACCCGGAGAGGTCCGGCGCCCAAAAGGAACGCCATGCAAAGGACCAGACCACGGCGTATACAGAACTGGTGGAGATCGCGCCCAACAAGCTGTTGCTAGTCTACGACCGCACCCCGTTCGGGTGGAACCCCGTGCCCATAGACTCCGACGAGCGCGGCAGGATCTACGTGATGCCAATCGATATCGCCCGGGTGTAGTGCGCTGGGCGGAATCACAGTCAGTCTAATCGCAACTGAGGTGGACGTAATTAGGCAGGATGTGCGATCGAAGCGGTCGTCACCTACCGGCCTGTTTCGCCGCCTGCTGCTCAATTCTGAACTAGCCTGAACACTGGATGAGGAGAGTTCCACGACTGATTCGCAGGCACTGCCTTCAGTCGCTCCAACTGCTCTATGACAGCTCTAGTTTCTCAGGTCCACTGATCGATATCCACTAGGGAGATTGTTGCGAAGAGAGAACGAATTCACCCCGGTGAACCGCAACATTACGCCGACTATTCAAGCCAGGAGCTAGGTGACTGATGGGACACCACGCAGCGACTTATCCAGGCAAAGACTGGGAGCACATTTCCTCTGCCGAGGCGGGATTCGACCCTGAAAAGCTCGATCAGGCCAGGGAGTGGTTGGACGACGAAGCCGAGGGTACGGCCTACCGAGTCGTCATCGTCCGTGGCGGACGCATCGTCGCCGAATGGAACCGCGGACTCGACCGAGATCAACGGCTCAGCATGTACTCAGCTAGTAAGTCCGTCTTCTCCTCAGTCCTAGGCATCGCGATTGACGATGGCAGAATCTCCTCGGCCGACGCCAGGCTCACGGACTATTACCCCGAAGCGACGGACGTGCCGGAAGGAGAAGGGCCCAAGAATGGACGCTACGC
>CAZENU010000019.1:34923-37591 GCA_964513735.1 uncultured Dehalococcoidia bacterium
ACGCCTTCGACAAGGATCGTGCCATCACTCTCCGACAGCTGATTTCCAACACATCCGGGTATATGAAGCCGGGCGAGGAACCGGGAAGGGTGTTTCACTACCAGACGTACGGAATGAACGTCTTGGTCCACGCCATCAGCAAGACCTACGGCAACTATGATATTGGCGATGCCGAGAATTCCCCCGATCTCCGGCCACTGCTCGACCAACGTATCGCCGGTCCCATCGGCGCTTCCTTTACTATCAGCCGGGAGAACTTCGATCTACACGCCAGGGCCCGCATTCACATCTTCGGTTATGCAAACTGGATCAACGCGACCGCTTTGGACATGGCCCGACTGGGCTGGCTATGGCGGAACTGGGGACGCTGGGAGGACAAACTGGTTATCCCGGAGGCATGGTTGCGAGAGGCCGTGAAAACTGCCCCGACCCTCCTCGCCAACAGTCCGAAGGAAGAGTGGAAGTACGGACTCGGGTTCTGGACCAACGACCACGGTGAACACTTCCCCAGTCTGCCGCGTGACGTCTACGCGGCACAGGGTGCCCAGCGCCAGCAAATTCTGGTATGTCCGAGCCGCGACCTCGTCTTAGTGCAAAGCCCTGGGGTCTATGACTCCAATCCAGACAATGAAACGGGGTTGCTGAAGCGGGTCTTCGAAGCAGATCGGAGTTGAGTCTACCCGAGCGCAGCCAGGTGCAGATCAAGCAGCCTGGCGGTCACCCCGCTGGACGGCTTCGTGTCCCTTGGCGGTGCCAAAGGGACGGCTACTGGCCCGGGGACGGTCTACCCGGTGCCATTGCGGCCACGCGTCTCGGAGTACAGCCAGATGGTGACGCGCTCCTTCGGCTTCTCGAGATCGCAGCTACATCTCAACATGGAGTCTGCGCTGCAGCAGTGGGGCGCCGGACCCTGCGAGGTGCGGGTCGAGCTTCTGGAGCCCAACCACGACTATATCAAAGGGTACGAGTTCGACGATGCCGATCCGATAACGACGTCGGGGCTGGACCAGGTGGTGTCGTGGAAGGCAGCTCCTACCTGAGTGGTCTGGCTGGCAAGGCGATCAAGCTGCGGTTCTACTTCAAGAACGCCAAGCTATACTCATTCCGGTTCCGGTAGAGACGGCTTTAGTCTCCGTTTCAGCGAGGGATGGGATGTCCTATTTTTGAGAGGTGCCCAAACTGGTTGCCACACGACTCGCCCGTGACCGCTTCTGACCACCGCCAATCCCAGGACTCGCCATATGACTGTCGAGGTTGAAAAGGAAGCGCTTGAGATCATCAAGGCCGTCGTCGAACGGCAGCCTCACCCTGCCGTTATGGCTGAGGGCAGGCTGGTTCACATCGTGTTCGACGGGCCATCTCCCGGCGCCGGATCGTCCGACTCGTCCCAGCGGTCAGGACACCTTAGGGAAGTGGTTGCAAGGCTGATGGGGACCCGGTCTGAGTACGAGCGACTGCCGTCCCGGGAGTCAGACAGCTCTCTGGTCTACAGTCGGGGAACACAAGTCTAGCGTTCCGTCGAAAAGAGCCGTCGAGCCGCCCTTTCTAGGAGGAGACCCATGGCGAAGCAGCAATATTCCTGCATCAAGTGTGAAGGAACCGACTACGAGGCCGGGGAGATCAGGACGACAGGTTCAGGAATATCTTGATTCCTAAACCTCCAAAATCAAAAGTTCGCCACGGTGACATGTACGGATTGTGGCTACACAGAGGTATATCGACATGAATGCTAAGGGAGCAATGGGCAATATTTTCGATATTCTATCGACTTAGGAATTTCAAGTGGCCGTCGGTATAGGGTGAGAAACGGGAAGGTGGACCATAGGCATACGCGGCCTGCCGGGCGTCTACAGGCCCTAGCCGTCCCAACCATCGCAGGCTGAGGGAAAGTTGTCCATCCTAGCTCTACGGTGCACTGGAAGATAGTCTTCTACCAGTGTATGTTATGGTTTAGATCAACGCCACTTGGGAGGATGAGATGCCAACTTTGGAGATAGTTTCGCGGTCTGACGCCGAGCTCAGGACAGCCGGCATGGCAAGAGCCGAGGCCCTCAAGGAATACATTGACTTCATCGAGCAGCTGAAGGGTGACCAGGCCGGCAAGCTTCAGGCCAAGGGAGGCGAGACGCTGAGGACGGTAAGGCGGCGGCTCGGCGACGCCTCAAGGCTGGCCGGCAAGGAACTCGTGTACAAGCGAGACGGTGAGGTGATCTACTTCTGGCTCAAGGCCTCTGGCAGGCGGCGCGGTCGACCTCGGAAGGCGTCCGGATAACGCGGTCCCATTTCCAACCACATTCAATCTGCGGCGTGAAGACCGCCGATTATGGCTAGCTCGACGTGGGGCGGGAGCCTCTAATCCCCGGTTCTACGTGAGAAACATTATGTCCGCAGAAAGCCGTCTGTCGATGCCGGTTGGGGAAGCCATATTTACTCAACGAGCGATCCGGCGTCTGAAGCCCGATCCGATCCCTGAGTCCCACCTGCGCGACATCCTCCTGGCGGCTACCAGAGCCCCCAGCGGAGGTAACTCTCAGCCGTGGCATTTTGTCGTGGTGAGGGATGTCGACGTACGCGCGCAGTTCGGTCCCCTTTACCGCGAGGCGTGGTGGGCGAAGAGGCGGGACGCGGGAATCCTCGGCCCGGAGGATCTTCCGCCGGAATACAAGCC
>CAZENU010000020.1:0-19842 GCA_964513735.1 uncultured Dehalococcoidia bacterium
AGTCGGTACCGCAAAACCGGCACCGCTAGTGGCCGTGGTGTCCGGAAGATCCGGGCTTGTTGAAGGAGCATTAGTTGAAACCGTGATCTGCGGAATAGTGAAGGTGGAAGTTACATTGGGCAGCGCAGTTCCTGCGACCGTACCTGCAGACGGGATCACGAACTTCAGATCTACATCAGGAAGCTTCGTTCCTACTGCCTCCGAAGGCGGTGTAAGTGTGGGAATCGTGAAATAGGAGTCCGTGTCCGGAATTAGCGTCAGGCTAGGTGCCGGGTCCAGCAAAACGCCCGGCGTCCACTGGACAACGTAGTCAATACTGCCGCCGCCGGTGCCACCAAGAACCATACCCGTACCCTGCAAAGCGGTACCCGCCACGTCCTCAGGCAATGTACCACCCGGGAGAGTTCCTGGGAGAGTTCCGGTCGCGTCAACGGTGACGTTTGTATGCGTCACCTTTACCAGAAGACTATCCGATGTAACCGAGGTTAGACTCGACAGATCAACAAAGACCCCACCAGTACTCTCTATAGGTAATTGAACCGATAGGGCCTGCACGCCTGTCGTGTTACTGAGGACGACACCGCGAACAGCGGAATTCTCGGCTTCGTCGATGGCAAGGGAGCCGGTGTAGACGATGGTCTGACCCAGAACATACGTGGACTCCGACACCAAGGTAACGTCGGCGTTGGCCGTCAGACCCTGTATTGTGCCACGGTCAACGAACAACGAGGTCGCCACCAGGACTAGTAGCAAGAGACCCGCATAAACCTTAGATCTTCTATTCATGACCACTCTCCAAAATGTGTGGCGCGAACTATCTACACGCTGGCGATGTCAAGGACGCACTCTTACAAAACTCAGGTAGACCTTCGATTCCTACGAAAGATACTTGGACAGCCCGGCACCAACTCTTTCCTCTTGCAGTCCCCCGTTGGCTGAATCGAACAACCCACGGCGATTCCCAACTGACCTTCTTCTGATACGGACACAAGCTACTCCGGAGGACGCAATTTGCCCTCCGTTCGGCGGAGTATATCACAGCCGTCAACAAAAAGAACTAGGTCCTGTTTTTTTACCGCATGCATCTTCGACCGACGCCTCGCCTGCGGCTGAGGCTGAGGCCACGGTCCGATTCCGCTCAATAGATAGAGGGTTGCAGACCGCGGCGCAAATGCCCTGAAAGCGGGCACGCGCTTTACGTTTGGGGGTCCTCGGAAGAGCGGTGCGTACCTGCCACCCATTTGGTCCGCGAATCCACTTTCGTGACGCACCCGACTGGGCCGTCCGATTCGGCCTAGAGGTCCGGGGCACTCTCCCGCCGGAATCGAACGTGAGCGTCGCCGCACCTAATATTCATCGGTGTGGCAAGATCTAGGGGGGTAATGGATTGTCGCTCCGCTTCCCAGAATGACAACCAAATCTTCTGCGACTTACATCCTACGCAGACTCGGCGCCGACTAGCCCGTATGCAGCTACGGCACCTGCCCGGCCAGGATGCTGGCGAGCTTCTGGGGGTCGATGTTACCGCCGGAGACGATGCAGGCCACTTTACCTCCGCCGGCTTTGCCCGCCAGCGCCGCCGCCACCGACACGGCGCCGGCGCCCTCTGCGACGGTGCGATTACGCTCGACGATGAGCTTGACGGCGGCGGCGGCCTCGTCCAGGGTGACCACCAGCGAGCCATCGAGGAGCCGGCTGGCCAGCGGCCACATCTCGTCGACCACCCTCGACTCGCTGATGCCGTCGACGAAGCTGGGCCTGTAGTCTACCCTCACCTGCCTGCCTGCCGCCAACGACGCGGCCAGCGGCGCACCGGTCTCGACCTCGGCGGCGTAGAGCCTGACGTCGGGCTTGAGGGTCCGCACCGCCGAGGCGATTCCGCAGGCCAGGCCGCCGCCGGCGAAGGCAATCACGACCGCGTCGACGTCGGGCAGGTCCTCGAGTATCTCCAGGCCGATGGTGCCGTTGCCGGCCATGACAGCCGGGTCGCTGAAGGGGTGGACCAGAAGCCCTTCGAGGCCGTCGCGCCTGCCCGTCGTGAAGGTCTCCTCGAACTCGGCGAAAGGCACCTTGACGTAGTCCGCACCCAGGCGGCGGATGCTAGCGAGCTTGGTCTCGGGAGCGGTCTCGGGGACCACCGCAGTGCATGCGACGCCGGTCTCCCTGGCGATCCAGGCGAGCCCCTGGGCCATGTTGCCAGCGCTGACGGTCCACACTCCTTGAGCTATCTGCTCTCTGGTGTACTGGCGGACGGTATTGGCGGCGCCGCGAAGCTTGAAGGAGCCGACGGGCTGGAGGTTCTCCAGCTTGAGGTAGACCTCCGCCGGAGCGTCGGCGTTGAGCCGCACCAGCGGCGTCCGAACTGCGGCGCCGCGAATGCGCTGCTGGGCGGCGCGGATGTCGTCCAGGGGGACCTGGGTGTGTGGTTTCATGTCTTGGCTTGGATGGGGGCACCGGCGCACTGCATATGATACCCAAAGTACCGGCGGTCGCAACCGGTCAGTCGGCGGGGGTGGCCAAGGGCTCCGCGGGGACCAGGTGTGCCTGGAGGTACCGGCCGGTGTGGGAGCCGTCGTTGGCGGAGATGTCCTCGGGGGTGCCTTCCGCAATGACGTAGCCCCCACTGTCGCCGGCGCCCGGGCCCAGGTCGACGATCCAGTCGGCGTTCTTGATAAGATCCAGGTGGTGCTCGATCAGGATGACGCTGTTGCCGGCATCGACAAGCCTGTGCAGCACCCTGAGCAGGTATGAGCAGTCCTCGAAGGACAGCCCGGTGGTGGGCTCATCGAGGATGTACAGCGTGCGGCCGGTGGCGCGCTTGGACAGCTCGGTGGCCAGCTTGACCCGCTGGGCCTCGCCGCCGGAGAGAGTCGTCGCCGGCTGCCCCAGCCGAATGTACCCGAGGCCGACCTCGAACATGGTCTCCATCTTATTACGGACCCTGGGAATGTTGGCGAAGTGCTCCCTGGCTTCCGTCACGGTCATGTCGAGCACGTCGGCTATGCTCTTGCCCTTGAACAGTATCTCCAGGGCCTCCCTGTTGTAGCGTTTGCCCTTGCACACCTCGCAGGGTACGGTGACGTCGGGCAGGAACTGCATCTCGATCTGAGTGTACCCGTCGCCTGAGCAGGCCTCGCACCGCCCGCCCTTGACGTTGAAGGAGAAGCGGCCGGGCTTGTAGCCACGCATCCTGGCCTCCGGGACGGCGGCGAACAGCTCCCTGATGGGCGTAAACGTACCCGTATACGTGGCCGGGTTGCTGCGCGGGGTCCGGCCGATGGGCGACTGGTCGATGTTGACGACCTTGTCGATCTCCTCAATGCCGTCGATGCCGTCGTGTTCGCCGGGGCGGTCCTTGGCCCTGTAGAACTCCTGGGCGAGCTTCTTGTAGAGCACCTCGTAGATCAGCGTACTCTTGCCCGAGCCCGACACGCCGGTGATGCAGACGAGCCTGCCCAACGGCAGCCGCACGTCCATACTCTTCAGGTTGTTGGCCCTGGCTCCCTTGATTACGATCTCCGAGCCGTTTCCGGGCCGTCTGATCACCGGCAGCGGTATCTTCCGCCTGCCGCTCAGGTACTGGCCCGTGATCGAACCAGGGTGATCGATGATCGTGGCCGGCGGTCCCGCGGCCACGACATGGCCGCCGTGCTCGCCCGCGCCCGGCCCGAGGTCGATTATGTGGTCCGCCGCCCTCATGATCGCCTCATCGTGCTCGACGATGATGACCGTGTTACCGAGATCCCGTAGCCTCTTGAGGGTGCCTATCAGGCGGGCGTCGTCGACGGAGTGCAGCCCTACGGAAGGCTCATCGCAGACGTAGAGGACCCCCATGAGCCCGGAGCCGATCTGCGTCGCGAGGCGTATTCGCTGGGCCTCGCCCCCACTCAACGTCAAGGCGGTGCGCTGCAGCGTGAGATAGTCAAGGCCGATCTCCACGAGGAAGCGCAGCCGGGCCTCGATCTCCTTGAGGATCTGGGCGGCGATGGCCTGCTCGCGCTCGGTGAGGCCGTCCTCATTGTCGGCGGCGCCGTTGGAGCCCGCATCGGGCGATGCCATCGCTCGGGACCAGTCGAGCGCCTCGGCGATAGACTTGCTCGTGACGTCGATGATGTTGAGACCGCCTATCTTGACAGCCAGCGCCTGCGGCTTGAGCCGCTGGCCGCCGCAGTCATGGCACGGACGCGACGCCATATAGCGCTCGATCTCCATTCGGACGAAGGACGACTCGGTCTCCTTGTGACGGCGCTCGAGGTTGTTGATCACTCCCTCGAACCGCGTGTTCCACTCGAAGGCCCTACCCTTCTGGCTGGTATGCCTCATCCGTATCGACTTGCCACCGTCGCCATACAGGATGAGTTTGAGGTGTTTGGCACTCAGCTTCTTCACCGGGACCGTGTTGGAGAAGCGATGGGCCCGCGCCAGCGACTCGAGCAGGCTGGCGAACCACGGCGTCGAGGAGCCGGCCCGTGCCCAGGGCTGCACGGCGCCTTCGCCGAGGGAGAGCTCCTTGTTCGGCATGACCAGATCCGGATCGACCTCGAGCCGGAATCCCAGTCCTGTGCAGGTCGAGCAAGCGCCGTGCGGGTTGTTGAAGCTGAAGGTCCGGGGCTCAAGCTCGCCCAACGAGATGTTGCAGTGGACGCAGGCGAACTTTTCGGAAAAGAGCATCTCGTCGCTGCCTTGGACCCCGACGAGGACCATGCCTCCGGCAATCTTGAGGGCGCTCTCCACCGAGTCGGCGACCCGGCCTTGCTCCGCGCTGTCCCCGACGACCAGCCGGTCGACTACCACCTCGATGGTATGCCACTTACGTTTGTCCAGATCGAAGGTCTCGGAGATGTCGTGGACCTCACCGTTCACGCGGACCCGCACGTAGCCGGCGGTGCGGGCTTCCTCAAAGACCTCTTTGTGCTCTCCTTTGCGGCGGCTGACCATCGGCGCCATGATCTGGACCCTGCTGCCCTCAGACAGTGCGAGGACCGCGTCGACGATCTGCTGGACGGTCTGCATTTGCACGGGCCGCCCGCAGTTATAGCAGTGGGGCCGGCCGGCCCTGGCGAAGAGCAGGCGCAGGTAGTCGTAGGTCTCTGTCACCGTGCCCACGGTGGAGCGGGGATTGTGGGACACGCCCTTCTGGTCGATGGAGATGGCGGGGGAGAGCCCTTCGATGTAGTCGACGTCGGGCTTGTCCATCCTGCCCAGGAACTGCCGTGCGTATGCCGACAGCGACTCGACGTAGCGACGCTGGCCTTCGGCGTAGATGGTGTCGAAGGCCAGGGAGCTCTTGCCGGAGCCGGAGACGCCGGTGATGACCACCAGCCGGTTACGGGGAATCGAGACGTCTATGTTCTTGAGATTGTGTTCCCGGGCGCCACGGACTACGATGTTCTCCAGCGGCATTCAGGCGATCTCCAAGGGGTAGCAGGGCGGCAGGAACCGACACCCATTCTAACACCAGGGAACCATCTCAGGCAGTCGCGCGCCGGGCGATCTCATCCCACAGCCACGCTCGGGCCCAGCCTGCAGACAGCCTTACCAGGGGCCGGCACCGTTGAGGTAGATTCGCCAGCCATGCTATACTACGGCGACCTTGAAGCCTGCCGTGTGCAAACAAAATCGCGCACCGGCGGCACTGGGAGAATGAATTGTCGTTTGTGACCCTGCGTGAAGGTGAAGACGGCGAGCAGCTGCTGAAGCGGTTTCAGACCTCGATGCAGCGGTCGGGCATCCTGCGCGAGCTGAGGAACCGGCGTTTCTTCCGGTCCAAGGGCGAGCAGGGCCGGCTCGACAAGGCCCGGAGCCTGCGCCGGCTACGCCGCCGCCTGCGCCGTCCTGAGCGCCGATAGCCGATCTGTCCCGGTCTTTTCTTTACAGCCCCCATCGCGGGGGCTGTTTGTTCTTGGAACCCGGCGCTGCCGCGTCCACCGACATTGACGACAAAGAGTCAGGTCCGCCGAACGTGGGCGGCCAACTGGACGGCGGTGGCAGGGCCGGGTTTGATGGTTGCAAACCAGATACGTGCAACTCAAGGGTTCCTGGTGTTTCCCGGAGCCCCGAAGAGCCTGGGGCGGGGCCTGCGGACTGCGGGCCCATCCACCCATTCCGGCGGACCGTAAGGTTGCCACAGCACGCCAGATTCTTCGCCTCCGGCTCAGAATGACATCGTGTAGGATCGCCGCTACACGAGGAGCCACGTACCTTGTTGATGACCATGCATCCCTCCACCGGTAGCGCGCCGGCACAGGGCCGGCCCGAACCGTCATCGACGACCGAGGCATCTCATAGAGTGCGAGGCCCGCACGCGGAACAGCGGGCGCGGCGCCCGTCGACTCCCGGATTCGGACACAAAGTCGAGGGAAGTTCCTTGAACTCGTCCACCCGTTCGTACCTGCTCATGTTCCTGGTGCCGGTCATTGCCGTGGTTGTCGCGGCGTGTGGCGGCAACGACTCGACCTCCACGGAAACATCAACCCCGACGGTTGTGGATACCGCTACCGCGACGGTGGTGCCGCCAACGCCTTCGCCGGCCCCTCCGGCGGCCACCGCGACGCCCGAGGCAGATCCCGTCCTAACGACGGTGGAGGTGGTCCGGGCTCTTACGCCGTCGGTGGTGCAGATCGTCACGAGTCAGTTCACGATGGGCATGGAGAATGAGCTGGTGCCCACCGGCCTGGGCACGGGCATCATCCTGGACCGGGAGGGCCACATCCTGACCAACAACCACGTGGTGCAGGGCGCGCAGGCTATCAACGTCATCCTGGACAACGGCGAGACCTTCCCGGCAACGCTGATCGGCAGCGACCTGAACACCGACACGGCGGTCGTGCGAATCGACGCTGACGGACTGAAGCCCGCGAGACTCGGGGACTCGACCATGGTGGAGATCGGCGAAGACGTGATCGCCATCGGTCACGCGCTCGGCCTTGCCGGCGGCCCGACCGTCAGCAAGGGCGTGGTCAGCGCACTTGGCCGATCTCTCGAGACAGACGCCAGGACGCAGACCACGATTGTCGATCTGATCCAGACCGACGCGTCGATCAACCCCGGCAACAGCGGGGGCCCGCTGGTCAACGACCGCGGGGAGGTCATCGGGATCAACACGGCGATCATCCAGCAAAGCCAGGGCCAGGGCACTGTCACGCAGGGCATCGGGTTCGCCATCGGGATCAACAACGCGATGGAAGTGGCGTTGCAGCTAATCGCCAAGGGCTTCGTGACCCGAGGTTATCTCGGCGTGTCGCCCATCAACGTGAATCCGGCCCGGGCCAGCCAGTTCAACCTTCCCGTGGACCAGGGAGTGCTGCTCTACAGGGTGGGAAGCAACAGCGCCGCCCGCCGGGCGGGGCTACGGGACGGCGACCTTCTGATACAGCTAGACGACCGACCCATCAGCAACACCGGCGACCTGTCGAAGTTCCTGCTGGAACACCCGCCGGGCGACACCGTCGACGCCACAATCTACCCTGCGGGCGTCGCGGGTCTCTATCATCGGGACAAGACGGTCGTGCGGCGGGTGACGCTGGGCGAACGGCCCGAGTAGGCCCCAAATCAGACGTAGGCCCCAATCAGACAGACGAGTGAGTCGGGCGGCGCCAGGCCATCCCCTCTGTACGTCGCATGAACTCGGCGTGGAGCGCGGCGTTGGAGGCGACGATGCCGTCGCTGCGAAGTCCGGCGTGTCCCCCGTTGCGATCGGTCACGACACCGCCGGCCTCGCGAACCAGAAGCAGTCCGGCAACCTGGTCCCAGGCCTCGAGCTGGTGGTGGAAGTAGAGGTCGGACCTGCCCGCCGCCGCATAGGATATCCCCAGAGCCGCGGAGCCCATGATCCGCGCCGTCTGCATGTCTGGCCAAATGGATCGGATCACGTCCATGCCGTTGACGGCGCCCTCGTTGTTGTAGCTCAGGTCCATCCCGAGCACGCTGTCGGTAAGGGCCGCCCTCTTCGATACCTCAATGGGCTCTCCGTTGAGGAAGGCGCCTTTCCCCTTCTCAGCCTCGAACATCTCGTCTCGACTGGGGTCGTAGTTGACGCCGACCATCGGCTCGCCGTCCAGAGCCAGGGCGACTACCACGGAGTAGAAGGGTATGCCGGAGGCGTAGTTGCGGGTGCCGTCCAGCGGGTCGACGATCCAGACGTAACCGTCGTCCGGTCGAGAGCCGGCGGTCTCCTCACCCAGGAACCCCATGTCAGGGTACTCGCGCCGCAGATAGGCTGAGACCTCTGCCTCGACCTCGGTGTCGACGTCGGTGACGATGTTGCCGCGGCCCTTGAACGAGACCTTCTTGACCTGGCTGAAGCGGCGGACGAGTATCTCGCCGGCCATCAGCGCGGCGTCGCGGGCGACCTCGCGCGCCTGATTGCCACTCTTGCCGGGGGGTACGTAGTTCAAGCCAGTTTCCTTAGAGGAGGGTGACGATTGGAGCGTCATGTTCCAACAGCCCGTGTCCTGAGCGCAGTCGAAGGGCTTTCAAGTAACTGCTCGTCGTAACGCGCTGGTAGGGGCGGGCTTGAAACCCGCCCCTACGGTACCAGAACAGGGATCGTTCTCGCACCACAGCTATTTCCAGATGCACGGCCCCTATGCCGATCTGGGCCTGACGCTGCTCACCTCAGACGGCGGCCGTTGAGCTGATGGTGTCCGGCGGACAGAGGTTACCAGTTGGTGTATGAGCCGTCGCGCCGGTGCAGCCGGGGCGTCTCCCAGAACTCGAACGGCTTGCCGGCCATCTCCTCGTTGAACTCCACGCCAAGTCCGGGAGCCGTGGGCAGAGGGTAGCCCACACCGCTCAGTTCGTGCTGCACAGAGAAGAGATCGGAGCTGAAGGTGAACTCCGGCGAGCGGTCCTCCAGCCAGGAGTAGTTAGGTACCGCAGCGGCCAGGTGTATGTTGGCGGCGGTGCTGATCGGTCCCAGCGGGTTGTGGGGCATGAGGTCTATGTAGTGGGCCTCGCACCAGCCGGCCACCTTCATCGCCTCGGTGAAGCCACCGACGTTGCAGATGTCGACCCGCGCATAGTTGGTGATGCCCTGCTCCACGTAGGGGAGGAAGGTCCACTTGCTGGAAAATTCCTCGCCGATTGCGAAGGGCACCTCGGTCATCGTTCGCAGGCTCTGGTAAGCGCCCGGTGTCTCGTCGCGTATGGGCTCCTCCAGGAAGTCCAGCGTGCCGGGCGGCAGCATCTGGCAGAAGGAGGCCGCTTCGGCGACACTGAGGCGGTGGTGGTAGTCTATGCCGAGCACGGGCGCCGCGCCAACCTTCTCCCTCGCCTTCGTAAGCCACTCGGCCGTGTGGGCGATCGACTCCCTGGGCTCGAAAAGGCCATCTTCGCCGGTTTCCGGGTGACCAGGGACGAAGCGGACGACCGGCCACCCCTGCCCAATGTACCTGAGCGCGTCGTCGACGGCGTCAGGTCCCATCGGCGCGCCCGACGTGACGAAGCAGGGAACGGAATCCCGCTGGGCCCCGCCGAGGAGTTGGTAGACCGGCACGCCGAGACTCTTGGCCACCAGGTCGTGCAGCGCGATATCGATGGCGGATATCGCGCCTGTGAGCACCCGTCCGCCCTCGAAATACTGGCCGCGGTACATCTCCTGCCACAGGGCGCCGATACGCCGGGGGTCCTTGCCCAGTAGAAACTCCCGGAAGTGGGCGACCGCGCCCTGTACCGCAAGCTCTCTGCCTGAGACTCCGGCCTCGCCCAGGCCGTAATAGCCCTCGTCGGTCTCGATCTTGAGGACGAACAGGTTTCGGGAGCCGCTCCAGACAGGGAACGACTTAATTTCGTTGATCTTCATCGTTGCCGCTCGGCCGCCGATCCAGGCCTTCTCGGCGGCCCGCACAAGTCTAACACAGGAGTCCGGCTCCCCAACCCACCTCCCTGCGCGTCGGGATGCTGTCAAGTCTGCGTAGGGATAGCGTCAGCGTCGGCCTCCGAGGGCTATGGGAGACTGGCCCGCATGAGACAGACCGGCGGCGCAGCCCCGTGGATGGCTGCCTGGACTCGAACTCAGCCGTCGGGCGGTATATCGGTGTGACGAGGTGGGAAGTCATGGCCCGAGTTTCCGATGACAATCGGGCCGCCAAGTCGCTTGCGATATTCGGCGCATTGCTGACGGGTGCGGCGGGCGTCGGAATGGCGGGCTACTCGGTGATGGCCGGTAAGGAAGCGGGCGCCGGCGGACTGCGAGCCGGTACCCAACAGGGAGCTGGAGGTGCTGTCGCTGGTAGCCGAGGGCTTCTCAAACAAGCGCATCAGCGCCGCCCTGAGGATATCCGAGCGCACGGTCAAGAACCACCTCACCGCCACGATGGGCAAGTTGCAGGCCTCGGACCGGACGCACGCCGTGGTGACGGCTTTCAGAAAGGGCTGGCTAACGCTCTAGGCTGCTATCCGGCAAATGGCCTTGCGTTCGTCGAAACCGGACGGAACATGTCACCCCGATGCCGAATCGGGGGCTGGGGCCGGTAGGGACCCCTCCCCAGACCTTTCGACCTGGGAAGGCCTCAGGGTGACAATCAACCGATTACCGGTGCGCCGTGCGGCACCAGACGAGGCTCACCACAGCTTCATCGACTCCAGGAACATCCGCCTGAGATCGCTTCGGCCGGCAGCCCTGGGGGCGAGCCTGGTGACCCTGTGCTGAGGCAGAGTGCCCTCGACGAGGGCCCCCACGTCGTCGGGGCCGTACCCAACCGCACTTAGTCCGTCAGGCACGCCGATCTGCTTCATCAAGCCGATTATGGCGTCGGCCAGTACCTCCCCTGCGTCTTCAGGGCCCGCGCCCGATACGTCCGCGCCCATCAGCGCGGCTACCCGGAGATGCCGCTCCGGGCTGGCAGGTCCGGTGAACCGGAAGACGGCGGGGGCGTTCAGGGCGACCGACATGCCGTGGGGAACGATGGGGTGGCTCTCTGGGTAGCCCGCCGGCTGATAGTCTCGCACCATTCCGGATACCGGGTAGGACATGCCATGTGGTAAGTGTACGCCCGCGTTGCCGAACCCGACCCCGGCCATAGTGGCCGCCAGTAGCATCTCGCTGCGCGCCTCGTGGTCGTCGGGGTCGTTCACGGCACGGACGAGGTTCTTCGACACCATTGTTATGGCCTGAGTCGACCAGACGTCGCTGATCGGGTTCGATCCCTGATATCCGGGTCGCTGCTCCGGGCCGTCCGGGGCCTCCCGACGGCTGAAGGGTATCGCGGTGTAGGACTCGAGGCCGTGGCACAGGACGTCGAGGCCGCTGCTGGCGGTGACCATGCGAGGCAGCGTCTTCGTGTTGTCGGGATCGACCAGGCCGATCACCGGCCTCAGGGCGCGATGGGATATGCCGGTCTTCGCATTCATCTCGATCAAGTCGAAGATGGCGACCCCCGTGGTCTCGCTGCCGGTGCCGGTAGTGGTGGGGATGGCGACAATGGGCTTGAGCGGGCCGGGGACGGGCTGTCCCCGGCCGATCGGGGCGTTGACATAGGCGAGGAAGTCGGCGGGGTAAGTGGCGTAGAGGTTGGCAGCCTTGGCGGTATCGATGCTGGAGCCACCGCCTATGGCGACGTAGCTGTCGAAGCCGCCGGCGACGGCGAAGGCGGCCGCCTGCTTGAAGGAGACGTCGGTGGGCTCGACGCTAACCCTGTCGAACAGAACGGCGTCGATGCCCTCGTCGGCGATGGCCTTCGAGGCTGTCCTGACCGCTTCACTGTCGGCCATCCCAGGGTCGGTGACGACCATCACCCGCGTGGCGCCGAGGCGGCGCATCTCGTAGCCGACTTCGCGGGTGACGCCGGAGCCGAACTTGATGCTGGACGTGTCGAGGGAGAAGGCGGTCTCGTACCTCAATGGGCCTCCTGAAGGCACGCGGCCGATGCGCGGAGCTCGGCGGGACGGAAGGGAGCGGTGGGTCCGATGTGTCGGCAGGGTTCCCGCCGACGGCTAGCCACCGCCCACGGAGAGGCAGGTAACCGTGCGGATGATTCCTTCTATGGTATGAATACGGCTGGTGACCAGGTCGCCTACCGCGTTGAGGTCGTCGGCGGCGACGACTGCGATAATGTCGTACGGTCCGGTGACGGAGTCAACGGTCTCGACGCCGGGCAGCCCTCGGAGCTCGCTCGACACGATCCGGGACCTGCCTACCGCCGTCTCTATCAATATGTAGGCCTTGGTAACCATGCCCTACCTCCTTGAGCTAATCGAGTTTGTCTGAGGGTAGCCGCACCGCGTCGGGGCCGTCTCCATCGGCTCCGACCGGACGGGTTTCAGCATTCTAAGGCCGGGTTAAAGGCGTGTCAATCTGAAGATCGACAGGACGCGTCGGCAACGGCGAAGCCGACCTCCATGCGCCGTGCCGTTTGCTACAATTCCGCCACCCGAAACCAGACTGACCTCCGGCGGGAGCTGACCGATGAAGATCACGGCGGTGAGGACCAGACCCTATGTACTCAAGCTGACGCGGCCACTGGGCGACGCCAACTCACCGGACGGGTTCGACACGACGGGCGGCCTAGCCGTGTTCATCGACTCCGATGAGGGGGTCACCGGCATCGCCGTCGGCTCCCCTGGAGTGGAGGCGGCCATCGAGTCGCTCTCGACGCTGATCCTGGGAATGGACCCAAGGGGCGTCCGCGGGCTGTGGCAGAGGATGGTCGACGCCTCGTTCAAAGGCGGCAACGAGGGTGCCGCCAACGGGGCGATCTCCAGTATCGACATCGCGCTGTGGGACCTGAAGGCCAAGCTGAACGGCGAGCCGGTATGGAAGACGCTGGGAGCGTCGTCCAGGAGAGTGCGCGCCTACGCCAGCGGCATCGACATGCCCCTGAGCGACGCCGAGATGGGGGCGTTCTACGAGCAGATGGCCGCAGGCGGAGTGCACGGGGGCAAGCTCAAGGTGGGACTAGACCCGGAGAGCGACCTCCGCCGACTCGGGGTAATGAAGGACGCGCTGGAGACGTCGGGGAAGCGGGCGGAGCTGATGGTCGACTCCAACGAGTACTGGTCGCCCAAGCAGGCGATTCGACACGTGAGCGCCTTCGAGGAGCAGCTCGATCTGGTGTGGTGCGAGGAGCCGGCGCGGCGCTGGGACTACCGGGGTCTGCGGAAGGTGTCGCAGAGCGTGAAGGCCGCGGTGGCCACCGGTGAGAACCTGAACCACATCGGCGACTTCCTGGCCCTGATGGCCAACGAGGCGGTGGACGTGGTGCAGGTCGGCAGCAGGACGTCCGGGATCACCGGAGCACTGCAAGTCGCCGAAATGGCCTACGGATTCGAGCTGCCGGTGTCGATGATGAACTGTCCGGGCAACTTCATGGCGCACCTTGCGGCGGTGCTGCCGAATCACATCATGATGGAGGTGGTGGGCGCGGGGCGCGAGGCTGTGCTCGAGGTGGACAACCATATCGAAGACGGCTACATCGTGCTGGGCGACGCGCCGGGGCTCGGCGTGGAGTTCAACACAGAGAAGCTGGAGGAGTTGGCCGTCGATCCCACGGCGGCCCGGACGGGCGCGGTGCCATCGCGTCGCCGTAGAGGCGCCGCACTCTATCCAGTGCCCGCCAGAGAGCCTGCCGAGCTGGAGTGAGCGCTCCGTCGGCTCGCCCCACCATCCTAGCTTTCCGCAGGCCGGGAAAGGATGGGACGGAGCGCCGACCACGGGCAGTCGTTCGGTGGATTGGCGACGCAATCCTAGGAGGCCGCCTTGGAGCGACCAGCGCCCCCTCGGGTCACCATGGTGCTTGAACACGGCTACGCGACCCGTGTCTTCACCCCAGGCCGTCGCGACCTCCTCCATCTGTCAGTCGGCGGCGAAGGCCTCGAAGGCGTTGGCGAATGACTCGCAGATGACGTGCTTCTTCCAGAGACCCCGTTCCAGGCTGCCGTCGTTCTCATACCACACGATCTGATGCAGCCTTGGCGACTCTTCGTCAACCAGGAAACCCAGCGCCATGACCACATCCACGTCCCCGTCTCCATCCATGTCTACCGGGTGGACATGGACCGGCCGGGGGGCTTCGTCGATCACGTGCTTCTTCCAGGGCTTGTTGGCCGGGTCACCGGGATTCTCATACCAGATTACCTGACCACGCGCCGGAGCCGGTCCCCAGCAGGGCCATCCTGCCGTTGCCATTAATATCTGCCGCCCGGATGGTCCTCGTCTCGGAGACATTTCCCTCAATGACGTGCTTGACCCACCGGTCGCCGCGGTTCTCGAACCAGGTGAACTGGTTGCCCCAGATCCAGCTCGAGGCGGCGACGTCCAGGTTGCCATCGCCGTCAAAGTCCGCGACGCTAACGTCGTACGCGCCCGGCAGTCCGCCGTCGCTTATGTAGTGATGCGACCACGAGTCCTTGTCCCTGGGGTCTCCTTCGTACTCAAACCACAGCAGGCTGCCGATCATGTTATCGACGATCACGATCTCGGGCCGGCCGTCGCCGTTGATGTCCGCGATGGCATGGCGTTCTAGGCGCTCGTCCGAACGGGTGTGTATGACGTGCTGTGTGAAATCGCCTTCGCCATCGTTCTCAAACCAGTACAGACCGACACTCTTCTCGCCCCTACGAGCCCAGACATCCCGCTGCCGGCGGTCCCGGGGGTGGCTATTCCGTTGGCCGCCACGAGATCGGGCGCGCCGCTGCAGGCGATGTTGGCGGCGGAAACCCCATATGCGTATGTAAATCCGCCCTCCACCGGATGCTCGGAGAAGCATATTAGACCGGACATAATCCAGCTACTCTCCAGTCCGTCGTCCTCGCGTTCAGTTTCGATGTATCAGGTACGGTGCGAGACAGATTTCTGGTCGCGGAATGTACCACATGAGTCCGGCAACGAAGATCATACGGAATAGTCGTCGCGCCGCCCGATCTCCTGGACCATCTCGGACACGATGCGCCCGAGGCCGTACTCCGATTTCCAGCCCCACTCGCGGCGGGCGTTGCCGTCGTCGATGGAGCTCAGGGCGCGGCGTCTGTCGTGGACTGCCTGAATCTCTGGGTCAGGCTGGAAGTCGAGCCTGGCTTCGGGTATATGCTCCGTTATGGCGTCGACCAGGTTTCGGGCGCTGGGGACCGGCGTCGTCCCTGCTAGGAGGTAGACGACGGTCTCGATGCGCTCACGAGGCGCCTCGGCCAAATTGACCATCGCGCCGGCGGCCTCGCGGATGTAGATGATTGGCACCCTGGTCCCGGGCTCGACGAATATGGTGTACGGGTTGCCCCTGGCGCTCTCCTCTATGGCGCGAGAGGCGTACTGGGAGATGCCCGGCGTGCTGACGCCGGGACCCACGATGGCTGGGTAGCGTATCCCGCGGAAGTCCATGCCGAACTTGCGTCGGTAGAATCGGCCCATGTGCTCGCCGAAAAGCTTGGTGGCGCCGTAGAACATGGCGGGGCGCTGCAGGGTGTATTCGTCGACGCGGTCTTCGGGCAGGTCGTAGCCGTAGGTGTTGATGGTGCTGGCGTAGAGCACCCGGGCCACGCCGTGCAGCCGCGCGGCCTCCAGCACGTTGAAGGTCCCCACCGCGTTGGCACGGAAGGCTGCGCCGTGGTCTGCATCCGATGGCGCGGACAGCATTCCACCGAGGTGGTAGATGATGTCTGGGCTGCTCTCGGCCACCACCGCGTCGACATCTTTGGCCTCCGCCAGGTCGCCGCGAATGACGTCGACGCGGCCGGCCAGGTCTCCGAGTCGGGCAGCCGACGGGTTGAGGTCGAATAGCGCGACGCGTGCCTCCCCTCCTGAGAACAGCAATCGGGCGATCTCAGAGCCGAGGAAGCCGGTGCCTCCTGTGATCAGCGTGGTCAACTCGGGCCAGCGGGCTTGAACTTGGGGAGGGTGATCTCTTCAGTTACGTCGTCGAAGGTCACGACGACCGGCATGCTGACGTGGATGGCCGTGGGGGCGGGCTTGACGTCCACTAGGTTGGGACCTCTTTAAGATGGTCGGGAACGATAAGCTTTGCGGCTGTCTGGGCCTGGACCTCATCGGGTGTGAATCCTGGGGCGATTCCCCGCACGATGAAGCCGGCAGGGGTGGCCTCGAACAGGCCCAGGTTGGTGGACACGAGGCTGACGACGCCCAGCGCGGTGACGGGCAGCGAGCAGCGGGGCAGCAGCCTGGGCCGGCCATCGCGGGTGGTGTGGTCCATGACGATGAATACGCGCCTGGAGCCCACCGCCAGGTCCATGGCGCCGCCGATGCCTCCGCCCTTCCGGCCGGCGATCTTCCAGTTGGCAAAGTCGCCATTCTCAGCGACCTCGTAGGCCCCCAGGACGACCACGTCGATGTAGCCGGCGCGGATCAGGCAAAAAGAGTCGCTCTGGTCGGTTATCGCCGCGCCGGGGAGCATGGTGACGTACTGTCCGCTGGCGTTGTTAAGGTGCAGGTCCTCGTCGCCCTCGGCGGCCAGCGGGCCATACCCGATCACGCCGTTTTCAGACTGGAAAATAACGGTGCGGTCGCTGAGATCGTAGTTGGAGCACAGGGTGGGCATCCCGAAGCCCAGGTTGACCACCCAGCCATCCCGGAACTCCATCGCGAGCCTGTTGCATCTGGCCTGCCGCGAGAGGCCGGTCTTTTCAGTGGCTTGTTGTGTCATGGTAGTTGTTATGCGTGGATGGGATTGAGGGCGTGCCGGGGGGCTGTCCCCCACCAGGCTACCAGTAGGAATGGGGAAAGAATATGTCTGAGGGACACCCTCAGACTCCCGGCAAAGGGGCTCCGCCCCTCTGCACACCCCATATATCCGCAACCTGACCCGTTTCTGGTAGGAATGGGGAAAGAATTTCGTATCTGAGCGACACCTCCGACACTCCCCGATTCAGCATCGGGGCTGCACACCACATGGGTCCCCATCCTGTTAGTCATCGGTGGCGGCGTCCCAGATTCCGTCGGGCGGGGGTGGAATCTTCACGAGCCGGTCGACGACAATGCCGGGGGTGTGGACTGCGTCGGGGTCGATGGCACCTGATCCGACTATCTCGTGCTCTACTTCAACGATGGTCGTCGTTGCCGCCATCGCCATGATCGGGTTAAAGTTGCGCTGTGAAAGCCTGAACTGGAGGTTGCCCGACGTGTCGGCGCGGTAGGCGCGTATGAAGGCGTAATCGGCCGGCAGCGGGAACTCGAGGATGTACTCCCGGCCGTCGATGATGCGGCGCTCTTTGCCCTCGGCGATCTCCGTGCCCACGCCGGTAGCGGTGTAGAACCCCCCGATACCGGCCCCGGCCGCGCGGATGCGCTCGACGAAGGTACCCTGTGGCACCAAATCGGACACGATCTCCCCGGCCTCTTCCTTGATCTCCAGGCTGCTCTTTCGCGACGGGTAGGGAGAGGCGGTGAATGCGCAGACCATCTTTTTTATGCGACCGGCCTCGATAAGGTGCCCCACGTCCATCACGGCACCCAGGTTACCGGGACGATTGGAGATCCCGGTAAGACCCCTCGCGCCCTGTCGCAGAAGCGCCGCGATGAGGTTGCGCGGATAGCCGGTGCGGCCGAATCCCGGGAACATGATCGTGGCCCCGTCGCGGATGCCGGTCACGGCCTGGTCCATCGTTTCGAAGATCTTGCTGTCCAAATCCGTCGCCCCGGCCCTAGGCTGGCAGTAGTGCTGGCAGTAGTGTAGGAGGCGCCAGCCGGATGTGTCAACGGACTATAATTCGGCTGACCGGCCCGATACGCGGCCGGTGGAGGACGCAGATGAGCGGTCGCAGAATCGTCGTAATCGGAGGCGGGTTCGGCGGAGTCGCGGCAGCCTGGACCGCGCTGTCGCTGTTGGGCAGCGAGCACAGCGTGACCCTCGTGGACCGCCTGAGACGGACGTACATGTGCGGGTCGCTCCCGCTGCTGATCGTCGGCGAGCGGGGGCCGCAAAGGTGAGCCGCTCGCTGGGGCGGCTTGCCAATCGCGGCATCCGCTTCGTGCAGGCGGAGGTCGACGCCATCGATGTTGAGTCGAGGACCGTCGCGACGACGGCGGGCGTGCTCGATTTCGATTACCTGGTCATCGGCCTCGGGGCGTCGTACGACTGGGACGCGGTGCCCGGGTCGTAGAACGCCCACTCGTTCTACGACCTGGACAACGCCCGGCGGCTGCGCAGAAAGCTGCGAAGCTTCCGCACAGGCCGAATGGTTGTCGCGGTATCGAGCCTACCTTACAAGTGCCCGCCGGCGCCCTTCGAGGCGGCCATGGTCATGGACTGGGCGTTCAGACAACGTGGCGTAAGGCGTGACATCAAGATACACCTGCACACACCTGAGCCGGTGCCTCTGCACGGTGGCGGGCCCGGAGGCAGGCGCCCAGCTGGGGAAGGACCTGGAGCGGCGGGGCATCGAGCTGCACACGGACTCGGCGGTCACGGAGGTGTCGCGCGACGGCCGCCAGGCGAGGTTCAGCGACGGCACCTCGATGGACGCAGACCTGGTGGTCACGGTGCCGACACACCGGGCGGCCGAGGTGGTGGCGTCCGCCGGACTGACCGGCGAGTCGGGCTGGGTCCGCGTGTCCCCGGAGACGCTGGAGACGCCTGAGCCCGACGTGTACGCGGTGGGCGACTTTCAACGCCGTGCCGATGGTCACCGGACGCCCGAAACCCAAAGCGGGTGTGTTCGCGTCGTCGGAGGGCGAGGTCGTGGGGCGCAACATCGCGGCGGCGATAAACGGCGTCGAGCCTGTGCGGTTTTCGGGCGTCGGCCACTGCTACATCTCCTACAGCGGCACGCAGGCCGGCATGGTGCGCGGGGAATTCCTGGCGGAGGACAAGCCGCGGGTGGAACTGTCGCGGCCCAGCGCCCGCGGCGCCCGGAGCAAGGAGCGCTTCGAACGGGACTGGCGGCGGTTCAAGATCTAAGAGCCCCTACAAAAGTCACCGCAGAGCACGCCGAGAACGCAGAGGTAGGGACCTTTCAAACTTGATTTCTCGGCAACCTCTGCGCTCTCTGCGATTATGTTAGGCGGTCCAAGCCTTCTCCCGCTGTTGGGAGACGGAACAAGAGCCGCGGTTGGTCGGATTCGAGGAGGACATATGACCCTCCGGGGATGGAGACGTACGTCGCTCGGCGCTCTTACCGGTCTTGTGGCTGCCGGAGCGCTCTATCAACTCGTGTCCGAAGCGATGGACAAATGGAAGTTCCCGGCACCCGGTGACCTGGTGGATGTAGGCGGCCACCGCTTGCACATCTATGGCACCGGAGAGGGTAGTCCAACCGTGGTGTTAGATTCCGGATATAACGGTTCTTGGCTCGATTGGAGCTGGGTCCAACCAGAGGTAGCGAAATTCACTCGTGTAGTTTCCTACGACCGCGCGGGCCTTGGCTGGAGCGACCCTGCGAAGCCTCGTAGCATCCAGAGGATCGTGAACGAGTTGCACAGGTTGCTCGCAAACGCCGGAGTCGGTGGCCGGGTCCATAGCCTCTACCTGCCGCCTCCCGATTCTAGCAGGACGGGAGCGGCCCCGGCTCACGTTACCGTTTACGGGATACCAGGCCATGCCAGTCCGGACATGATCCGCGGCGACCAGGCTCGCAGGTGCCGAATAACCCTGCCACGAAGGGTATCAGTAATATCTGAGGGACACTTCCGATAGCCTCGATTCGGCATCGGGGCTGCACTCCCTTTTCATCAGCCTGCTAGGGTGGCGGCTGTCCGCCCGGAGGTTGCTGCCCGTCAGGCGGTTCCTGGCCGTCAGGTGGCGCCTGACCGTCAGGTGGCGCCTGACCGTCAGGTGGCGCCTGACCATCGGGTGGTTCCTGGCCGTCGGATGGCGCCTGACCATCGGGTGGCTCCTGACCGTCAGGTGGCGCCTGACCATCGGGCGGTTCTTGGCCGTCGGATGGCGCCTGACCATC
>CAZENU010000020.1:19942-36663 GCA_964513735.1 uncultured Dehalococcoidia bacterium
GGGTGGCTCCTTACCGTCGGGTGGTTCCTGACCATCGGGCGGTTCTTGGCCGTCGGATGGCGCCTGACCATCGGGTGGCTCCTTACCGTCGGGTGGTTCCTGACCATCGGGCGGTTCTTGGCCGTCGAGTGGTTCCTGACCATCGGGCTCCTGCTCTCTGTGTTGCCGCCAGCGCTCCTCGAACTCTCTGCGGAGCTCTTCCTCGGTGGCGCCTTCGTCTCGGCGCCGCTGGAACTCCTCGCCAATCTCCCCGGCGAAGTGCCGCTTGTCGACGGCTTCATCTAGGTCGTCTTGAAACTGCTCGTGTCGGTCCCGGGCCTCGCTGAAGGCCTCGTCGAACCTGCGTTTGGCCTCCTCGCCGCGTTGTCTGAAGTGCTCGGCATCAACGCCCGCCTTCTCAATGGCCTCTTCGATCCTTCGTCTTGCCTCCTCGGGGATCTCGAAGTCTAACTCGCCGCCTTCGTCTCTGGCCTTCTCCAGGACTTCCTGTTTAAGCTCGGCAAACTGATCGAGGACCTCTCTTACCCTGGATATGACCTCCGACTCATGCTCGGTCCGGGACTGCTCAAGTCTAGCCTCGAACTCCGATCTTCGAGCCTCGAACTCCTCTTTGAGGGCCTCTATCTCTTCCTCGCTGAGACCACGCTCCTCGAGCTCTTCCCGATCGAAGTCGGGACCTGAGACATGCTGTTGGTCCGGCCCATCGTCCGCCGAAGGGTCGTCGAGGAATCTGTGCAGCCTCTCTTGCAGGTCACTCCCGGTTCTGAATCCAGAGAGTCTAGACCGATCACTCTCTCTTTCGTCTCCCCCGTCCTCGTCTCGGTCGCGACGATCGTCCGGTCCTCTGAAGCCGACGAGGACGTGACCCAGGGCGAGCTTTTCAGCCTCCTCTTCCGAAATATCGAAGGACCGGGGCTTGCCATCGGCGTCCACGATGGTAACGACTTTACCGTCGCCTTCCTCGTTGTCCTCTACGCCAACCACCGTGCCGATCTCCGGGCGGTGTTGGAGCTGATCGACGCTCGGCTTGACCACGCCGAACTGCGCCTGCCAGGACCCGCCGTCCCAAACACCACGGAACGTCACCTCGGCACCTTTCTGCAAGATGTCGGACGCATCGGTCAGGGTTGGGTCGCCGGGGGCGAGGAGCCGGGAGTCTTCGCTCACGACCAAGGTCACCGTCTCTGGTCCTTGGCCGACGTCGACTGTTATCTCTACGATGCCGGTCTCGGGGTCGTAGCTCTCGACTACGCCGACGAATCCGGCGGCATCGCCGACCCCGGGCGCTTGCTCCTGTGCGTGAATGATCCCGAGGTTGGACAGCAAGAGTCCGGCTGCCAACGTCAGGCTGAAGAAAAGGACTCTGGCCTTCATCGGAAACACCTCGTCAGACCGCTCCCCCACTCTTACTACCTTCGAGACTCCCTCAGAAGACATGTCGGACCTGGCTAGATCACGACTCCAGGAACACAACCGGCGTCTCGAAACGTGTATTCCTCTCGATGTCCGTGACGACGACCTCGATGAGCGTGGCGTCCTCATCCAATGTAACGACGATCGAGAACACCCCCAACGCGTTCACCTCCACGACGACACCGTTTACCGCAACGACCGCATCAGTCCTCGTTCCTCCGACGACGACAAGCTCGGAGGAAGAGACGGTGAGGCCGTCCGTCGGATAGAAGAGGCTGAGCGCCAGTGGCTCCGTCGTGGAGACTGACTCGACGGTCACGGTCTGTGAGGTGGTGTCGCCGATGGCGTCGGTAGCGACTACCTCGATTGAGTTGGCGCCGGCTTCGAGGACGACATCGCCGAAGAAGCTGCCGTCCGCGGCCACCGCAACCGCGACCCCAGCAACGGTTACAGTCGTATCGCCGGTCACGGTGCCAGCGACCCTGACCGCCTCCGATTCGATTCGAGCGCCCTCTGCCGGGTACAGTAGGCTCAGGCTCAACGGCACCGGCGTGGCCGTAGGGGTCGGCGTGTGTGTCGGATTGGGGGTGGGAGTAGGAGTCGCGGTCGGAGTCTGGGTAGGGGTGGGGGTCGCAGAGGGCGTTGGCATTGTCGTCGGAGACGGCGTGCGGGTTGGCGTCGGCGTGGCCGTAGCCGTAGCCGTGGCCTTGGGCGGCTCTGGTCTCGTCGTCGCCGTTGGGCTCGAGGGCACCGGGGTCGGAGACGGCGTCGGGGTCAGAGCGACCTGGCCCACCGTCGGGGACACCGCGGGCGTGGCTGTCGCAGTTCCTTCGCCGCCGCATGCGGCAAGCGACAGCGCGAGAGCCGCGATCAAGAGTGGGGCCCACACAACGTCCCGCGGGACGCAGGCCATTTTGACATATAACGAGATGTTGAGCCAGGTCTCCATCGCTCAGTCCATCGTCACACCAAGCAGAGCACAATTCAATGCCTGTGTTCCGACCGGAGCGCAGCTTGTCGCCCGGGCTAGCGACGCGACAGTCCCGCGGACTCGGTGCCCTCGGCCGGGTCCAAGACCCGATAGATGCTGACATCGCCATTGACGTCGATTCTCTGAAGGTCCTGGCTGAGCTCGCTGTCGAACTTCTTGAGACCGCCACCAGGATAGTACAGACGCTCAAGCTCGCCGATGTAGATGTATTCTACGCTGTATTTTCGCAGCAGCGACAGAGCCTGCGCCGGGTCCATTGTATTGTAGATGAGGTCGATGTCCCGAATGCGCTCGCGGATGGCCCACTGGTAGTCCCAGCGCTGCTGCTCCTGGTGCCATTGCCAGCCGGCGATGGTGGGCAGGCCGGTGTAGACGGATATCCGGCCGTTCCAGCGGTAGCGGTACTGAGAGGGCGTAGACGCCTCCAGGACGATCGGCGACCCCTCCACGTTCTGAAGCAGCCACCTGATCCCCTCCAGGTCCGCCGCCAGGTCTATCTCGCCCTTCTCGTCGCGGTATACGGTTTGCTCCATATACGCCATCCCGTCGAGTGTAAGCGGGCCGTCCTGGAACCTGACGTCGTTGCGGGCCCTGGTGCCTAGGACCGGATACACGGAGGCGCCGATGACCAGCGTCGCCAGCCCGGCCACCCAGAGTTTCTTACCCCAACCAGCGCGCTTGATGGAGGCGCCGAAGACGTCCGCCAGGCGCCACAGGAGATAAGCCGAGGCCAGCGCCAGCAGCACCCACACCTGGAGGTAGAACTTGAACACGCTGTTCATGCGGTCGATGTCGCCCTCGACCCGGTAGGCGTCCAGGCCGATTACCAGGGCCAGGGCCGTGCTGGCCATCAGAAGGGCGAAGGTGAGGTGGGGGGCATCGGCCAAAGTCGAGCCGAGATACCGGACCCCGATGGCGAGCAGCATCAGCTCCAGAACAAGAACGAACGGCACCGTACTGCCGATCCAGCCCGACAGAACCACGGAGACGACGAAGCCCACGAGGGCCACGACTAGGCCGAACACCAAGGCTCGCATGACGCTGATGCGGCGGCGCTCGGCCGGCGGCAGAAGGGGGGAGTCGGGGCGCCGCGACACTACTGCCATCCTGTCGGCCACCCATCTCCGGACGAGCCGCAATCGCGGCCGCCACATGGACCCGAGCTCCGCTATCGCAAAGGAGCCGATCACGAAGACGAAAAGTCCCGTGATCGCCAGGAACTGCCAGAGCACCGTTTGGTTGGTGGTCGGCTCCAGACTGGCGAAGAAGATCTCGTAGTTCAGGTGATAGGGGAGGAAGACGACATACCCCACGACGAACACCGCGACGGACTTGACGCCGGTCTCGATCAGCACCTTCAGGCTGAGGCCGCCATTGCGGAAGAAAGCGGCCAGGAATATGGCGGCGCCGCCGATCAGCAGATAGGTGGGGAAGTCCCAGGCGTTGATCACCCTGAGGGCGCCGATGACTATCCCCAGCGTAGCCAGCAGCGCCACGCCGCCAAAGCGGGAACGAAAGAGCCCGTCGCCGGAGGCGCGTCGGGCCCCGAGCACGAGCGCCATGGCCAAGCCCAGGACCAGAAGCGTGAACGGCATGACCATCAGGTGAGCGTGCAGGTCCGCGAACAGGAACGTGAAGAACGGGAACTCGGTGATCTCATGCCCGGGCGGGTCCGGGGCCATCATGCGGCTGCTGCGCCAGAAATCGAAGGAGCCGAAGGCCGTGTTCTGGACGACGACCCGCCACGCGCCCTGCCCGAGTTGTATGGCGCCGTCGAGGTTGCCGATGACCGCTACGAAAAATGCACCGCCAATTCCAGCCATCACCGGGGAGACGTGTCCGGCCAGGCGACCAGCGGCGGCCGCCGATCGAGCTCGGGTGTGACGCGTGCCCTCAGCCAGGTTGTAGACGATGCTGAAGGCGCCGCTCACGGTGAGGGCGAAGAAGAGCGCGATCGCCAGGTTGAACGCCACGGTCGGGTCGATGCCGGTGGCCCTTATGAAGGTCGCCACCATGAATTGGCCCATGTAGTAGTAGTTCAGGTAGCCGCCGCCGAACCAGGGGTCGTAAGGCGGCATGTAGCTCGACCTGAGCACGGCGTTCAGGTACGCCATGTCCATGGGCTTCTCGCCGCCGAGGTGAGAGTGCCACAGGTCGGGGTTAGCCATCCTCATGAGCACGAACGCCAGGTATGCCGCGATGAATACAGCTTCGCCGATCAGAAATATCCGCCACCGCTCGCGGACCGCGGCGACGATCTCTCTATGCCGGGCCGCCAGGACCGCGACCGAGACCAGCGCGACCAGCAGCAGGGCGACGCCGACGGAGCCCCTGGTGAAGGGCATCCAGCGCAGGCTCGCCAGCAGCCACGCCACAAGGCTGACGGCGAGTATCCCCAGGGGCTTGGCGAACAGGTACCCGCAGTCGGAAAGCGGCCTGAACAGCAGAATCGCGGCGGGCAGCATCAGAAGCGCGACGCCCTCGAACATGAGGAGCCAGGCCAGCGTGGGTACGGCGTTGGTCCAGCTCCCGGCCCGGACGATGTCGGTCCAGGTCCCGCCTTCGCGCTGGTCTCGCGCCTCTTCGGGCGATAGCAGCAGTCCCAGTGGGCGGCGATCGACGAGGCCGCGGTCGGAGGCCTCGGGGGCGACCGATGTCGCGATGGCCTGCTCGATGGCCTCGGCGTCGAGGCGGCCGACATTGGCGAAGACCAGTCCCAGAGGGTGGTCGTACACTGAGAAGCTCTCGTCGGCCCAGCCCAGGTCTAGTGTCACGGTCGCCGACCGGGCCGACTCGAGCGCCGCCGGCGTCGCCAGGTCCGTCCTGGCAAACGCATCGTTGACGAAGCTCACGCCGGCCAGTCTGGGGTAGGAGGACATGGCCTCGGCGAGATCGTAGCCCAGCCCGCCGTCGAACAGCAGACGGTAGTACTCGGAGGTGACCGGGTAACGTTCCGGCAGTCTGGGGATCGTCCCGTACAGCCGATTGCTGTAGAAGACCAGATAGCTGGCCTCGGACAGGTCCTTGGACAGGGCGCGCAGCTTGTCGACTGAGTCCGCCTCGTACAGTGGCAGCCTTCGGAACTCGAAGCGGCCGACATCGGGCAGCCCCTCTTCCCAGTGCTCCATGAGCACGACGGAGCCGGGCGGCGCGTTGTCGTTCAGCCACCGCGAAAGCTGAACGCCGGGATGGTCGTTGCGGTACACGGCCGTGTACGAGACCGCATAGAAGCCTGTACCCACTAGGACCACTGCCGCCGCGGCGGCGATGGCGATGCGGGCCGGGGGCAGCGTCCGGCCGAAGCGGTCCAGGGCCGCGACCAGCATCCTCGACCCGAACAGCACCAGGAACGGTGTGATCGGGAGCATGTATCTGAGAAACTTTACGTCGAACGCCCCGATGGTCAGCAGGTATGGGACAACCCAGGCCAGTATCACGACGGCCGGCCTGGAGTCCGGCGACCGGAATGGCAACGTCCCGACCAGGGCAAGGAAGCTGATCCCGGTGGCCAACGCGATGGCGGGCAGGCTGAGGGAGTAGATCAGTATCGCGGCCGGCACGATCACGCCGGCCGCCAGGTAGCCAACGCCGTGCCGGGGCCGCATGCCACGCAGCGCGGCGTATAACAGGCCCGTCCAGGCCAGCAGGCCCAGCGGCCAGCCAAGGCCCCACGTCGCAAGCTGGCGGACCTGGTACCAGTACGGAGTAGTGTCGATGTACTGGCGGGTATAGGGGTAGTCCCAGATGCGCCGCACCATCTCGGACTGCTCCACAGCGTCCGAGAAGAACTGCGACCAGTCTAGGAACATATACGGCTGCGCGACGAAAAGCACCGCCAACGACGCGATCATCCCCGCCGCAAAACGGCCCGCCGCCGCGCCCATGACCTGGTCAACGGCTACGGCGCGCCCTCCGATCAACCGGAGGGCCGATATGACGAACAGCACGTGGGCCGCCATAAGCGCCATGTAGATTGGGACCAGGCTGATCTTGGTAGCGAGCCCGAGGCCGATGAAGGCGCCCGCCAGCACGGAGTCCCGGGGCCGCCCGTCGTCGGCGACCCGAAGCATAAAGTAGAGGCCGGCCACGGCGAACAGGGTGAGGATGGTGTCTACGGCAAAGAAGTGGCTGAGCTGGATGTGGATCACGGCGAGGGTCACGAGGGCCGAGGCCAGGATGGCCTCCCGGCGGCCGTACATCCGCCGGGCAAGCAGGTAGACGAGCACGACTGCACCGACGTCCGCCAGCGCGGAGACCGCCCGGCCCGTGACGCGCAGGTCGTCCAGCGTTAAGCCGGGCACCGTCTCGTAGACGGCCGCGACGGTCCAGAGCAGGTACAGGGGGAAGCTGCCGTATGGGAACCAGCCGGGGTTCCAGGGGCTTTCCTCGGCGTCGAGCAGGTCGAGGACATTGATGGCAGACGGCAGCGACAGCTCGTAGACGTGGGAGAGGATCGCCCGCTCGTCCGGGTGCGGCGTGTAGGAGTAGCCGCGGTCCCAGTCAAGGCCGTAAAGCCGCAGCAGCAGGGCCACAGCGACGATGGCAACGATCACAACGAAGTCAAGCCGGTCGAACCGCCGGCCGCTTCCCAGCGGGTCGATCTTGCTGGCGAGCTGCATGGGAGTAATTCTAGTCTAGTCTGAGGTCAGGCACTCGGGCCAAGCTTTGCCGCTCTCAGAAAGGAGATAGGCTATCCGGGTCTACGTAGTAGTGTACGCGGGAGCGTACGGGAGGGATTGCCCAGGAGAGGTCACCGTCCACTCGCTTCGGGTGCCGACGGCGTCGGACCTGCGAGCGCGGCCAAAGCATCGGAGTGGCCGAGGCGCCTCAGGTCGGGAGAGCGGACGTAGGCCAAGACGTAGAAAAAGGCCGTGACGACCATGCCAGAGACCATGGTTGCCCTGGGCCCGATGAGTTGAGAGCTGGCCCCGCCGACCAGCCACGCCAGTGTCAGCATCTGCATGTTCAGCGAGAACAGGCCCATCACCCTGCCCCGCATCTCATCGGCCGCCGTGATCTGGAAAGCGGTCCGCAGAGAGTTCGACCACCAGACGATGAGGAAGCCGAAACCGAAGGAGACCGCCGAAGATAGCGGCAGCGACGTCGAGAAGGCGAAGATGATCATCAACAACAAAAAGAGGACCGCGACGCCGGCGAGCACCAGCCCCAGCGACCTGACGTTTCCGGCCGCGATAAGAGAAGCCGAGCCGACCAGGCCGCCCAGTCCCATCGCCGCCAGCAGAGTGCCGTAGCCCTGCACGCCCGCGTCTAGAACGTCGCGAGCGTATCGCGGCATCAGCGGGATGTACATGCCACCGAAGACGAGCAGAAGGCCGAGAAGCAGTAGCCAGCGGAGCACCGGAGTGGCCATCACGTAGCTCAGACCCTCCCGGAGATCGTACATGACGGAGGTTTTCTGGGAACGCGGCGCCGGTCCGGCCACCCGAATGAGCGACGCGGAGCCGGCGGCGACCACCAGGACTGCCGCCGCGAAGTAGAACCCAGCCTCGACCCCCAGCCGCGCGATCAAGACGCCCCCGATCGCCGGCCCGACGAAGGTCGCCAGGTTCATGGTAACCCCGAACATGGCGTTGGCGCCGAAGAGCTGCTCCCGGCCGACGATGTCGACGATCAGCGTCTGGCTGGCGGTTACGCCAAACGCGCTGGCCGCCGCGATGGCGAAACCGAGCGTGACGACATGCCATAGCTCGATCGCGTTGGCCGAGACCAGAGCCGCTGTAATTAGGCCGAAGGCCGCGAAGATAACCCTGGTCCACACCAGGAGCATGCGGCGGTCGGTGCGGTCCGCCAGGACACCTCCGAACAGCACGAGTATGGCCACCGGTATGGCAGGCAGGCCGTTGGCCAGGCCGACCCAGACGTCGGAGTCGGTCATCCTGAGCACCAGCCAGGCCTGGGCCATGATGCGCACCTGGAAGCCCAGCATGCCAAACGTGTTATCGAGCAGCAGGTACCGGAAGCTGGCGTCGCCCAGCGCGGCCCGTACGGCGAGCTTTGACCAGGGCGCCAGCGCGGGTAGTCTACGCGCCATCGCGGCTCAAAGGCGGTCTGGCCATGCGTCTACGTGGCGACCTGCTGGACCGCCTGGTCGACGACGTCGACGCCTACCGCCTCGCTCCACGCGGCCAGGAGCTGCCGGGTGATCGGACCCGGTTTGCCGTCGCCGATCTCGCGATGGTCCGCGACCGTCAGAGGCATCACGCACGGACTCGTGCTCGTGAAGAACGCCTCGTCGGCGTTGTACAGGTCGTACGGCTGCAGGTCTTCCTCGACGACCGGGATTTCGAGCTGTCTCGCCAGGTCGAACACCATGCCGCGTGATACGCCCTGGAGGATCGCACGGTCGGTGGGCGAGCGGATGACGCCGTCGGTCACCATCAAGACGTTTTGGCCGATGCCCTCAGTGAGGTTGCCCTCGTTGTCGGTCAGGATCGCCCAGGCGCCCGGGTCGACGTCGTTGGCTTCAAGCTCCGCGAGGGCGAAGTTCATCCGGCTGTAGTGCTTGACCTTGGGGTCGAGTGACTCGGGCGAGTAGCTCCGAGTGCGGGTGACGACGCCGTGCATGCCGGTCTCGTACTTGTCCGCGTACCCTGCGAAGTAGACGTCGGATGCCCGCACACAGACCGTTGGAGGCCCCCCGTCATACGCCTTTCCCTTGCCCCGCGTCACGAACTGGCTGACAGTGAAGTCGCCGCCTTCGCCACGCAGATGCTCGTTACGCTGGATGACCTCCTCGCTGATGTCCAACATCTCTTCGACAGACAGCCCGGAGTCCATGCGTAGGTGTTTCAGCGAGCGGTACAGCCGGTCGACGTGCTCCTTCATACGGAAGCTCTTGCCGTTGAAGGTCCGTGCCACGTCGAAGACGACGTCGCCCACCAGGAATCCGCGGTCCATGGGATCGATCTTGACCTCGTTGTAAGGCACCCACTCGCCGTTGAAGTAAGCCGTGAAGTCGGTCATGTCCATCCTCCCTGGATTCGTATGCGAAAAGTTAACGCGAATTATACCCGATAGGATAACCTGAGGGACGCCATCTCGAGTGTCGGGACAAGTTGTCTTCTCCGTGGCCACTGCCGTAGTATCGGCGGATGAGCGGCCGAGAATACAGGATCCTCCTGCTTGACCTAGACGGCACCCTGCTGACAAAGGGCGAGCGGATCACTCCCAGGGTTGCCGACGCGGTGCGGTCCGTATCGGCGCTGGTCCACACCAGCATCGCCACCGGCCGGGAGCGGCACGACGTGCTGAGGTTCGCCGGCGAGCTCGGCCTCAGTGCGCCGCAGATCTCCGACAACGGCGCCATGATCATCGAGCCGTCGGACGGCAGGTGCCTGTGGAGCGCGCCGCTACCGGCGGGGACCACCGTGGAGCTTCTGGACAGACTGGACCGGCCGGGCATAGAGTTCATCGCCACGGACGACGCCGAGACGGTGACCAGCGCGGCGGAGGCTGAGGGCCGCAGTCTGAACCGCGTATCGGCGCTGGACCTGAGCGAGCGGGCAGCCGACGAGCTCGTCGTGGAGTACGCCGCCGTCGCGGTCCTGGACGCGGTGAAGGTATTCCTACCCTACAACGGCCGGTGGGCCGTCGACTTCACCGCGGTCGGGATAAACAAGGCGGTGGCGGCGCGTAAGCTGGCGGGCCTCGTCGGCGTGGGGACCGATCAGATGATCGCGGCAGGCGACGGCTATAACGACGTTCCGCTACTAAACGCATCTTCGTTGCGGATCGCCATGGGAGACTCTCCCGAGGAGTTGAAGTCGCTGGCCGACTTCGTCGCGCCGACGGCGGAGGAGGACGGGCTGGCGGTGGCCATTGAGGAGTTCGTCCTGCCACGGCTCTAGCGGTACCTCGGAATAACCGCGGACCACGCGGAGGTTTTATATGGTAAAACCCTCTGACATAAATGCTATCCGTGATCCCAGTTAGTGGGGCCCGGACCTGTACGAAGTCCTTCAGGTGCAGGCGACGGCTGACCAAGAGGCAATTGCTTCGTCATATCGCCGGCTGCGCGAGAAGTACGATCCCGACCACAACAAGGATGCAGTCGGGGCCGACGCACTGCGCCACGTCCTGGCCGACACGCTGGAAGACAATATCCTCGACGGCAATGCCGTGGACCGTGCGCGGGACGCCAACCAAGCCCTCTTCTATCACATCTTCAAGGACGCCGTGGCCGCTAGGCCGGATGTGCGAGCATACGTTGATAAGACGGCAAGAGCGCTCGCGGAGTCCAGTCGACGACTATCAGTCGCCTATGGCGTATTAACGGGCATCGCTCAGCGCGCAGCGGTTGGGAGGCTTGCCTCCTACGATTTTCTCTTCAAAGAGTTGAGCTCTTCTGCCAGCAGCAATTGGGATCAAGCCGCTGAGTATTTGGAACGAGTGGGCTAGACATCGATGTCGCGGCGCCTCCCGAGCACATCTGCTTTTTCTAGCTGTGTTGCCAGGCGACGCTCCTGTTTCATCTTGCTACCCAAGTTCAATGTGCGTACCGTTCGACCGACTATCAACCCCTAAGGTCGCTACTTCCCGCACTAGAGTTCTAGTATAGTTCCCGGCGGTCCCCGCGGCCGTTACTACAAACCTCAACGGAGGACCGGCATGGGAAGAAACAAGGCGCATTTCAACCGTGAGCTCTTCGAGTTTCTGGGAGACCTGGCGCTGAACAACAACCGGGAGTGGTTCAAGGCCAACAAGAGCAGGTACGAGTCGGTGGTGCGAGACCCGATGCTCGAGTTCGTGGCCGACTTCGCGGAGCCGCTGAGGACGATCAGCAGCCACTTCGCCGCCGATCCGCGGCCGACCGGCGGCTCGATGTTTCGCATCTATCGCGACGTGCGCTTCGCCAAGGACAAGAGCCCGTACAAGACAATGGCGGCGGCGCACTTCAGCCACGAGCGAGCGAAGGAGGTGGCGGCCCCGGGATTCTACCTGCACCTGGCGCCCGCGGAGTCGTTCGCCGGCGTCGGGCTATGGCATCCCGGCGCAACGGCGCTGAAGAATATCCGGGACGCGATTGTGGCGGACCCCGACGGATGGCGCCGGACGGCAGGCGACGCCGGCTTATCGGCGCGATACGAGCAAGGCGGCGACTCTCTGAAGCGGCCGCCCAGGGGCTACGACCCGGAGCACCCACTCATCGACGACCTGAAGCGCAAGGACTTCATCGCCTCGGCGTACCTGGACGAGGAGGAGGTCTGCGCAGCCGACTTCACGGACCGGTTCGCGGACACGTGCAGGGCGGCCACCCCGTTCATGCAGTTTCTGACGAAGGCGATGGGCCTGTCCTGGTAACCGTCCGCTTCGTCAGAGAGCGCCGGACCGGTGTCGTGGCGCGAGCACGGCGGCCGGTCGGCCTTGGCGTTCTTGACCCTCTGCCACGACGTGGAGCAGGTGATGCCCGATGGCGTGGGGCACATACCACCTGAACCACCGGCGCGGAAGGCCCGGCTCGACTCCGATCGTGCCATCGACGATGACCTCTTTGACCCGGCCGGAGAACGGGTGTCAACAGTGAAAATACGAACGGCGCGGGTCCCCGCTGTCGGCGAGGCCATTCGCGGGCCGCAGAGAGCATCTAGGACGGCATCGGGAACGTGCAGACTCGGCGGGTGTTGGCGCAGCAGAACCAGACGTCGCCGTCGTAGAAGGTCATGCCGTGTACTTCCGGGTCAGGGACGTCGATCTTGGCGATGACGTCCCCGGTCTCAGAGTCGAGCCGGCAGATACGCTTCTGCTCCGTCTCAGCGCACCAGAGCTGGCCCTGGTGGACGAAGACTCCGTGAGGCCGCCTTCCCGGCGCCGGGACCGAGTGCTTAACGCGCATCGTGGCAGGGTCGACGAGAAAGAGCTTCTGGGCGGGCGGGACGGCGACCCACATGTTCTCGGGGTCCACCCAGTGCATGCCGTGGGCGCCGGTGGCTCGGATCCACTCGGCGTCTTCGGTCTCGATCACGCCTACTCCGGGCGTCTCGTAGCTCGCAGCGGTGGTACCGTCGTCCTCCAGCTTGAGGAGGACGCAGCCGAAGGTCGACGCCACCCAAGCGCTCTCTCCGTCATGGGTGACGCCGCTGGAGTGGTTGCCCTCGGTGGGCACACGGGAAATGACGGAGCCATCGGCGTAGCTGAGCTTGTAGAGATGGTTATCGGTCTGGTCGATGACCCACAGCCCGTCCGGGACCGCCTGCAGGCCGTTGGGCTGAGGACCTGGGGTTAGCCAGCGGTCGCGTATCTCGGTCATGGGTTCACCTCAGAGGGCGCGGAGCACGCAGAGAAGTGAGAGCTGACGAAGACCTCCGCGTGCTCTACGGTCGTGTCGGGGCTTCTACTTTCCGCTGATGGCGATCCCGGCCATGCCCTCGATGAAGTTGGCGATGGCCGAGTGGTCCAGGTCGGCCTTGCCGTTGTTCATGAGGGCGCCGAACATCTGCTGAATCAGGCTGGTGACCGGCAGCGGCACTCCCAGCTCCTTGCCGGTGAGCAGCGCGTTGTGCAGGTCTTTCTGGTGTAGTCGGATGCGGAACCCCGGATTGAAGTCGCCAGCGATCATCATCGGCGCCTTGGCGTCAAGGACGGCACTGCCGGCCAGGCCGCCCTTGATGGCATCGTAGACGACGGCGGGGTCGAGCCCGGCCTTGCGGGCAAGGGTGAGCGCCTCGGCCACTGCCTCAATGTTGGCGGCCACTACTATCTGATTGGCGAGCTTGGTCGTGTTGCCGGCACCGTAGTCGCCGCACAGGACGATGCTGGCGCCCGTGACGGCGAGCAGGTCCGTGTACCTGTCGAACACGTCCTTCTTGCCGCCCACCATGATGGCCAGCGTGCCGTCGATGGCCTTGGGTTCACCGCCGCTGACCGGCGCATCCAGGAAGGACACGCCAACTGCCTCGCAGGCCGCGCCGATCTTCTGCGACGTGCCCGGCGCAATGGAGCTCATGTCGATGACCGTCGAGCCGGCGGAGGCGCCTTCCAGCACACCGCCCGGGCCGAGGATGGCGGCCTCGGAGTCCGCCGAGTCCGGCACCATCGTGATGACCACCGGGGTCTTCTCGCCGACCTCTCTGGCCGACGAGGCCACCGCGGCGCCGTCCGTCGCCAGCTCCTCCATCGAGGTGGCGACGACGTCATAGACCGTGAGCGAGTAACCCGCTTTGATCAGGTTCCTCGCCATCGGCCTGCCCATGATGCCCAGTCCAACGAATCCAACGTCTTTTTCAGCCATAGCTCATCCTTTCTCTGTCATGGTATGCGGGCGCCCGGGACCCTGTAGAGATACGCCCGGGACCCTGGAGAGTCTCGTCGGAAGCACGTTGAATTATACCTGGGAGTGGGACACCGTCAAGTCGGACGCGAAGCCCCAGAGAGCCACTCGCCACACCCTCCGATCCGGGTTGACTGGGTAAAGGGCCGCGGCTTAACATGCGTTCTGCCAAAATGGCGACCCGGGCCACGGAGGGGCATGTCCTCGAGCGGAGACGGCGATGGGCGACAGGCCGACGACGACGGTCGATCTGAGCTGGGAGGGCGGACTGAAATTCTCCGCCAAGGACGCCTATGGCCACCATGTAACGGTGGACGCTCCGGCCGCCAATGGCGACGCCTTCGACGGCTTCAAGCCGGGGGAGCTACTGCTGACCAGCCTGGCGGCGTGCAGCGGCATCGACGCCGTGGGCATCCTGCGCAAGCAGAGGCAGGAGGTGACCGGGATCGACATCCGGATCACCGGCGCCCAGAACCCGGACCCTCCCTGGACCTGGGAGAAGGTCGACCTGCATTACGTGGGCCGTGGCCGGGGCCTCAAGATGCCGTCGGTGGAGAGAGCGATACACCTATCCGAGACCAGGTACTGCTCCGTGGGCGCCACGATCGGCGCGGTGACGGAGATCAGAAGCACGATAGAGATCGTCGAGGACTAAGACCGCCTAGCATGACCACAGAGAGCGCAGAGGTCGCCGAGAAATCAACTTTGAAAGGTCCCTACCTCTGCGTTCTCGGCGGGCTCTGCGGTGAGTTCCGTTAGAGGCTCTAAACAGCGACCAGGGAGGCAATCCAATGACAGAGCTTACGAGGGAGCAGCTTGACGAGTTGGGCGGGCTGCAATCTTGCGCAGTCGCCAACGCCATTGAGACTTTCGATCTGCGGCCGCGCAACGAGGGTTTCATGTTACCCGATGTGAAGTGCATGTTCCCGGAGTTGGGCGGGATGATCGGATATGCGGTTACCGGCGTGATTGAGGCCAACAGGCCAGCCACGGACCGCATGCAGGTGTCCCGGCTCGACTGGGTCGACGAGATACTCAAGGTCCCCGAGCCCAGGGTGATCGTCCTTCACGACCTGGACTCGCCCAATCCGGTGGGGTCGTTCTGGGGCGAGGTCCAGAGCAACGTCCACCGCGCCCTGGGCTGCGTGGGGACAGTGACCGACGGCGGCGTCCGTGACCTGGACGAGATGCGGGCGCTGAACTTCAGGGCCTTCGCTAGCCAGGCGTTGGTCTCGCACGCGTACGTCCATCTGGTAGACGCCAACGTGCCGGTCACAGTGGGCGGCCTCACCGTGAACCCCGGAGACCTGGTCCTGGGCGACCAGCACGGGGTCACCAGCATCCCCAGGGAGATCGCCTCGGAGGTCTCGGCCGCGGTGAAGCGGATCGAAGGCGAAGAGCTAGAGATGATCGATGTCTGCCAGGACCCCGACTTTACCGTCGACAAGCTCAAGTCGATGATCCAGCGGCGGTACTACCCAAAAGGCTAGGCGCTCGCGGCCAGGCCCGGCCAGACGGAGGCGTAAATGGCGGAGGCCAGAGTCGTTTTCTTGCAGCGGTTGCCTGAGAAGATCGTGGACGTCGTGCTGTCCCACAACCCTGACGGTTTCACGACCAGCCTCCTGGATGGCGGGCTGTCGGAGGGCGAGCAGAAATCGGCCATCGCCGAGGCCGACTTCATACTGCACTTCGGGACGCCGGTGCACGACGACGTGCTTCGGGCAGCCGGTAAGGCGAAGCTGGTCCAGATGATGGCGGCCGGGTACGACGAGATGAACCTGGAGCTGATGTCTGAGCTGGGCATCCCCTGTGCCAACAACGGCGGCGCCAACTCCTGGGCCGTGTCCGACCACACGCTGATGCTCATGCTGGCCCTCAACAAAAAGCTGGCGCTGGGAGAGCGATCCGTCAGGGACGGAAGCTGGAACAGGTCGGTGGGCAGGCTGAACACATACGAGATGGCGGGCAAGCTCGTGGGCCTGGTGGGCATCGGCAACATCGGCAGGCAGGTCGCCCGCAGGGTGCAGGCCTTCGACGCCCTGGTCCAGTACCACGACGTGTACCCGCTAGACGAGGAGCGCGAGAAAGAGCTGAACGTTACCAGGGTGGGACTTGACGAGCTGTTCCGCACCTCGGACGTCGTCAGCCTGCACACACCGCTGACTGCCGAGACGCGCCACCTGGTCAACCGGGAGCGCATCGCGACGATGAAGCCGACGGCGCTGTTGATAAACACGGCCCGAGGGCCTGTCGTGGACGAGGCCGCCCTGATTGAGGGATTGCAGGCAGGCAGGATCGCGGGCGCGGGGCTGGACGTGTTCGAGCAGGAGCCTATCGACCCGGCCAACCCCCTGCTGGCCATGGACAACGTGGTGCTGACGCCGCACATCGCGGGGATCACGTGGGACACTTGGTCGCGCCGGGCGCGGTTCGCATACGCGAATATGCAGCGGGTATGGCGCGGCGAGGCACCTCAGGCGGTGGCCGGGTAGCCCGAGCCACCCACACGCCTATCGTGCGGCGGGACAGGTCGTCGGCGCCGGTCTGCGTCAGCAGCGCCCCACACGCCGGGTTCGTTGCCACCTCCCCCCGACCTGTCGGGGGACCGCCCTCCCCGCGCGGGCAGACACGCTCGTCCTGCGGCCGGCCGTAACGACGGACCCCCTGTGGCGGCCAGCTCGGTCCTGCTAGCGGAAGCGGATGGAGTAGAGGTCGGCGTCCTTCATCGTGAATCGGAGGCGGACCGGCCTGCCCGACAGGGCGCTGACGTCGGTGCCGCTGTCCCAGGCCACGACGCGCTCGATCTCGTCGCCGAATATGTCGGCGCTCTGCGGAAGCAGGTGGCCGTCGATGGCCTTGCCGTCGGCCCCCTGCACCTCTACCCGGATGCTGCCCGCTACCGACGTTGCGTAGTTGATCACCAGCTCGCCGCCCTCGAAGGTCAGTGGTCTCGTCGTGAGCTCACCCCCTGCGTAGGGCGCGTTGACCGAGACGAAGCCGTCTATTCGCAGCGTCGCCCGGCGAAGGCGA
>CAZENU010000021.1:0-35187 GCA_964513735.1 uncultured Dehalococcoidia bacterium
GGGGCGCCCCGACTCGCTGATCGTAGCCTCGTACCCGACGTCCGACCCCGACCTGCTCGACGACGCCGCGGAGTCGGACATGCAGGCCGTCATCGAGATGGTGCGGGCGGTGCGCAACCTGCGCGCCGAGTTCCGCATCAAGCCCAACGAGAGCGTCGAGGCGGTGGTCGACGCGCCGGAGGTCCGTGGCGTGATCGAGGCCGAGGCCGACGCCATCAAGACGCTGGCGGGGATAGACCCCCTGACGCTGCTGTCCGACGGCTCACCGGGCAGACCGTCGGACGCGGGCCAGCAGGTGTCGCTGGTGCTGGGCAGCGGTACCGCGACCGTGCCGCTGGAGGGGCTAGTCGACCTAGAACAGGAGAGAGCCCGGCTGTCCGGCGAGCTCGAGCAGATCGACAGCAACCGACAGCGTCTGGCCGCGCGCTTACGGGACGAACAATTCCTGTCCCGGGCCCCCGAGGACGTGGTGGAGCGAGAACGAGAGCGCCTGAAAGGGATGGAGGACCGCCGCGCCCGCGTCCAGGAGACGCTGACCCACCTAGGCTAGCAGCCGACCTGCCGCCGGTCTCGAGACGCCAGGGCAGCCTATTTTTGTAGAACGTGATCCACCAAAGTTGATCGATCAGTTCATCCAGGTTCATGATGCCCTTCCTGGATCCCTCGGCCAGCGATCCGCGCCAGCAGCTGTATAGGACATGAGGCGCTCGTGACAGCGAGGCATATTCTGCTACGACGAGCCGATGACGCTGGCGATTTTCTATGAGGACACAAAACAGGGTCAGCCGTCGAGAGTAACCTCGGGATGCGCCTCTCCGCGGGTCAGCGGCCGGCGGGGATTGGGGAGGTGGCGCGGACGGCGTCCAGCGGCGGGCCGACGCTGCGGGAGTGGCGCCGCGATGCCTCGCCCATGCGGCGTAGCTGGTCAAGGCCCTTCTTGGTGTCGCTGGCGATCTTCGGCTTGTCCGAGACCTCCAGCCTGCGCTTGAACAGCCAGTAGGTGAACTCCTTCGACTCGCTGAGCCCCATGGACCGCCGGTTGGTCGAGCCTTTCTCCTTCCGGAACGCTTTCAGCATCTCGCTTCTGGGCGCCCTGTACACCCTCCGAAAGGCGTCTTCCGAGTAGTCGTCGTGGTAGGTCACGCCGTTGCTGGCGTCCCGCTTCTGCAACTCCAACTCCGCGGCGAGCTGCAGGGCCTCCTCCACCATGACGCCATAGTAGTAGTTCAGGTACCCGCGGTACCTGTCGACGCCGAGCAGCCCGCCGATGCGCGAGGCGTCGAAGTAGGCAGGGAAGCGGCCCGGAAAGAGCAGGTCTTCCTTCTCCGCCTCCGGCACGTGCTCGTCCACCGCGTCGATCAGACGCTCCGCCAGCAGTAGCCAGTCGAAGGCCTCTCCCGCGATCAGGTAGGTGTTGATCCGGCCACAGTACGACTCCTCGGACGCGGTCCACATGGACATAGCCTCCAGTAGCGGCTCGGGCCAGTCACGACCCTCTTCCAGCGCGCCACGCAGGTGATCTATGGCCTTCTGACCGGCCGTCAGTGCCTCTGTACGGCCCTCGGACACTCTACCCGCGCTCCGCCATGAACCCGGTCCGTCCAGACTTCTCCAGACCGAGAAATTTCGTGAACTCTCTTAATGACAGGGTGTTGACAATGTGGCTCGACTCGCACCAGGCGCGGCGGGCCACAGCCACACCATACCTCTGGTTGGTAAGGGTATCAACCATGTGGGCGTCGCTGTCGATCACCAGCGGCACGCCAAGCTCTCTGGCCCGTCGCGCGTGGGTGTCCTTCAAGTCCAACCGCTCTGGCGACGCGTTGATCTCGAGGGCGGTCCCGGTCTCGGCGGCCGCGCGGAAGACCGTCTCGTAGTCGGCGTCGACGGGCCTGCGCTGGCCGATCATGCGAGTCGACAGGTGGCCGATGGCGGTCACGTGGGTGTTGTGCATAGCCCGGACGATGCGGTCGGTCATCACGTCCGACGCCTGGCCCATCCCAGAGTGGACCGACGCCACGACCCAGTCCAGCCCCGCGAGCACCTCCTCGGGGTAGTCGAGGGTCCCGTCGGCCCGTATGTCGACCTCGGAGCCCTTGAGCACCCGGATGCCGCCCAGGGCCGCCTCGATGCGACGCAGCTCTTTTGCCTGCTCCTCCAGCCGCTCCTCGGTCAGCCCGTTGGCTATGCCGCGCCCGAAGGAGTGGTCGGTGATGGCGACGTACTCGTAGCCTCTGTCCTTGGCGCCGGCGATCATGAGCTCGATCTCGTCCCGCCCGTCGCTCCAGTCCGTGTGCACGTGGAGGTCTCCACGCAGATCTGCGACCTGGACTAGCGCGGGTATCTTCCCGGCAGCGGCGACCTTGATCTCGTCCAATCCCTGGCGCAGCTCCGGTGGCACGTACTGGAGCCCCAGGCGTTCGTAGAGCGCCTTCTCGTCGGCGAAGGGCTCAAGCTCTCCGCTCTCCACGTCGGTGAGCCCGTACTCGTTCAACGAAAGGCCCATCCTCAGCGCATGCTCACGAAGCATTATGTTGTGCTGCCGGCTTCCGGTGGAGTATACCAGGAGCGAGCCCAGACTGGCGTCCTCGACCACTCGCAGATCGACCTGGACGCCCTCGCTCAGCACGACCGCGGCCTTGGTGTCGCCGTGGCCCAGCACCCTTGCGACGTTGGGCAGCTCGACCAGGGCGTCGAGCACATGCTGAGGATCGGCGGCAGTACACACGAGGTCGATGTCGCCGATGGTCTCCTCAAAGCGGCGCAGACTGCCCGCCGCCTGCAGCCTGGTAATGCCGGGACAGCGCTCCAACAGCGCGGCGATGACCCGCTCGGATGCGGGCAACGCCCGGGCGATGGGAACACGGTCGTCGTTGGTGCGGGCGGTGCGTATCTCTCGGAGGATGTTGTCGGCCTTCTTCTGGCCCATCCTCGGAAGCTCGGCGAACCGCCCGGACTCGATGGCTAGCTCCAGGTCGGCGACGGTGGAGATGTCCAGCTCTTCGTGGACCAGCCTGGCCGTCCTGGGGCCGACGCCTGGCACGCTCATCACCTCGAGTATGCCGTCGGGGAACTCGCCCCGGAGCCTCTCGAAATAGCTCATCTGGCCGGTCGTGACCAGCTCGACGATCTTGGCGGCGATGGCCTTTCCGACCCCCGGAATCTCGGTCAGGTCCGCGCTCTCGCGGATGGCCTGCTCGATCTCGGAGGGATACTGGTCGATGGCGCGGGCGGCCCGCTGGTAGGCGACCACGATGAAGCGTTGCTCGCCTTTCATCTCGAGCAGGCCGGCAATGTCCTGGAAGACCGCGGCGATCTGGGAGTTGTTCACGTGCTAGCGAATCTCGTCCTGGACATCTCCGACGAGAGCTTCAGTCCATTGGAGCAGGAGCAGTTCAATCAGCGCAGTCGACTCGCGAAATGCAGACCGCGGCTTGGGCGCCACGTCGGGCTCACGGCAAAGGTGCTAGGCGCCGTGGCAGCGTTTGTACTTTTTGCCGCTGCCGCAGAAGCAGGACTCGTTGCGGCCGATCTTGCGGGTGCCCAAAGGCACGGGCTCCCTGGAGGACGATCCGTCGCCGACAACGCGGGTCATGACGCTCTTCTCGCTTCGCGCCTGCCTGGCAGTAGCGCCGTTGGGCTTGCCGTCCCTGGTCTGGATGCGGGCGCTTAGCATCAGGTGGTAGATGGAGTGGACGAGGTCGTACCCGATGCGGTCCAGCAGGCTCTGGAACATCTCGCGGCCCTCTCGCTTGTAGCTGACGAGCGGATCGCGCTGTCCGTAGGCCTGGAGTCCGATTCCCTGCCTCAGGCTCTCTACATTGGTGAGGTGCTGCACCCAGAGTGAGTCGATGACCCTGAGCGTCACCTCGCGCTCAATGGACCTGACCAGCGGCTCGGTCAGGTCCTGCTCTCGCTCCCGATAGGCCTCCTCGGCGTACTCGAGGTACCTGCGCTCGATCTCATCGGGGTCCATCTGAGCGACGACGTCGGGGTCGGCCAGGTCCCCGTCCAGAGGCAGCACGGCCTCCATCTCGCCGACCAGGGCTTCGACGTCCCACATCTCCGGGGGAGTGCCGTCGGTGACGCGGGCGACAATGTCGGAGATCTCCCGCTCGATCATCGAGCGGATGTTCTCCTGCAGGTCGGCGCCGCCGAGCACCTTCTCTCGCTCGCCGTAGATGACGTCACGCTGGGTGTTGATGACGTCGTCGTACTCGACAAGATACTTGCGCGCGTCGAAGTGGTACGCCTCGACCTTGACCTGGGAGCCCTCTATGGAGCGGCTGATCATCTTGTTCTCTATAGCGTCGCCTTCGCCGAGCCCGGCCCATCCCATGACCGTCTGGATCTTCTCGCCGCCAAAGCGCTTCATCAGGTCGTCGTCCAGCGCCACGTAGAAACGCGAGCCGCCGGGGTCGCCCTGACGCCCGGCTCTCCCTCGTAGCTGGTTGTCGATTCGCCTGGCCTCGTGCCGCTCGGTGCCGATGATATGCAGGCCGCCCAGTTCTACCACCTTCTTGTGGTCGGCCTCCCAGTGATCCGGGCTGAGGCCCATGGCCTCCGGGTTGCCCCCCAGCACGATGTCCGTCCCGCGGCCGGCCATGTTAGTCGCCACCGTGACCGCGCCGGCCCGACCGGCCTCGGCCACTATGGGCGCCTCCCTCTCGTGCTGCTTGGCGTTCAACACCTCGTGGGGGATGTTCCTGCGGGTGAGCAGCTCAGAGAGCAGCTCGGACTTGGAGATGTCAGTGGTGCCTACCAGAACGGGCTGACCGGCCTCGTGGCGCTCCCGTATGTCGTCGACGACCGCCTCGTATTTGGCATTCTGGTCGCGGTAGATCAGGTCGTTCATGTCTTCCCGCACCATAGGCAGGTTGGTGGGGGCTTCCACCACGTCCAGCTTATAGATCTTCCAGAACTCCTCGGCCTCCGTGGCCGCCGTACCAGTCATACCGGCCAGCTTGGTGTACAGCCTGAAGTAGTTCTGTAGCGTTATGGTGGCGTAGGTGACCGTCTCCCGCTGGATGCTCAGGCCCTCCTTGGCCTCCAGCGCCTGGTGTAGCCCGTCGGAGTACCGGCGGCCCGGCATCAGGCGGCCCGTGAACTCGTCGACGATGATCACCTCGCGGTCCTTGACCACGTACTCGCGGTCCTTCTGGTAGATAGCGTGGGCCTTCAGCGCGTTTTCGACGAAGTGGACCTGTTTGAAGTTCTCGGTGCCGTACAGGTTGTCGACGTTGAGCATCTTCTCGAGCTTGGCCATCCCCTCGACGGTGAGGGAGACCGACCGGTGCTTCTCGTCGATTGTGAAGTCCTCTTCGAGCTGCAGGCCGGGGACCAGCTTGGAGAAGCTGTAGTACTCCTTGCCCGACTCCTCGGCCGGCCCACTGATGATCAGCGGCGTCCGCGCCTCGTCGATCAGGATGTTGTCGACCTCGTCGACGATGGCGTAGGAGCGCCCGCGCTGGACCCGCTGGTCCAAGCTGAGCATCATGTTGTCTTTCAGGTAGTCGAATCCGAACTCGTTGTTGGTGCCGTAGGTTATGTCGGCCTCGTAGGCGTCACGCCGCGAGATCGCGGTGAGCTGCTCCATGCTCGGATCGCCCTCGGCGTCCGGGTCGTACAGGTAGGCCGACTGGTGCTGGAGCACGCCGACGGACAGCCCCAGCTTATGGTAGATCGCAGCCATCCACTGGGCGTCGCGACGTGCCAGGTAGTCGTTGACCGTGACGACGTGGACGCCATCGCCGGAAAGCGCGTTGAGGTACGCGGCCAGGGTGGCGACCAGGGTCTTGCCCTCGCCGGTCCGCATCTCGGCGATCTTGCCCTGGTGCAGCACGATGCCTCCGATGAGCTGGACATCGAAGTGCCGCTGGCCGAGGGTCCGTTTAGCCGCCTCCCTGACAGCGGCAAAGGCCTCCGGTAGAAGGTCGTCGAGATCCTCGCCGTCCCTCAGGGCCGACCTCAGCTCGTCGGTCTTGGCGCGCAGACCGTGGTCCGAAAGACGCTCGATCTCCGGCTCCAATCCGTTTATCTCGTCAACCGTGGAGCTGAGCTCTTTGAGGACCTTCTCGGTCGATCCGCCGAGAAGCTTTGCAATGCCCTTGAGCATTCCAGCCGTCCCTTCTACTGGTCGAACATGGCCCCAACCGAGAGGCCGCTATGGATGCGATGTATCGCCTCGCCGAGCATCTCCGCCACGGATACGACGTGCAGCCGGGAGAACCGCTTCTCCACGGGCAGTGGCAGAGTGTCGGTGACCAGTATCTCTTTCAGCGGGCTGCTTGCCAGCCGCTCGTGGGCGGACCCGGAGAGTATCGGGTGTACAGCGCAGCAGTAGACGTCGGTGGCGCCTTGCTCTTTCAGAAGCTCCACTGCCGCCACCACGGTCCCGCCGGTGTCTATCTCGTCGTCGACGATAAGCACCTTCCTGCCGTCTACATCACCTATTACGTTAACAGCCGCGGTATGGTCGTTGTTGCCTATCCGCTGTTTTTCGATGATGGCGATGGGCGCGTTCAGCAGGTCTGCCATGTCGCGAGCCCTCTTGGCAGCGCCGACGTCGGTGGCCGCGACCACAACGTCTTTGAAGTCGCCGTTCAGGTACCGCTTCGACAGCAGCCCGATGGCCGTGAGCTCGTCCAGGGGGATGTTGAAGAAGCCCTGGATTTGCCCCGCGTGCAGGTTCATGGTCAGGACCCGGTCCGCGCCCGCAGTGCTGATGAAGTCCGCCACGAGCCGCGCCGTGATCGCCACGCGCGGCTGGTCCTTCTTGTCGGTCCTGCCGTAGGCGTAGTATGGGATCACGACCGTGATGCGACCCGCGGAGGCCCTCCGCGCCGCGTCGATCATGATCCAGAGCTCCATCAGGTGGTCGTTGACCGGCGCCGAGATCGGCTGCAGCAGGAAGACGTCTTTCTCGCGGACGTTGTCCAGGAACTTGACGAAGGTCTCGTCGTTACTGAACTTGAAGACCTCGCAGTTGCCCAGGGAGATCCCGAGATACGAGCAGATGTCCCGCGCCAGCTTTGGGTGGGCGTTGCCGGAAAAGACTTTCAGGTCTTCGAAGAGGGGCATCGGCTACGCTGGCCTCCTGTGGTTGAGTGCCACACCACGGCACGAAGTATCTTAGCCGCGCGAGCTCAAGCGGTACAGCCGAGGACGGGATAGGGACCCAATGATGCAGTCCCAACCTGGATTATAGCATAAGGCAGGAGCACCTCTGCGCGGCTTGGGCAAGCCGCGCAGAGCCTTCCTTCCATCACCCTTCGGCATGCCTCACGACGCGGTCGCAAGGGAGCACAGAAGGGCAGACACTCGCCCCTACCCTAGACCCTAAACCCCAGACCCATTCTTTCTAGACCCCGTACTCGACCTCGACGCGCCGGCCGGTGCGCGACGATTCGTATATCGCGTCGATGAGCTGGAGCACGCGTAGGCCGACATCGGCGTTCACGTCGGGCTGTCGATCCTCGCGAATGCCCTTGAAGAAGTCGCGCATGATGTCCAGGGACCACTCTGTGGGGCCGTACATGGGTACTTTCGTATCGGCGATCTCGTACTGGAACGTCTTCTCCGGCGCACCAGCCCAGGCGGGCGTGCCGCTCTTGACCTTGAGGTGCGGATCGCCGATGGGCGTCCAATCGGCCTCGCCGTCCAGGCCGCGGAACACGAGGGACGTGTCGTATACAGAGCGGACGCGCTGCAGGTACCCGGCGTGGATGCTGCCGTAGGCGCCGTTCTCGAACTCCAACGCCGCGATGGCGATGTCCTCCAGCGGGGGATCGATGATGCCCACCGGTCGGCCGCTCATGGCCTGGACGGCCTTGACCTCGCAGTCCATCAGGAAGCGCATCACCTCCAAGTAGTGGCCACCGAGCATGTGGAGGATGCCACCTCCCTCGGTGTCATTCATGTACATGAAGTTGTTGGGGTCACGGTTCTCGGGACGGACCTGGCCGGTGATCAGCCTGACCTCGCAGTCCAGCGGCCTGCCCATGATGCCCTCGTCTATCAGGCGCTTGATGTCCTGCGCCACCGGGTGATAGCGGTGTGGGTAGCCGACGAGCACCTTGACCCCGCTCTTATTCACCGCGCGGACCAACTCGGCCAGGTCGGTGGCCCTGCGGGCGAACTGCTTCTCCATGAAGAAGTGCTTGCCGGCCTCCGCAAGCTTGATCCCCGTCGCCGGAATCTCGCTTGCCGGCATGGCGACGCAGGCGACGTCGAAGTCCTCGTTCGCAATGAGGTCGTCCAGGCTCGTGTACACGCCGGCGCCCGGATCGTGCTCGTCGGCGGCGTCAAGCCGAGCGGTGTCCGTGTCCTCACAGTACGCGACCACCTCCGCGTCTTCCAGATGTCGGAACGTGTGTATGAGCCCCGGCTTCTCGGGGCCGATGCTGCCGACGTGGCCGTGCCTGAGTCCGACGATTGCTACCTTGAGAGCGTCCTGATTGGCCATACAATCACCTCCAAAGTGGCTGTGTTTGGAGCTGTCTCCAAGCCCGGTCGCACTATATGGGAGGGGTATCTCGCTGTCAAACGCTCTCCAATCGTGGATATAGGGACATTCGATTATTGACGTTGGGGAGGTCCTTAGACAGGCTCAGGACGAACGGATACGGGGCCTCTGTACGAGGTGAGCCCCCCCTCGCCACAGACTCGGGACAGGCTTCGACTGGGCTCAGGATAGGCTTGTCGAACCACAGCGAATCTCGGAGAAGCCCCGACAACCGAATGGTCATTTACAGGCGAGAGCGATGCGGCTTGACCCCCATACCATCGCGGTGCTAACGTCAATGACGCTCCAATAGATCACGGGTCCGCGTTCCGGCGGAGATCATCTGATGGCAAACATCGCACTGATAGGGGCAGGCGGGGTATCACGCCTGCACGTGGCCGCCTGGCTCAAGGCCGACGGCGCAAGGGTCGTCGGGGTCTCCGACCTGGTGCCCGAGCTGGCGCAAAAAGCTGCCGGCGAGCTCGGATCGGAGCGGTGGACCACCGACTACCGTGAGCTGCTGGACTGGGCAGACGTCGATGCGGTCGACGTCTGCACCACCGAGAACACCCACGGCCAGATCGCCAGCGAGGCCGCGGCGCGCGGCAAACACATCCTGGTCGAGAAGCCCATCGCCACGACCCTGGCGGACGCCGACCGGATCATCGACGCCGCCAACGCCAGCGGCGTCAAGCTGATGGTGGCCCAGACGCACCGCTTCTACGACTACAGCCGCTCCGCGAGAGACGCCATCGACAGCGGCGAGATCGGCACGCCCGTCTACGTGCGCCTCTGTACCGGCGGCGGTTTCTGGAACCAGGACTGGACGGGCAAACGCATCAGCCCGGGCGACACCGGCGGCAACGTCGTAACCAACGGCGTGCATCTGGCGGACACCTTAAACTTCTGGCTCGGCTCGAGACCGGTCTCGGTCTACGCCCAGGCCCGCAACGTGACCTCGGCCCACCTCCAGATGGACGACTACTTCATGTTCACCATCCGGTACGAAAGCGGGGCCATCGGCGTATGCGAGCTTAGTCGCGCCAACGTGCCCCGTTCCAATAGCTTCGAGTCTACGACGATCCTGGGCACCGGCGGCGAGCTGAACACCGGGACCCAGCACTCGAGCCGTTGGACCCACGGTGACGGCGGTCTGGCTTTCGGCGAGCCTGAAATCCAGCAAGGCTTCGATGCCGAGATACAGGCGTTCGTCGACTGCCTGACAGAAGGGCGTACCCCTCCCGTTTCTGGCGAGGATGGCCGCCTGGCATTGGAGCTCTGTCTGGCCGCCGGTAGGTCAATAGAGTCCGGCGAGGTCGTGTTACTGGGCGAGGGGGGCTAGAGATGGCCATCGAGAAAATCGGCGTCGCCATCGTCAGCCTCTCCGGCCAGCAGAATAGCTACGCCCAGGCGCTATACGACAACCCCAGGGTGCAGATCGTCGCGGTAACCGACGACGACCCACCGGCGGCCGACGAGCAGGTCAACCGCCGTTGGGCCGAAGAGCATGGCGCGCCGTTCGTGCCGGACCTCAACGACGTGCTGTCGCGGGACGACGTCCAGGCAGTCAGCCTGTGCAGCGCCATCGACCGCCGCGTCGCTGTGGTCCGGAAGGTCGCCGCAGCCGGCAAGCACATCCTGGGCGACAAGCCTCTCACCGAGACGCTGGCGGACGGCAACGCCATCATCGATGCAGTGGACAGGGCGGGCGTGAAGATGATGGTCGGCCACAACTTCAGATTCAACCCGGCCATCCTGGACGCTCGAGAGTCCCTGAAGCGGGGAGACGTCGGGCTGCCCTGGGCCATACACTCCGAGTGGGTCATCGCCGCGGGCGCACGGGCCGCCGCCATCGGAGAACTCCGCAACCACGCCATGTATCCGCTGGACGCGGCCCTGTACCTGGTGCCGGAGAAGGTGCGGAGCGTCTACGCGATCACGGGCTCCTATTTCTTCGACAATGCAAAGCAGAGCGGAGTAGAGGACATGGCATTCATCACGATGGGAATGGATCGTGGAATCATCGCCACGACTTCCCTCGGCAGGACGCCGGTCCAGCACACCAACGGCTATGGCGGCGACCAGACGATCAGGGTCATGGGCACCCACGGCATGCTGTTTCTCGACGCTAACCGGCCCAGCTGGACGGCACACGGCCGGTCGGGTACGACGAACCTGACGTACGGCCCGGGCCAGATGAGCTCGATGGTCGAGCACTTCGTCTCCTGCATCCTCGAGGACAGGACGCCGATGTGCAGCCCCAGGGACGCCCGGGACGCCCTGGAGATCACCCTCGCCGCCCTCCAGTCATCCCGCGAAAACCGGGTGGTGAAACTACCGCTTCCAGCTTAGGACACGGGCGGGAGCGGTGCCAGGATGTGCGCGCCCCTCGATACTTCCCGATGCGGCATCGGGACTACTCGGGGCAAACGGAGCGAGTGGTGGCACTAGCCTATTTTCAAGGAGCCTCCATGCGATCCAACAAGATACTCGCCCGCATGAAAGAAGGCCGGCCGGCGACAGGCTGCCAGCTTGCGTTCCCATCGGGGACGCTGATCGAGCTACTCGGCGTCGCCGACCTCGACTTCGTTCTGCTGGACGGCGAGCACGGCACGTTCTCCTGGGAGAGCCTGGAGGACATGTGCCGCGTAGCCGACCTGGCCGGCGTCACCGCCATAGCCCGCGTGCCCAACATCGAGGAGTCCACCATCCTGCGATATCTGGACCGTGGCGTGCAGGGCATCCTCGGCCCCGGTATCGACACCGGCGAGCAGGCGCGGCAGCTCGTGGACGCTTGCTACTACGCGCCTCTGGGCAGGCGCGGCCTCGGCGGCGCGCCACGGGCGGCCAACTACGTCACGCTGGCCGATCGGGACTATCTGGACCGCGCCAACGCCGAGATGCTGGTCGTGGCGTTCCTGGAGCACACTGAGGCCATCGACAACCTCGCCGACATCCTGGCGGTCGATGGCATCCACGCCTACTACGTCGGCCCGCAGGACATGTCCGTCTCGCTGGGTCTCGGGGGCCAGCCGGACCATCCCAGGATCGGCGAGATCACCGCACAGGTGAAGAACGCCGCGCAGGCCGCTGGAAAACTGTACTTCGGCGACGTGGTCGTCGCCGACCGGGCCAGCAACTTCTTCCTCAAGGGCATCGAGGTCTTCCTCGACGAGCACAAAGCCGCGCTCGGCTGACCCGAGATCTCCCAGATAGGTCCAAAAAGGAAGCGTAATGTCCCACACGCGTATTCGCAAGGGTAATACACGAGACGGCCACCACTTCGCCGAATTCGACTTTGACACCTGCAGGGCGGTCCGGGCGGGCAATCTCGTATTCCTCCAGGGTCAGACCGGGATCACGCTCGACGGCAAGGATTTCGTCGGCGAGGGTGACCCGGCCGCGCAGGCCGAGAACGCGATGCGGTGCGTCAAGACCTTCCTCGAAGAGGCCGGCTCGCGCATGGAGGACATCTGCAAGATCACCACATACGTGACCGAGCACTCGTATCGCAGCCTGGTCTACCCGGTCATCGCGCGGCACCTGAAAGGCGTCCACGTGGTGTCCACCGGGACCGTCGTCAAGGCCCTGGCGACGCCCGAGATTGACTTCGAGATCGACGTATTCGCGGTGGTACCCGAAGAACGAGCTGCTCCGTAGCGTACGACAACCAAGGAGGTCCCCCGATGCTATTCGCCAGATACGAGGCACACGGTGAGATCGCGTACGGAGTCGTCGAGGGCGACTCGGTCAGGCAGATCACGACCACCCCCTTTGACGAACACGAGGTGATCGATCACGTCCACGCGCTGTCTGAGGTGAGGCTGCTCAGCCCGTGCACCCCGGCCAAGATATTCTACCTGGGCTCGAACTACGCGGACCACACGACCGACGAGGTCCTGAAAGAGCCCATGGTTTACCTGAAGATGCCAAACGCCATCGTCGGGCCCGGCGACACCGTCATGCTGCCGCGTGAGGCCACTAACGTCGAGCAGGAGGCCGAGCTCGTGGCTGTAATAGGCCGGCAGTGCAAGAAGGTGTCCAAGGCCGACGCCCTCGACTGCGTCCTCGGCTACACTTGCGGCAACGACATCAGCGCACGGGACTGGCAGGAGCGGGACGGCCGTAGCTTCTGGCGGGCCAAGTCGTCCGACACCTTCGCGCCCATTGGGCCATACATCGCGACCGACGTCGACGACTCCAACACCGACATAGTCGCCCGGGTCAACGGCCGGGAGGTCCAGCGAATCAACACGTCGGACATGATCTTCGGCGTCGCGGCCAGCATCAGCTACATAAGCCAGACCGTGACGCTGGAGCCCGGCGACGTGCTGTTCACCGGCACCGGCGGCACCAACGCCGTGCTGCACGACGGCGACGTGGTGGAGATCGAGATCCCGGGAATCGGCATCCTGAGCAACCCTGTCGCGGTGGAGTAGCACGGAGCAACAGTCCTGCCATCTAATTCCAGCCGAACCGATCCGAGACGTATTTTCGGTATTCCCTGCCCGAGTCCGGTCGGGTGTCTACTTTAGGCAGCCCCGCCGCCTCGCACGGATTGCGTGCAGCAACCAGGAGGGTGAGATAATGCGCAAATGACGCACTGCAGGGAACACTTCCCCAGACACCGGACGGAGACTCATTGCGGGGGATCAAGCTCTATCTCCTAATCGCGACCGCCTTGCTGATGGCCCCAGTTCTCGCGGCGTGCCCAGACTCCGAATCGGAATCACCTCCCTTAGTGTCCGAATCAACTGAGCAGGCGATTCCGAGCCGCCTGAACTCAAAGCCCTAGCCCAGTCTCCAGACGCAAAGTCGATCCTGGAGCGGTCACGTGCCGCGATGGACGGGGCTGAGACGTATGCCTTGGCCTTGGAAATGACGACCGAATATGAAATGGATCAACGGAGCCTTGCGGCAGCGGTTCGTCTGTCTGCCGACTTCGCGGTGCCGAACCGTCTTAGTGGTACTCGGGTTTGGTCGTCGACCGCAGCGGTCTCTGACGCCGAATCCCGGTTCATCAGCATAGGTGACGACGGAGACGAGTACGAGGAACAGCCCGGCATAGAGAGCCACGCTCGACGGTTACCGTCGAGCGTGTAAGCGGGGCGCCAAGATGTCCAAGTCGGTGGACAACGTAGTCAAGCCCCTGAACCTGGCCGACGTCTATGGTGTCGCCGCGCTCAGGTTCTACCTGATGAGCGGACTGGCCCCTGGTCGAGATGCGGACTTCGACGAAGACGTCCTGCGCACCCGGTACCAGTCCGCGCTGCGACTGAGATGCGACGGCCTGGGACACGAGGTGGTCGGCCACGTCGCGGAATTTGCGGTCACCCGGACGCTGGTGTCCCCCTGGGCGAGGCGGTCGGCGACATCAACCGCTACGTGGAGCACGCCGCCGAGGGGCTTCGGCTGACGTCAGTGCTGCTCTGGCCCGTGATGCCCGAGCGTATGGCCGAGCTGTGGCACCGCCTGGGCTGGCAACCGCCCGGCCGGCTCTCGGAAGCGCTGTCCTGGGACGGAGTCGCCCTGGGTACACCCATGGTATCTGGGCCGCCCCTTTTCCCGCGACTCCAAGCGTAACGCCTTGGGGTCGCAGGAGCGCATGCACGGACGAGGCCTGTACGCGGCTCCTCGGTTGGGGCAGACCCTCGTTGTCTGGCAGGTCTCGACTAGCAGGGTGCTGAACAGCCTTTCCGACCATCCCCCTGACCCCTTCCTGGCGAGGAAGGGGTCAGCAACTATATCTGAGGGACACCATCAGACTCCCGGCAAAGGGGCCTCGGCCCTCTGCACACCCCAATTTTATCAGCCTGCTACACTTTGCGGTTCTTGGTGGTGTACCAGGGCAGGCCGTCCGCCATCTCCATCTTGTAGTCGGCGAAGATGTTGGCCCACCGCTCGATGGCGATCTCGGCCACCTGGCCGAACACCAGCCTGATCTCCTCCTCGGCCCAGGGCGCGGTGCGCTGCTCTATCACGTGGCGGATGGCGCGCATGTTGGCCGACCAGCCGATGTTGGTGGCCAGGCCGATGGGAAGAACGCGCCTGAACGCGGAGGTCAGCTCCTTTTTCCTGGGCATCGACGTGTCGCCTTCATCGATCTCGAACAGCTCGGCAAGCTCGGTCTGGAGCTGCGCGAGCTGCTCCATCGTTCGCGCGTATATCTCCATTCCCTCGACCGACTCCCGTATCGCCACCGGGGCGTACCAGTTGACGTCGGTGAGGCGGGCGTAGCGAAGGCTCTCCTGGGACATGGCCGTGCCTGCCCGATGGCGGACCAGCTCGTGGGTGAACACCCTGCTCACGTCGGCGAAGAAGAAGTTGGCCACCGCGTGCTCGAATATGGAGCCGTCGCCCTTCTCCAGCGTGTTCGTGAGATATGACTTATTGGTCTTGCGCACCCGGGTGATGTTGGGGTTGAGCTCTGTGCCGAAGGACCTGTAGCAGCAGCGGCCATAGATCTCGATGAGCCGCTCGGAGGCCGACTGCGCGTCGGAGGTCCATTCGGGCACCCCGTAGTGCTCCAGCAGGGCGGATATGCCCTCTGGATTGGCCTGCGTCTCGCCTATGAGGAACACCTTCGGCTCCACTACATTGCCCAAGCACGGCCTCCGTCATCTGGACGTCGGGCCTAGATTAACACGGCGGTCGTCACCAGACCACCGCGGCCTCATCCCTGCGGCTTGTGTTCTCACCCGAGGCCGAGTGCGCCGTAGATATGACCTGCTATCCGAGCTTGAGATGATTGGCTTCGCCGAGTTCGGGAGTCATCTGGACGCCGTGTGGGCCGAAAGTAGTCAGTCCGAGCGAACAATGATAGTGATGGCACTTCGCAGGCGGATGGTGACCGTGATGACACACAGCAGGTCCGAGGAGACCTTGTCCGAGGGCACGACAAGGCCCGAGGTCCTGCACAGACGATTTGAAATGTGGAATCAGGCCCTGGCCGAGATAGTGCGCGACCCTAAGGTCGCCATCCAGCGCGCCCAGGAAGTACATCGGAAGTTGGCAGATGCTTCCGTGTGTGCGATCTGCCCCAATCAGTTGAACGGAGACGACGCGTTATGGGTCAGTGGCGGAGGCTTAGCCCATGGATACTGCGCTAGACAACAAACCTGATCTTACAACCGACCGCGTATTGTGGCTGGCCACCGCCTATGAGCCCTGAATCGTGGCGCGGGAGTGTGAGAGCACCTCGGGATTGACCGGGTTGTCCGGCATCTCGCCACGGAGCACCTTGGCTACCTCGCCGGCGGCGCGCTCCTCCAGCTCCAGCACTGCCTCCTGCGAGAAGAAGGCCGTGTGCGGCGTTATGATGACGTTCTCCAGTGCCACCAGCGGGTGGTCGGTCGGCGGGGCCAGGTCGACCAGCACGTCGAGGCCGGCGCCGGCGATCTCGCCCGAGGTTAGCGCCCAGTGCAGCGCGTCCTCGTCGATCAGCGGGCCCCGGGCCGCGTTGATCAAGAACGCCTCGCTCTTCATCCCGGCCAGCTCTTCTCTGCCAATCATGTTCTCGGTCTGGGGCATGAGCGGCGCGTGGAGCGTGACGAAATCGGACCGGCCCAGCAACTCAGCGATATCGACCATCGTGGCGCCGTGGTCCCGCGCCACGTCGGGAGTCAGGAACGGGTCGGTGGCCAGGACCTGCATGCCGAAGGCCAGCGCCTTTCGGGCGACCTCCTTGCCGATCCTACCGAAGCCAACGACACCTATCTTCTTGCCCTTGAGCCGCATGATGCGCATGCCCAGGCCCTCGCTGCCCCAGGCCTTGCGCTTTGTCGCGTTGTCGAACAGCACGATGCGCCGGTTCCATGACATCAGCAGCGCGATCACGTGGTCCGAGACCTCGTCGACACAGTAGTCGGGTACGTAGGTGACCACGATGCCCAGCTCGGTGGCCGTTTTGACGTCGATATTGTCGACGCCGACGCCGTACCGCCCGATCACCACGCACTTCTCAGCGGCCCGGACCACCTTCTCTGTGACCTGCTCGAAGCACGTCAGGATGCCGTCGACGTCCCGGGCCAGCGCGGCGAGGGTCTCCTGGCTGCCGTCCGGCGCGACGACGAGCTCGGCGTCGGCCCCGGCCAGCACCGCCCGCTCAGGCTCCACCGACGGCCACACGTAGTCGGTCACCAGCACTTTCCTGGTCATGGGCGCTAGCTCCTTATCAACCGCAGAGACCGCCGAGATATAGATTTGAAATGCTCTTTCTCCTCGTTCTCGGCATACTCCGCGGTTATGCCTCGGGACCCTGCTCCATCGGGTTGAAGTGGCAGCCGTCAACGAATATGTCGAAGAAGTCCGGGGTGGTCTCCAGCTCGACGTGCTCAATCTCCGTGACCATCCGCTCGGCCGTCCGGCGCATCTCGCCCGACATCAGCATGATAGTGGCGCCCTCCAGGGACGCGTTACCCACCTTGACGACCCTGTCCTCCGGAACATTGGCGATGAATCCGATGCTGGCCGCATTTCTCACGTCGACGTAGTTGGCGAAGCCGCCCGCCAGGTACAGCCGGTCGATTTCGCCGGGTGTGACGCCATAGCGGCGCAGGACGATCTTCTGGCCGCAGTAGTTGGCCGACTTGGCCTGGGCGAGGACGCTGACGTCGGCGCGGGACACGGACATCCCCCTCTCGGGCACGAAGTAGAATTGGTCTACGCCCTCGTGGAACACACCCAGCTCGCTCATCGCGCCGGTCCGGCGTAGCTCCGCGAGCAGGTCCACCAGGCCCGACCCGCAGATACCCTGGGGCTCGGCTCCGCCGATGGTGATCACGCTGGCCTTTCCGTTCTCCAGAACGACGCTCTCGACGGCGCCGTCATAGCCCGGCATGCCGTAGGTGATCTGGCCGCCTTCGAAGGCCGGTCCGGCGGGACACGAGGCCGCCATCATCTGATGACGGTTCCCCACGACGACCTCCGTGTTGGTGCCCACGTCCACCAGCATGACGGTCTCTTCGATCTCGTCCATCCCCACTGCCAGCAGGTCAGCCGCGACATCGGCGCCGACGTGGCAGCCTACGATCGGCCCTCCGTACACGCTGGCCTCGGGGAAGACCCGCAGGCCCAGCTCCGACGCCTTGACGTTGAGCGTGGTCGTGGTCCGGACGCCTTCATCCATCTCGAGCTCGGTCACCGACTTGTACGGCTTCTGGCCGATTGACTGGACGTTCAGCCCGAAGACGATGTCGCGCATGGTCGCGTTGCCCACGATCACGACCTCGTAGATCTGTCTGCGATGCGACTTGACCGTGCGGCACATCTCGCCGATCTCGAAGTTGATCGACGACAGCATCACCTGCTGCAGCTCTCCGGCGAACTCGCCGCCGTCGTAGGAGATGCGGTGCATGACGTCGCTGCCGCCGAACCGCTGCGGGTTCTCGAACGACGACGTGTGCATCACCTCACCGGTCTCAAGATCGACCAGGTTCATGACCACCGTCGTGGTGCCGGCGTCGACGGCGAGCCCGTGTATCCGGCCACGGTAGGAGTCCAGGCGCCGACCGCCACCATAGACATCGTCGCCCCGGCGCACGACGGTCGGGTCGGGCTCGACGTTACGCTGCACCGAGTCCGTTAATATCCGCGGCTGGCGCCGGAGCACCGCGAACTCGACGTCGCCGTCCGCGTCGATGACGGCCGCCTGGCAGGCCAACCGGTAGCTGTCGCGCAAGAACGTCTCAGCCTCGCCGGGAGGGCCGAGGGCCCCCATGCCGCGCTTGATCTCGACGATGCACTCGTGGCACTCACCGCTCCTGCCGCAGGAGGTCGGCACCCTCACGCGGAGGTTGTCGGCGTAGTCGAAGATAGTCTGGCCGGCGACCAGGTCTAGTGTCCGATCGCCGTGGTGGAGTGGAGACATCGTAGATATTCCGGGCGTGTGTAGGGGCAGGTCTGAGACCTGCCCCTACAGGTTACAGCACGGTCGTTGTGAGCACCAACGATACCGGCCCCATCAGAGCTCCCAGGCGCCGCGGTAGTCGATGTCGTCGCTGCCGGTGCAGATGTAGAGATCGCCGGCCGGGACCGTCCGGTCCTGGTTGCGGCAGCCGAACTCCGCCGTGCAGCGGTCCTCGACGTTCTTGTATGGGCATCGTCGCTGGGACACGACGGTCACGGTGTCCGAGATGTCCCTGAAGATGTCGTAGAGGCGAGCCTTGCTGGCCTCGTAGCGATCTTTGTCTACCGGCTGCGCCATGTGCTCCCCAATCGCCACTCTAACTCCACGACAAAGGTAGTCGGGAGAGGACCGTCCCTTCCCCGGCCGTCACCTCATTACACGACAGATTTCTGCACTGCGCCGAAGCAGGCCGCGGCCTTTCGATATCATCCCCTAGCCTCCTTCCTGTCCAAGAAGGGGGAAAAGAACAAGGCTGGGGGACACCCCCAGACCCCCACCAGAGTGAAGATCCCTTTGGGCTCTCCATTTGGACTCGCCTCGAAAATTGTCGGGCAGTAAGTCCGGCCGCCGGGGGAAGGCTGGGATTTACCTGAGCCTGCCATAGATATGGGCTGCTAGTCTGCTGATTCGGCGGGGACCGCGCCGTCTGTGCCGACCAACAGCTTGGCCATGTCCACGCAGGCGATGGCATTCTCGCCGTAGCCGTCGGCGCCCATGTCCTCGGCGAACTCCTGCGTCACGGGGGCACCGCCGAGCATGATCTTGACCTTGTCGCGCAACCCCTCGTCCTCGAAGGCCTCAATGGTCCGGCCCATGTTCGGCATCGTCGTCGTCAACAACGCCGACATACCCAGGACGCCGGCACCGTGCTCGACCACGGCGTCGATGAACTCCTCCGGCTTGGTGTCGACCCCAAGGTCGTAGACGACGAACCCGGCGCCCCGCAGCATCATGATGCAAAGGTTCTTGCCGATGTCGTGAAGGTCGCCCTTGACCGTCCCCATGATCACAGTCCCGATGGGATCGATGCCCGACGCGGACATGATCGGCTCTATGTGGGCCATGCCCGCCTTCATCGCCCTGGCCGATATGAGCACCTCGGGGACGAAGATCATGTTGTCCCTGAACTTGATCCCCACGATAGCCATCCCTGCGATGAGGCCGTCGTCCATGATCGTGTTCGCCGAGAAGTCGTCTTCTAGCGCCTTGGCGGTCAGCCGGTCGACCTCGTTGTTGTCGCCTTTGATCAGAGCATAGGCGATGTCATGCATATTTGGGTCCGTGTCCTCAAACAGGGACCTGATGTGCTTGTTCTCGAAGGGCTTGGTGATGTACTCAAGCTCCTTCAGAAGCCCTGCGTGCTCTAACGGCATTGATTCCGTCTCCGTGGCAATCCGAGTGAATACGTCTAGCTATTATTCGGTGGGCGGCCAACGATGTCAATTTCGGCTCAGCTACGCAGCCTGCCGTCGCGGTACGCCATGATGTAGTTGCCGCAGAAGTCGTCGTGACCCAGCAGCATGTCCAGGGCCAGCTTCACAGGCTCGGATTCGGTGTCCAGCCCTAATATGGAGTCCAGCTTCGTCGCGATGGGGTCGATGATCCCGGCGTCGATACCCGCTTCCAGGGCCAGGTGGATGAAGCTGCGGTTGATCAGTCTCCGGTTCGGCATGCCGAATGAGATGTTGCTGAGCCCCATGCCTATGTGTAGACCATCGCCGTACCGCTCCCGAAGCGCTCTTACCGCTTCGAAGTAGTGGTTGCCGTTCTGTGATTCGACGGAGATGGGGAAGATGATCGCATCGACGAACATGTCGCTCAAGTCCACGCCTCGGGCGACAAGAGCGGAGATCAGCGCGCCGGCGTTCTCGACGCGTTCCTCAGCGCTCTGAGGCATTCCGGTCTCGCTGGTCGCCATTACGATGACCCTGGCGTCGTGCTCCGTGATCATGTCCATTGCCTCGGGACGCTCCGGCGCGATGGAGTTGATGATCGGCCTTCCGGCGTGGCCGTCGTAGGCGGCTAGTCCCTCGGCGATGATCTCGGAGCTGGACGAGTCGATGCTGGGCGGCACAGACGAGGCCGCCTGCACCGTCTCCACGGCCCATCTCATGCAGCGCTTCTGCGTATCCAGGTTGTAGTGGACCTCGTCGGCGTTGATGTCCAGGTACTGTGCCCCTGCCGCGAGCTGCCGTCGCACCTCGTAGCGTAAGTAGGCCGCGGCCTGCTCTCGTTCATCAGGGTCGTCGTCGATGCCTTTTCGCATCGCGATCATGAAGTGCTTGATCTGGCCCTGATCATAGGGCTGAGTCTTCTTGAACCAGTCAGGCACTGTCAGGAAGCGGTCCTCGCCCGAGTCGCCCTTGAACGGCACCGCTTCGGTACCGTCGTCCAGGGTGACCATTCGCCGGCCGTTGCGCATCAGCACGCGGGTGGCGTGGATGTTCTCGCCGACGATCGTGAACTGCTCTGGCGAGCCGACTACTCTGGGCATGTTGATCTTTCTCTAGCAGGGTACTGAAAAGGCCATTCAACCATCCCCCTGGCCCCATCCAGGAAGGGGGAAGAATTCATATCTGAGGGACACCCTCAGACTCCCGGCAACCCCGATTCGGCATCGGGGCTGCACACCCTATTCCTCCGCAGCCTGCTAGGTATCACGAACATGTGGGACCGTAGGGTGGCTGGATGTCATTCTTCGCCTCCGGCTCAGAATCTGGGAATCTGGGGCGGGTGGTCTCCTACCCACCGGTGACTTTGCAGGCTAGGGCGTAGGGACCCAACCTCCCCAGATCCTTCACTTCGTTCAGGATGACAGTGGTGTTCCGTTCAGGATGATGTTGCTCGTTGAGCGTGACAATGCTACGTCTAGCCTGATCCCACGGCGCCGTTGCCCTGGTGTTCCTCGCACCAGGCTCGGACGGCCCTGGGTATCTCCATCAGGTTCTCCAGCTTGGTCGCAAGGGGCACGGCACACTCGGGTGCGATCATGTTGACACCGGCGTCCATGCAGCGATAGACCTCCTGCCGCACCTCCTCGGGACCGCGAGCATACAGGGTCTCGGGATTGTTGATGTTTCCGACCAGTCCGATCCTGCCGTCGACAATGTCCATCGCCTCCTGCGCGTCGTTCTTCGAGTCGAAGTGGAACATCGCCATGTTGTTCTGCGCGATGTAGTCCATGCGGTCCAGTGTTTTGCCGCAGATGTGCAGTATCAGAGGGACGTCAAGCCGCTCGGCCATCTCCTGGTGCAACTCCAGCAGGAACCGGCGGTAGTACTCGCCGCTGACCAGGTCGCCGGTGGCGTGGTCGGGGAAGGTGAGGGCGTCGGCGCCCGCGTCTATCTGGGCCTGGCCGAAGAGCACCGAGATCTCCTTGAGGCGGTTGAGGCACTCCATGGTCAACTCGGAATCGTCGATGGTCATCAGCAGGAACGGCTCGACGCCGAACACATGGTAGCTCAGCGTCCAGGGACCCATGGTCTTGCCGATGATCGCCACCTCGTCGCCGAGCTCCCGCTTGAGCAGGCTGATCGACCTCGTGATTGCCAGAACGTCCGGGTGCTTGAGGAAGCCGGACGGGACCTTGACGTCGTCGGGGCCCTTCCAGATGGGGTTGCTCATACGCACGGTGGGCCAGTTGTCTTTCTGCTCCCACTGCATGTCGCAGCCGAGCGCGGAGGACTCCTGGATGATAGTGAAGTACGGGGCGATGGCGTCGAAGCCCAGCTCTGTGTATCCCGTCGCGGCCAGTTGGGCGTTCAGTTCCGGGTCGCGGCAGGCGTCGGGGAAAGGCGCGTCGACCAGGTCCATCAGGTCGACGGTGGCCACGTTGGTGGGGTTGCACACAGGCGGCCGGTCCACCGGCTTGCCCGCCAGGGCGTTCATGACACGCTCGCGCGACGTCATCGTCTCCGTGAAGGCCATCGCTGTCTCTCCTTTACAGCCGGGTGGGTTCGACAGGCTCATCAGGAACGGAACCGTGGGTGCCCGTAAAATCTACGTCGGGGGCGAGAAGCCCAGCGTCCCGGTCGTCATCTGGCCGCGCATGGCGTCGGCGGCCAGCATGTCCTCCACCTGGCTGACGTTTCGGGCGAAGGGCAGCACCAGATGGGCGAGCTGGTCATGCCGGTGGCCGCACGAGAAGCTGGCCGCATCGTCACCCACCTTCTCCATGTCACCGTAGCGGGCCAGCCCGCCGGTAACCGCCCGCAGACGTGCCGCCTCGTTGGGCGCCTCGCCCTCCGCGTCCACGCGGTAGACCCAGCGGCCGTCCTCTTCGACGCCCTTGATGTCCAGCATCAGAGGCGAGCGCAGGTCTTTGACCCGGCCCTCGGGCAGCCTGTGATCGGGCGGCTTCTCCACGGCCCGCTTCATGAGGAACTTTAGCGGCCGCTCGTGAAGCTGCCCGCACTCGTACACGACCTTGTCGTGAGTGCCTGCCACCGCCGTCATTCCTCCCAGGGCGACGAGCTGGTCGCGGATGACGCGCATGCGCTCCTCGACTCCAGGCTTCCGGCTGAAGGTCCAGACGATGGCGACGCTGTCCCTGACGTAAAGCCCCACGGTTATCTCGTGGAAGTTGGGATCTAGCGGGACCAGTTCAACGCAGTGCCCGATTCTCTCGAGGACCTCCGCTGCCCTTACGCGCGTGGCCGTCTTCAGACTCGCCATGTGGTCACCTCCACCTATACAGTCTGGCCGCGTATCGTGTCGGACAGCGCTCGAATGTGTCCCGGCGTGGTGCCGCAGCACCCGCCCATGATATTTACCCCCATGTCGGCCAGGGCCACGAAGTGATCGGCCATGAACTCGGGGGTCTCCGGGTAGACGATCTGGCCCTTCGTTATGGCCGGTATTCCGGCGTTGGAATGTATAAGCATGTACCCGTCGGTGGCAGCGCGAATCTTCCTGGCCAGCGTGACCATCTTCTCGATACCGTTGCCGCAGTTGGCGCCGACGACGTCGGCACCAGCCTCCAGCAGCTCCTTGACAGCGCTCTCGGGGGGGTCACCCATCATGGTGAACCATCCCCTTGGGCCTATGTCGAACATCATAGTGGATATGACGACGAGGTTGGTGTGCTCTTTGGCCGCTTTTATGGCGAGCGTGGCCTCTTGCACGGATATCATGGTCTCGATGGCGACCGCATCGGCGCCGCCCTCTTCAAGAGCGGTGATCTGCTCGATGAACGCGTCCAGTACCTCTGACTCGCTGGCGGTGCCACCGTTGGTCTCCAGGATCTCCCCGGTCGGGCCAACAGAGCCGACGACAAAGCGTCCCTCCGGCGCCACGCTTCGGGCATGTTGAGCGGCCAAACTGTTGAACTCGGCCACCTTGTCCTCGTAGCCGTACTTCTTGAGCATGAACTTGCTACCGCCGAAAGAGACCGTGAGCACCATGTCGGAACCGGCGTCGAAGTACGCGGCCGCCATGCCTTTTATCTTGTCGGGCGCGGTCGCGTTCATCGCCTCGGGGCTGCCTCCCGGCTCCAGGCCATTGGACTGTAGATAGGTGCCGGTGGCGCCGTCGGAGATAAGCTGCTCGCCCACGGCGAGCCGGTCAAGTAGGGGTCGCGACCCGTTGCCAGACATCGACTACTCCTCCAGCCAGCCGTCGGCCGCCCCGGCCCGGGGATCGCGTTTGCCGTCGCGGTGCAGATCGCGGACCCTTGCCACGAAGTCCTGAGGAAAGACCGCGTTGAAGCGGTCCGCCATGGCCGATGCTGCCTCTTCTGCGGCGCCATCGGCCTCTACGTAATCACCCCACTGGAAGCCGTCCAGATAGTCGTCGCCGCCGGCGCTGCCGTCAAACATCGAGATGGCATCGACGCCTTGCTGGAAGCGGTCATCCAGCGGCCTGGAGACCTGGCCGACATCGTCCTCGGCCTGGGCCTGCAGCGGGACCTCCTTCCAGTACATCATCCTTACCCGTGCCATAGCCCTCCCGATGGCCCGGCGGCCGGTGACGCCGGTGCGGCCGCTCAGATACAGTCTAGTAACAAGCTACATTATATCGACGCCCGCCAGAAAGGTCGAATCGTCTTTGACATCGCAACCGGAGCCGACTTACACTCGTCGGCATCTCCAGGGAGGACCTCCAGGATGACTAAAGTCGCGCGGCTGCGCAGGCTGATCGAAGAGCCGGGCATCGTGGTGCTACCGGGCGCCCATGACGTCCTATCGGCGAAGCTGATCGAGCAGGCCGGGTTTCCGGTCGTGTTCACCTCCGGGTTCGGAATCTCGGCGTCCACGCTGGGCATGCCCGATCTGGGCCTGCTCACGATGACCGAGACGCTGGACCGGGTCAGGCGCATCGTCGACGCGGTCTCGGTCCCGGTGGTCGCCGACATGGACACCGGCTACGGCAACCCGCTAAACGTCGTCCGGACCGTTGAAGAGTGCATAAGGCTCGGCGTGGCCGGCATCATTCTCGAGGACCAACTCTGGCCCAAGAAGTGCGGCCACATGAGAGGACAAGCAGGTCATCCCCGCCAAGGAGCAGGTCGAGAAGCTCCGCGCGGCAGTCTACGCTCGCGGCAGCGCCGACCTGGTCATCATCGGCCGCACCGACGCCTGCGCGCCCCTGGGCTTGGACGAGGCCATCAGCCGCGGGCAGGCCTATTCCAAGGCCGGCGCGGACGTGGTGTTCGTCGAGGCCCCGCGATCCGTCGACGAACTGAAAACCATCACGGCCTCCTTCAACGTGCCGCTGTTCGCCAACATGATCGAGGGAGGCAAGACGCCCTTCCTGTCGGCCGAGGAGCTGGAACAGCTTAGCTTCAAGATGGTCGTCTACCCTCTCTCGGGGCTGTTCGCCGCGACCAAGGCCATCCAGGAGATGGCCGCCTACCTTAGGAGCACAGGCAGCACGTCCGGCTTCGGCCGCATGGTGTCCTTCGCCGAGTTCGAGAAGGTGATCGGCGTGAACCGATTCCGCGACATCGAGGTCCGTTTCGCCGTCAGAGAGCCGTCCACAGCAGGATAGCAGAACCATGTCCGACTGGGCCGCGACCGACTACGACCAAGAGCTGTTCGAGAGCGAGCTGGACAGCTTCGTTCCGGAGCGTATCTTCGACGCCCACGCGCACCTGTACAACGTCGACTATTTCCCGCAGGACGACATACCACCGGCGTTGCTCAGAGGCCCGAGGGTCGTCGACGCCGACGTGTATCTCGCCCATATGGCCGAACTGCTGCCGGGCCGGAGCATCAGCGCGCTGGCATTCCCGTTTCCCCGCGGCCGGCTGCAGATGGCCCCCGCCAACGGCTTCGTCGCCGCAGAGTCGGCGAAGATTCCCGGGTCGCGGGGGCAGATGATGGTGGCGCCCACCGACGACCCGGAGATGATACGGGAGACGGTCCGATCCAATGGGCTCGTCGGTCTCAAGTGCTACCACCTCTACTCGCCCGTTACGCCCACCATGCACTCGCCCATAGAGGCTTTCCTGCCCGAAGAGCAGGTCCGCATCGCCCACGAGGAGCGGCTGAGCATCACCCTCCACATAGTCAGAGAGCGCTCGCTTGCCGACCCCGAGAACCAGCGGACCATACGCCGCTATGCCGAGACGTACCCGGACATGCGACTGATCCTGGCCCACGCGGGACGGGGCTTTAATCCGCACCACACTATCGAGGGCATCGGCTCGCTGGCCGGGCTGACCAACGTCTACTTCGACACCGCCGTGGTGACGGACTACGGCGCCATCGAGGCGATCATCGATGCGATGGGGCACCGGACTCTGCTCTACGGCTCGGACTTCCCCGTCTCGCACGTCCGAGGCCGAGAGGTCGCGCTGGGCGACTCGTTCGTGTGGCTGCATCCGGACAACCTTCCGGACTCGCCCTACGGTCCAATCCGGGCGGCCTTCGCGGGCTTCGAGTCGCTGCGCGTACACAAACTTGTGGCACGCCACCTGCGTCTGACCGACTCCCAGGTCGAGGACATCTTCTACGGCAACGCCGCCCGGCTGTACGACCTGTAGCAGGGTCACCGTCAGCCACAAGTGTTGTGTAGACCGTCAGATCTCGGAGCTCCCCTTTCTTCAGTCTGTTGAGAAGCTCCCGGCCGTAACCCAATACGAGGAGAGCACCGGCAACCCCAACCAAATCAACCAGAACACGAGGCTCTCCATTATCTGTCCTCCGATCCGCCACGCCAGATCTAGCGGCCCGGGGTCTTCAGCGAGGCCAGCAGCTTTCCTGGCGCGGCCGCGATCTCGTCCACCGCCGTGTCGAAGACCTGCTCGTTGGCCCTCGACGGCGCCCGATAGCCGCTTACCTTACGCAGGTACTGCAGCGCCGCGGCGCGAACGTCCTCGTCGGTGGCCGTCGCGTAGGACGGCCTCAGCGTCTTTATGTTTCTGCACATCCTGAGTCCTCCTGAGAGCCGGCCTGCTCGTCGGTTGACGCCCGCGAGACGCAGCGCCTATCGTTCTCCCCAATGGGGGTAGCGAGTGTTAGGTGAGACCTTCGCCCTGGCGTCGGCCATCGCCTGGGGCATATCCGGCACGATGCTGAAGATGGTGGCACCCAGGTTCGGGGCAGTGTACATCGTCGCCGTCAGGGCGGTGACCAGCCTGCTCTTCAGCCTAGTCGTGGCCGCGGCCGTGGGCATCGTGGACTCCCTCGGCACACTGGCGATGTTCACCGTAATTCTTCTCATCGCCTCGGGAAGCGCCGCTATCGTGGGCCACGTGTCTTTCGTCAAGGCGTTGTCGATCGACCAGATCTCCCGCGTCTTTCCCATCACCAACGGTCTGTACATCATGTTCAGCGTGGTGGGCACCATCATCATATCCGATGAGTCGGTCACCTGGAGAACTGTGGGTGGCGGGCTCCTCGTACTGGGCGGAATCTACGTGCTCTCAGTCCGCCGGCAGCAAGAGGCGACCCGGCAGACCGAGGGCGGCTTCAAGCTCCTCGCACTAGTGCTCAGCGCCGTCACCGGACTCACATGGGCGGTCAGCGTCATCGTACAGAACGACATCGTCGAGCACACCAACCCCATCCTCGCCAACGCGATACGCACCGTCGTCATGGTGGTCATCGGCCTGACCATGGTCGGCCTGAGCGCAAACCGGGGAGTGCAGCAGGGAAGCCGCCGCGACTACACGATCATGTTCGGCAGCGGCCTAGCGAACGGCGTCTCGGCCCTGCTGTTCATGTCGGCGCTGAAATGGAGCTCGCCGGCAACCGTAGTGGTCCTGAACTCCACGTCGCCGCTGTTTGCAGTCCCGATGGCATTCCTGCTGCTCCACGAGCGGATGACAGGCAAGCTGCTGCTGGGGACGGTCACGTCGGTTGCAGGCATCGCGCTGACCCTCTCGTAGGCCCGAACAGGACTCGCCGCAGAGCACGCCGAGAGCGCGGAGGTATCAAGAACGTCAATTCTTGTCCCTGTGAGTGATCTCTGCGAGGCAGGGACTCGACCCCGCCCCGGACCCTTCACTCCGTTCAGGGAGACGTATCGACACGAGGTCCCGACTCCTACCTTGCAAGCGCTCCGAAGGCCTGTGATACGATAGGCCACCAACTCGCCCAGGAGGTCACGCGATGACGGCTCGCATGGATTTCGGATACACGCCGCCGCAGCGACCGGGCACCATGTACTCCTTCACCGGCAAGGAGTACATGCCGGCCATGTACCGCACGCTCGACATCGTCACGCAGGGGTTCAAGGGCATCTACATCGGCGACCACCTCGACGGCGATGGATCATACACGATCGAGGGCTGGACCATTCTGACGTGGATAGCAGCCCGGTATCCAGGGATTCAAATTGGCTCCCACGTTATGTGCAATCCCTTCCGGAACCCCGCTCTGACCGCCAAGATGGCCGCGTCCCTTCAGGACCTGAGCTCAGGCCGGTTCGTCCTCGGGTACGGAGTCGGAACCGGCAACGTCGCCGAGTACGACGGCTATGGCTACCACTTCCCGACGCCCCGCGTCCGGGTGGAGATGCTGGAGGAAGCGCTCCAGGTCATCAAGACGCTCTGGACCGACTCCCCCGCCAACTTCAGCGGCAACTACTACAGCCTGTCCAACGCCCAGTGCGAGCCCAGGCCGGATCCGCCGCCGCCTATTCTCATAGGCGGTGCGGGTGAGAAGCGGACGCTCAGGGTCGTGGCCCGACACGCCGACTGGTGGAACGTGGGCAGCAACATGTGGAGGCAGGCTCCACACAAGCTGAACGTACTGAAGCGCTACTGCGACGAGGAGGGCCGTGACTTCCAAAGCATCCGAAAGACCTTCGCCGCCTACATCTTCATCGACAGGACCCACTCGAAGGGAGTGGAGGCCTCCAAGGGCTATGAGGAGAGGGCGATCGCGGGGGACCCGTCGGCGGTCCGCGACGAGCTTGAAAAGCAGGCCGAGCTGGGCTTCGACCTGGCCAACCTGGCCTTCATGAGCTTCCCCGAGACCGACGACGTAGAGCTGTTCCTGGACGAAGTGGTTCCCCACTTCTCGTAGAGCTTACCGCAGAGAGCGCCGAGGTTCGAACATCGTCAAAGATATCTCTGCGTCCTCGGCGGTTTGAAATAGGAGGCTGAGGTGCCCGAGAAAGCTAGAGTGGCGATAATCGGGACCGGCTGGTGGGCGACGACGGCCCACTTCCCGTCGTTGCAGGCACACCCCGACGCCGAGATCGTGGCCATCGTCGACCAGCGCCCCGACACGCTGGCCAAGGCCGGGGAGGCGTTCGGCGTCCGCAACCGGTACACCGACGTCGAGGAGATGCTCGACAAGGAGCGACTGGACGGCGCCGTCGTGGCCACCTGGCACTCCACCCACTACGAGGCGACGCGGGCGTGTCTGGAACGCGGCCTCCACGTCATGATCGAGAAGCCGATGGTGCTGAAAGCGACCCACGCCCGCCACCTGGTCGAACTGGCGAAGCAGCAGCGCCGTGAGATCATAGTGGGGTATCCGTGGCACTTCAGTGCCCGCGGCCGGCGGGCGAGAGAGGTGCTCCAGTCGGGCGAGCTCGGGGAGATCCGCTACGTCAACTGCTACTTCTCATCCTTCATCGTCAACTTCCTGCGCGGCGACGACAAGTCCTACGAGGCCGTCTTCGAGTACCCGGTCCACGGCCCGGGCGACGTATACTCTGACCCGGAGCGGTCGGGAGGCGGCGAGGGGCACCTGCAGATCACCCACTCGGCGGGGCTCATGTACTTCATCACCGGCCTCAGGCCTGTCAGCGTCATGTCGCTGATGGACAACCTGGGCCTCAGGATGGACGTGATCGACGCGATGACGGTCCGCATGGACAACGGCGCCCTTGCCAACGTCGGCGGCGCGGGCAACCTGCCCATGGGCGATCCCGGCAAACTCTCCATCCAGGTGAACTGCGATGACGGCTGGCTGGACATCGACTTCGTGTCGGGGGCGGGCCGCATCCGGCACGCCGACGGCACCGACGAGGAGCTGGCACCGCTGGCCGGCGGCAGCCTGCCGGCCGGAGCCGAGGGCGGTGAGGCCGCCTACCCGCTGGAGGCCACGGCCGCCAACCTGATCGACGTGATCACCGGCAAGGCGCCCAACGGCTCGCCCGGCGAGGTCGGCTGGCGGGTCGTCGAGATGCTCGACGCAGCCTACCGGTCCGCCGCCCGGGGCGGCCAGGCCGTCAGCGTCGAGTCGATCTACGAATAGCGGCAGCGGGGCCCGGGTACAGCACATGCAACCGCCTGCGCCCTTCGATACGCTCCGATGCGGCATCGGGGCTACTCAGGGTGAACGGAGCGGGCCGATGCCTCAGGCATTGAGCCAGCGCGTCTAGGGATAGGACATGTCTTGTCCGCCCGAAGCGGGGCGGGTGGGCGGGCAATCAAACCCGTGTGGGGCTGCACCACGGCCCGGCGCGCCATGGTTCGACAATCCCAGCCCGAAGACGTACCCTGGCCTGGTTTGAGCCACCCTGAAGCACCTCGGCCGGCTCAAACCACTGTTGGCGACCCGCGCCTGCAAGGAGCAGCCGTATGAGCGAGCTTGAGTTCGTCGAGACCCACGTCCACCTCTGGGACCTCAATCACCCAAAGCTAACCTACGACTGGCTCGAGCCGGACATCAAGACCCCCCGGCTGGGCGACCGCTTCGACGATCTCAAGCGCAACTACCTCGCGGACGACTTCATCTCCGAGACCTGCGCCGCCAACGTCACCAGGGCCGTTCACGTCCAGGCCGCGCTCGGTACGGCCAACCCGGTGGACGAGACAGAGTGGCTCCAGGCCGAGGCACGGCGCACGGGCTTCCCCCACGCGGCGGTCGTGTACACCGATCTGGGCCTGCCGTCGGCGGAGGCGGAGCTCGAGCGCCACATGCAGTACCCGCTGACCAGGGGAGTACGCGACTTCGACTCGGCCGACAGCCTCAGCGAGCCCGCTTACCAGAAGGGCTACGCGCTGCTCGAGAAGCTCGGGCTCGTGGCCTCCATGAACGTCAAACTCCAGCACATGGAGTCCCTTCGCGACCTCGCCCGCAGGTTTCCAGGCATCCCGGCGTTGATCGACCACTGCGGCTTTCCCGACGAGCGTAGCGACGAGTACTTCCAGGCCTGGCGCGGCGCCATGAGCACGGCGGCAGAGGCCGAGAATGTGCTCTGCAAGATATCCGGGCTGGGCATGGCCGACTGGGAATGGACGGTCGAGTCCATACGACCCTGGATCCTCCACTGCATAGAGGCCTTCGGCCCCGACCGGTGCCTCTTCGCCACGAACTGGCCCGTCGACAAGCTCTACAGCACCTACGATGTGCTGATCGACGCCTACAAGGAGATCGTCGTCGGCTTCAGCGAAGACGAGAAGGTGGCGATGTTCTCCGGAAACGCGAAGCGACTCTACCGCATCTGAGGCAGGTGCGCCAGCGCTGGGACACGAGCGGCCGGCGCATATCGTACCGAGCGCGCCCTTCGATACGCCCCGATGGGGCATCGGGGCTACTCAGGGTGATCGGGGAGTGGGTGTCGGACAAAGGCTAAGACCCCACCCCAGATCCTTCATCGGGGCTGCTCAGGATGACAGGCTGGATGGATGACCCTCGCGCAGTGCAATCTGGACCAGAGTGGCTTGTAGTGGGGCGTCGAGCTATGGCGAGTAGAAAACGTGCTCTAGCTTTACCATCGACTGGTCAGGGCGTCCACTGAGGTCCTCGAAGAAGTCCGCCATGTCGGCCTGCCAGCGCAGGTTGGCCTCCTCCGTCGCCATACCCTCAAGGCATTTCTCGAAGCTCTCCTCCGCCTCGACGTAGCCGAAGAGCTGACCCTCGTCGTCCAGGAAGAGCGAGTAGTTGCGGAAGCCGTTCCGCTGTATGGCCTCCATCATCTCAGGCCACACCTTGGCGTGCCGCTGCTTGTACTCCTCCAGCCTGTCCTTCTTCACCTTCAGCAAGAACCCTGTCCGCTCCATGTCGCGTCCTCCATTCGGTCTCAAGTCGGTCTGATAGGTAGCCGTTTCCGGTTACCCCTTATTCGCTCTCGGGTGGCGGCAGCTTGGTCTGAATGCGTAGTCGGTCGGCCTCTCCGAGGTGGGGATACATCTTCTCCACAAACTGCTGGAAGGTCTCCTCCTCCGTGTTGTCCGTGGTGTCGATGACGAACTTGTATCGGATCGTCGACTCGAGGAACTCGCTGTCGAACCGGTCCAGGACGTACTCGACGTCTTTCTCCTGGAGCACACCGTGCTTGTGAGGGTCCGCACTCATCCGCTGGGCGATCGCCCGCGGTGAAGCCTTGAGCAGCACGAGCACCGTGTCGGGCGCCTTCTTCATGACTTCCTGGTCCAACGTCCGCGACAGGCTGGGGCGCGTGCCTGGCTCGCCGTAGCCGTAGTAGAGTGGCGCGTAGACCGACTCCTCCAGGTGGAAGCCGACGAGGATGTGGTCGCTGTCGTCGTAGAAGACCTGGGCGAGATGATAGTACATACCCCAGGTGATGAAGAACTTCCGGAGGCGCGGGCTCAGCGACCACATCGCCGCAGCCTCTTCGTCGGTGAGGTCGTTGGCGCCCAGCTCCGGAATGGTGAAGTGGTCGTGGTATTGAGGCATCCTGTGGATGCCGAACCAGACCAGTGGCACCGACGGTCCCAGCACGCGTTCCTTCCACTCAGCCACCCGCTTCACCAGAGTCGTTTTGCCCGCGTACTCGCACCCGGTAATGATCAGGTTCATGGACGTCACCTCCGTTCACGTCGACGGCTGCATCGCGCCTGAGTCTACTTCCAGCGACTGACGCAGTCAAAGCCGAAAGGGACGGGTACGGGGTATGGGGTACAGGGTCTGGAGTAAGACCACCGCCACCTGAATAGTGGTCCCGGCGCGTGACGACCGTGTCTGAGGCGTCCTCCCACAGGTCGAGCGAGTAACCTATGGCACGCAGGGGCCCTTGCGCTATTATGGACTTCCGACACCCCGACTACTTCCTACAGAGCTACCTTGGACAGGCTCTCGGACGTCCAGCGTGAAGTGGTGAGCTGCACCCGCTGTCCCAGGCTGGTGAGCCATCGCGAGACGGTGGCGCGCAAGAAACGACGCATGTACGTGGACTGGGACTACTGGGGCCGGCCGCTGCCGTCCTTCGGGGACCCGGATGCACGGCTGCTGATCGTCGGCCTGGCCCCGGCCGCCCACGGCGGCAATCGGACCGGCCGCATGTTCACCGGCGACAGCAGCGCGGACTTCCTGTTCATCACGCTGCACGAGCTCGGGTTCGCCAGCTCGCCGACGTCACGCCGCCGCGACGACGGGATGATGCTCACGGACGCTTACATCACGGCAGTAGCTCGATGCGCTCCGCCCGACAACAAGCCCCTACGAGAGGAGCTGGCGAACTGCCGTCCCTACCTCATCGAGGAGCTGTCGCTGCTATCCAGAGTCCAGGTGGCGATGGCTCTCGGCAAGATCGCCTTCGACGCGCTGCTGTCGGTCTACCGCGAGCTAGGCGGGGAAGTTCCATCGCCACGGCCGCAGTTCGGCCACGGCGTCGCGTACGAGCTTGCCGGCGTTACGCTCATAGCGGCGTACCACCCCAGTCGCCAGAACACCCAGACCGGACGGCTGAGCCAGCAGATGTTCTCGGACGTCTTCCGCCGGGCTCAGGGAATGCTCAGATAGGCGGTCCCGCCCGCTGGAGACGTGACGGCCCCAGGTGTTACGCTTACGGGAGTCCTTACTTGGAGCAGAATCGAGGTCGCGATATGGCAGAGCACATCGACGTGGACCCTCAGCCGCTGGCGGCGATATGGGGGACGAACCAGATCATATTCGTCTATATGACCGGCATTGGGATACTGGTTGCAATGGCCGCCCTGACGCTGCTGTTCTAGCGCCCACTCCCGCCAGCCCGCGCGGGCTGGACCGCTGACACACGCCCAGCCTGAGTCGGCAAGCGCCACAAAGGCGAGCTCAACTTCTCCGACGAGCTGCTGCCAGTGAATCTCTATAGGACGGAGTCGGCCTCACGCGACCCCGGACCCAGGGTAGCTCTCTTCTACAAGCCCCACGACCGATCCCATCGTGCCATACAATCCCAGGCAGCCTCCATATTGTCCCACAGTCCTGAAGGTGCCAAACGTTCCGGCGCACGAGCCCGACGAAAACGTAGACCTGAGACTCAAGGGCTCACCCCGTTCGACCCCATCGATAGCAGTGTCCATCTGTGATTCCATTTCGGCGAGGACTTGCTCGAGTAGAGGCTGCATGGCCCGCATGTTTGACAGACCGAGTTTAAGCAGCCTCAGGGGCTCCAGCGACGTCCCTGGACGATGGCGCTGAGATACGGCCGGCGCGAGAGTGGTGACAATATCCGTGAATCGTTTGGCCCCGACCTGCGGAACATCCGCGACCTATTGGAAAGGCGTGAACTTCCCACCAAGGGCCTTACTACGATCGAGGATACGCCTGGCTACGGCGACCCCAACGTCTCTCTCGTTTGGAATCTCGACGGCATCCCCGATCTTGAAAACGCGTTAACCGTTGACGAGTTCACCATGGTAAGAACCAGGCCAGTCCTTTTGATGTGCTCTATTCCAAAGCGCAATCCAAGTACGACGCAGACCGTCCTCATCCTGGAGGACTCTCCAGCACCAGAACCCTCTTTGCGCCTCACGCGACCCACACCCGGACGCACGACCGAAGTGAACTGTTGACGAATAACGCGTCCTGCGTCAGCCTGGCACGCCTCGCTTGGAGCTTGGCGCTGCGAGTAGCAGCGAACCGAGCCGTCGGGGGGCCATCCCCACCATACAGGCCGCAGCGCTCATCGCCAACGCAGCAGCGCCGCCCGAGGTGCTGAACACGCCCTCTGTGCCAAGCAATCTGGCGACGAACTCACACGACTTCTCGAGCAGGACCGACATGTCCACGAAGCCCCGGCTGGCCTCCTTGATCTTCCCCCACACGAAGCCCTGTGGATCCGAGCCCGCTACGGCGGTACAGGTACCGACGGTGTTGATGGAGCGAGGCACACCCAGGTACGCGTACACGTCCCACGTTGCCGAAGGTAACCCATGGTGTCAAGTCTCCGCGGATCCGGCACAGGGGGGACATTGAGTCGGCGGTCCGGCCAGCCGCTGCAATGACGATTATTAGTGTGCCTGAATAGGGCGGGAAGTCGGCAGATCCTGGCATCACCTTGGCACCGCGGGGAAACCCCATCAAGTCTTGTTAGCTTAGACATCCATTTGCTATATTGACCGCGCCTCGGGCGGCGCCACGCTGCCTGGATTCGGTGGGGCTGTAGCTCATCTGGGAGAGCGCTTCAATGGCATTGAAGAGGTACGGGG
>CAZENU010000022.1:0-9281 GCA_964513735.1 uncultured Dehalococcoidia bacterium
AAGATGCCCACATAGCTCAGGCGGTAGAGCGCGTTCTTGGTAAGAACGAGGTCAGCAGTTCGACTCTGCTTGTGGGCTTAGACCATTAACGAGGGGACCAAATGGCGAGAGAGAAGTTCGTTAGAGACAAGCCACACGTAAACGTCGGCACTATCGGTCACGTGGACCACGGCAAGACCACGCTGACAGCGGCTATCACCAAGACGCTGGGCCAGCAGGGCCTCGCCGACTTCATGTCCTACGAGAACATCGACAATGCTCCCGAGGAGAAGGAGAGGGGCCTGACCATCTCCATTACCCACGTGGAGTACTCAACCGATAATCGGCACTATGCCCACGTCGACTGTCCCGGCCACGCCGACTACATCAAGAACATGATCACCGGAGCGGCGCAGATGGACGGCGCCATTCTGGTGGTCAGCGCGCCGGACGGGCCCATGCCGCAGACGCGAGAGCACATCCTGCTGGCCCGCCAGGTGCAGGTCCCCGCCATGGTCGTCGCCCTCAACAAGGTCGATGCGATGGAAGACGAGGAGCTCCTGGAACTGGTCGAGTTGGAACTCCGCGAGCTGCTCACGGAGTACGACTTCCCCGGGGATGACATCCCCATCGTGCGCGTCAGCGCCCTCAAGGCCCTGGAGGCGGAGGACTCCTCCCGAGAGTCTGAGTGGGGCAAGGGCATCTGGGATCTGATGGACGAGGTTGACTCGTACATCGCCGTGCCCGATCGGCCGAAGGACCTACCGCTGATCATGCCCGTGGAGGACGTCTTCAGCATCAAGGGCCGTGGCACCGTGGTGACCGGCCGAGTCGAGCAGGGCATGGTCAAGACCGGGCAGACGGTGGAGATCGTAGGCATCAAAGACACGGTGACCACCGTCGTGACCGGCGTGGAGATGTTCAAGAAGACCCTCGATGAGGGCGAGCCCGGTGACGCCGTCGGCGTGCTCCTGAGGGGCATCGAGCGCGGCGACGTCGAGCGCGGCCAGGTGATCGCAGAGCCCGGTAGTATTACGCCGCACAGCGAGGCCCAGGCGCAGGTCTACGTCCTGACCAAAGACGAGGGTGGCCGACACACGCCGTTCTTCAGCGGCTACAAGCCGCAGTTCTTCATCCGGACGACCGACGTGACGGGCGAGATCGAACTGCCCGAAGGGGTGGAGATGGTCATGCCGGGCGACAACATCGAGATGAAGGTCAAGCTGCTGACGCCCGTTGCGATGACCGAGCAGCTCCGTTTCGCGGTCCGCGAAGGCGGCAGGACCGTCGGCTCCGGTGTCATCACACAGGTTATCCAGTAGATAATGGCCCGCAGAGGCGACGTCCGACTCATCATCACCCTGGGTTGCACGGACTGCCGGGAGAGGACCTACACCTCGACCAAGAACCGGCGCAACGACCCCGATCGCCTGGAGCTGAACAAGTTCTGCCCCAGGTGCCGGTCTCATAAAGTGCACCGAGAGGTCCGGTAGCCGAGATGGCCAGAAGCTCAAGCACCCCCGGCCGCGTCAACCCCGAGGTGGCACGGCGGGCGTTCACGTTCCGCTACTTCGGCGAGACCCTGGGCGAGCTGCGCCGGGTCACCTGGCCTTCGCGCCAGGAGACGGTGCGTCTGTCGCTCATGGTGATCGCCGTCTCCGTGACGATCGGGATCATACTCGGCGTCATTGACCTCGGGTTCTCCAGGCTGTTCGACGTGGTCCTGGGCGGCTAGCCACTATGGCAAAGAACGGTGATATCGAAGCTCGTTGGTACATCATCCACACGTACTCCAGCCAGGAGACCCGGGTTAAGAAAAACCTCGAGTTGCGCGTCGAGACCATGGACGTCAAGGATAGGATCTTCGAGGTCATCGTGCCGACCGAGGACGAGGTCGAAATCAAGGACGGCCGCCGCAAAAGCGTCCCGCGCAGGATGTACCCAGGCTATCTGATGGTCCAGATGAAGATGGACGACGAGAGTTGGTACGTAGTCCGAAACACCCCCGGCGTGACAGGTTTCGTATCGGCCGAAGACGAGGGCGAGGGACGGCCCAAGCCGGTCCCGCTGGAAGAGGCCGAAATCGCGGCCATCATGAAACAGATGGAGTCCGCCAAGCCGCGCCTAAGGGTGGGATTCGAGATAGGGCAGACCGTCCGGATCAAGGACGGCCCCTTCGTAGACTTCATGGGAGCGGTCGACGAGGTCCACCTTGACCGCTCCAAAGTCAAGGTCCTGGTGTCTTTCTTTGGCAGGGAGACGCCAGTGGAGCTTGACTTCCTACAGGTAGAGAAGGCGTAGGCAGGAGGCCCGTTTGGCTAGGAAGATCCACACGATCATAAAGCTTCAGATCGAGGCCGGCAAGGCCACTCCGGCGCCGCCCGTGGGGCCCGCGCTGGGCCAGTACGGCGTCAACATAATGGCCTTCGTCAAAGAGTACAACGAGCGCACCTCGTCTCAGGTGGGGACGATAGTGCCTGTCGTCCTGACGGTCTTCGAGGACCGCTCCTTCTCGTTCGAGATCAAGACGCCCCCGGCTTCGGCGCTGCTGAAGCGTGCCGCAGGCATAGAGAAGGGCAGTGGCAGCCCCAGGGCCGAGAAGGTCGGGATCGTCTCGGAGTCGGTCATCAGGGAGATCGCAGAGCAGAAGATACGGGACCTGAATGCCGCCGACATCGAGGGCGCCATGAAGATCGTGGCAGGCACCGCCCGCAGCATGGGTATCACAGTCGAGTAGTCCCGGCCCATGCCTCGGAAGTCCATCGTCCCGGGTACGAATATGCTGTTCAGACCGCCATTTTCACGGAGATAGACGATGGGTAATGGAAAGCGATATCGCGAGGCGGCAGCACTGATCGATGCCGACAAGGAATACAGGCCTCAGGAAGCCGTCGCCCTCTTGAAGCAGACCACCTCGGCCAACTTCGACGAGACGGTGGAGCTGCACCTCCGGACCGGCGCGGACCCGCGCCATGCCGACCAGCAGGTGAGGGGTGTCACGGTCTTGCCACACGGTGTGGGAAAGCAGGTGAGGGTGCTGGTGTTCGCGGAGGGCGAGGGCCAGCTTGCGGCCGAAGAGGCCGGCGCGGACTTCGTCGGGTCAGACGACCTGGTCAAGAAGATCGAGGGTGGCTGGGTCGAGTTCGACGTATCCATCGCAATGCCCGACATGATGAGCCGGGTAGGGCGCCTGGGAAGGGTCCTCGGCCGACGCGGGCTGATGCCCAGTCCCAGGACAGGCACCGTCGTCCGGCCCGACGCCGTGGCGGCGACCGTGAGAGAAGCGAAGATGGGCAGGGTGGAGTACCGCCTCGACCGCACGGGGCTAATGCACCTACCCATCGGCAAGGCCAGTTTCACCGAGGACCAGCTCATGGACAATCTGGCCGCGCTGACCGACAACATCATGCGGGCGAGACCCGGCGGACTCAAGGGTCAGTACATCAGGTCCGCTTTTCTGACCAGCACCATGGGGCCGAGCATCCGGATGGATGTTGCCAGCATGTCGGCTCTCACAGTAGAATAGAACGGCACGGTCGCAGACAGTGGGCCCCCGATCAAACGGGGTTAAACTCTCAGCCCACCGAGACTGATGGACAAGGCCGCCCCTTGAGGCGCGCCGGAATCCCTGAGTCTGTGGCTCGGGGATTTTTTATTGCAGCGAGGTGAATAGTTGCCAACCCAGAAGAAAGAGCAGGCCGTCGCGGAGATCCGGCGGCTGATCGAGAACTCCACGGTGACCATCTCCGCCGACTACACCGGCATGTCCGTCTCGGCCATGACGGATCTGAGACGCGTCCTCAGAGAGGCTGAGGTCGAATTCCACGTCGTCAAGAACCGCCTCGCATATCTGGCGGCTGACGAGGCGGGCAAGCCGCTGTTGAAGGAGATCCTGGAGGGTCCGACCGGCATTGCGTTTGGCTTCGACGACCCGGTGGCGCCGGCCAAGGCATTGGTGGACTTCATCGGCGCGACCCGGTCGCCTCTCAAGATCAAGGGCGCGATCCTCGACGACCGCCGGCTGACGGCCGAAGAGGTGTCAGCGCTGGCGGTCCTGCCCTCCAAGGAGGAGCTGATCGCGCGTCTCATGGCCCAGCTCCAGTCGCCGATTACGCGTCTGGCCTCAGTGCTGAACGCCCCGCTGACGGGCCTGGTAACAGTGCTCCACCGCGCCTCTGAGACGGGAACGGAGACGCCCGCCTAAGCATAGGCATCGAACGTGTCTGGCAACCAACAAAGACCGGAGGAACCAACAGTGACCACAGAAGAGATCGTAGAAGTAGTCAAGGGAATGTCGGCCATCGACCTGTCTGAGCTCGTTAAGGCCCTCGAAGAGACCTTTGGCGTCAGCGCCGCCGCGCCGGTCGCCGTAGCCGCGGCCGGTACCGCCGCCGCCGCCGCGCCCGCGGAAGAGGAAAAGACCGAGTTCAACGTCGTGCTCAAGGAGATCGGCCCCAACAAGATCCAGGTGATCAAGGCCGTTCGCTCGGTGACTACGCTTGGCCTGAAAGAGGCCAAAGAGCTGGTCGAGAGCGTTCCCACCGCGGTCAAAGAAGCCGTGGGCCAAGACGACGCCAACGCGGCCAAGGCCGCGCTCGAAGAGGCAGGGGCGGTAGCCGACGTCGAGTAGCCGTCCGTCGATCTGATCTGGACCGCATGGCCGTGCGTCGATGAGTCGCCGCAAGAACCGCGAGCGCTTCGAAGCCATGAGGCGGTTGGACCCGGACTACCACGGGTTCCGCGGCCATGGCAACGAGCCATCCAGGGCGGGGAACGCCCCGCTGGAGGCCGTGACATGCAGCGTCTGCGGCCGCAAGAAGAACGTGCCACGCGGCGTCGCCGTCGAGCAGGGCGACCGCTTCGTTTGCGCCCGGTGTCAGGAAGAAGGGGTGGGGACTAGGGATTAGGGGCTGGTGCCACGCAAGTGGCCTTACGTTCGGTTCCGAATGCGCCTATGCTGCGCCAGACGGGCCTCGGCGTCGCTGGGGCAGCGAGAAGTCCTGTCGCCGTCAGACAGTCCAAGCGGCTAGCCCAGCTTCGCCAGCTTCTGAAAGCTGCGTATCCCGTCGGCGGGCTGTCCCCAATTGTTGGCGTTGGTCCAGGCCACCTCCCCTACGTAGATGTCCCCGCGCGAGTCCACGCAGATGCCGTGGGGCGCGCAGAACTGCCCCGTCTCGGTCCCGTAGCCCAGGTGGCCGACCCTGGCATGTCTCTCGCCGCTGGTGTTGAACACCGAGAGCCTCGGCCCGATGTTGGGCAGCTCACGGTTGACCTTCATTCCAGACCCCAGCTCACCTACGTACACGTCCTGGTCGTCCGAAACGTAGATCGCGCAAGGGCGGTGCATGTTTACCCACTGGGTCTCGAAGCGCCCCCGTGAGTCGAACACCTGCACGCGGTGGTTCTCCCGGTCGGCCACGTAGACGTACCCGGCCTTGTCGGTCGCGATACTGTGGACGATATTGAACTCGCCGGGGTCCGTGCCGGACTGTCCCCAGGAGAAGAGCAACTTGCCGTCGGGCGAGTACTTGTGCACCCGGGAGTTGCCGTAGCCGTCGGATACGTAGAGATCGCCGGTAGCCGGGTCCAGGGCCACGTCGGTACAGCGGTTGAAGGGCTCACCGCTCTGGTACGCGGCGGCGGTCCCTGGGTCGCCTATGGTCATCAGCACCCGGCCGTCGAGAGTGCACTGACGGACCGTGTGGTCGCCGTCGTCGGTGCAGAACAGCGTGCCGTCCGGGCCCAGCGTCAGGCCGTGGGCCCTGCTGAATACGTCTTCGCCCCACGAGCGGAGGAAATCTCCATCCCGGTCGAAGACGATCATGGGGTGGTCGCCGCGGTTGAAGACGTACACGTTGTCCTGGGAGTCGACGACCACTGCGGCGGCGTCCGTCCAGGAGTAGCCCAGCGGCAGCTTTTCCCACTCCTCCACCACCTCGTAGGTGAACCCGCCGCTTCCGATATTGACATTGCCTGCCATGTCTTCCTCCCATCTTCGTGGGCCCCTGCCGTCCAAAACGCGCCGCGATTATAGCCCAGTTGTCACAGCGCCGGGGCCTATCCGGAATAGGCAACGCCTACGCCGACGAGATACTGTTCGCCGCCGGTGTCTACCCCTTCCGCAAGCGGAAGTCGCTGTCGGAGGACGAGCTGCGGCGTATTCACAGGCAGTCGCGGGTAGTGGTCGAGGAGGCCGTCGGCCTGGTGCGGGAGCGGATGGGCGACGACATCGACATCAAGCCGCGCGACTTCCTGAAGGTGCACAACCGGGGAAGGGAGCCCTGTCCCCGCTGCGGCGGTAAGATCAGCTAACTCACCGCCAACTAGCGCATTACTAGCTACTGCCGCTCCTGCCAGCCAGGAATGCTGATAGGCAACCGCTAAAGAGCAAGTCGCGGACGATCTGAAATGTCATTCTGAACGGAGTGACGCCTGTCCCGAGCTCTGTCGGGGAATCTGGGGAGGAGGGGCCTCGGACCGGTGCGGTCGAACGTGGACCCCGCCCCAGATTTTTCGTCGCTCAGCTCCTCAGAGTGACATGTAACAACGGAGGCCATTTGCGGGACACTACGCCATGCGTGGGCACACCCTACTCCGCGATCGAGACGACCCGGTACCGGCTGCCGGCCAGGCGCCTCAGCAGCACCCCATCGCGCTCGAGCTCCTCGCCTACCTCAAGCTGTCCCAGCCTGGATAGCGACCACAGGCTCCGGTCCCGGTTGTAGTTCGCCGTCTCCATGATGAAGTCGACGCCCCGTTCCTTGATGTAGCCCAAGTGGTCGTAGTTGCCGTCCTTGACGTAGTCCAGCAGGGTCTTGTCGACGCGGCCGTCCAGGGAGCGGACCACGAACCGGTCGTCCAACCGATACCGTGCCTGTACCTCCTGGTATGCCAGCGAGACAGGCAGGTCCGTCGGATTCCCCAGCTCCGCCATCAGCCGGTCGCTGAACTCGGCGCGCTGCCCCGGCGCGTCCATAGCCTGCGCCAGCGCGTCGTGGGACCCGAGGTCCCGTCGGCGGCCGGTCTCGACGGCGAAGACGGCCATCAGGCCGGCCGCGCCCAGCGCGAACACGCCTACTTTCAGCCACTGGACGTCGGCGCGGTCAACTGCTGAGAGCGTCTCCCAGAACCACCTGGCACCGATGGCGCCCACGATGACCAGCATCGGCATGAGAAAGATGACGTATCGGGCCAGATGCACCGAGCCGAGCACGGTGCTGTACATCGCGAAGAAGGCCCAGAACACGATGAGCAGCAGCGGCTCGATGGGCGTTCTCGGCCGCCACCGGCCCGTCAGGAGCAGCCAATTGCCCAGCAGCCAGGCGCCGGTCAGCGGCGGGTAGTAGAGTAGCCTCTCCGAGAACTTTGTAGTGAACCAGAGCGGGCCCATGCTGATGGCTTCGGCCCGGGAGAGGATGACGCGGGATAGCCCAGAGCTGGGCAGCAGGTCTCCGGTCGCCCACAGGTGGAACAGGGTCATCGCCGCCACCAGGGCCGCGAACGCCGCCGACGGCGCGACGAGCCGGGAGACGACGCCGGCGATGCGCGACCCGTCTCTCCAGAGCACGAGGGCCGCGTAGGCGAACACGATGCCGCCCAGGGCGACACCCTCGGGGCGGAGCCAGGCCGCGAGCCCCAGCACGACTCCCAGCGCCAGGTCCTTGCGTCGGTCTTGCCGCCCGTCGGCGGTCATCCAGTTCCATCGCACGGCCAAATAGAAGAACAGCATGACCAGCGCGCCGAACATGCCGTTCTCCATCCCGATGGTGGAGTTGTACGCCGATCCGGGTATCAGCCCGCCGGCCAGCGCAGCCAGGTAGGCCCAGACCGACGAGTCGAGGATGCGACGTGCCGCAAGGTAGACCAGCGTCGCGAGGGCGTACCAGGCCAGGAGATTCGTCGCCTTCACGATGACCGGCACAAGTGAGTCGGGCGCAAGGCTGAAGAAGGCAGCCAGAATCAGCATATAGCCGGTGCTCGTGACCCCCGAGGAGTTCTCGCCGCGGTTGAACTTGAAGAAGTCCCCGTCCGCCGCGTTCTCGGCGTAGACCAGGTGGATCTCGGCATCGCCGGCGTACATGCCGATGTAGACCGCCGGATACAGGAGCACCAGCGCAATGCCGAGGACGGCCAGCGCGCGTCGCGTTGTGGCTGTCATGGGTCTCAGTGTAGAGTCGGTGGGAACAACCAAGTCTGCTGTCGGTTCAGCGGCCGAAGAGGCATAGCCTTGCACCTCGGTTCATCCTTCGGCGCCATTCTATCCGACTCGCAGCCGGCTATCCCCTCTTTTTGAGACAGGCTCCGCGTGTCTGCCCACGCCCAGGGCGCACACGCGGGTGCGCCCCTACCAACAGCCTCCCGCACTCACACCGTGGGTGGGCATCAGGGGCGGAGCGGCGCCCTTGTTCGTGATCCGGCCGTTTTGCTATATTCACACTGAGTCAACTGAGGAACGAGGCCCAACGGGAATGCTCGACCACGACGTGCTGGTCATCGGTGCCGGCCTCGCCGGCATGCGCGCGGCCCTGGCCGCTCGCGACAATGGAGTAGACGTCGCGGTCGTCAGCAAGGTACACCCCGTCCGGAGCCACTCCAACGCTGCACAGGGCGGCATCAACGCGGCGCTCACCGACCGGGGAGACCCCTGGGAAGACCACGCATTCGACACGGTCAAGGGAAGCGACTACCTGGGAGACCAGGACGCCATTGAGATTATGTGCCGCGAGGCGGGCGCAGACGTCATCGCCATGGAGCACATGGGCGTGACTTTCAGCCGCGACGACGAAGGCCGTCTTGGCACCCGGGCCTTCGGCGGCCAGCGCCAGGCCCGGACCTTCTACGTCGCCGACTTCACCGGCCAGGCGATGCTGCACGTACTGTACGAGCAGGTCCTCAAGGCCGACGTCAGGGTCTACGAAGAGTGGTTCGTCCTGTCGCTGATCATGGCCGACGGCCGATGCAGCGGCGCCGTCGTCATGGAGATCAGATCCGGCAAAATACACGTCGTCAGGGCCAAGGCCGTGATAATGACGGCCGGTGGTCTGGGGAGAGTCTTTGAGCCCAGCACCAACGCGCTCATCTGCACCGGCGACGGCATGGCCGCCGCCTACCGGGTCGGCGCGCCGCTGATGGACATGGAGATGGTCCAGTATCATCCCACCACCCTCAAGAACAACGGTGCGCTCATGTCTGAGGCGGCCAGGGGAGAGGGCGCATACCTGATCAACGCCGCGGGCGAACGCTTTATGGAAACGTACGCGCCTAACATGATGGAGCTCGCCTCTCGCGATGTCGTCTCCAGG
>CAZENU010000022.1:9291-34967 GCA_964513735.1 uncultured Dehalococcoidia bacterium
AGACGGAGATCAACGAGGGGAGAGGAGAGGACGACTGCGTCTTCCTCGATTGCCGTCACCTTGGCGAGAAACTCATCGACGAGAAGCTGTCCCAGATCCGCGAGCTTGGTAAGGACTTCGCGGGCGTCGATATGGCCCGCGACCCGGTGCCGATTCGGCCCGGGATGCACTACCAGATGGGCGGCATCAAGGCCGACATTGACGGACTCACTCCGGTGCCCGGCCTGTACGCCGCCGGAGAGACCGCCTGTGTCAGCGTGCACGGCGGAAACCGACTGGGCGCCAACTCGCTGCTCGACACCCTGGTGTTCGGCCGCAGGAGCGGTCAGCACGCCTCAGACGCGGTCAAGGGTCAGACCCACGCTGCAATAGGCGAGTCCGCCGCCGACCCGGACCGCGAGCAGATCCGGGAGCTGCTGGACAACGATGCCGATGGCGAGCTTTTCGGACCGTTGAGGAGGGACCTCGGGCAGACCATGAACGAGCGCCTGGCCGTGTTCAGGGACCAGGCCGGCATGGAGGCCGCCCGGGACAGGCTGGGCGATTTCCGGGAGAGGGCCAGCAAGATATACGTGGCCGACAAGGGCAAGACCTTCAACATGAACCTGCTCTTCACCCTGGAGCTCGGCTTCATGATCGACTGCGCCGAGGCCGTGGTTTTCAGCGCGCTGGAGCGCCGGGAGAGCAGGGGCGCCCACTTCCGGACCGACATGCTGGAACGCGACGACGAGAGCTGGCTCAAGCATGTCCTGGTTACCAGAGGCGAGGAGGGCCCCACCATCGAGTACCTGCCGGTGGTCATAACCCGGTGGACCCCGGAGGCCAGGAAATACTAAGGTCCCCGTCTCGCAACAAGAGGCGCGGCAACACGACAACGGTGTAGGGGAGGGTTTCAAACCCGCCCCTACAGTGAGACGCAAGCCGGGGCAATATGAGAGATCGACCCAAGGCACCTTAACGATATGGAAGTAACGCTCAACGTCAGAAGGTACAACCCCGAGTCGGACCAACCTGAGGCCTACACCCAGGAGTACCGGCTGGAGCTCGAGGCCACCTCCACGGTCCTCGACGGCCTGATCAAGGTCCGTGAGGAGGTCGACGGCACCCTGGCGCTCAGGTGCTCGTGCCGCAGCGCGATCTGCGGCTCGTGCGCAATGAGGATAGACGGGCGGGCCCGCCTGGCATGCAACACCATGGTGGCCGACGTCATAGACGATGGAGGGAACGTCGCGGTCGAGCCGGCCGGCAACATGCCGGTGGTCAAGGACCTAGTCGTCGAGTTCGACACCTTCTGGGACAAGGTCCGAGCTGTCAGGCCATGGCTGCAGCCCCAGGGCCCCGAGCCGGAGCCCAACGAGGAGTACATCGCCTCAAGCGAGTCGATGGGCGATCTGGCCGACGTCATGGCGTGCATCATGTGCGGCGCCTGCGTGTCCGACTGCACAGTGTTGGCCGTGGACTCCACCTTCCTGGGCCCGGCGGCTTTGGCGAAGGCGTACCGGTTCGTTGCCGACCCGCGCGACGACACCGACGCTGAACGGCTTGGCGAGCTCAATGAATCCGGCGGTATCTGGGACTGCACCCGCTGCATGCAGTGCGTCGAGGTGTGTCCCAAGGGCGTCGATCCGATGGGCCGCATCATGGCCCTAAGAGACCGTGCCATGGAGGCCGGCTACACCAAGACGTACGGCGCCCGCCATGCCACCGCCTTCACCGATTCGGTGGGACACAGCGGCTGGCTCGACGAGCTGCGGCTGCCCATAAAGACCTTCGGAATATTCAACGTCAAGGAGATGCTGAAGCTACTTCCCGTTGGCATCCGGACGCAGCTCAACGGCAAAAGGCCTCCCATCTTCCACCGCTCCATTCCCGGCGTTCAGAACATTCGCCGGCTGTTTGAGAAGGTAGAGGGGAAACGATGAAGTTCACTTTCTATCCGGGCTGCGTGTCGCGAGGAGCCTGCCCAGAGCTGTACACCGCGACGATGGAGGTATGCGCCAGGCTGGGCATCGAGCTGGACTTCGAGCCCATGCGGGGCGCCTCGTGCACGGGCTCGGGAGTGCTTCAAGAGAAGAACCAACGGCTGGGCGATACCCTCAACGCCCGCACCTTCGCCATGGCCGAGCGCTCAGGGCTCCCGCTGCTGACCATCTGCAGCACCTGCCAGGGCGTGATGTCGCAGGCTAATGAGCGGCTCAAAGGCGATCCGGAGTACTTGGCCGAGATCAACTGGGACCTGGCGGAAGAGGGCCTGGAGTACAGCGGCACCGCCGACCCGAAGCACCTTCTATGGGTGCTCGTGGAGGACTACGGGCTGGGGAGGCTCAAAAGCCTGGTCACCCGGCCGCTCACGGGTTTCAAGGTCGCCCCGTTCTACGGCTGCTACATCGTCCGCCCCAGCTCCGCCCTGGGCTTCGAGGAGTCGCCGGAGCGGAAGGACTCGCTGGAGCGGGTGATCGAGGCCGTAGGCGCCGAGGTCGTCGACTTCCCGGGCAAGACCCTGTGCTGCGGCTTCCCGATCCTGACGATCAATCAGACGAACTCTATCAAGATGGTGGCCAACCACACCGTGGACGCAAAGGACCTGGGGGCGGCGGCCATGGTCACGCCGTGCCCGCTGTGCCACCTCAACCTCGACGTTTACCAGCCTCAGGCATCCGCGGTGCCCCAGAGGCCTATCGACCTGCCGATCCTGCACCTGCCGCAGATGCTGGGACTGGCGCTGGGCATCGAACCGGAGGCCATGCGGCTCAACCGGCACATCGTCTCCACCAAGAAGATGCTGTCCGAGGTCGCGCTGGCCCCGTAGGTTCAGGGTCGCCGCTGGGTGTTAGCAACCAGCACAAATGGGACACTCTGTTACCCGAGAGAGCTGGTGTTTAACGAGGGTCTGGTGAGCTCCCTGAGGGTCCTGTTGTAGCGTTTTCGCCGCGCGATTGTTTTGGTTTGGACCTCCTTCCTACGCTGTAGGATGTCCTCGCGCCTTCCCCTGAGGACGTCTGATGGTGTCACGTTGCTCAGTGCTTTGTGGTAGCGCCGGCAGTTGTAGTAGGCGACTAAGGCAGCGATATCCGCCTTGAGGTCAGCTATTGGCCTTCATCACCTCGACCAGCTCCTTGACCGCCGCCGCCGAGCTCTGGAGCGCGGCCATCTCGTCGGCGCTGAGCTCGAGCTCAATCACCTCTTCCACGCCGTTGGCGCCCAGCTTGACCGGCACGCCCGCGTACAGGCCGTGTATGCCGTATTCTCCCTCGAGGTAGGCGGTGCAGGGGAGGACCTCCTTCCTGTCGAGCAGGATAGACTCCACCATCTGAGCGATGGCCGCAGAGGGCGCATAGTATGCGCTACCGGTCTTTAGCAAGTTGACGATCTCCGCGCCTCCGTCCCGCGCCCGCTGCACGATCTCCGTCACACGCTCGGCCGGCAAGAGCTTGCCGACGGGCGTTCCGCCCACGGTCGTGGAGTCTACCAGCGGAACCATGGTGTCTCCATGACCTCCGAGGACGAATGCGTTGACGGCCTTGACCGAAACGTTCAGCTCCTGGGCCAGGAACGTGCGAAATCGGGCTGTGTCGAGGATTCCCGCCATGCCGACGACGCGGTTTTTGGGGAACCCGCTGATTTCGCGTGCGCGCTGGGCCATAGCGTCCAGGGGGTTGGTCACGATCAGCAGCACGCAGTCCGGAGACCTGGCGGAGATCTCCTTCACGACGGCGGTGACGATCTTCATGTTGGTCAGGAGCAGGTCGTCCCGCGACATGCCCGGCTTTCTGGGCAGGCCCGATGTGACGACAACGACGTCGGAGTCCGCGGTCTCGTCGTACCCGTTGGTGCCGACCACCCGGGCGTCGGACCCGACGACTGGCCCGGCCTCCAGCATATCCAAGGCCTTGCCCTGCGGCAGCCCTTCCACGATGTCCACCAGTACCACGTCGGCGTAGCCTTTATCGAAGATACGCTGTGCCGTGGTCGCTCCTACGTTGCCCGCGCCGACTATTGTGACCTTGCTTCTCATCTTTTCTCCTGACCTATGTTGGTTTATGCGCTAGGGCCGAACACCTCGCGGCACCATTTCCTCGCCTCGGCCTCTATGGTGCCCTGGAAGAGCCTGAACCGCAGTGGCACGTTGAACACCAACACGATCTCACGCTCCTTTATTTCCAGCGTGCCCCGAAAGTCCGCGGCCGCCGCCCTGAAGCTGAACTCCATGACGTTGCCGTCCCAGTCGTAGCTGGAGTTGGACACGCTGCTGCCGACGCGCTTCATGAGCTCCGGAACCTGGTCCACGACCGTCGTCCTCGCGTCCTCCGCCGTGGAGTTGTGGCTAAAGGTGATTTTCATTTGTATGCCGGCGTCTCCAGGGTTGGCCCGCCGTATCGATGGAGGTCCGGTATGGTCCTCTTACAAGCTCAGGACGAACGGGCATGCGCTCTTGTGTGGTGAGCGCGCGTACGCCTCTTAAGTACCCGAGGGCGGGTTTCAAACCCGCCCCTACCGGTGCGCTGTGGCGAGCAGTTACTTGTCGGACCACGGAAACTTGGTCGCCCCGCGCGTTCGCGTGGTCGGCCGTCATCGAGCCGGTTGCTGCCCCGCGCGGGAGTACTCCTCCCAGCGGGAGTCGAGAGACGAGTCCTCGACCGTCGCCATCACGTAGTCGCCGAACTCCACGTTGGTGGCGCCGGTGTTGCGGCCCGTCATCTTCACCTTGCGCTCGTACATTCCGCAGACGTCGATGGCCTTGTGCAGCCTGCCCCCCTGGTCGGCGAAGCCTATGTGCTCCAGTAGCATCGCGCCGGCCCTCAGCAACGAGCTCGGGTCGGCGTACTGCACACGTCCCTCCTTCACCATGCGCGGGGCGCTGCCGTGTATCGCCTCGAACATGGCGGCCGACTTGCCGATGTTGGCGCTGCCCGCCGTTCCCACGCCGCCCTGTATCTCCGCGGCCTCGTCCGTCAGGATGTCGCCGTAGAGGTTGGGGAGCACCAGCACCTGGAAGTCGGCACGCCGCTGGGTGTCCAGCAGCTTTGCCGTCATGATGTCGATATACCAGCCATCCCACTCGATCTCGGGATAGAACTCACCCACCTGGCCCGCCACGTCCAGGAATTTGCCGTCGGTGGTCTTGACGACGTTGGCCTTGGTGACCACCGTGACCCGGGTCTTGCCGGTGCGACGCGCGTGGGCGAATGCCGCATCGATGATCCGCCTCGAGCCCGGAGTCGTTATCACGCGGAAGTCGATGGCCAGGTCGTCCGTGACGTTGATCCCCTGGCTGCCTACCGCATAGAGGTCCTCGGTGTTCTCGCGGAAGAACGTCCAGTCGATGCCCTCGTTGGGGATTCGCACAGGCCGGACGTTGGCGAACAGGTCCAACTCCTTGCGCATGCGGACGTTCGCAGACTCGATGTTGGGCCAGCCGTCGCCCTTCTCCGGGGTATGCGTCGGTCCCTTGAGCGTCACGTGGCAGCCCCGGATCTCCGCTAGCACGTTGGCGGGTATCGACTTCATCTGAGCGGCACGGTTTTCGATGGTCAGCCCCTCGATGATCTTGAATCGGACCTTGCCGCCGGACACCGCGTCATGCAGCAGATACTCGAGCACCCGTCGCGTCGCGTCACTGATCGACGGTCCGATGCCGTCGCCGCCGATCATGCCAATCACGATCGGCTCAATCTTGGTGTAGTCGGTCCAGTCACCCTCCTGGCGTAGTCGCTCGACCCGCTCAAGCTGTTGCGCCAGAACAGTGCCGAAATGGTCCTTCGCGATGTCTATCGCCCTTGCATTTACCAATGGTCGTCCTTTCTACCGAGCTGACCGCGGGGCCTCGAGAACGCAGAGACAGAGCTCTTCAGGCCCGATTCTCTGCGACGTCTGCGCTTTCTGGGAGTACGCTGGCCGTTGAGCCCTTGCGCTGCTACGGGACGATGATCGCCAGGACCTCGCCCTTGGCTACTGTGGTGCCCGGCGAGCAAGAGAGCGCCTTTACGCTGCCGGCCATCGGCGAAGGCAGCGAGTTCTCCATCTTCATCGCCTCCAGCACTACCACCGCGTCTCCGGCCTCCACCTGCTGTCCCACCTCGACGTCGTACCTGACCACGATGCCGGGCATCGGCGATTCGATGGTCGAATCGCTCTGCGCGCCACCCTGTGTCCCGGCTCGAGTCCCGTCCTCGGTTGGCGCTCCCGCGCGGGCCGGTCGAACGGGGTCCACCTTCACGTTGTACACCTCGTCGCCGATGAAGACGTTGAACGCCCGCGTTTTGGAGCTCTTTGGCGGCGGGGGGCCTTTCAATCGCTGGGGTAAGCCAACGGTGCCTTCGGTGGTCCCGGCCTCGGCACCGGCCGAAGGCACCGTTGGCTTCATCTCGTCGGGGACCGGGTCAAGTCCATGCTTGATGCGCAGGAACCGCATTCCGGTGATCGGGTACAGGGCGTAGATGAGCACGTCGTCTAGGTCGGTGGATATCTGTTTGACCGCGTCTTTCGCCCCCTCCATCTCCGGTTCGAGCAGGTCGCCGGGGCGCTGGGAGATGGGCGTCTGGCCGTTCTTGTAGCCCTCCAGGACCTTGGAGACGACGTCGTCGTCCGGCGGTGCCGGAGGTCTGCCGTAGAGCCCGTAGAGGTAGTCCTTTATCTCCTCGCCCACCATCTCGTAGCGGCCGAAGAGCACGTTCATCACCGCCTGTGTGCCGACCATCTGGCTCATCGGTGTGACCAGCGGAGGGTATCCCATCTCCTTTCTGGTGCGGGGAATCTCCTTCAGCACCTCTTCGAGCCTGTCGAGGGATCCCGCCTCGCGTAGCTGCGAGGTCAGATTGCTCGCCATGCCGCCCGGTATCTGGTGACTCATCACCTTTGGGTCGATCACGGCCGTCCTGGAGCTCGCCAGGTACTCGCGGTACTTGGGCAGCACCGACTCCAAGTAGTCGCCCATCTCGATCAGCTTGTCCAGATCGAGCCCGGGGTCCCTGTCCGTGCCCCGGAAGGTCGTGACCAGGGGCTCGACCGCGGGCTGTGCGGTCCGCAGGGCCAGCGGCGCCAGCGATGCGTCCACCACGTCGACTCCGGCCTCTATGGCCTTGATGCAGGTCATCGACGCCATCCCGCTGGTGTAGTGCGTGTGGAGCTGGAGCGGCACGTCGACCGCCCGCTTCAGCGCCGTGAACAACTCGTAGGCGTCGTAGGGCGCGAGCAGGCCGGCCATGTCCTTGATGCACAGGCTGTCGGCGCCGAGGGCCACGAACTTCCGGGCTCGCTCGACGAAGTAGTCGAGGTTGTAGATCGGACCACCGAGCTTGCCCTCCTCCGTGACCGAATAGCAGATCGTGGCCTGGAGGTGCTTGCCGGCCTTTTTGATCGCTCTTGCGGAGGTCTGGAGGTTGCTCTCGTCGTTCAGGGCGTCGAAGACTCTGAACACGTCGATACCCGCCTCGGACGCCCGCTGGACGAACGCCTCAACGACGTCGTCGGCGTAGTTGCGATAGCCCACCAGAGACTGTCCGCGCAGAAGCATCATCAGCGGCGTCTCAGGGATGAGACGTTTGAACGTCCGCAGCCGCTCCCACGGGTCCTCTGCGAGGAACCGGGTGGTCGTGTCGAACGTCGCGCCGCCCCACACCTCAATGGAGTGGAAGCCGATGGAGCCCATCGCGGCCGCGATGGGCTCCATGTCCTCAATGCGCAGCCGCGTGGCCATCAGGCTCTGGTGGCCGTCGCGGAAGGTCGTGTCGGTGATCTTGATCGGGTTCATTGAGCTTCGTTGTCGGTGACTTAGATGGGGTCCGCGGTCCGGCGCGGGGGCGTCGGCGACGATCATCGGAGCTGGCGCCACGGAGAGACGGACGGCGGGCCCGAGCCTCGGAGCACCTGCCACGGTGCCGTCTTCCAGGGAGTGCGCGCCGCCGGCCCACCGGTCGTGAACCCGCGGGCCTCCGCGTCAAGAAAAGCCTCGACTGCCGCCATCACGGCCGCCAGGGTCCCGGCGTCATCTCGTCCCGCGTGCGGTGTCTTGGCCGTCACAGAGGGATGCTTCCGTGCTTCTTGGGAGGCAGCACCTCTCGCTTGTTGGCCAGCATCTCCAGTGCCCTGATGATCTTGGACCGGGTCTCGGCGGGGTCGATGACGTCGTCGATCATGCCCCTGGCGGCGGCCACGTAGGGGTTCATCATCCGGCCCCGGTATTCCTCGACCAGCCTGGCGCGAAGCTCGGCCCGGTCCTCCGCCTTTTCAAGCTCCTTGCGATGCACGATGTTGACGGCCCCGTCGGCGCCCATGACGGCCACCTCAGCTGTGGGCCAGGCGTAGTTGACGTCGCCCCTGAGGTTCTTGCTGCTCATCACAATGTACGCGCCGCCGTAGGCCTTGCGCGTGAGGACGCTGACCTTTGGCACGGTGGCCTCTGCATAGGCGTAAATCAGCTTTGCGCCATGCCTTATGATGCCGCCGTGTTCCTGTGCCGTCCCGGGCAAGAAGCCGGGCACGTCCACGAAGGTCACCAGCGGTATGTTGAATGCGTCGCAGAAGCGCACGAAGCGGGCCGCCTTGGTGGACGCGTTGATGTCGAGGACGCCAGCCAGCGCGTTGGGCTGCTGGGCGACGACGCCCACCGTCCGTCCGTCCAATCTGGCGAAGCCTACCAGGATGTTCGGCGCGAAGAGTTCGTGGATCTGCATGAAGTCGCCATCGTCCACGATGCGAGCCAGGACCTCGGTCATGTCGTATGGCTCATTGGGGTTGTCCGGGATGAGGTCCAACAGCCCATCGTCACGCCTCTCCGGGTCGTCCGCGCCTTCTCCGGCAGGAGGCTCCTCGGCGTTGTTCTGTGGCAGGAACTCCAACAGGCGCCGGATCTGCTCGACGCATTGCGGCTCCGAGTCCGCGGCGAAGTGGACCACCCCGCTTTTGGAGGCGTGACTGTCCGCCCCTCCGAGCTCCTCGTGTGTGACCTCCTCGCCGGTCACGGCCTTGATCACGTCGGGACCCGTGATGTAAAGCTGGCCGGTGCCCTTGACCATGAATATGAAGTCCGTCAGCGCAGGGGAGTAGGTCGCGCCGCCCGCAGCCGGCCCGAACACGGCCGATATCTGCGGGATTACGCCGGAGCTGCGGACGTTTCGCAGGAAGATGGAGCTGTAGCCCGCTAGGCTGCTGATGCCCTCCTGGATCCTCGCGCCGCCCGAGTCGATGAGGCCCACCATCGGAGCGCCGCTGTTGGTCGCCAGGTCCATCACCTTGCAGATCTTGTCGGCGGCGACCTCGGAGAGCGACCCGCCGATCACCGTAAAGTCCTGCGAGTACAGGAACGTGAGCCGGCCGTTGACCTTGCCGTAGCCGGTGACCACGGAGTCGCCTAGGTACCTCTGCTTCTCGAGGCCGAACTCCGTCGACTGGTGCAGCGCGAACGGGTCCAGCTCCTCGAAGGTGCCCTCGTCCAGCAGCAATGCGATGCGCTCCCGTGCGGTCAGCTTTCCTTTCGCGTGCTGCTGCTCGATCCGCCGGGCGCCGCCGCCTTGGACAGAGCGTTTCCGGAGAGAGCGCAGTTCATCCTGTTTCCCGTCTACATTGCGGCGCACGACCATGTTTGAATTCTTTCCTCAGACCGTGAAATAATCTCTCAAAAGTTAACAGATATTCAGATAGGCAGCAAGGCAATGACGGGGCTCACGGTTCGCCCGCCGGGCCCTTACCCGCAATCGTGAATGTCATGGAGAGGCCCTCAGATGATAGCTGCCGTCGAACGTAGTTTGCCATGAGACTCAAGGTGCCCAGAAGGGGTAATACGGTTGTCGGAAACAGGGACTTCGTGTGGGGCGTTCGCACCTACGTGATGGGCGTTCTGAACGTCACGCCCGACTCTTTTTCCCGGGACGGCGTCGGCAGCGACGCCGCCGCCGCCGTGGAGCAGGCACTCCGGTTTCAGGAGGCCGGTGCCGACATCGTCGACGTGGGTGGCGAGTCCACCCGCCCACCGTCCATCTACCTGGGTGCCGGGCCAATCACGGCGGCTGAAGAGATCGTCCGAGTGGTCCCCGTCATCGAGGCGCTGGTAGACGTGCTGGATATCCCCATCAGCGTCGACACGTACAAAGCGGAGGTGGCCCGCCGGGCCGTCGCCGCGGGCGCCGCGATGATCAACGACCAGTGGGCGCTGCGCCGCGATCCGGAGATGGCTGGAGTCTCCGCCGAGGCCGGCGTGCCGGTGGTGCTCATGCACAACCAGGAGAGCACCGGCTACGACGACCTGGTGCCCGACGTCATCGACGAGCTCCAACGGACGGTCGATCGCGCAGTCGACGCGGGAATCGCGTTGGAGGACGTGATCGTCGACCCGGGGATGGGTTTCGGCAAGACGGCCGAGCAGAACCTGGAGCTGCTACGCCGCCTGGACGAGCTCGAAGTCCTAGGCCGGCCGATACTGGTCGGGATGTCCCGCAAGTCGACAATAGGCCTGGTCCTCGACCTGCCCGTGGACGAGCGCGTCGAGGGGACGGCGGCCACCGTGGCGTTCTCGATTGCTGCCGGAGCCGACGTCGTTCGAGTTCACGACGTCAAGGAGATGGTCAGAGTGGCCAGGATGAGCGACGCGATCGCGCGCGGCTGGAGCCAGGGCTGATGGCGACGGAGGTGTTCCTGGGCCTTGGGTCCAACCTGGGCGATCGGCGTCGAAACATCGAGATGGCCGTCATGTCGCTGGGCGAGCTCGCAGTGGGGGTAGGGTTTCACGGTAATGGACCACTCGACCGCCGCGTAGTGAGTGCTGTCTCCCTAAGCGAAGCGAAGGGTCTGGGGAGGGACGGTGGTCCCCGCGACCCGGTCACCGGCAGCGACACCGAAGTGGGACGCTACCCCACCCCAGATCCTCCGTCGCGGACTTCTCAGGATGACATGATGGGACCACCGATTCGAGAGGCGACCAGGTCTTCTGCTAATGACCGTCAAACCGGCCTCTATCTCAGTATGAACGTATCGAGTCTGTACGAGACAGCGCCTACCGGCTTCGCGGCCCAGCCGCCGTTCCTGAACGCGGCCTGTCGCCTCTGGACGGCCGTCGACGTATTCGAGCTCATGGCGGCGGTGAAGAGGGTACAGGCGGATTTCGGCCCGAGGCCGGCCATCCCCAACGGGCCACGGGCCATCGACGTCGACGTCCTGCTGTTCGGCGGGCTGGTTGTCGACGCGCCTGGCCTGCAGGTCCCCCACCCGAGGATGGCGGAACGCGAGTTCGTGCTGGCCCCCCTGGCCGAGATAGCGCCCCAGGCGGTCCACCCAATGCTCGGCCGGTCGGCCGCCGAGATGCTAAGGGCCCTGCGGTGGAGTCACGGCGACTCCGTGCCCTCAGCGTCGGCGGCAATCGCCTCGCGCAGGTCGGGCGGAAGCAGGTTCGGGATGCCGCCGGTGACAGGGTAAGTCTCGTCGCAGACGGCGCAGTGGAGGCTGCCCTCGACGATCTCCCCCTCTTCCTCCTGGGCCACCGTAAGCTCCAGGCTGCCCTTGCACACCGGGCAGGCCAGGATGTCCATCAGGTCATGTTTCATGTTGCCACTCCCGTTGGACTCGTTCTAGATTAGCAAGGAGCTGAAAGCTCCGCGAGCGTCTCCCTGACCCGTTCTCAGGGAATGAGGAAAGAATGATATCTGAGGGACACCCTCAGACTCCCGGCAGAGGCGTCAAGCGCCTCTGCACACCCAATTTTTCCGCAGCCTGCTAGTTTGGTGAGAGCGCGATCTCGTACAGGACCTTGAGTACGTCCGATAGCAGGAAGACCGCGATGCCGAGGATGACCAGCGCGTTGAACCCGGATGCCGCTCGGTATATTCTCCGCATCGGAGAGCTGCTCTCCTCCACGGCGGTAGCCGCAGCCGCGATGCGGCCCCGGGTGCGTCGTCGCTCTGCGTGTACCAGCAGGATCATCCAGACCGACAGCCCGGACTTGAGCGCCAGGGTGGCGACGTAGGGCTCGTCCACGACGCTGTCGGTGAGGCGGTTGAACGCCAGTATGAGCCCGGTGGCCATCAGGACGACGATACAGGTGTTGACAAGGGCGCGGAACTCGGTCGCGGTGCTGGTCAGGATGCCCGAGGGCTCGGCGCTGCGGCTGACGGCGGGCAGGAGGACTAGGAGATAAAACAGGCTGCCGCCGACCCAGGCGGCGGCGGAAACCAGGTGGAGCCATCTGATCAGAAGCAGGAAAAGGTCGCCGGTGGTCATGGGGGGCTCGTGATGTCCCCGGTGCGGCTCATGCCGGTCGTGGCCGGCTTGCCGGAGCCGCTCAGAGAAGAGCAGGTGTTATTGTAACAGTTCCTGGATCAACTCCTCCAGCTTCTCAAGGTTGAGGGCGCCGCCCCAGGTCCGGACGATCTCGTGGCGCTGGTTGAGGAACACGCTACTGGGAAACCCAATTATCTTGTAGTCGGCTACTATCTGCGGGTCCTCGGCGAAACCTATGGAGAAGGTCAGGCCCAGCTCGTCGACGAAGGCCTGTCCTTCCTCCGCCGAGTCGAAGCCGGAGACCTGAGCCGCCAAGAACTTCACGTCGTCCTTGTGGTTCCGGGAAGCCTCCTCGAGGTGAGGCACCTCGAGGCGACACGGCCCGCAGGACGGATACCAGAAGTTCACCACGACCGGCTGGCCCTTGAAGTCGGAGAGCTTCACCATCTGGCCTTCGGTGTTGTTGGGGTTGCCGAACAGCGCGAGCTCGAAGTCGGGTGCCGGCTCGCCCTCCGAGATGCCTCCGGCGCAGGCGACCACCAGCACTGACACACCGGCGACCAGCCTGACCGAGGCCGTACGCGAGAGTAGCGGCCTGACGCTGTCGAGACGCCGTGCGGCGTTTCGAAGCAGTCCCAGTATCGTGTTCACCATGCTCATCTCCTTTCGGGCCGTGCCACATGTCCTACATCCCTTTGATGTGGTCCGGCGCGTCGGGGGTGCAGCGGGGCGGGTCGGCGGCCGAGTCAGCTCGTCTCGGGCTCTTGCATGAGATCCGCGGCGTGTCGCATCAGCACCTCGGCGCGGTCACCAGGCACCCCTCTCGAATCCAGGTAGAGCCTGAGCGCCTCGCGCGGCTCCAGGCCGTCGGACGAGCCGTGGGCCAGGCGGTTCCGGGGCTGCTCGGCGACCTCGCGGGAGATCGCCGAGACGAAGTGCGCTCCCTCCAGCGCCTGCCTGATCTCTTCTTGTCTCAGATACGCGTCCAGCTCTGCCGGAAGCCTGATCAGCACTCTGACTATCGCGCCCTCGATATGGTTCATCTTGATCGCCTGGACGACGCTGGCGGTCGGGTCGGCGTCGCCTCGTCGGAGATCGACGTTGACGGTCAGGAAGCGCCTGGCGTCGATCTCTCGGAAATCGAACCCGGTGACCCTGCGTCCCGCCGGGAGCTTCGGGTCGAGGTCGATCAGGCAGAAGCCCTTGTCGTCGTCCTCTTCGCCAAAGTCCACTCGCTGAAGGCTGCCTGAATATATTACGTAGGGGTCTCGACCCAGGATTTGGTGCCGGTGGACATGGCCCAGCGCCACGTAGTCGAATTGCGGCAGCGCCACATCGCTTTTCAGCAACACGTGGTCGGTGCCCAGCATCATCGACTGCTCGGAGCCCGTCGTGGCCTCGCTGACCGACACGTGGCCCGCGAACACCGCTGGTAGCCCGGGGTCCAGCTCGGTCGCCTGAAGACGGATGTTGTCGGCCAGCGAGCGCTGGATCGCCTCGTTGACCTCCTCGGGCGTCAGTCCGCGGGTGTCCTCCCTGGCCAGGAAGCCGCTCCGCCTGATCCACGGCAGGGCCACGATCTGGACTGGCCCGTCGTTGGTCTCCACGACCTGGGTGGCCGATCGGTCGGCCGTGTAGACGTTGGGCACGGCCAGCGTACGGAATATCTCCAGCGCTGTGGCCCTGCTGGTGATGTGGGGCATGTCGTGGTTGCCCATGAGCAGGAAGACCGGGACGCCGGCCGATGAGAGGCGAGCGATACGCTTGGCGAACTCGCGCTGGTGGGTCTGGCTCGGGTCCCGGCTCTTGTAGGCGTCGCCGCAGAAGAGCGCCAGGTCAACGTTCTCGTTCAGGGCGCACTCGACGACCTCGTCAAGGGTTGCCAGGAAGTCCACCAGCCGCGTCGACAGGCCGGTCTCCGGGTCCGTCCGGCCGTAGTTCTCGACGCCTATGTGCACGTCGCTGAAGTGGAGTACGCGCATGGGTCTAGTTCACAGTCGGGTCACCGGATGGTGATTGAGCCGTTGGATGTGCGGGTTCCTAGCTCGGCATGGATTTCTGCTCTTACTAGCCGTATCACGTTTTCGTGCCTAGTGGGGCATCCAATCAGACCGGCGGCGAGCAGAACGTCTCTCGGCAAACCAACGCTGGTCGATCATCGGGGCCATTCAACCTCGCATCTCCTGGAAGCGCTCCGGGGTCAGCTCTTCCTGCTTGAGAATCTGACTGAGCGTTTGAGCGCTTGACGGATCGATGGGCGGGGACCGTTATCTTGAGGGTGCGAGTCGCAGTGCGCTTCTGGAGTCTGATGTGGCTACCCCGCTGTCGTACCGCAACCCATCCGGCTCTTTGGAGCGCCCTGACGATCTCACGATACGGGAGGACCGGAACGGAAGTCACAATGCCAGCTCAAAGACCTCGTCCGAACCCTCAGGTACGTAGTTCGCCCTCCGTTGGCTCAAGGTGCAGGTCTATTGCCTCTCGGATATTCGCCAGGGCTCCTTCCTTCGAATCAACCTCGCTTATGCATCCGGGCAGGGACGACACGTACACCGTGTAACCGCCATCTTCACTTCGCTCCAGGACCACTTTAAGTTTCATTCTCGGCTCTCCTGTCGCGACCGAATGTTGTCAGCTCGCCATGTCTGATAGCCGGGTGCTCAACTCGTCCGGCAGGGTGTCGATGGGGACGCGGGTCTGGGCCATGGTGTCTCGCTCGCGGATGGTGACCGCCTTGTCGTCGAGGGAGTCGAAGTCGACCGTGGCGCATAGCGGGGTGCCGACCTCGTCCTGGCGGCGGTAGCGGCGGCCGATGCTCTGGGCTTCGTCGTACTGGACCATGCCGCGAGCCGCGCCTGAGCGCCGCACGACGTCGTAGACCTCGCGGGCCAGCGGCACGAGCCTCTCGTTGCGGCTCAGAGGCAGTACGGCGACCTTGACCGGCGCCAGGGCAGGATGGAGCTTCAGCAGCACGCGCTTTTCGGTCTTGCCCGACGCGGTGGGCGCCTCCTCCTCGGTGTAGGCGTCGACCAGGAACGTCAGGACCGCCCGGTCGACGCCGAAGGTGGGCTCCACTACGTGGGGAGTGACGTGCTCGCCGTCGCCGTCGTCGAAGAACGTGAGCGCCTGGCCGGTGGCCTCTGAGTGCGCCTTCAGGTCGAAGTCCGCGCGGTTGGCCACGCCGGCAATCTCGCCCCAGCCCCAGGGATACCGATACTCGATGTCCGACGTCGCCAGCGAGTAGTGGGCGAGCTCGCCGGCCTCGTGGGCGCGGACCCGCAGCCTGTCCTCGCTCACCCCGAGGTCCGTGTACCAGCGCTTGCTCTCCTCGATCCAGCGCCGGTGTGACTCCTCGGCCTCTTCCGCGCGAACGAAGTACTCGAGCTCCATGATCTCGAACTCGCGGGTGCGGAAGATGAAATTGCCGGTGGTGATCTCGTTGCGGAAGGCCTTGCCGACCTGGGCGATGCCGAAGGGCAGCTTGCGGCGGGTGGCGGTCAGGACGTTGTCGAAATTCACGAAGATACCCTGGGCGGTCTCGGGCCGCAGGTATGCCACGCCGGCGTCGTCCTTGACCGGGCCGAGGTGCGTCTTGAGCATGAGGTTGAACATGCGTGGATCGGCGAACTGGCCGACATTGCTGCAGAATGGGCATGACATCTGACTCTTGCTGTCGAGGTAGTCTCCGATTGTCGTTTGCTTTGTCTTAGTGCCATATACCGTGGACGCAAGCCCCTCTTCCTTCAAGAACTGACGGAAGTTCTCTGAAACATCCGCGAGGGTGAGCCCGCTTATGTATCTTATGAAGCCTTTATCCGAAGTATTCACTTCCCGTACCCACAGTTCATCAGGCCGGAATCGTGAGTGGCACTGTTTGCACTCGACCAGGGGATCGGTGAAGCTGTCGATGTGGCCGCTGGCCTTCCAGACGTCGGGGTGCATCAGGATGGCGGCGTCCAGGCCTACCATGTCGTGGCGGTCCCAGACGAAGGTGCTCCACCAGGCGTCCTTGACGTTGCGCTTGAGCTCGACGCCGAGTGGCCCGTAGTCCCAGGTGCTGGCGAGGCCGCCGTAGATCTCGCTGCTCTGGAAGATGAACCCGCGACGCTTGCACAGCGAAACGATGGTGCTCAGATCGACATGCTCGGAGGTTTCTACCACTGCTGCCTCACTGGGTGACGATGGCTGATCGAGATGGATGTCCGGAGAGCGACACAAAGGTAGCAACCCGTCCGGGGTGAAGTCAAAACGGGGCGTGTCCGTGAGAGTGTTCCATTTCGTTCCGTTCCGTATTGCCTCGTATCTGGCGGCGGGTGCTCCGTGGTACAGGCGGTCGGCATGTGTTCCAGTCCTCCGAGGATAGGGGCAAATTATATCTGCGGGACACCCTCAGACTCCCGACAAAGGGGCTTTGCCCTCTGCACGCCCCATTCTTTATCAGTCCGCTGAGGGACACTTCCGATATGCCCCAATTCCGCTCGGGGCGTATCGAGATTCGCGATGAGCGGAGCATCATCGGACCCCAGACGCCCGGCAACCCCGATTCGGCATCGGCCCTGCATCCCCATGTTCGCAGCCTGCTAGGATTAACTTTGTTAGAAGTGGTTCGGGGTGTCACCAGACGCTAATTCTACCTTACGTTGCCGAGGTCGGGGCGGTTTTGAAAGGGCCGCTCGGCATCTGGAGCTAATGGTACTGTCGCGAAGTAGCACAGTAGGACTAAGGGTGCCAGGCGCAACCTATACGGCCGATTTTCGTGAAGGCGCATCAGCGATAGTGCCGCTGGAGATCCGACGCGTATTGCCGCCCCAGGGTCGCGGCGTTTTCGGCCAGCCAGTGGCTAAAGCGTGTCCTGCCGGTGGGTGCCGAGTCCGAGACCAGAAGGCCGGCCATCAGGCCTTCAATCTCGTACCGGGTCAGCACCACGTCCCGAAGGAGGTAGCCGACGAGTCGACTAAGGACGAAAGCCAGCCCGGGTCTCATGTGGACCACCCTGGCGCGGCCGCCCCAGATTCTTCACTCCGTTCAGAATGATAGCCAGGGGTGAGCGGGAGTCACAGGTCCGGGCCTCTCGATACGTCGCCTCTGGCTCCTACTCGAGGTACACGGCGTGAACGGCTCTGGCCGTCATCTCACGGCTTATTCTGGGCCGAGGGGCGAGCGAGAGGGCGGGTCGCCCATGTAGGGGCTGGCCCTGGGGTCGTCGGGGTCCAGGGCGTGCTCGGCGATGACGTCGTGGACCAGCTCTATGCCCAGGCCGGGCAGGTCGGACGGCCACAGGGCGCCGTCGTGGTGCTCGAACATGGGCGTGACGTAGGTGCTGAAGTCGTCGAAGCGGGTGTGGATGCACTCCTGGCGATAGAGGTTGGGTGTGGCCATGCAGACGTGGAACGCGGCCATGAGCGCCACCGGGCCGATGGCGTCGTGGGGCGAGAACGGGATGTAGTAGGTCTCGGCCATCGCCGCGATCCGCCTGAGCTCGCTGATGCCACCGGTCCAGGCCACGTCGGGCATAACGTAGTCGGCCAGCCTGTCCTCGAAGACGGGGGAGAAGTCGTACCTGGAGAACAGAGTCTCGCCCACCGAGACCGGAATGGTGGTGGCCTCGCGGAACTGTTTGAGGGCCGCGTAGCTCTCCGGCGGCACCGGCTCCTCGAACCAGAACAGGTCCTGCGACTCCAGCGCCCGTGCGGCCCTGATGGCGCTGGCGACGTCGAACCTGGCGTGGGCGTCGACCATCAGCTCGTAGTCAGAGCCTACGGCCTCGCGGATAGCCTCGATCCACTCGACGGAGTCGGCGATCATGTCGGGCGTGAGCCACTCGAGCAGTGACGCGCCCTGGAAGGGGCCGGAACGGCTGCGCGCCCAGGCGAAGGGGTCGGTCTTGAGAGCATGATAGCCGTCGGCCCTGGCCCGCCTGGCCTGTTCCTTCACGTCGTCGAGGGAGATACCAGAGGTCGCGTCCTGCACGTGGGTGTAGAGGGGCACGCTGTCTCTGACGGGGCCGCCCAGGAGCTGATAGACGGGCGCGCCCAGCACCTTGCCCTTGATGTCCCACAACGCGATGTCGATGGCGCTGAGGATGCAGGTAACGACGCCCCGGGGGCCGATCCGGAGGAAGCGGCGGAAGAGGCGTTGCCAGACCTCTTCGATGTTGGCCGGGTCGAGCCCAACGACCAGCGGTCGGACAGCTTCGAAGCCCTGGACGAGAAGGTAGTTGGCCTGTGGCAGGGTGGCCTCGCCGACGCCGGTGACGCCTTCGTCGGTGAGCACCTCAACGAAGAGGAAAGGGCTCCCATGCGGGGCTGTAAGGTAGGTCTTGACGTCGGTGATCTTCATCTTCTACTCCCTAGTTGGACGCGGCGGGCCTTGTCTTTCGGGAGTTATGCGGTTTCGAGGTAGTCCCAGAGGGCGTCGAAGCGGGCGCCCGTGATCGGGTCGGAGCGGAGGATAGAGCGCACGTCGCGGCCGTTGGCCTCGTCGGACATGAACGCCGGGGCGTAGTCCAGCGCGCGGACCAGCTCATCGCGGGCGACGCCGATCTCGGTGGGGTGGCGCCTGACCTGGCACGCATCCAGGGCGTCGGCGAGCGTGTCGGGGTCCTCCTGGCAGTGCCAGGCGATCATCAGGGCGCCCAGCGCCACGAACTCGCCGTGAATCCAGCCCTTCCGGTTGCTCTCCTCGGCGGCAAGCCAGACGGCGTGGTCGGCGGCCGGCGCGTCCGGGTGCTTCAGAGTTTTGTCGTCGCGCTCCTGGATAGCCGTCACGATGAAACGAACGCTATCCGGCGTCAGGCCGCCGCCGACGTCCAGGGTCTTTGGGAAGCCGGTGCGGACCTGCTCGAAGTGCCCGGCCGCGACGCTGACCGCCGCTTCGTCGAAGGGCGGGCCGATGCCCAGCCTAGAGTTGCGTCGCCACTCCGCCATGGGGGCGTAGCCGCACAGGACGTCGCCGAGCCCGGCGGTATTCAGGTGGGAGGGAGCCTCGAGGACGACGTCGTAGTCGATGACCGCATGGTCGAAGTCGAGCCACGGCCATTCGTTGCCCGAGCCGACGGTCGTGTGGCCCTCCCATTTGGCGAAGATGCTGTGGATGATCGACCCGGTCGAGACGATGGTCGGGACGATGACCAGCGGCAGGTTTTTCGTAAGGGCCACATACTTGGAGGCGTCAAGGGCGATGCCACCGCCGATGCCGACCACGATCTCGGCGCTTTCTGGCGCCGCGTCGGCGATGCTTTGCAGGTGTGTCCAATCTAGCAGCCGCGCGCGTTCGACGGCCTCGGGGTCACGCGCCAGGTACTTCTCGGCCACGCGATAGGCGGACGGCGTGGTAATCGCGAAGTATGGAGGCCAGTCCGCACTCTCCCGCCTTAGCAGGCCGTGTCCGAACCGCAGATCGTGCTCGGCCGCGGTCTTGGCGACGCCCGTTTCTAGCGACCAGCTTCCTAGGGGGCGGTCCAACGGTCTATGTCCTCTTATGTAGCAGCTAAATGACGACGCGGAAGCCGACGATGGGATGCCGGAGGTCGCGCGGGTCCTCATGCCTGTATGCGATGTATAGGCTCTTCGGGTCGCTGTTGAGGTACGAGCTGCCACGAAGCACCGGGTTGTCGGCCGGGTTGGGCCCGTTGGAGGGCTGCTGACCCTCGCTGACGTCGACGTAGAGGTCCTGGCACCATTCCCACAGGCCCCCGACCATGTCGTAGACGCCGTAGCCGTTGGGCGGGTACTGGTCCACCGGCTCAGGCGCCGTGCGGCTTCCGTAGCTGGCCCGGGACGGGTCGAGTTCGTCGCCCCAGGGGTATCTGGTGCCCTCGCTGCCGCCGCGCGCCGCGTACTCGTACTGGGCGTCGGTGGGCAGGTGGTAGGCCTTGCCGGTGGCCTCCTGGAGCCACTTGCAGTAAGCGACGCTGTCAAGCCAACTGATGCCGACGACCGGCTGGTTGTCGGCGTTGAACTCCGGATCGTCGAGCTTCATCGGGACGTCGGCGCCGGTCTTCTCGACGAAGTCGCGGTATTCGGGGTTGGTGATGGCGAACTTGCTTATGCTGAAGGCGGCCATCTCGACGATCTTGCCGGTATGCCACGGCCGGAGGTCCTCGAAGAACTCGCCTTCGAATTTGGGGACACCCATCGCCAGTGTGCCAGCCGGGACTTGGACCATCTGAGGCTCGATCACTGTTATACCGTGACCTCTTCTAAGATTTGACCGCAGAGCACGCGGAGAACGCAGAGTTTAACAGGGGTGCTGAAAAAGCCATTCGACCATCCCCCTGGCCCCTTCTTGCCAGGAAGGGGGACAATCATATCTGAGGGACACCCTCAGACTCCCGGCAAAGGGGCTTTGCCCCTCTGCACACCCCGTATTTATCAGCCTGTCAACAACGGTCCCTCACAGGAACAGTGGAGCGAAGACCAGGGCGACGATAGACATTAGCTTGATCAGGATGTTCAGAGCCGGGCCCGAGGTGTCCTTGAAGGGGTCGCCGACGGTGTCGCCGGTGACGGCGGCCGCGTGCTGGTCGGAGCCCTTTCCACCCAGGTGGCCGGCCTCGATGTACTTTTTGGCGTTGTCCCAGGCGCCGCCGGCGTTGGCCATCATGATGGCCATCAAGAAGCCGGTGACTATGGAGCCGATGAGCAGGCCGCCTAGGGCCGCCGGGCCCAGCACCACGCCGACGACCACGGGGACAGTCACGGCCAGCAGGCCGGGGAGCACCATCTCGCGCATTGCGCCGCGGGTGCTGATGTCCACGGCGCGGGCGTAGTCGGCATCGGCTGTGCCTTCCAAAAGCCCCTTGATCTCGCGGAACTGGCGCCGGACCTCTGTGACCATAGCGTTGGCGGCCCTGCCGACGGCCTGAATGGTCAGAGCGGAGAACAGGAACGGCATGAGCGTGCCGATCAGGAGGCCCATGACCACCTTGACGTCAAGGAGGTTGAAGTCCTCGGGCTTCAGCCCGGTGACCTGCGCATAGGCGGCCATAAGAGCCAGGGCGGTCAGAACGGCCGAGCCGATGGCGAACCCCTTGCCGGTGGCCGCGGTGGTGTTGCCCAGCGAGTCGAGGGCGTCGGTCCGCTCCCGCACCTCGGGGTCCATGTGGGCCTGCTCGGCGATGCCGCCGGCGTTGTCGGCGACGGGGCCGTAGGCGTCGGTCGCCAGGGTGATGCCCAACGTCGAGAGCATGCCCACGGCTGCGAGGGCCACGCCGTAGGTGCCTGCCAACTCGTTGGTGATCCACATGGCGGCGACGATCACGAGGCCGGGGACGACCGTGCTGATCATGCCCAGGCCGAGGCCGCCGATGATCACCGTGGCGTGGCCGGTCTCGGACTGGGCCGCCAGCGCCTTGGTGAACCTGAACTCGTAGGAGGTGTAGACCTCCGATGAGGTGCCGATGATCTGTCCCGCGATCAGTCCTGTGACGATGACCCAGAAGAGCTCGAAGGGCAGGTCGAGGGCGACGATGACGATGCCGACCGAGATGAGTACCAGGGCTCCCGCGCCGAAGATGCCGGTGCGGAGCGACCAGAGCAGGCGGCCCATGGTGGCGCCCTCGCCGGTGCGGACCAGGAAGGAGCCGAGAATCGAGGCCACGATGCCGATGGATGCCACGAGGATCGGGAGAATCAGGATGTCGGCCTGGAAGACGCCGCTGATGTCAGTTTGGCCCGCTAGGTCGGCCACGTCGCCAAAGTCGCCTGCGGCGTCGGCGCTGACGGCGCCTTCGGTAAGCAGATAGCCGGCGCCGACGAACGCCAGGGCGATGGTGGCGATGATGGAGCCCACGTAGGACTCGAACAGGTCCGCGCCCATGCCGGCGACGTCGCCCACGTTGTCGCCGACGTTGTCGGCGATGGTGGCCGGGTTGCGTGGGTCGTCCTCGGGGAGGCCGGCCTCGAGCTTGCCGACGAGGTCGGCGCCGACGTCGGCGGCCTTGGTATAGATGCCGCCGCCGACCCTTGCGAACAGGGCGATGGACGACGCGCCAAAGGCGAACCCTGCGACGATACTGATGTCCTGGAACACCCAGTAGACGACGGTGACGCCCAGCAGTCCGATGGATACGACGGTGATGCCCATCACGGTACCGCTGTTGAAGGCCACCCGCAGGGCCGAGTTCAGGCCGATCTGGGCCTTCACGACGGTGCGGGTGTTGGCGCGTATGGCGATGCTCATGCCTATGAAGCCGGCCAGCGCGGATCCCATCGCGCCGGCGAGGTAGGCGATGGCGGTGGAGGGCAGGGTGCGGTCGTCGCTGTCGCCGGCGGTGTTCTCGGCGACGCGGCCGGTGACGTCGTAGTCGATGAACACGCCGAGGATGATCGCTATGACGACGACGAATACGGCGATCATCCGGTACTCGAGGGACAGGAAGGCCCTGGCGCCCTGCCGGATGGCCCTGCCTATGAACTGGACCTGCTCGCTGCCCTCGTCCTGTCGGAGTATCCAGATAGTCAGGGCGAGGGCGAAGCCGAGACCGATCACGGCCGCGACTAATGCCAGGTAAATGGCTCCCAATGTTCAACTCCGTAAAAAGGTCTCCCCGGAGAGGGAAGACCTTGCGTCGATTGCCGAATTACCGCAGGCTCGCACACGCGACGCCAAAACGCTAACACATAGGGGTAGGGGGGTCAAGAATTGACGCGCGGTTGGTCGGAGCCGCGATCGGGGTGACTGGACCGCCACGTAGAAGGGCGATAGCTGACTGCGCGTCCCACATCGTAGCTGGCGTGGCCGGCTGTGTCGCGGGGACGGCCTCGCCATCCCGGGCCCCCGACAAGGCTCGAGGCAGGTTTGGCTTCGCTCAAAGAGACAGTGGTGTGGGGCGAATCGGCGTTAGCCTGCCAGGGTGGTGATGGCGGCTTCGAGGAAGATATGCTGGCCGGCATTAAGGTCTAGTTGTCACGCCTCGGCGATGGAGATGAAATAGGAGCCGAGGACGTAGACGTCTTGTTTCTTCTGCTCGGGAAGGTATTCACCGGGACTGCCGGCGTAGACGACCTGCAGGAAGTCGGGGTGAGGGTAGGATCAGCCCTTCGGCACGGGAGTCAGGTGGTGGAAGTGCAGGAATCCGATGAGGTGGAAGCGCGCCAGGCTCCAACCGGTCTCCTCCAGCACCTCTCGTCGGAGCGCGTCTTCAGGGGGCGAGTTTGGCTCTAGCCTGCCGCCCGGCATCAGGCTCTTGCTGGTAGGATCCTGAATTGCCAATACTTTGTCGTTGTCTACGACGATGGCGCGGGCCGATGACACATATCGGCGCGGTGGCGGCCTGTCGGTCAGATAGCATGCGAGACTCACGGGGCCGGTGGGGCAGGTGTGTTTTCCCTCAGCAAAGGCGGTCAGTGGCGCGAGGAAGGCGGCGAGGTCGTCATCCATCGTCTTGGTCGGCCATGACGTCCTTGAGGCCGCCGACCGAGTCTTGCAGGCCCTCGACGGCGTCCTCGAAGCCGGACATCCGCTCTTCGAGCCGGTGCTGGCGCAGCGCGAGGGTCAGATCGCCGCGTGTGCGCTCCAAGACGCCGCGCACCATGTCGGCGCCGCGGCGCAGCCCCCTGGTGACGGCGTCGGGGAAGTCCATGGAGACTAGGACGGCGTAGATCTCGTCCATTACCCCTAGGAGATCCTCGCAGCGGGTGAAGTCCTCGCGCCGCAGGGAGTCGAGGATATAGCGACGAAGCTCGCCGGCGACGTCGGCGAGGCCGTTGAGATATGGCGCCGGGCCGACGCCCAGCTGGTTGGGCCCGGGCGGGACGGCCCCCTGTGCGATGGCGAGCATCGAGATGGCCTCTACGTACTCCTTCTGGGCGTCCTCCACGTAGCCGGCGTAGTAGACGGCGGGCTGGCTTTCCCGCAGCGTTTCCATCTCCCGCGCCGCGGCGGTCACCCTGTCGAGCAGCTCCCGCGCCTGGTCGAACTCGCCCCGGTGGGAGGCCCTGATGGAGTTGGCCGAGTTGCGGACCATCTCCCGCGACAGCCGGAGGGCCTGCTCACGCATGGCGTGGGTCTCGGTGAAGCGCTTCTGCGCCAGCTCGGCAACTTCGGCGAGGTGCGCGCGGACGTCGTTGGGGCTGGATGTTTGCGGATCCTGGGTCAAATTATCGCTCCTTGCGCCCCTAACGAAGTGTACGGGAATTGTGCGGGTCGTAGATAGAGGACACGCTCACCTGTCAGCAGAAGATGAAGATCACCTTCACCTTACCTCCTCTCCCGTCAAAAAGGAGAGGAGGTAAGAGGCCGAATAAATGCTCGGCGCTGTCTGCAGGAGGTGGCATTTGTGTTGTGTTTAGCTTTCATCTGCCTTCTTGGAGGCCTTGCGGCGTGATTGTATCCTCGGTGGGCCGGTCGCCCCACCGAGGACGAGAGGAAGGGCAGGTCGGTGGCTATAGCTCGATGGCGTTTTGGAGGACGTCGAAGCGGGTGACGGTGCCGTTGGGGCCGAACTCGATGGCTGCCAGGTCGATTCGCCGCTCCGCGTCGTTGGCCTGGTGGGACTGGAGGTACTCCTGGGCGACTGCCACCAGGTCGATCTCGCCGCCCGCGGCCCTGTAGTTGGCCTCGATCACTCGGTAGCCCATCCGCTTCAGGCGCTCTCTGGCGACGGCCTCGCCTCGCCGTCCGATCTTCCTCCCTCCGCGGGTCGCTCATCCAGCGGCCGCGAGCCGGACAGGTGCGAAGGAGTGCCTGTGGATGGGCGACGGGCCGCGAGTCCGAAGCGCCTTGAGGTGGTCGCTGCTGGCATAGCCTTTGTGGCGGGCGAATCCGTAGCCGGGGTAGAGAGCGTCTTGCTCGATCATCATGCGGTCGCGCTCCACCTTGGCGACGATGGAAGCCGCCGCGATGGAGAGACAAAGGGCGTCGCCGTGGATTATGGCTTTCTGGGGGATGCTGACGTCGGGAAGCGGGAAGGCGTCGAGGAGCAGGAACTGGGGTTGGAGCGGCAGCGCGTTGATCGCGCGCTGCATGGCGAGCCGCGTGGCCTGCACGATGCCGACGAGGTCGATCTCCTCGTGGGAGGCCATCCCCGTGGCCATGCTCAACGCCCTGGTGCCGAGCACCTTGAAGGCCTCCTGGCGCTGGGCCGCCGAGAGATGCTTGCTGTCGCGGATCTTTGCCACCCAGCGACCGTGGGGGGCGGTCGGGAGCATAACGGCGCCAGCCACCACAGGCCCGGCCAGCGGGCCACGGCCGACCTCATCCAGGCCCGCGACCAGCGCATAGCCATCCTGGAGGAGGGCGAACTCTTCGCGATGGGTGGGTCTCCTGGCCTTGCGGCGTTTCTTAGCCATGGGCTCCGACGCGGGCATCTATTGAGGGCCGGCAATTCCCCTAGGCGGGCGCAGAACGAACAGAGTGCTGGAAAAACCTTCAACCATCTCGCTGGCGCCCTTCCTGTCTAGGAAGAATGAAAAGATAATATCTGAGGGACACCCTCAGACTCCCGGCAGGCAAAGGGGCTTTTCCCC
>CAZENU010000023.1:0-14877 GCA_964513735.1 uncultured Dehalococcoidia bacterium
CGGGCGAGCGGATGGCCATCAACATGCCCATCCAGGGCACCGCGGCCGACGCCATCAAGATCGCAATGGTGCAGCTGCAGCGGCGGCTCGACGAGCTCCAGTTGCGGACCATGATGATCGTGCAGGTACACGACGAGCTGATCTTCGAGGTGCCCGCCGACGAGCTCGAAGAGGTCCAAGGCCTGGTCCTCGACGTCATGCCCACCGCCCTAGACCTGGCCGTCTCGCTAGACGTCGAGCTCAAGACCGGCGCGAGTTGGGGCGACATGGAGTAGGGGAAGACGGGGCTGGGGTACGTGGTATGGGGCTAGGGGTTGGTGTTTCGCATTAACCGCATCAGGGATGCCGTGTAGCTTCCCTTGCCGCGTACGTCTTAATTGCGGCCGATGACGTTGTTCTGCTGTTTTGGGTTGCGGACAAATGGTACAGCTCGGACGAGAGCACTTCCGCTAACGTATGGCCCCGCTTCCAGGCGCGGCATCGCGGCTGATTGACACGCAAGTCGGCGGTTCTTTACCATGAGGCAAGCTGAAAAATCCAGGAGCTGCACTTGCTGGAACCTTCCCAGACTGTAACCCTCCTCGATGCGGTAGGAATCTACGTTAGCAGCCTCAAAAAAAAGGCCGCCAATGTCCCATCCCAGCAGGAGCTCTTACGGTTCGCACGGTGGTGCGGCTCGGACAGGGTCATCGCAGACATTCAGCCGTCGGTGGTCGAGAACTATGGGACCCAGGCCGCCAGCTCCGCCGCCCGGACCGATGCCAGCGAGCGGCTGCGAGAGGTCCGCAAGTTCCTCACTTTCGCCCTCAAGAAAGGCCTGATCGAGCAGAACCTGGCCCAGCACATCAGGATTCCCAAGGCAAAAGTGCCGCCTCGGACCGGTCGGTCCGAGGGGCCGGCCGCGATAGAGATGACGGCCGACGGCCGGGCACAGGTCGAGGGTGAGCTCGAGGTCCTGCGCACCAAGCGAGGCCCACTCGCCGGGGACATACGTCGTGCTGCGTCCGACAAGGACGTCCGCGAGAACGCCCCCCTCGAGGCGGCCCGCGAGCAGCTCGGCCAGCTCGAGTCCCGAATCACGGATTTCGAGAGAACCCTCGAGGCCGCAGTCATCGTCGATACCTCGGGCAAACGCAGCAAGTCCATCGGCATGGGCTCCAAGGTAGTCCTCAAAGACCTCGGCTCCGGCCGGGAGACCACCTACACGGTGGTTAGCGCCTTCGAGGCCAACCCGCTGGAGGGCAAGATTTCGGACGCCTCCCCTGTCGGCAAGGCGCTGATGAACCAGGCGGTCGGCCAACGGGTCAGCGTCTCGACGCCGCGCGGCACCGTCAAGTACCAGATCAAGCGCGTCACCTCCTAGCTCCAGCCACGCCGACCCCATGGGGCACGCCTCACCCGGACGGATTACGCCGGTCACGGCCCGGAGCTCGCCCAGGTCCCTCTTGGCTCTCCCAGACCCCACGCCCTCGGTAATCACGGGTCGAACGTGTCCCGTTATCGTCTGGAACGCGCTTGAAGGGCCCAATCTGGCCCACTTATACTTGAGCCCGATTGGAGGGACACGGATGGCCCACGCCTATGAGGTGACCGCCCCCATGCCGGACCGCGCTCTGTTCGAGCTTGCCTTCGTCCGGTACCTGGAGAGCCTGGGCTACCACCACATGAGCGTCGGCGGATGGTCCGGCGGCAAGAACTCCCACGAGTTCCGCCGGGGCGACGACATAGTCGGCCTCTCGATCGTCTCCGAGGGACAGAGCGACTGTGGCATCGTGGTCCAGTCCGAGACGGTCGAGATCGAGCCACTCATCGTCGACGTCCTGACCGAAGGCGTCGCCGATTCGCTGCAGGCGTTCGGCGACGCGCTCGATCTGGGCGAAGCGAAGGCCAAGGTGCAGTCGCTAATCAAGATCTTGCGGGATGCCTTTCCCGAACACCTGACCGCGTAGGTACAGATGGACGAGAGCGCTGAGCTAATAACCAGACTCGTCTTCCAGTTGGCCGTTATTCTGATCGCGGCCAAGCTGGCGGGCGAGGCCTTTGAGCGATACCTCAAGATGCCTGCCGTGCTTGGCGAGCTGGCGGCGGGCATAATCATTGGCCCCTTCGCGCTGGGCGGCTGGGACGTCCCGGCAATCGGTCCCCTCTTCGAGCACGTGGAAGCAGGGGTCACGATTCCCGTCTCCGAGGGCCTGTGGTCCATCGCCCAGATCGGCTCCGTCGTTCTGCTTTTCATGGCCGGCATTGAGACCGACCTACGCCAGTTCCTTCGATACGCGCGGCCTGCGTCGATCGTGGCCAGTGGCGGCGTCGTGTTTCCCTTCATCTTCGGCGCAGTCCTCACCGTTGCCTTTGGCTACGCCGACGGCCTGTCGGACGTCAAGGCGCTGTTCCTCGGCGCGGTAATGACGGCCACGTCAATCGGTATCACAGTGCGAGTTCTGGACGACCTCCGCAGGTTGGCCACGCCCGAGGGCGTCACAATACTGGGCGCCGCAGTGCTCGATGACGTGCTCGGCATCCTGGCGCTGACCGTCGTGGTCGGCCTCAAGGAGACCGGCGACTTTTCCCTCTCATCTGTCGGCTTCGTCGCGTTTAAGACCCTCGGCTTCTGGATAGCCCTGACGGGTGTCGGGATACTGCTGGCCAGGCACATCTCGGCAGTCTTCGGGTGGTTCCGCGTAAGCGGCGCCGCGTTGGCGCTGGCGCTCGGCCTGGCGTTCCTGACAGCGGGCCTGGCCGAGAGCGCCGGCCTAGCCATGATCATCGGCGCCTTCTCCATCGGACTGGCGCTGTCGGGGACCGATCTTGCGCACCGGCTGGAGGAGCCTTTGAGGGGTGTCTACGCCGCCCTCGTGCCGGTCTTCTTCGTCGTCATGGGTATGCTGGTCGACGTCGGGTCCCTCGGCCGGGATGTCTGGGCCTTCGGCCTGATCATCACCCTGGCGGCGGTCGTGGGCAAGGTAGCGGGATCCGGTTTCCCCGCCCTGCTGGCCGGTTTCAATACCCGGGGAGCGGCCCGGATCGGAGTGGGAATGCTGCCCCGGGGCGAGGTCGCCCTGATAATGGCGGGCGTCGGCATCAGCGAGGGGATCATCGGCCAGGACCTGTACGGCGTCACTATCCTGATGACCATCGCCACCACTGCAATCGCGCCTCCGGTGCTCGCCGTCCTCTTCAGAGACGAGGCGCCCGGGGTGTGTCGCACCGCCCCCGCCCAGGACGCGGGATGACTCTCCACGCCGCCGAGGCCGACACGCGAGATCTGGTCGAGGAGCTTCGGCGGCGCGTCGCCGGCGAGGTCCGATTCGACAAGATGAGTCGCGTGCTCTACAGCACGGACGCCAGCATGTACCGGATAGAGCCAATCGGCGTCGTCCTGCCCAGAAGCGAGGATGACGTCGTCGCCGTCGTCGAAACGGCCAACCGGAATCAGGTGCCGGTGCTTCCCCGTGGCGGTGGCACCAGCCTGGCGGGCCAGGCGGTCGGCCGGGCCGTGGTGATCGACTTCTCCAAGTACATGCGCGACATGCTGGAGGTGAACGCAGAGGAGGGGTGGGTCCGCGCCCAGCCGGGCATCATCCTCGACGAGCTCAACGAGCAGCTCCTGCCTCATGGGGTGCAGTTCGCACCCGACCCATCTACCAGCAACAGGGGGAACGTCGGCGGCGCCTTGGGCAACAACTCCTGCGGCGCACACTCGATCATCTACGGCAAGACCGTGGACAACGTACGCGAGATTCGGGCCGTGCTGTCCAACGGCGACGTTGCCACCTTCGGACCGGTCCGGGGCGAGGCCCTCCAGGCCAAGGCCCGTGGGGACTCACGGGAGGCACAAGTCTACCGCAGCCTCGTGGAGATCGGCGACGCCCATCGCGACGAGGTGGCGGCCCGGTTTCCGAACATCCAGCGGCGCGTGTCCGGCTACAACCTGGACGAGCTGGCGTCGGCCGGCGCCATCGACATGGCGCGCTTCGTCGTGGGCTCCGAGGGCACCCTGCTGAGCATCACCGAGGCAAAGCTCCGCGTCGTCCCAATCCCGAAGGCCAGGGCCCTGGTGGTGCTCCACTTCCGCGGGCTGAACGAGTCCATGGAGGCCACGGTGCTGGCGCTGGAACTCGGGCCGGCGTCCGTCGAGCTGGTCGACAGCATGATCATCCGGCAGGCGCGGGAGAACCGGCAGTATTTACGCATGGCGGACTTCATCGACGGCGAACCCGAAGCCATCCTCATGGTCGAGTTCGCCGGAGACTCCACGCCGGAGCTGGAGGCGAAGCTGGATGGTCTGGACGAGCGAATGCGACGCAGTGGACTGTCGTACTCCAATCGCCGCTTCCTCGATCCCGCCGACCAGGCCAAGGTGTGGGCCGTCCGCAAGGCCGGCCTCGGCCTGATGATGAACGTTCCCGGCCCGGCCAAGCCTTTGCCCTTCGTGGAGGACACCGCGGTCTCGCCCGAGCTGCTGCCGGAGTACGTCAGGCGGTTCAACGAGATAGTGCGCGAGCACGGCACGTCGGCCGGATACTACGGGCATGCCAGTGTGGGCTGTCTCCACATCCGGCCGCTGATCGACCTGAAGGCCGCCGAGGACGTTGAGCGGATGGTGTCCATAGCCGCACATGTCAGCGACCTGGTGCTGGAGTTCGGCGGCGCGATGAGCGGCGAGCACGGCGACGGGCTGGCCCGCAGCGCCTGGAACGAGAAGATGTTCGGAAGCCGAATCTACGGCGCCTTCCGCCAGGTGAAGCAGGCCTTCGATCCGGAAGGGACCATGAACCCTGGCAAGATCGTCGACGCTCCCTCCATGGTGGAGAGCCTCCGGGTCACGCCGGCGACGCGGCACCTGGAGATCAGCACCGGCCTGGACTTCACGGCGGAGGGCGGACTGGGCGGGGCGGTCGAGATGTGCAACGGCCAGGGCGCCTGCCGCAAGCTGTCGGGGACCATGTGCCCCTCGTACATGGTCACCCGCGACGAGAAGCACTCGACGCGGGGTCGCGCCAACGCGTTGCGCGCCGCCATGACCGGCGCGCTGCCGGTGGACAGCCTCACTGGAGAGCGGCTCTACCGCGTAATGGACCTGTGCCTGGAGTGCAAGGCGTGCAAGGCCGAGTGCCCTTCCAACGTCGACATGGCCAAGCTAAAGTACGAGTTCCTCGACCGATACCACAGGACCAACGGCTACCCGTTGCGTAGTCGCATCTTCGCCAACATCTCCACCCTGAGCCGGCTCGGTTCTTTCTTCGCCCCATTGTCCAACTGGAGCCTGGGCTCGCAGCCGTTCAGGGCGATGCTCGAGCAGATCACCGGCATAGACAGCAGGCGGGAGATGCCCACCTTCGCCAGTCAGACCTTCACCCAGTGGTTCCGGGCTCGCGGGACCGGGTCGCCGACGACGGCGGCCCGAGGACCCGTCGTGCTTTTCCCCGACACCTTCACCGACTACAACCACCCGGAGCTGGGCCGCGCGGCGGTCGCCGTGCTAGAGCACATGGGCTACGAGGTAGTCGTGCCCGTATCGCGTTGCTGCGGAAGACCCATGCTGTCCAACGGCATGATCGACAAGGCGCGCGCCAACGCACGATTCAACGTCGAGACCATCTACCCGCTGGTCCGACAAGGCGCAAAAGTGGTGGGCCTGGAGCCGAGCTGTATACTCAGCTTTCGTGACGACTATCTCGACCTCCTCGAGAACGACCACCGGGCGCGGGCCGTCGCCGACAGCACCATGCTGATTGAGGAGTTCGTAAAGTATGCCGTCGAGCAGGACGGCGCCACTCTGGAGATCAAGGGCGGACCCGGGAAGCTGATGTTCCACGGCCACTGCCATCAGAAGGCGCTGGTCGGCACCGGCCCGGCCATGGAGGTGCTGCGGTCGGTCCCCGGCTGCGAGGTCGAGGAGATCCAATCGGGCTGTTGCGGCATGGCCGGCTCCTTCGGGTTCGAGAAGGAGCACTACGAGACGTCGCTCAAGATCGCCGAGCAGAGCCTGTTCGGCCCCATCAGGTCGGCCGAAGGCGACTTCCAGGTCGTGAGCGAGGGTATCTCCTGCCGCCAACAGATACAGCACGGTACGGGAGTGCGGGCCAGGCACCTGGTCGAGGTCCTCGCCGAGGCTATCCAGCGCTCCCGAAGGGGGTGACCACTGGCTCAGTCGGCCGCCAACCACCCGTGTACCCCGAGTAGCCCAGATGCCGCATCGGGACTATCCAGGGGCGTGCTCGTCTTGAGAGCTATGGCACCAGGCGGTCGATACTGATTGCCTTGTTGCTGCGGGTGCTGCGGATCCTCAGAGCCTCCCCCTCTGACAGCGTCTCGAACGTCAGCCAGTCCACCTCTACGATTTCCTGGCCGACAAGCAGGAAGTAGCCCTCGGGGCGCTTCTCCTTGGCGTCCAGTCGTCCCTCAATCCAATGGTACGGTGGAAGGGGATCAATGGCCGCGGCGAACGCCGCGCTCAGCGTCCGCTTGAAGCGCGCCATGATGGCCCACGCGTCCATGTGTCGCGCCGCAGATCCGGTCGAAAGCCTTCGATTACTCTCATGTTGGCCCGCAGCTAGAGTGATCAGACCTGAGGCATCATAGATGGGGACATGGGGATTTACAACTACACCGAAGGTCACCGGGCAGCGAACACGGGAACACCAACCGGCCGGCGCGAGGCGTCGGCGTCGGCGCTCGATGGCACCGTGCTAGAGGTCCTGCAGGAACGCCCGCTCGACCTCGTTCAGGGTGGCGAACGCCTCGAACCTGGCGGTTATCGTACCCTGGCGGTCGATGACGAACGTCCACTCGATGCTAGGCAAGCGCCACTCCCGTACCACCGACGATATGACGGCCCGCTCCAGGTCTCCCTGGATCTCATGCGGGTTCTCGTAGAAGTCGACGTGGATGAAATTGGCCTGCCCCTTGTACTTGTCCTTGAGCTGCTGCAGCACCTCGATCTGGGGACCGCAGACCGCGTTGGTGCAGAAGGCCGGGCTGGCGAACACGACGACGGTCGGAAGCCCGCTCTCGACTGCCTCGGCGATGGTCACCTGGTACAGCTCCGCGTCCTGGAGCGAGCCGGTCACCAGCTCCTCCAGCGACTGGACGTCGGCCGCTGTCTTGCTCGCGCTTGGTAGAGCGGCTGCACCCACCGGTGGCGCGTCGGGCGCCTCGGCCACCTCGAAGAACAGCAGGACGTTCCGGATACCCTCGGACGGGTCTCCGATGGCGATGTCGAGGCCCCACTTCCCCGCCTTGTCTAGGTCCAACTCCACCGTGTACATCCCTCGGTTGCCGTACGGCCACGGGTTGAACTCGGTCTTGACCGTTTCCCGCAGCTCTCCTTCGGCGTCGCCGGCGGCGAAATACCGCGAGGCAACAGTCGCCACGGCCTCGTCCACGAACCTGTCCTCGGAGGTCAGTACGAAGCCGACCCGGTTAAGTCCCACGCCCAGATCACCGGTGCCGAGGATGGCCAGGAGCCCCTCGGCTGAGATCGGGCCCTCTACCAGCGGCCGCCGGTCCGGCCTGATCTGCTCCTGCTCGGGGGCGGTCGAGACCTGGGGCGATGTCTCGAAGGCCGGCGCGTCTTTCCCACACGCTGCCGCCAGCAGCGCCACCAGAGAGAGCGCCGCGATCAGGATCATTGTCTTCATGTCAGCCCACCTCGAGTCGGTCTCACTAGAATGCTAGTCGGTAAAGGCGCCGAAGGTATAGGCGAACACCGAGAATTTCGACGAGTTGGAGCTGAGCTTCACCTCGTGTCCACCATACTCTGGGGTCTCCACCACGCGGTACATGCGGGACTCCGTCACACGCACGAAGCTGTTTCCTTCACCGTCGAACATCACGTCTGCGCCGGCCTCCGATGGTCGCAGCGGCCTGTCGTCGAAGGTCACTCGCACGTCGTACGGTTCGCCGTCCTCAAGACTTAGCACCACGTTCACGCTGGTGGAGTAGGACATGATGGCTATGTAGTCCTCGTAGTTCTGTGTCTCCCTGGCGTGGACCAGGTTCTCGGACCCGTTGCGCCACAGACCATGCAGGTAGATGAACTGGTTGACGTGCTCGCCGGGATCCTCGTAGTCGATCTCACGGTCCGGCCCGTCGTAGTACTCCTGGTGAGCGACGTACGGGGGGGCCTGGCGCTGCAGGACCTTGGCGTAGTTGCGATCCACACCGGCGTATAGCTCCCTCGTGATGCGCGTCGCGGCGTCGGCCGAGTAGGCCCGAAAGTCGATGGCCCGCTCCGGTTTTGCCTTCACGGATATATCCGACAAGCTGGCACCCGCCTCGCCCAGAAGGTCCCTAATCTGCTGCTCGGTCTCGGCGTAGGCCCCCTCGCCAAAGTGCGTGTATCTGATGTATCCGTCCTTGTCCACCAGGTACTTGGCCGGCCAGAAGTTGTTCTTGTACACCCGCCACGTCTGGAATTCGTTGTCCTGGGCAACCGGCCACTCGATGCCTTCTCTGACCGTCGCGTCGATGACGTTCCGCCTGATCTTCTCGAACTTGAACTCAGGCGAGTGCACGCCGACGATGACGAGCCCCTTGTCAGCGTACTTCGCGTGCCAGTCCTTCAGGAACGGGAAGGTCCTGATGCAGTTCACGCAGGTGTAGGTCCAGAAGTCGATTAGGACGACGCTGCCGCGGAGCTGCTCGAGGGTCAGAGGCTCGGAGTTGATCCACGACGATATCCCGACCAGCTCGGGGGCGAGCTGCTCATCGCCGTTACGGGCTGTCCGGGGCTCGATCTGGGGCGCCTCGGTCGGCTCCGTGGCCGCAGTCGTCCGGTCAGGCGAGGCTGGTGGCAGCTCCTGTGTGGCCGCGTCGTCGCCGCTACACGATGCGACGACTACCGCGGCTATCAGCGCAAAAGCCACCAGGGCTGAAACGCGGAGCGTTTTCTTGGGCAATTCGTATACCTTGAAGTGAGATGTGGGGCGGGACGGCGAACGGTCAGGCGCCGGGCTCGGCGAGCAGCTGGCCTATCATCTGTTCGGTCTGCTCGTATGCGTCCTCGCCGATGTGGGTGTACCAGATGACGTCGTTACGGTCGATCAGGTACTTGGTAGGCCAGTACGCGTTCTTGAAGACCCGCCAAGTCGTGAAGTCGTTGTACTGGGCGATGGGATATTCCAGGCCGAATCTCCCGGCCGCGCCGATCACCCCTGCGCGCTCCTTCTCGAACTCGGGCGAGTGCATGCCGATGACCACGAGCCCCTAGTCGGCGTAGTTGTCGTGCCAGCTCGTGACGTACAGCAGCGTGCGTTGGCAGTTGATGCACGTGTACGTCCAGAAGTCGACGAGCACCACACTGCCCCTCAGACCCCGGAGCGTCAGCGGACTTCAAGGGGTTCCGCGGTCTACCTGAGTCCCTCCTCGGGATTTACTCCCGGGGAGTCCGGCCCTTCAGCCTGTCGACCAGCGCCCACGCGCCGGGCAAGAATAGTGCGGCGGCAATCAGCTTCAGAGAGTCTCCGCCGATGAACGGGAACAGGCCGCCCTTGAGGGTGACCTCCAGGAGGCCGGCGCCGGGGTAGATCCTCTGGTAGTAGTCGTACAGCCCCTGGTTGGTATCGATGTGCACCGCAAGCCACGGCAGGCCGACCAGGTAGACGCAGACATTGCCCGCGATCATCGCCAGGGGCACCGTGGTGCGCCGATCCCAGCTGCGCTCAGCCAGCAGTCCCACCACGTACGCCGCGAGGACGAAGCCCACTATGTAGCCGCCGCTGGCCATGTCCCAGACCAGCCCCTCGGTGCCACTCCATGGAAGAACGAGGTGGGCAGCCTTCTCGCCGAGGAAGGCCGAACCGGGCGCGAAAACAGGTATGGCTACGGTGCCCAGCAGCATGTAGACCAGCATGCTCAGCCCGCCTCGCTTGCTGCCCAGAGCGCCGCCGGTCAGCAACACGCCGAAGGTCTGGCCGGTTATGGGCACGGTCGTGGTCGGGATCCGGACCGCGATCTGCGCGCACAGCGCGACGAGCAAGGCTCCGCCGACTATGAGGGCCGCGTCCAGGGCCAGCCTGTTGACCCTCGTAAGCGTGCCGATCCTCGGCAGGACCGCGTCTATCAGTACTCCATGCCGGGCGCTCGCTTGCATCGATGCGGACCTCCAGTCAAGTGGGGTTTCTCAAAAGGGGCAGAGGCTGTCAGCAAACGGACGGACCGGCGAGTCCCCGACGGGCTACGTCCTGGACCGTCTGTCGTCCGCGGGTGTGAAGATCGAGTCCTCGGGGAGCTCGGTGGACCGGTGCCTGCGAAAGACGCGGGAGATGAGCGGCTTGCCGAGCGCGACTCCGAGCACGGCTCCTCCGACGATCGCCAGTGGGACCTTCGTCAGCACGTCCCGCCGAGAGTAGCTCCGCGGTTCCCTGGACTCTTCTCCCATCTACACTGGCCTCCGCGTCGATATGTGGTCGCCTCCGGCGGACTGCGCCCTCCGAAGCGCGCCCATTATAGCAGGGTATCCCGGACGGTCTACCGTTGCCTGGAGGCCCGGTGCTCCAGCGTCACGGCACGAAGGGAGACGCTTCTGCACGGCGACCGTGAGTGGAGCCGAATCCACCACGTAACGCCGTTAATTGTTCTTGATCAGGAATTTGCCCAGTTGCTCGCCGACCAGCTCGCCTCCGGCCAGGACGTGCCCCTCCATCGTCTGAAGCAGCTCTTCGCTGGTCGCTCCCGGGGCCAGGTCTAGGACGGCATCCAGGGCGTACAGGTCGAAGAAGTACTTTTCGAGGGTGTCGGTCTTGCTGGTTATAGGCTCCATCTTCCCGGATGCGAACGACTGGGCGGCGCTGACGAGAATGAACTCTGGCGGACACGGTCCGACGTACCCGATCGTCGCCCCCCTGTTGACGCCCTGTCTGGAACCGTCAGATAGCTCCTCGGTTTGAGGGACGCCCTCGGAGAACTCTCCTAAATCCACCGGAATGTTCCATATCACCCAGTGAATCCAGGGGTCGTCCGTTGCCACGGTTTCCGTGCTGTGCATGATCAGCGCGATGCTCTTGGCCTCTTCCGGCACACCCTCCCACGCAAGCGGGGGCGATATGTTCGGGTCATTGGCCGACAGCCTCGTGCACGAGTAGTTCTTGGAGATTCGCCTTTTCTCGTGGAACACCGGTCTGGTGAAGGTTATGCTCTGCTCCACATCTATCTTGAGAGTCTGCGACTCGGCGGACGCTTCGCCGGCACCGATGCGTCCGCTACGGAAGCAGCGGGGGCCGCGGAGATGGTCTCTTCCGCGTGCAGGTGGTGGGGCGCGGCCAGGAAGACCGCGTCGATGTCGTCCCTATCCAGCATCGTGGTGTAGTCGGGTATGTGATCGATGCCGTAGTCGGAGACCAGCCTGGGAGCCCGGCTTCCCTTGCTGACCGCCACGAGTTCGACGCCTTCGTTGTGCTTGGACACGCACTGGGCGTAGGTCCGGCCCATGTACCCCGAACCGACGATGCCCATACGTACCACGTCCATTGCGTCACTCCTGATTGCGCTGCTTAGATATAGCCCCTGTCCACGACGGAGGCTATCTGATGTGGATAGGGGCGGCGCTTAAGGTACGGCAGCTATGGGAGGCTCTCAAGGATTGCGCCTCTGGGCTGAGGATCGGTGATTGACGTTGATATCTGCCCTGTGGATACCAGGCGCGCCAAACTCCCCCCGGCGGGACCAGAGCCACGCCATTGATCTGTCGGGGGCAGTGCATTCCTTTGGCGAACGGACCGATGCTCTATAATTGGCCACATCTACGACAGGAGGCCACAGATGGCCGATCCCCAACGCCTGCTGCCGACGACGGTCATCGGCAGCTACGCCACCCCGAGCTGGCTGTGGACCGCCATCGGCGAGATCGACAAGGGTGAATACGGCCAGACCGACGTACGCGAGACCTTTGACGACGCCGTCAACATCGCTATCCTGGACCAACAGCGGGCCGGCGTCGACATCATCACCGATGGCGAGATGCGCCGCTGGTACTTCGTCCAGAGCTTCTACCAGCGCATGTCGGGCCTGGAGAGTGAGCCCGCCCTCCGCAAGATCGGCGTCTACGGCTACGACAGCCCACCGCGCTACCGCACCACCGGCAAGCTCTCGGTGCCCGACGGCCTGGGCATAGTGGGCGAGTACGAGTACACCAAGACGCACACAGACCGCGCAATCAAGGTCACCTGCCCGGGGCCACTGACGCTGACCATGCACATCCGCCCGCGCGAGGGCTACAACAGCCGGCTGGAGCTGGCCTGGGAGTTCGCCGCCCTCATCAACGCCGAGCTCAAGGCGCTGGTGGAGGCCGGCGCGGAGTACATCCAGATCGACGAGCCCTCCTTCGCCATCATCCCGGGCGAGCTGAAGGAGTGGATCTCGCTCTACAACGCGTCCGTCGAGGGAGTCGACGCCAAGCTTGCCCTGCACGTCTGCTTCGGCAACCTCGGCAGCCGGCCGCGGGGCAAGCGCAGCTACCGGTGGATGTTCCCCGCCCTGCTCGACGCCAACGCCGAGCAGCTCGTCTTAGAGTACGCCAACCGGGAGATGACCGAGACCGACCTCTGGAGGGAGTTCAGCGTCGACAGAGAGCTCGGAGCGGGCGTCATCGACGTCAAGTCGTTCTATGTAGAGCGGCCCGAGGACGTTGCCGAGCGCATCCGCACCTTCCTCGACTACGTGCCACCGGAGCGGCTCTACGTCAGCCCCGACTGCGGCTTCTTCCAGCTACCCAGGTGGCTGGCCTATCTCAAGCTAGAGGCCATGGTCGCCGGCACCGAGATAGTCCGCCGCGAGCTCGCCGGAGCTACGTCGGTGTAACTACCGGATAGCTCCCGTTATCTGTCATCCTGAACGAAGTGAAGGATCTGGGGAGGAGTCTTCCGCCCCTCGTTCAGTGCACGTGAATTGAGATGTTTGAAGTTACCGACAGCGCCCGAGAAGAACTGAAACGCATCGTCGACATCCAAGGCATGGATGAAGGCAAGTTCCTGAGGCTGGCCACGTCCCCGGTCTGGATCGGCGATGGCGACTTCGGAGTGGTCATAGACAAGCAAGGAGACGACGACATGGTGGTAGACCACTATGGCGAACCGGTGCTTCTGGTAGACCCGGGTCTGGCCGATCACCTGTCCAAGTCGGTCATGGACTTCGAAGACGCCCGCTTCTCGTTGGACGTCTATTGAAGTGAGCGGCCAGGAAGAGAGCGGCGCCGGCCACGAGTGGGAACAAACGGAAGCTGTGGGTGCGTGCCGACATCGGCACGGTCGTAGCGTTGGTCCTCGTCCCAGTGTTGATCCAGCTCTTAGGCACGGACGAGAAGGCCCTCGAGGACCAGGCGCTGATCACGGCGGCCCTGGCGGAGGTCAATCGGGGCACCACGCTGGCCGAGTGCAACGCCCTGTTCACCGGCGTGTCAACGCTGCCGTAGGCCGCCGTCTCTCTGGACCTCGCCGCAGCCGACGAGCAGGCCGAGCTCTATCTCGCGCTGGCGCTTCCGGACACACACCTCGTAGTGGACGGCAGGCTCGCCGTAGTGAAGCTTCACCAGCGACATCGTCGGCCCGATGGTCTGGAAGTCCTGCATCTCCGGGCCGAGCTGTTGCCGGACGATGTCGGTGAGCGTGTACATGAACTCCCGCGTCTTCATCTCGCCCGTCAATGGTATTGCGCGCCCCTCTCCAGTGCGGCCCCGATGGCCCTGACGAGCTCGCGGGCCGACTCCGCCGAAAGCTCTACCGCGACTCTCGCGCCCAGTCCCTGCGCCTCATTTACGAAGTCGATGTTGAGCGCGTGGTCGTACGGCGCGTGAATCGGGTGGTCGAACGAGACGTTGACCTCGTCCAGCTCGAACCAGCCCTGGCCACCCTTCCCGCTGCCGGAGATCTCCGCCTTCTCTACGATCATGGTACACATGTTGCGCCTCCTCGTTGACGTATGCCGCCGGGCCCGCTACGCGCCCAAGTGCTTCGCGAAGAACGCGAACACCTTGCTCCAGCCGTCGACGGCCTGCTCCTGGCGGTGCATGGGCCGGTGGTAGTAGAAAAAGCCGTGCCCGGCGCCCTCATATATATGGAACTGAAAGTCCTTGCCGTGCGCCTTGAGCTCCTGCTCGTGTATCGCGACCTGCTCGGGGGAAGGGCTTTCATCGTCCGCGCCGAACAGTCCCAGCAGCGGGCACGACAGGTCCCCGGTGTAGTCGACGGGCGCCACGGGCCGTTTTTCAGTAAGCTGGTCCTGCGACATCACGACATTGCCGCCCCACAGGTCGACCACGGCGTCGAAGCCGTCCAGCCGGCAGGCCGAGAGGTAGGCATGCCGGCCTCCCGAGCAGCTACCGATCACGCCGACCTTGCCGCTGCTGTAAGTGGCGGAGCGCAGGAACCGCATCGCCGACTCCACGTCGCCGACGACCTGGTCATCGGCTACCCCGCCGGCCGCGCGGACCCTGGCAGCGACGTCGTCCGGTTCGCCGTGGCCTGCGCGGTGGTACAGGTCGGGGCTGATGGCCGCGTAGCCGTGATAAGCGAACCTGCGTGCGGCCTCCTTATACCACTCATCCCAGCCCGGCAGATGGTGGATGAGGACGACGCCGGGGAAGGTGCCTGGCCCCAGCGGCCTCGCGAAGTAGGCGTTGATGGCGTCTCCCCCGTAGCCGCTCAGGCCAACCGTCTCGGCGATCATTCCCTCGTACATATCGGTCGTATACATCGGCGCCTCCTCAGGTGTTTCTTCGACCAGACTACCAGTCCCCCACGGAATCCACGGCCTCCCAGAACGATATCGGAACTGGAACGACTTCAGAAGGACGGGTGCGGCGTCCCAGACAGCTCGCGCCTATGGGTTCATAGAGGTCCGAGATCAAAGTCATCGGCAGAGTCCCGAGGCTCCCATCCC
>CAZENU010000023.1:14977-29524 GCA_964513735.1 uncultured Dehalococcoidia bacterium
TCCCATCCCTAGCTGACACCCCCGAAGCTTGCGAAGACTATTCGCTGTCCCCCGGCAAGCCTGGCCACCTCGAAGACGTTGTAGCGCCGATGAGGTTTTCATCTGCCGGCTCGTAGTAGGGCCAGACCCCGGGAGGCTTGACAGCCGCAAGGTGGACGACCGCGTCGATGCCCTCGAATGCAGGCTTTATGGCTTCACGGTCGGTAATATCTGCCTGGTGGCACTTGACGCCCTCAACCGGGCTCCGGTTGAGAGCACTCAATTCGTATCCTCCCACGGTCTCTAGGTGCTCCCGAAGTATGCCGCCGATGAGTCCGTTCATGCCGATGATCAGTACCTTTTTCATGGCTGGGCTGCAAGTCCTCCAGGAGCCTATCGGGGGTGACGTAGGGACGCGTCGGATGAGTCGCCAAATGTAAGCGGGGCCTCTGAGGTCCGTCAAAGGGCCGTGAGGCGTCCCAATGAGTGTCGCCGGCTTGCAGGCCGTCTTGCCTCCCGGGTGCCGCGTTTCCAAACCAATGACTCGTACGATATTATCACCGGTGCGCGGGGCACATCTGGCCGGCTTGCCCGGGAGTGGTAGCAGCCGCGTCTGGGAGATAGACCAGGCCAAAGACGCCTACTTCGAGCTCCACGCCTTCGATCCGCTACATCGACGCGAGGACGAGATCTTCACCAGGCTCGGGTACATCGATGTTCAGCACCTGCCCCAGCGTATCGAGGGTCGCGTCATGATGGCGGTCGGGCTCATGTACACCGTATGCCCGCCTTCGGCGCAGTTTGCCGCATACAACAAGATACAGGCCGACAAAGACCTGCATGTCTACCCGGATTTCGGACATGAGGCGCTTTCGGGCATTTCCGACGCGATATTCCAATTCATGAGCGAGCTGTGACAAGGAGCACGTCTAAGGGAGGTCGAGGTAATGCAGGTCACCGATGTAACGATGGAGTGCTACCGCTGGAAGAGGTCCACGCCGATACGCAACGGCCGGTATGTCTACGCCACCCACGGCCTGAACGTGGTCAGAGTCGAGACCGACGACGGCGTAACCGGTATCGGACTCAGCGGTGGCGTACAGGGAGCCGAGGAGATAGGCAGAGAAATCCTCATGCACCTCAAACAGTACGTCGTGGGGCAGGACCCCTTCGACACCGAACGGATCTGGGACGACATGTGGCAGCCGAAGCTCGTAGGAAGGCGTGGACTCGCCACCCGCGTCATCAGCGGCATCGACATAGCCCTCTGGGACATCAAGGGCAAGGTTTCCAATCGACCCGTCTACAAGCTGCTGGGCGGCTTCGCCGACAAGGTGCCCGTGTACATCGCGGGAGGCTACTACGAGGAGGGCAAGGGACTGAAGGAGCTTGCCGCAGAGACGGAGGAGAGCGTATCGATGGGAGCCCGCGCGATAAAAATGAAGATCGGCGGAGCCGCCATACGTGAGGACGTCGAGCGGGTCCGCGTTGTGCGCCAGGCCGCAGGCGCCGATATCCGAGTGATGGTGGACGCAAACTGCGCCTACCGCTACTACGAGGCTATAGAGATCGCCAGGAAAATCGAGGAGTTCGACATCTTCTGGTTCGAGGAGCCCGTGAACCCCGACGACTACCAGGGGCACAAGCTGGTCAGCCAGGCCACGATCATACCCATCGCCACCGGTGAGAACGAATACACGCGATATGGCTTCCGCGACCTCATCGAGAACCGGTGCGTTGCCATACTCCAGCCCGACGCTCTCATCATGGGTGGGATCACAGAGTTCATGAAGGTGGCGGCACTGGCGCAGGCCCATGACCTGCCGATAGCGCCGCACGGAAGCCAGGACATTCACGTCCACCTGGCCTCAGCAATACCCAACGGACTGATCCTCGAATACTACCGGGGCTCCACCGACCCAATGTGGGGAAAGACATTCAAAGGTGGACTGGAGGTTGAGGGCGAATACGTTAGGCCTCCAGACCGGCCGGGCATGGGCATCGAGCCGAATGAGGAAGCACTAGCTCCCCACAGGGTTGTGTGAACCTCGAATCGGCTTCCCCCCCCCACTTCTATTAGCCACTCTGGCGTGCTGTCTGCCCGCAACAGCGGTGCAAGGGAGACCCGACGGAGCGGTACGGCCAGGCTATCGGAACTGGAACGAGTACAGCTTGGCGTTCTTGATGTAGAAGCGGAGCTTGATGGGCTGGCCGGCCAGCCGGCTCAAGTCCGAGTCGTCGTTCCACGACACGACCTGGTCCAGACCCGACTCCATGATCGGATCGGCGTCGTCGAAGGTGAACCCCTCGATCTTGCGGTGGTTGAAGGTCAGCAGCTCCACTCGTATCTCGCCGATGCCCGGGCCGGCGGCGATGGGCGCCCGTGTGGAGTTCAGGTGTAGCTGCGAGCCGCTGAAGCCGAATGAGCGCGTCACGAGCTGGCCGAAGGACTCGGCGCCCTTGGAGATGTCGATCAGATGGTCCCTGTTGCGCATCTGCGTAAGCTGCTCTTGCGTGACGTTGTGTGGCACCCAGCCCTTACCGCCGTCCACCGAGACGAACCCGTCCAGCCGCGACACCGCCATCCCCACGCCCTCTCCGGAGTCGTCGCCGAGGTCTCGCATCTGCTCGGGCGACCGGCGGTTGGTGCCGATGTAGTAGAAGAAGACCTCGTCGCCGTGGACGACGGCGTCGGACAGGTACACGCTGCCGTGGTCGAAGTCGACGCGCCGGCCACCGCGGTAGATGAACGGCTCGCGGAAGTTGCGCTCGAAGTGGAAGCCATCCCGGCTCACCACCAACTCGGGGTGGTGGGTCAGGTTCGTGGTGCGGAAGATCCAGAGCAGCCCGACGTAGAGCCCCTCGTACGGGAGCACGTGCAGCAAGTAAAACTCGGTGTCCGGGAAGTCCAGCTCGTCGGGAATCAGAATAGCCTCTGCCTCGGTCCAGTTGACCATGTCGGGGCTTTCTGCGCGACCGATGATGCGCTTGCCGAAGGGCGCGCGCATGTGGTGGCTGCACTCGACGTAGGCCGCGTAGGTCTCGCGGATCGAATCCCAGCCCATCACGTGGGTGGGGCCCCAGCGGCCGATGACCGGCGTCGTATCCATCACCGGGTTGCCAGAGTAGGGCGTCCAGTCGAAGCCGTCTGGCGAGTGGTAAAGGCTCGCCTTCATCGGCGCCTTCGTGTCCTTGGTCCAATTGAGGTGCTTGTACCGCCTGGCGGGGTCCGTCTCGACCGGGTCCTTGAATTGCGGAGCCCCGACCTCTGTAGGCGGCAGGATGTTGTTGTGCTTGGACCCCTGGAACTCCACCAAGCCCAGGTCAGGGCGCTCCCAGTGGATGCCGTCCTCAGAAGTGGCCAGACACGTCACCGGAGGATCATCCTCACCCAGCATCACAATGCCCGAGTAGCCGCCGGGCGTCATGTTGGGATCAAGACTCAGAGTGAAGCTGCTGTACCACATCTTAAACAGCCCCTCGTCCTCCTCGTATAGGACCCTGAGAGGCCGGGAGTTGTTGCCCTCCCATGGGCGCTCGGACTTGATGACAGGGTTGTTGTCGACCTTGACGGCCGGATTCAGGACCTGCTTCACGTTAGCCATGCTCTCGATCAGGTAGTCGTCGAGGAAGAGCTGTTTGGTGGAGCCGATGTCGATCAAAGGCATTGTGCACTCCCGGAGTTCAGCGTTCGGGTAGTCAGCTTATCACCGTAGTGTGGGTATGGGTTATGGGTGAAGAAGGCCGAACGTGGGTTGTGTCAGGTGTTCCGTTTTGTTCCATTCTGTACCGTGGCGTATCTGGATGAGCGTGCACCAGGGTCAGAAACGGAACACCTGACGTGCCGCTTCGCGTTGGGGAACCTAGAGGGATTGGCCTGAAGGTGCGGGCAGACCTGGACAAAACCAAGGGACGGACCCGGCGGGTCCGTCCCTTGGTCAATACTTGCACATTAGTACTGCTTAGTCGAACCGCCGTATCGAGCCTAGGTCGTGACCGCGCCTCGAGAGGCCGACGAGACCAGCCGGGCGTACTTGGCCATGACGCCGTGGTCGTATCTGGGTACTGGCTCCGTCCAGGCGGCGCGGCGTCGCTGCATCTCCTCGTCGGATACGCCTACGCTCAGCTCGCGGTCCTCGACGTCCATGGTGACGACGTCGCCCTCCTGGACCAGGGCGATGGGGCCTCCCACGGCCGCCTCGGGCGCGACGTGGCCGATCATCGGGCCGCGGGTGGCGCCGGAGAAGCGGCCGTCGGTTAGCAGCATGACGCTGTCGCCGAGCCCCTGTCCCATGATCGCGCCGGTGACGGCCAGCATCTCCTGCATCCCGGGGCCACCCTTGGGCCCCTCGTACCGCAGCACGACCACGTCGCCGGCGCGAACGTCGCCACAGGTCACCGCATCGAAGGCCGCGCGCTCTCCGTCGTATACCCGCGCCGGGCCCTTGTGACTCAGGTGCTTGGTGCCGGCCACCTTCATGACCGCGCCCTCTGGCGCCAGGTTGCCCTTGAGGATGACGAGACCGCCCGTCGGGCTGCGCGGAGACGACGCCGGGTATATGACCTTGCTGTCCGGCTCCCGATCGAATGCCTCAAGGTTCTCGGCCATCGTCTTGCCGGTCACGGTCAAGACGTCGCCTTGGAGCAGGCCGGCCTTGAGGAGCTCGTTCATCACCACCGGCACGCCGCCCGACCTGTCGATGTCGGCCATGACGTAGCGGCCGGCCGGCCGCAGGTCGGTCAGGTAAGGCGTGCGGCGGCTGAGGCGGTCGAAGTCGTCGATGTCCAGGTCGACCCTGGCCTCGTGGGCCATGGCCAGAAGATGTAGCACCGAGTTGGTGGACCCGCCCATGGCCAGTACCACCGATATCGCGTTCTCGAAGGCCTCGCGGGTCATGATGTCCTGGGGCTTTATGTCGCGCTCCAGCATGTTGAACAGGAGGCGCCCGGCGCTATGGGCCACGCCCTCGTCCCGCCGGTCGACGGCCGGGATCGACGCCGCGCCAGGAACCGACATGCCCAGCGCCTCGATGGCGGAGGCCATCGTGTTGGCGGTGAACATTCCCGCGCAGGCGCCTTCGCCGGGGCAGGCCACGCGCTCCATCAACAGTAGGTCGTCTAGGGACATGTTGCCCTGGGAGTAGGCGCCCACCGCCTCGTACATGTCCTGGATGTTTACGTCCTCGCCTTTGAAGCTGCCCGGGAGGATTGCGCCCCCGTATACGAACAGCGACGGGACGTTGAGTCTAGCCATGGCCATGATGGAGCCGGGCATGTTCTTGTCACAGGCCGCGACCACGATCAGGCCGTCCATACTCTCGGCGAAAGTCACGGTCTCTATGGAGTCGGCTATCACCTCGCGGCTGACCAGCGAGGCCTTCATACCCTCGGTGCCCATGGAGATGCCGTCGCTGACGGTGATGGTGCCGAACTGGAAGGGTACGGCGTTGGCGGCCCAGACCCCCTCCTTGACCCTGGCGGCAAGTCGGTCGAGGTGGACGTTGCAGGGGGTGACGTCGCTGGCCAGATTACCAACGGCGACGAAGGGCTTGTCCATGTCCTCGTCGCGCAGCCCGACGGCCCGCAGCATGGACCGGGCCGGCGCCCTGCTGGGGCCCTCGCTGATGGCACGGCTGTGGCGCTTCAGGTCAGGTCTGACTTCGGTGGCCATTTCTTTTTCTCCATAGGGAGTGATCGCGCGGTGTCGAAAACCGGCCGGCGGAGGCGATTATAGCAACAGACCGACGTGCTTGGTCGCGATGATGGTCGATGTACGGGAGGTAGGCCCGACGGGAGACATCCACACTTGACGGCGGAACGAGCTCCGGCGGAGGTCTTACCCCAGCCACTAGATTCTATTCGTAGGTCAGACATGATTTGATTGTCATCTCGGGAAGCCGAGCGACAATCCGTTCCCCTCTTTGCGAGAGGGGTGTGGTCCATCCCCCTCCTTGGATTGGGGGGCAGGGGAATTTCGCTCCAGTGACTACGCCGTTGCCAGACTATCATTGCATCACAGGGGGACGGAGATCACCCTCTTCAAAAAGGGGGGGGCAGAGCCGGCTCGCTAGCCCTATTTCCACAAAGCAATTTGACAGGTGCATCGGAAGGGTCACACAGCGGCGCGCATCGTTTTACGCGTGACTTACGACTAGCCCCAGTCGCCTAGCCCCTCACTCGTCGCCCCGCGCGTGGCGCTGGCGCTCCATGACGTCTTTGACCTTGCCGGCGAACTCGGTGAGATCTTCTACGGGCGGCACGCCGTGCTCATCGAGCCTGTCCTTGAACTGCTGGAAGAGCCAGTCTTCCTTGCTACCGTGGGGGAACTCGAAGAACTCGCGCTCGAAGTGCGGGAGCTCGCCGGGCCCGAAGTGCCCCTTGCCCCGGAGATCGTAGCCTTCCAGCTCTTCGGTGCCCTTGCCCAGCACCTCTCCAGTCTCGACGTAGTGCTCCGCGACCGCCTGCATGCCGAACTTCTGCACGGGGCACACCTTCATGCACACGGCGCACCCCTCGTAGATGGCCATGACGGGACGGCAGCGGTCGTAGATCAGCTTGTTCTTCTCGACGCCGCGGTACCAGACCTGCTCCTTGACCAGGGCTCGCCCCGGGCACCGGTTCACGCATACCTGGCACTGCTGGCAGAACTTTTGGAAGCTGTAGTCAATGGCCCGTCGTACCGGACCGGCGCGTCGGTTGTGATGATCATCAGCCGTGACCGCGACCCGAAGTGCGGCGAGAGGAGCTGGCCGTTGGCCCCAAGCTGTCCCAGGCCGGCGGCAACGAACATGGGGATGTATGGCGCGCTGGAGTCGCTGGGGCTATGGATCTGGGCATGGTAGCCCAGCTGCCTGATGTAGCCGGCCAGCTTCTCCGCCGCCACGCTCTCGATCTCGTAGGTCCCGAAATGGGCGTACTCCGCCTCCAGGCTGGGGATCGTCTGCGTCTGGTCGTAGTCCTGCTCCATCGCCAGACAGATGGCGTGGCTGAACCTGGCCCAGCTCTTCCGGCTGGCGTATACGAACCGGCGGTCGAACCGTGTGAAGCCGACCTCGCCGAACTCCAGTTCACGCGCACGAAGGCGAATCGCGTCGGTGACGTCGACGCTGGGATCGGGATCGCCGGTGGGCTCCAGGTCTCCCGACTCCGCAGCCAACTTGATGTGGGGGACCATGCGCTCGTCGTGGTCCTTGCGGTACTCGGCCACTTCGGGGGTGTAGACCGACCAGGCCCAGTCGCGGTCGGCACCCTTCTCGAGGTTCTGGCTCTCCAGGGGCTGGGTCCTGCTGAAGAAGGAGAGGTCTTTCTCGCGGACCGGGCTACCGGGTTCGCTGACCAGGTCCTCGGCCACGGGGATCTCTATGTCGGGATCGCCGTGCCGCCTGCCGGGCCTCCGTATCACGTGGCTCACTGGCTTGGGCATCGTTCCCTCCTGGCTGCCGCATCTAAGCTAAGCGACCTGTCCCGATCAAATACCCTGGGCCATCCGATGTTCAGGAAGGGCGTCAGGTCCGTAGCGCGCCCTCCTCCTGGACGCCCTCCGCCGCGTCCCGCACCGGCGGCCTACTTCGAGCCCGCACTATCCGCGCCACCAGCAGCACCAGGGCGCCGAGGACGACGACGCTAACGTACGTTATGGTGCGGTCCACCAAAACGACCGATACGGCGTCCGCCCTCTCCAGCTCCAGCACGAGCAGGCCGATGAGGCCAGCCTCTACGGCGCCCACGCCGCCCGGTGACGGCACGGTGCTCAGTATCGCGTGTCCCAAGGCGACCAGCATCGCCAGCGGAATGGCGATGCTCAGATCCAGCGCCTCCACGACGATATACAGCCGGGCCACCTCCAGCAGCCAGCCGACGAGCCCCAGTACGAAGATAGCACGCCGCCGACGCTGCCTGAGGCTACCGAGAGTGCCTTCGTGAAATCGGATGTACGCGCCTTCGAGTCGCCCGGGGAGGTGCTGGGCCACGCGGGCGCCGTAGCCGCGCATTACTATTAGCAGCGCGGCCATCAGCGCGGCCAGTCCTGCGGCGGCCATCACGACATAGGCGATCGCGCCGATGTCCCGGGTCGCCGAGTACCAGAGCACGGCGACGACCGCCAGCAGCAGCACCGTGAGCATGTCCACGAAGCGCTCAGCCACGATCGTCCCCAGGCTCCATGAGAAGCCGCCTCCCGACCTCTCCGAGAGTGCATGGGCGCGGTAGGCGTCGCCGAGGCGCAAGGGGACGATGCCGTTCACGAACCAGCCGACGAGTATGAGTTGGCCGAACTGAAAGACGGAGGGCAGGCCGGTTACAGGCCCGTTTCCCATGCCGGCATTGTAGGCGAGTATCTTCCAGCGAAGTCCCCTGAACGCGAAGGTGGTGTAGTAGACCAGGATGGCGGCGGCATACAGCCGGGGGTTAAGCGACTGGACGTTGTCCCAGGTCCTGGACCAGTCGACTTCGAAGGTCGTAGCCAGGAAGACCACGAAGGCGATGGCGACCGCAAAGGAGGTCAACGTTCGGAGCGAGAATATGTTACGACGAAGCGACAGGCCCAACGACTTTCTGGTCTCGCTCATCTTGCGGTCACGTGAAGCATCATAGCGGACGCTTGGAGGGTATCCCTGGACGTCTCGGGTACCTGGACGGGGTGGGAGCAACTTTGTCGATACACACCAGGAGCCGCGTCACGCCCGAACACGGCACCGTGACCTGCATCACCTCACCCAACTCCGCTCCCAGGCCGCCCAGAGCGCCTCTGGCCTCCTCGATCTCCTCCTCCACCCCCACGGACTTCTGCGCGATACAGCGACCGCCGATCCGGCAGAACGGCAGCGTGAGCTCCGCCAGGACCGAGAGCCTCGCCACCGATCTCGACGCCACTAAGTCGAACCGCTCGCGCAGGCCTGGGTCGTGCGCCAGGGTCTCGGCGCGGCCGGTACCGACCTTCACGCTCTCCAACCCCAGAGCGCCGGTGACGTGGGCGAGGAAGGCCGCTTTCTTCTCGGTCGCCTCTAGCAGCGTTACGCGTAGCTCCGGGTAGGCGATCGCCAGCGGTATGCCCGGCAGACCGGCCCCGCTGCCTACGTCCAGGAGCTCTCCTCCCGCGGCAAGTACCTGGTCCGGGACCGCCGCCGACACCGTCAGGCTGTCCAGGAAGTGTCGCGTCTGGACCTCTTCATGCGCGGTCACGGACATGAGACCGGCCCGCGGGTTCCACTCGACGATCTCCCAGTAGTAGCGCGCGAACCGGTCTATCTGCGAGGCATCCAGGTCCACACCCAACTGCCTGGCGCCCCGGAGAAGCAGATCCACCGCACCACTCCTCCTAAGACCTTCAAAACCCGAAGGATTATAACATCGGCGTGTTTTTCGTTTGAAGGCCAAGGGGCCGAGACGCTTGACACCAGCCACCGCTTTCTCTACGTTTGGCGGATACGATAGTCGCTATGAGGTGCGTCGTGATCAAGATGGTCGTTACGCTGCTACTGGGAGCCGCTCTGGCCGTCGTCGCTTGCTCGAGTGACGACGACGTACCGGCGCCCGCAGCCGCGCCGACTGAAACCGCGGTCGTGGCAGAGCTGTTCAGCCTGACCCAGGACGTCGTCATGAGCATCGAGCTCACCAGCACGGTGTTCAACCGCATCCGTCGGATTCCTATAGAGTACGTCTGCCGGATGAACAAGACCAACCCCAATGTGCCAGGAGGGGTGCAGTCCGGTGGGAACCAGTCGCCACCGCTGGCCTGGACCGGTGTACCCGAGGGCACGGTGAGCTTCGCGCTGATCGTCGAGGGTGATGAGCCCCGCATAGAAGAGACGCAGGTCCACTGGCTGATCTGGAACATTCCGGGCGACGCCACCGAGCTGGCGGCCGCGGTGCCGACTACTACCCAGGTCGCATCCATCGGGCCACGGACCGCCCAGGGCACCAACGGCTACGACAGGGTCGGATACGATGGCCCATGCCCGGTGGCGATAAACCTAGACGCCCAGGCGGGGAACCAGACGAAGATCAGAGGCGGTGCCCGCGACGCCGCGAGTCGGTACACTTTCCGCATATACGCGCTCGACATTGAGCTTGACCTAGGCTCTGACACCACCCACGAAGACCTGATGCGCGCCATTGACGGCCACGTCCTGGCGGGCGGAGAGGTCGTCGGGGAGCGCGTCGGCGAGTACTTCCGCCGCATCGTCGGCAGCTAGCTCGAGTTGACACTAGCCGGACGCTAGGCTAGACTGCCGTCAATCAAATAGACTACGGGGGAGCTTGGGCGGCCCAGGCTGAGAGGTCCCGACGACGGGACGACCCCTTGACCTGATCTAGGTAATGCTAGCGTAGGAAACAGGTAAAGATGCCTTAACAGGGCCGCCCATAGACAGGGCGGCCCTACTTTTTCGCGGCCCCGTCTCCGGTCTCACCTGGCGTCAGCACGGGAGGCCACGATGTCAAAGTTCCTTCAGGTTGTCTTGGCCGTTTCCGCCCTGCTCACCGTGGCGGCGGTGGCCTGCGGCGGCGACGAGGCCGAGCCCACTACTGTGCCGCCCGCGCCGACCTCGGCCGCGGCCGACCCCACGGCCACGACTCCCGCCCCGTCGCCGACTCCATCCGAGCCCCGAGATCTGATTGTGATGACCCACGACAGCTTCGACGTGAGCGAGGAGATCATCCGGGAGTTCGAGCAGGCGAACAACGCCAAGGTGGTCATCCAGAAAGGCGGCGACGCCGGGGAAGTGCTGGTGCGCGCCATCCTGGAGAAGGGCAACCCGTCGGCCGACCTGCTCTACGGGGTCGACAACACGTATCTGAGCCGCGCGCTGGCCGAGGGCATCTTCGTGGTCTACGAGTCGCCACTGCTGGCCAACCTGCCCTCGCACCTGCTTTTCGACCAGACCTTCCACGTGACTCCGATCGACTTCGCCTACGTGAACCTGAACTACGACAAGGCATACCTGGCGGAGAACGGCCTCGACCCCCCCACGACACTGGAGGAGCTGACTGGCCCCAAGTGGAAGGGCCGGCTGGTCGTCCAGCACCCCGGCACGTCCTCGCCGGGATTGGCGTTCCTGATCGCCACGGTGTCCTACTTCGGCGAGGACGACGACTACGACTACGACTACCTCGACTTCTGGGCGGACCTGCGGGCTAACAACGTCCTTGTCAAGGACGGCTGGAGTGGCGCCTACTACACCGACTTCAGCCACTACGGCGGGGACCGGCCACTGGTCGTGAGCTACGCCACCAGCCCGGCCGCCGAGGTCTACTTCTCCGAGGGCAAGTACACCGAGCCGCCCACCGGCAACGTCCTGGTCGACAAGGCGACGTTCCTGCAGGTGGAGGGCGTCGGCATCCTGGTCGGTAGCAAGAACGTCGCCCTGGCCCGGCGATTCATCGACTTCATGCTGGATACGCGCTTCCAAGAGGACATCCCCAGCAAGATGTTCGTCTACCCGGCCAACAGCCAGGCCAAGACGCCCGACTTCTTCAGGTTCGCCGAGGTGCCGACCACGCCGGCCGACATCGGCCCCGCCATGATCGACGCCAAGCGCGACGAGTGGATAGATGCCTGGACCCGCACCGTCCTTCGCTAGGGCCCGCCGCCGGCATGGCATAGCCAACCTGACCGTGCCCCGTGAAGGGGTGGGACCTGCCGTCTCCGATGAAGGGGGGAGCTGGTGAAGGGGCTGCGCCAGTCGAGCCCAGGCCGGCTGCTTCTGCTGGTGCCCCTGGGCTATCTGGCCGTGTTCTTCCTCTACCCGCTGGCGTCAATCCTGAACCGGAGTCTCGTCGTTGACGGCTGGATCGACCTCGGCGCGTTCAGGGCGATACTGGGCGACTCGTACTACCTGGGCCGTATCTGGTTCACGACCTGGCAGGCGATGGTCTCGACCGCCCTGGCCGTTGCGCTGGGCCTTCCCGCCGCCTACCTGTTCGCCAGGTACGAGTTCCCTGGAAAGTCGGTGCTGAAGGCGCTCACAACGGTGCCTTTCGTCATGCCGACCATCGTGGTGGCGATGGGCTTCGTCGCGCTGCTGGGCCCCGCGGGCATCGTCAACAATCTGCTGGCCGCGGTCTTCGGCCTGGACGACCCGCCGGTGAGGGTGATGAACACCCTGGCGATCATCTTCATAGCCCACGCCTTCTACAACTACAGCATTGTGGCGCGCATGGTGTCGTCGCTATGGGCCAACCTGGACCCGCGGGTCGAAGAGACGGCCGCTGTGCTGGGGGCCGGCCGATGGCGCCGGTTCTACCACGTCACCCTGCCTCTGTTGCTGCCGGCGATAGCATCGGCGACGTTGCTGGCCTTCATGTTCTCGTTCACCAGCTTCGGCGTCGTCCTGGTCCTCGGCGGACCGCAGTTCGCGACGCTGGAGGTGGAGATCTACGAGCTGTCCGCCAAGCTATTCAGGCTGCCCCTGGCGGGCGCGCTGGCCGTGGTCCAACTCGCCTTCACATACCTGTTCCTGCTGCTCTACGCCAGGCTCCAGCAGCGGACCGCCGTGTCAGTGGAGCTTCGGCCACGGGCGATGACCGCGCGCCACCGGCTTCGAGTCCGGGACCGGGTCTTCATCGGAGCGATGGTGGTCTATCTGCTGCTCCTGCTCTCGCCGCTGGCCGCTCTGCTGGTGCGCGCGCTGACCGTCGACGGCGGCTTCAGCCACGCCCACGTTGCAAACCTGTTCTCCAACGAACGCGGGTCGTACTTCTACCAGTCGCCCATCGCCATCGCGTGGAACTCGGTGCGGTTCGCGCTGGCGACGGTGGCCGTCTCGCTGGCCGTGGGCACCATCGTGGCCTACTTCCTGGCGCGGTCGCGGCGGAGCGCGAGCGCCCTCGACGCCCTGCTGATGCTGCCGCTGGGCGTCTCCGCGGTGACGCTGGGCTTCGGCTTCATCATCACCATGAACTGGCCGCCGATTGACTTTCGCGGCTCGTGGCTGATCCTGGTGATCGCGCACTCGCTGGTGGCCTACCCCTTCGTCGTCAGGAGCCTACTGCCTGTCATGCGAGCCATGAACCCGAACCTGCGGGAGGTGGCGGCGATGCTCGGCGCGTCGCCGGCGATGGCCTTCCTCCGCGTAGACCTGCCCATCATCGCTCCGTCCCTGGTGGTCGGGGCGACCTTCGCGTTCGCGGTATCGATGGGAGAGTTCGGGGCATCGCTGCTGCTGGTCCGCCCCGAGTTCACGACCATGCCCATCGCGATATTCCGGTATCTGGGGCTGCCGGGCGAGGCCAACCTGTCCAGCGCCCTGGCCATGAGCAGCCTTCTGATGGTGGTGGTGGCCGCCGGGTTCGTGCTCATCGAGCGGTTCAGGTACCGGGGCGCGGGCGCTTTCTGATGGCTCTGCTGGAGCTCCACGGCCTGAGGAAGTCCTTCGGCGACGGCCCGGCCGTGGACGGCATCTCGCTTGAGGCCGCGGCCGGCGAGATCCTCTGCCTGCTCGGCCCCAGCGGCTGCGGCAAGACCACGCTGTTGAGGCTGATCGCCGGCATAGAGAAGCCCGACGAAGGCAACGTGGCCTTCAACGGCACTCCTCTGGACAGCGTGCCGCCACAGAGTCGGGGCTTCGGGCTGATGTTCCAGGACCTGGCGCTCTTCTCGCACATGGACGTCTTCGGCAACGTGGCCTTTGGACTCCGCATGCAACGCATGCCAAGGGCGGACGTGCGCCAGCGCGTCTCCGAGCTGCTGGCACTGGTGAACATGGCCGGCTACGGCAGGAGGCGGGTGGACGAACTGTCCGGAGGTGAGCGACAGCGGGTCGCACTGGCCAGGGCGCTGGCGCCGGCGCCGAGGCTGCTGATGCTGGACGAGCCGCTGGGGGCCCTGGACCGCGCCCTGAGGGACTCTCTCCAGGGCCAGATACGCGCCATCCTCAAAGGGGTCGGCGTGACCTCCATCTACGTGACCCACGATCGAGACGAGGCGCTGGCGGTGGCCGACAGGCTGGCCTTCATAGACGGCGGAAGGATCGTACAGACCGGCACGCCCGAAGAGGTGTTCCGCGCCCCCGCCAACGAGTTCGTCGCCCGGACCATAGGGCTCAGCAACGTGCTCCTCGGCGTCGTCCGCAGCTCCGGCGAGTCCGTCGAGGTAGAGTGCGACGTGGGCATACTGTCGGCGACGGCCACGAACGAACGTGCCTTTCGGCCATCGGACAGCGTCATGCTGATCGTAGACGAAGCCGGGATCAAGGTGCGTGTCTCGGGAGCCCAATACTCCGGCGCCGTGAACGTGCTGACCGGCGTGGTGATGGACAGGACCTTCCGCGGCGGCGATTACGGGCTGAAGCTGCGCGTCGGCGACTCGGAGTTGTCGGCCTCGGCCGGGCACGGGCCTGACGGTGCCGGTATCCGTCCGGGAGACGACGTCACCGTGCTGATCGGCCCCGGCGCGGTCCGGGTCATCCCTCTCTGCTGAACCACCCGCGCCGGACCGGTGAAACGCCGGCTCCGCGCCCACGGTCGGCCTGCGAGCCCATCTGTTTGGCATGGCTATAATGGGCTGTCGACTACCTGACCTAGGGGAGCCGCGTCGTGGGCGAGCCTGAGACCAGAGGCGAGCGGCGAGAA
>CAZENU010000023.1:29624-33718 GCA_964513735.1 uncultured Dehalococcoidia bacterium
CGAGAAGCTCTCGAAGAAGGACGAGTAGGGTCTAGCTGGAATATAACTAGGCCAAGGTCACTTGCTTTACGATCAGTACATGGACGCCTCGAACCTGAACACCCGGGTTGATCTCCTTAGGCGCTTCAGCACTAACGGGTACGGCTAGCGCCGTTGGGTCTTCGAGCGTCTCGACCTACCGGGGCGGGCACGGGTGTTGAAGCTGGGCTGCGATCCAGGCTACCTTTGGCTGAACAACAGAGATCGGATACCGGCGGGCTGGAGCATCACGCTGTCCGATCTGTCCGCCGGCATGGCCAGAGAAGCACGGCTCAACCTGGGACCAGGTGACGAAGTGTTCGTGTTCGACAAAGACCCAATATTGGAACGTGCCAAGGCTGCATCGTGGGTCAACCATATCCTGGACTCCCGCACGGCTTCCGCCACGACCTCTGCTATTCAATGACTATGAGAGCAGCCCAGGTCCCCAGGGTGATGACGGTCTCCGACTCTGACTCGGGAGGCGGTAGCGGCATACAGGCCGACCTCAAGACGTTCGCCGCGCTGAGGGTCTACGGCACTTCCGTGGTGACGGTCGTCACCGCCCAGAACACCGTCGGCATCGCCGACGCCCGAGAGCTGCAGGCTTCGCTCGTTGGGAGCCAGATGGTTGCCGTGCTCTCGGACATCGGCACGGACGCGGTGAAGACCGGGATGCTGTCCAGCGTTGCCATCGTCGAGACGGTGGCCGCAATAGTCCGGGAGCACGGGCTGAAGAACCTGATCGTGGACCCGGTAATGGTCGCGAGAGGCAGTGACCGGCTGATGGGCGACGACGCCGTCGCCGCGCTGCGCACCCAACTCGTACCCCTGGCGCGGGTGGTGACGCCCAACGCGCCCGAGGCCGGCCTGCTCGTGGGCAGGGTGGTCGAGACGCTGGACGACGCCAGGAGCGCGGCTCGTGACATCGTGGCGATGGGCGCCGAGTGCGCCGTCGTCACCGGCGGCCGGCTGGACGGCCCGGCGACCGACATCCTGTACGACGGCCACGAGTTCAGGGCGTTCACCTCGCAGCGGGTCACAACCACCAGCGACCTCGGCACGGGTGCCGCATTCTCCGCGGCCATCGCGGCCGGTCTGGCCAGTGGGCTGACGGTCAGGGACGCGGTATCGCAGGCCAAGAAGTACGTCACGGGGGCGCTTCGCCACGCGTTCCCCATGGGCTCAAGCCACAGCCCGATACACCACCTCCACGAGCTGTGGGAGCGGGACTGACCACAGAGGGCACACTGGGAACCAATGGGAGCAATGGAATGGGCCGGGATGGCTGCCGCGACCTGGGACTACTTCAAGACAGACGACAGTGACTACGGGTTCTATCTCGACCTGATAGCGCGGGGAGAAGGCAGGGTCCTAGACGTGGGATGCGCCACCGGGAGGCTCCTGATGCCGTACCTGAAGGCAGGCATAGACATCGAAGGCGTCGATTCCTCGGAGGAGATGCTCTCGATCTGCCGGGACAAGGCCGCCCGGCGAGGTCTGGCGCCGGTGCTGTACCGGCAGCGGATGGAAGCGTTGGACCTTCCTCACAGATACACCATGATCATCGTTCCGGGCGGCTCTTTCCAGCTCGTGACCGATCGCGAAGAGGCCCATCTAACGTTGCGCCGGTTTCATGCACATCTCGAGCCGGGTGACAATTTTGTGATCTCGCTCGACGACCCGGACGGTGGCGCCCGTCGGCGGTCGCGTCTCGACCCTCCGACGGCGCCGAGCTGAAGCACGATCGCATGCTTCAAAATGTCGATCGCGCCGAGCGGACGTCGACGACGCTGCTGCGGTACACCACGGACCTGCGTGGCCGGAGGGTCGCGGAAGAGGTCCACACCATGCGAATGCGAGTCTATTCCCCAGAATGAGATACGGCTCACGCTGGAAACTGCTGGACTGACAGACGTTCGCATGCACCGGGGACCGCGGGCGGTCACTGCGACCAGGTGATCCGCGGCCGCGACTACGCCTGAAGTCCCACGGGCCCTTCGATACGCCTCGATGCTTCATCGTTGCTGCTCAGGGTGAACGGAGAGGCCTTGGTCCTAGTCCTCCCTACTCCCTAGCTCTGTGTCCTCTGTAGTGCCCTCTTTACTCGTGTATGATGTGCCGGGCCAATTGGCCGAGGAAACGCTCACCAGTTGTCTGACACAGGTGAATCGCGGCACGGACCGGCCGACATGAGCGGAGCGGCCCAGGGCTCCTCCGCGCACCCGGCGGGGGCGGCCGGTGTGTGGCCGAGGCTCCGGGAGCAGCGCTTCCAGGTCGCTGTGGCCATCGTGATCGGCCACGCCGTCAAACACGTGTACAACGGGGGCATGCGCACCATCGTCATGCCGCAGATCAAGATCGGTCTGGACCTCAGCCGCGCCCAGTTCGGCTCCCTGGCCACCGCCCAGTCGGTCACCAACGCGCTCTCCACTTTCAGCGCCGGGTTCCTGGGCGACCGGTTCAGCCACAGGGCGTCGGCGATGCTGGGCGTCTCGCTGGGCACGATGGGCGTGTCGATGATCCTGGCCGGCATCGCACCCAACTACTGGGCGATGCTGGCGGTGATGCTCCTGGTGGGCGCGGCCCCAGCTTTCTTCCATCCGCCCGCCATCAGCGAGCTCTCGCGCAGGTACCCCGAGAGACGAGGCTTCGTAGTATCGCTCCACGGTCTGGGGGCGAACTTCGGAGAGGTGCTCGGCCCTCTGGCCGCGGCGGGCCTGATTATGTTCCTCACGTGGCGCGGCGTGCTCCAGGCTAGCTTCGCGCCGGCCATCGTGGCAGGTGTCCTGATCTGGAGCCTGACGCGCGCCGGGGCGGCGCCTAGAGGCTCCGGCGTATCGTCGCTATCGGAGTACATGAAGTCGGTGGGGGCGCTGCTCCACAACCGGGTCGTGATGGTGCTGGTGCTCGCCACCGCCCTGCGGGGAATCGGGGAGAGCGCCGTAGGAACCTACGTGCCTCTGTACTTGGTGGACGACCTGGAGATGGACGAGATCAAGGTCGCCCTGTTCCTGTCGGGTGCGCAGCTCGCCGGAATCTTCTCTCAGCCGGCCATGGGCTACCTGTCGGACAAGTACGGCCGGCGCGCGGTCCTCCTGCCGGGCACCTCGGCCCTGTGCTTGCTGTCGCTGGCACTGAGCGTGGCCGACCCCGGCTTTCAGCTTGCGATGGTGATTGTCGCGAAGGGCGCGTTCACCTTCTCGCTTCACCATATATTCATCGCGGCCGCCCTCGACTCCGCCAGGGGCCATCTCCAGTCGACGGTGGTCGCGCTGATCTACGGCGCAGGCTTCATCGGCACCTTCTCCCCTTACGTCGCTGGGTTGATCGCCGACGAGTACGGCATCCACAGTGCCTTCGTCTACGGCGGGTCCGTTCTCATCCTACCGCCGCTGCTCCTGCTGATGGTCAAGATACCGCGCCCTGAGACTACGACGGCTCGGAAGACGGACGGAACGCTGCCATCGGACGGCGAAGGTACCACCTACTGCTACTACGATCCCTTCGCTGATAAGTCGGCTGCCGAGGACTCGGAAGAGTAATATTCGGAGCATGAGACCTCCGGTCCTGAACTCGAAGTGTCTGCCATGCCCCCTCCGGACACACTACCCCGATATCAACACCACCGAGCACTGGACTTCGGTCGTAACCTGAGGACCACTCTCCGAGATATAGACGTCAATCTCGGAGCGAACACCGAACTCGGGGAGGTAGACCCCAGGCTCTATGGTCACCGCGATACCGGAGACCAGCTTTCTGGTGTCGTGTGTCTCCCAGCCGTCGAGGTTGACAGCGTTGCCGTGGACCTCCCGGCCCAGACTGTGGCCGAGCCGGTGGCTGAAGTAGTCGCCGTAGCCTGCTCCAGAGATATAGTCGCGTGCAACCCGGTCCACCTCCCACCCCTGCAGCTCACGGCCGGAGGCGAACGCGGCCTCGATGGCATCTACGGCGGCGTCTCTGCTCCCGATGACCGCGTCGAAGACACGCTGGTGCTGCTCCGGAACCAGGTCGCCGACGTAGGCCGTCCAGGTGATGTCGGCGAACATGGTGTCGTCGCCGTCGAGCCTCGACCA
>CAZENU010000024.1:0-31722 GCA_964513735.1 uncultured Dehalococcoidia bacterium
CGAGAAGGACCAAGGCTGATGTGGGGAGCAAGCGCGCGCGGGGGGGATCATGGTGCCTCGGTGTTACGGTGCGGATGCCCTGCCGAGGCGCCCGGCAGGATGTCCATTCTATTGCAGGCTACCACGACCGGCAAGCCTCGGTAGTCGCGGCGCCAACTCGCCCCATGTCTGCGTCGGCAGCATCGCAGACGACAACGCCGCTACCGGTGACACCTCGTGCTGACCTTCGACAAGTCGACGGGCATCGCCATCACCAGCGGCCACGTCGCATTCCTCGGACGCAGGGTCTAAGATGTCGTAGCGGACCTTCAGCAAGAAGCCGAGTCGTTGCATTTTCGTCGTCTTCCTCGGGACTGACCCCAAAGAATTCGGCCCGGTCCGGCAGACGTGTGACGGTCCATCAGCATGAGTCGGAGGGTGCCCAATGACCGTGAACGGTGAACTGGCGTTCACATCGGCCTCGGAGCTCCGCGATCTGATCGGGGCCAGACAGGTTTCCCCGGTGGAACTCGTCAAACTATACTACGAACGCATCGACAGGTTGGACCCGCAGCTCAACGCCTACTTGACCCTGACCACGGACGAGGCGCTGAAGACCGCACAGGCCGCCGAGGACGCCATCATGCGCGGCGACGACCTGGGCCCTCTGCACGGGGTGCCCATCGGGGTCAAGGACCTGGAGATGACCGCCGGCATCCGCACGACCGGAGGCTCGCTGGTGTACAAGGACCGGGTGCCGACCGCCGACTCCATAGTCGTCGAGCGAGTCCGTGCCGCCGGTGCGGTGATCCTGGGCAAGACCAACACACCTGAGCTCGGCCTGCTGGGCCACACCGAGAACCGCCTGGGTGACCACTGCCGCAACCCCTGGGACACGACCCGCACAACCGGAGGCTCCAGCGGAGGCGCGGGGTCGGCGCTGGCCGCGGGCCTGTGCCCGCTGGCGACCGGAGGTGACGGCGGCGGCTCGATCCGCATACCGGCCAGCTTCTGCGGCGTATACGGCATCAAGCCGACGCAGGGCAGGGTGCCCAAGTACGGTGGGAGGCCGGGGACCATGATGGCCAACCAGTTCAGCCAGCAGGGCCCCTTGAGCCGTACCGTCAAGGACTCGGCCATCTTGCTTCAGGTCCTGGCCGGCCACGACCGGAGGGACGCGGGCTCGCTCCGGGAGTCGCCTGACGACTACGTTGGGGCGCTGGAGCAAGACGTGAAGGGGCTGCGTATCGGCTGGAGCCGCGACCTAGGCTACGCGCCGGTGGAAACTGAAGTGGCCGAGATGTCGGCGGCCGCGGCCCGGGCGTTTGAAGACCTGGGCTGCACCGTGGAGGAGGCCGACATCTCGCTGGAGTCGCCCTTCGACACCTTCTGGGTCGTCTTCACCGCCAACCTGTACGCGGGCTACGGCGAGTTGCTGCGCACGCGGGCGGTCGACCTGACCTGGTACACGAGGAGATGCTTGGAGAACGGCGCGCGCGTCACGGGAGGCGAGTACTCCGCCGCGTTAGGCGGCATAGAGGAGCTCAAGGCGCGGTTCGTGGAGGCGTTCGATCGGTACGATCTGCTGCTGACGCCGACCATGTCAGGCACCGCCTACCCCGTGGGCGAGCCGCCCGCGCAGATCGACAGCATCGATGCCTACCGGGAGATTGGTGTCCCCGCATTCACTTACCCGATCAACATGATCGGCCATCCGGCGGCCAGTATCCCTTGCGGTATCGCGTCCGACGGCCTCCCCGTCGGCCTGCAGATCATCGGCCCAAGGGGTGGCGAGGGCACCATGATCACGGCCTCGGCCGCCTTTGAGCGCGCCCGTCCCTGGGGTGAGCGCCGCCCGCCGGTCTCGTAGAGCGGATCAGGCGTGTACCACCCCCGTTCCCTCGTGTCCTAGACCATTTTGGTCATCGTGGCGGCCCTGTGGCGATATCCGTCGGAATCAAACTGTGCTACGTCAGACGCCACTCGACTCCGTGCTCGGTGGTGGCCTCCCGGAACCAGTCGATGACCTCGGGGTGGTACGGGATACCCTTTTCCGTCCGTTCGATCGTAGTCTTGGCTTCGGGATAGCCTGAGTAGAGGACCTGGCCCTCCCCCGAGACCGTCGGGCACTCGAGCAGGTCGGTCAGGTACTGGTCTAGGTCGGCCTTGAACTCGTCGGGATCGCTGAAGCCAGATATGTCCCAGGCCACGAAGTGATGGACGGCGCCGCCCCTGCGCCTGGGTCCGGCCCCGGTGGCCGTGAGAACGGTGGTGAGGATCTCTGACATCACCGACAGGGAGTAGCCCTTCTGGGACCCGCCCTCTCTGGTCGATCCCAGCGGCAGCATCATGTACTTCTCGGGGATCTCCGATTCCTCCATGATCGGGTTGCCGTGTTCGTCGGTGATCCAGCCGGCCAGCACCTTCTGGCCCAGCCGCCGGGCCAGATAGATCTTGTTGCCAGCCACGACGCTCGGCGAGGCGTCGTAGACGAAGGGTGGGTGGGTCGTCGTCGGTGCGGCGAAGGCCAGCGCGTTGAGACCCAGCAGTGGCTGCGTGCCGAAGGTGGGCACCATGGCGACTCCCCCCGAGGTCGTCGTCATGCCCAGCATGTCGTGCTCGACGGCCATCTGGGCGTAGTAGGAGCACGGGCCCAGGTGGCGGCAGTTGACCACCGACACCGCTCCGATGCCGAACCGCGACGCCCGCTCGATCGCCTCTCTCATGCCCGCGGGTGAAACGACCATGCCGTGGCCGCCATCGCCGTCTATGAGGCAGGTGGCCTTGTTGTCCCGGACGATCTTCCACTCGGGAGTCGGATTCGTGCTGCCGTCGATGAGCTGCTTCAAGTAGCTGCGCAGCATGTTGCTGACCCCGTGGGTGTCGATGCCTCTGAGATCGGCGTACATCAGCACGTCGGCCGTCTGCGCCGCGTCGGTTGCCGACATGCCTCCGGCCTCCAGGAGGCGTTCGGTGGTCCACCTCATGTCGTTGACCGGCACCCTGATCTCTAGCTCCTCGGGCACGTGGAATGTCTCTAGCAATCTGGTCTCTCCTTTCGGTTGATTGTCTCCAGCGCGTAAACCACGTTCACGTGATGTCGCCTGATCGCGATCTCGTGATGATAGACGCCTCTGATCACCCCGTCTCTGTCTATGACGTACGTCACCCGCCTAGTGGTCAGAAGGCCGCCGATACCCCGGTCCGCCTCATAAAGGCTGATGACACGGCGATCGGGGTCCGAGATCAGCGGGAAAGTTACGCCGTACTTCTCCTTGAAGCGCCGGTGGCTGTCTTGAGAATCTGGGCTGATCCCCACGATGGCCGCGCCTTGCTGGGTGATCGCGTTGTGGTTGTCGCGGAAGCCGCATGCCTCTGCGATGCACCCGGGTGTGAAGTCCCGCGGGTAGAAGTAGAGCACGACGTGCCCGTCCCTAAGCCGGTCGGAGAGCTTGAACGCGGATCCATCGTCTGCAATCGCCTCAAAGTCTGGGGCCTCCCGGCCTACCTTCAGCATCGACGTCTCCCGGTCCTGCCCGGGCCGTTACGCCGCGGGCGACACGGGGATCAGTATACGGCCTCGGGACCGGATACCCTAGCCCCAGTTCTTGGCCGGTGGCAAAGCGTAGTCCAGAGGTATGCCTTCTATGTGCTGGGCCACGACGTTGAGCGTTTCGTCGCGCCGAGATACAAAGCCGCGCACCTTGAGCATGGGCTCTCTGATCACGAGCCGGTAGCGCTCGAAGACCTGGGGCCATATGACGAGCGGGACGTGGCCGAACTCGTCCTCGAGGGTGATGAAGACCGCGTTGGCGCCGGGGTGCTGTCTTCGGATGACCAGCCCGGCGACGGTGACCTCGGCTGCATCTTCCAGGCCGGGTACGTCCTGACTGGGCGTGACCTCTTTGGGAAGACGCTCTCTCATGTAGGCCATGAAGTGGCTGCCGGGGTGGATGCCCATTGTGCGGTACTCGCCCAGCATGGCCTCCCAGTCGGTCATCAGTGGAAGCTGGGTCATGTCCTGTTCGACCGGGAGTGAAAGGGCTTTCTGAGCACCGACGGGCTGATAGAGCAGGCCGACCTCCCATAGCACCGATCGGCGGTCCGACGCCATGGAGTCGAAAGCCCCGGCGACGACCAGATTCTCGATCGCCTCGCGCTGGAGGCCGCTACGCCTCATGGCGTCCGCGAGGCTGCGGAACCGGCCTCCCTGCTCCCGGGCCTGGAGGATGGAGTCCACGTTGGCTTCACCGAGCCCCTTCACGTGAAGGAGCCCGAGCACGAAGGAGCCGTCGTCCACAATCGTGCACTTCGCGCTGCTCTCGTTGACGTCCGGGTTCAGGACCTCGATGCCGTGACGCTTGGCGTCCTCTTTCAGGGTCTCGATGTTGTAGAAGCCCATCGGCTGCTGGTTGAAGATGGCAACGTAGAACTCCAAGGGGTGGTGATATTTGAGCCACGACATCTGGTAGGCCGTTATCCCGAAAGCGTAGGCATGCGACTCAGGGAACATGTACTGGCCTGAGAATTTCCCGAAGATCTTCCGGGCAATCTCCTCCGACACGCCTTTCTCCGCTGCACCGTCTCGGAACTTTTCCCAGTACGCCTCGAGCAGGCCCTGATTGTTCTTGCGGCTGAATGCTCGTCGCAGGCTGTCCCCGTCCTTGTAGCTGAAACCGGCGACCTCGACGGCCAGCTCGTTGACTTGGTCCTGGTAGAGGATGATGCCGAGGGTCCGTTCCAGCGCCTTTCTCTCGGTGGGATGGTCGTAGTCCCATTCGACCTTGCCGCGATACCGCTGTATGAACTGGCTGACCCCATTGTTGACCCCCACACCGGGGCGGACGGCCGCTACCTCGTATGCCATCTCATGGAGGTCGTTGGGCCTCAGCCGTACGACCGTCTGCATCTGGGCGGCCGACTCAATCTGGAAGATGCCTATAGTGTCGGCCCTGTGAATGGAGTCGTAAACGTCCTGGTCGCTGAAATCTATCTGTGACAGGTCGATGAAATTCCCCGTCCGCTTCTCTACCAGCTCGAGGGCTTCCTGCATTTGCGACAGGGTGCCAAGGCCCAGAAAGTCGATCTTGACGAAGCCGGCGTCCGTGACTGTGTCCCTGTCCCACTGGCAGATGTAACGGCCCTCCATTCCACCGGGCAGCAGGGGCACCATATCGGTCAGAGGCCTGTCGCTGATGATCATCCCGCCTGGATGCTGCATCAGGTACTTGGGGAACCCCTGCAGCTCCGAGGCCAGCTCGATGAGCGTCTCCCATACGGGGGAGTCGACCTTGTGTTGGAAGTCCGGGAGGAGTGTCATCTCAGACCTTAGGCTCTTGGCGTGGCGGGTGTCGACTCGCTTGGCCAGCTTGTCGGTGTCCTCGGCGGAAATGCCCAGGGCTTTCCCAAGGTCCCGGATGCACCCCTTCATCTTGTAGGTGGCGATTGCGCCAGTCAGGGCGGCCCTCTCCCATCCATACCTCTCATGCACACGCCTGATCGTCTCTTCTCGGATGTCACGCGGGAAGTCGATGTCTATGTCGGGTACGTTCCCCATCTCGTCGTTTATGAATCGGTCAAGGCTAAGCTCGTATTGGAGAGGGTCGATATGTGAGAGGCCGATGAGATATCCCACGAGCATGGCCACCGACGAGCCGCGTCCACGGCCCGGAGGCCGTTCCTCCAGCGGGCTCTCCGGTGCTCCATGCCCAAGGTCTATCATCACGTCGCGGGCGATCTGGATCACCTCGTAGTAGATCAAGAAAAAACCGGCCAGATCGTGCTTTCGGATCAGGCGGAACTCCTCAGCGAGCCTCTCTCGCACCCTGGGGGTTATCGGTCCGTACTTACGGACGGCTGCCTGCTCGCAGACCTGCTCCAGGTAGCTTTGAACAGTATGTCCGGGCGGAAGATCGCTATAGTCGGGAAAGCGATATCCGAGGTTCGTCTCCAGGTTGAAGGTGCAGCGTTCGGCTATCCGGAGGGTGTTGCGCAAGGCCTCGGGGAGGCTGCGGAAGTGTAGCGCCATCTCCTCTGCCGACCTGAGGTAGAAGTTGGCGTTGGCTCGCCGCTCTCGATGGGTCTCCTCCAGGGTCTTGTTGTGCTGAATGGCGACTAGGGCGTCCTGAAGCCGGTGACGCTCGGGCACGTGATAGTGGACGTTGTTGGTTGCAACAACCTCCACCCCAACTGCTCGGGCCAGTCGCGCCAAGCGCGTGGTTTTCGGAGTATCGCCGTAGACCAGGTTTTGCTGGAGCTCGACAAAGACGTTCTCTATTCCGAACCACTCCGCATAGCTCCGAAGCTCCGCCTCGGCATCGTTGACCCGGCCACCGGCCACTAAGCCAGGTACTCTCCCCTTCGAGCAGCCGGTCAGAAGGACCAGCCCCTCGGCGTGCTCCCGCAGGAGGGCCGGATTCAGCCTCGGGTCTCTTCTGTTGCCGTCCGCGTCCATCCGCGAGGCGGTTATCAGGTTGCAGAGATTGGAGTAGCCCCTGCGAGTCTGTGCCAGGAGGGTCAGATGGGAGCCGTCGGCAATGGTTACCTCCGCACCGGTGATGGGCTGGATACCGATGCTGTTGGCGATGCGGGAGAACTCCATGGCCCCGCACAGGTTGTCGTGGTCGGTCAGGGCCAGACTGGGATATCCAATCTCCCTGGCGCGGGCAAGAAGCTCCTCCAGAAACGAGGCGCCCTCCTGGAAGGAGTAGTTGCTATGGCAGTGCAGCTCAACGTATTTCATGAGAATCGGTTGGTGGCTACGAGTGCGTCGGTGGTGGAGGAGGGTGGGGGACTGCCCGGTGCCCATTGCCCCACCAGGCGAGAGTCCAGTCCTGGGACTTAGACCCTCTAACAGAACTCACCGCAGAGCACGCCGAGAACGCAGAGGTAGGGACCTTTCAAACTTGATTTCTCGGCGACCTCTGCGCTCTCTGCGGTTATGTTAGGCTGCCTTAGACCCGTTGCCTGTACCATGCCCCGCTGGCCAGGTCGCGGAAGATGGTGATGGTCGTATCGCCTTCAACGGTGACCTTGTAGTAGCGCCGGGCTATGGGACTGGCCCGCCACCACTCATCCACGATCTCCCACACGTCCACTATGGAAGTGACCCTGGCCTCCTGGCTGCGTGAGACGATCGAGGACGGCCCGTGATCGTCGTCCTCCTCGACCTGGACCATCTCGGGCCGGTTCAGGGGACGAATTCGACCAGGACTTGTCTTCTTTCTGGGAGTCTTGACCATGGCTCTATGTCCATCACCTGGTAGATCGGCGGTCTGGCGCGGAGTCGCGTCTCCAACTGGCGCATTACCTCGCGGAGCTGTTGCTGCTTCCGAATGTCCGCGAAGAGACTCGCCTGAGTGCCGGATTCGCCGGCGGTATCGGAGACCGTCATGCGGATATCTTCCAGGGGGCCGGGGATCTTAGCGCCTTCCAGAGAGCTTCTGAGCACGAAGAGTGCCGCTTCCTTTCTGTTGACGGGACTCTTGAAAGCAAGTCTCTTTGACCACGGTGACCGGTTGAGAACGTTGGCCTGGATGGAGACCGAGCGAAGATACTTCCCCCTGAGAGATGAGTGCGAGAGTATCCGACCAAACAGTATTTCGGCGGCCGGCAGGATGGCGAACAGCGAGGTAACCGGAGTAGGAAACGTCAGGAAGTCCGTCACCACCTCGTGGCGCTTGGAAGGGAAGAAGGGACGGTTGTCGATCCCGTTGGCCAGCTCCCAGAGCTGCCGGCCCTGAGTGCCGAACTGGGCCTGCATGGACCCGACTGAAAGCGACGCGACCTGACCGAGGGTATGAAGGCTAAACCGGTGCAACCGCACTCGGTCTTCCCACGACAGCGGCAGCAGGTCGACAGGGAGGCCTTTTAGGAACCCCGCCACGTCCTCAGGGACCCTTGTAGCGTGTCCCGGCCTGCTCTTGATCGCGGCAACGTACGCCGGGAACTTCGACTCCGCCAGCCCGACGCGGGGACCGAAGTCACCAGGCACGGCTCCCAGCACAGAGGCGACGATGCCTTCGTCGCCGCCATACAGCCCCTCGGTCCCGTGCATGTCCAGAAAAGTGCACCCAAGCTCCCCCTTCTCTATAAGCGGGCTCCTGTCAAGGAGAGACTCCACGATCTGGTCGAACACCCGAATGTAGTAGGTCTCGTCCGCCTCGATCAGAGCAGCGCCTCTGCATCGGGACAGGGCTTCCTGCAGCGGCATTCCAGGCGACACCCCTCTCACCTGCGACGAGAAGTCCAGGACCTCAGGCCTCCCGCTGGACTGCGTGGTGATCAAGACCTGCTTATCGCGAAGGAGCGGTGCCCTTCGCACCTCAGCCTTCACAGGAAGGTGAGTGATCAACACACACGCGAGCTTCATGAAAAGCTGGCCCTCCGGGAGCATCAAGTCCTACGTTCCATGATAAGTACATATGTTCTATAACTCAAGAGGGCAACCCGTGGGATTCGAGTCGACTTTTGTCTAGCCGGTGTTCAAGATCTGGAGACCTGCTTGCGCCGTACCTGGAGCCCGCGTAGAATCGCCCGCAACCAGACACCTGGAGCGAAGCCGCCGGCGTCGGTCATAAGATCAAGGACTGAGAGATGGGTTCCTTCGACAACGTAAGAGTATATGAGCGGCTCGGCGTTCGCCTGTCGATCAACGCGGTCGGCACCGGGACTATAGTCGGTGGCTCGGGGCCGCCGAAGATCGTACGGGAGAAGATGGAAGAGGTCAGCCAGAGCTTCGTGGACATGGGGGAGCTGCTGGCCCGGTCGGGCGAATTCGTCGCCGAGCTGATGGGCACCGAGGCAGCCTTCATCACTTCGGGCGGAGCGGCCGCTTTGGCCCTGAGCGCCGCCGCGTGCATCGCCGGCAGCGACCCCGACAAGCTGACCCAGCTTCCCGACACCACGGGGTTGAAGAGCGAGATACTCGTCCAGAAGAAGCACTTCGACTCATACGACCGTGTCCTGGCGTCTGCAGGCGCCGGGCTGATCGAGGTCGGAGACGACTCCTCCTGCACGAATGAGCAGATGGAGAAGGCCATCGGCCCCAACACGGCGGCCATCTACTACTCGTGGCCCCCGTATGGCGCCCACCCGTTGGGCATGTACGACTGGGCTCCGCCTCCAGGCGACCCTGATCTCGTGTCGCTGGACGACGCCAGGAAGATAGGGGCCAAACACGGCGTGCCTCTGATCCTGGACGGCGCCAGCGACGTCTACCCCCTGGACCACTTCAGAAAAGTGGCGCAGGCCGGAGACCTGGTGTGCTTCGGGGGCAAGTACTACGGGGGACCGAACGCCAGCGGCTTCGTCTGTGGTCGCAAGGACCTGGTAGAGGCGGTCTCCGCCTCGAGCTGGATCCCGACGACGGCAGGCCTGGGTATCGGGAGATCGATGAAATCTGACCGCCAACAGATCGTGGCACTCGTGGTGGGATTGGACGACTGGTTCACGATGAATCACGAGGACCGGATCATGGAATACGACCGGCGGATCACCGTGATCGAGAAGGCTGCGCAGGGCCTGGCCGGGGTCTCCTCCGACGTGTACTGGAGCGGCGATTCTTTCTACGGCTCCTTCCTGACCATCAAGATAGACTCGGGTACACTGGGAAAGGACGCCCGGCGGATCAAGACCGAGATGTTCGAAGGCAGACCGTCAGTCATGGTGCAGGCGCCGGACCCGGATACGCTCAGGATCTTCGTCTACACGCTCGACGAGGGCGACGATGAGCGGATCGCCGTCAGGCTGAACGAAGTGCTCTCGTCCTGAGGGCCACTTGGCCCGCCTCTTTACAGACAGCCGCGAGGCGCCGACAGTCAGAGTTGGCGCCGGCCGCTCATGCGGCTGAAGGCGCGGGGCTCTGTTAATCTCGTCAGTCACGCACAAATCACTCCTCTTGGAGCATCTCGAAGGGCTGGCCGATTGGATGGCCACCTCCATGAACCCCGCTCGGAGCCTTGGACCGGCTCTGGTGTCGGGCAACTGGACGGACCATTGAGTGTATTGGATCGGACCCCTTGCGGGCGGTACACTAGCTTCACTGGTCCATACGTACGTGTACGCGATTGGCGAGGACTAGCGCGCCGGCTCGAGGACTTCTCTATTGAAAACTCCGAAACTGGCGGCGTGGCCGATGGACAAAACGGGATGGGCGGGGAGTATCGCCGCGGTCTTCCTGTGGACCGGCGCTCTCGCCTGTGGGGGCACCGATACGCCGCTCGAAGCCTCGGTGATCGGTGACGCTCCCGCGCTGTCGTTCCACACCAGCCAGGCCGAGATCGAGAGCGGGCAGTTGGACCTTGACGCGATCATCGCGAGAGGGAAGCGTCTGTTCACGACGTCGTTCAATACACTGGACGGGGCCGGGAGGCCTGAAACCACGGACGTGGGCGACGCCAATACCCGTCCGCGGAGAGAGTTCCCGGACAACTTCAACAGGATCTCTGGACCCGACGCCAACGCGTGTGCGGCCTGCCATCACCTCCCGCGCCTCGGAGGTGGCGGCGACAACGCGTTGAACACATTCACAGATGCTGACCGGTTGCCTTTTGTAACTTTCGATGGCATGGAGGGCGATGGCTTCATGGCCCAAACCCTCAAGAGTGTGGGTAACGAAAGGAACCCCGTCGGATTCTTCGGCCTCGGGCTGGTAGAGCTGCTGGCGCGCGAGATGACCGTGGAACTTCAGGGCATCGTGGACGAGGCAAGTCAGGAGGCCCAGAGGGTAGGGGTACCGGTCTCCAAGGAGCTGGTGGCCAAGGGCGTGAGATTTGGCCGCATCACCGCTCGCCCCAACGGTACAGTCGACACCAGCGAGGTCGACGGCGTGGACGACGACTTCATCATCAAGCCCATTCAGGCCAAGGGACATATCGTCTCCCTGCGGGAGTTCGCCGTCAAGGCGATGAATTCACACTTCGGCATGCAGGCCACCGAGCGATTCGGGTCCGATGCCGACGGGGACGGCGTCGTCGATGAGGTGACTCCCGGCGACATTACCGCCCTGGTGATCTTCATGGCGACCATGCCGCCGCCGGGCAGAGTCATGCCGTCCAATCCCGATGCGATCGCCGCGGTGGAAAAGGGAGAGGAGCTGTTCTCTGGAATCGGATGCGCGGTGTGCCACATACCTGAGTTGCCACTAGCCAATCCCGTGTTCAACGAGCCGGGACCATTCAATCCAGCCGGCAAGCTTCAGATCTCCGACGTATCGCGTCTTTTTTCGGTGGACCTCACCACCGAGGGGCCGCAGCCTCGGCTGCGAAGACAGACGGACGGGACCGTCATGGTTCCCGCATTCACCGATCTGAAGCGCCACGACATGGGCGAGCTCTTGGACAACGAGACCGTCGTCCAGTATGGTATTCCGTCCGAGCAGTGGATGACCCGCAAGCTGTGGAACTTCGCCAGTGAGCCTCCGTACCTCCACCACGGTCGTGCGACCCTGATCTCCGAGGCCATTCTGGCCCACGGTGGGGAAGCCCAGACTGCCCGTGATGCGTTTTCGACGCTCCCGAAGGCCGACCAGGATGCCGTGGTTGAGTTCCTCAAGACCCTGCAGGTGCTTCCGGAAAATAGCACCGCTCTCACAGTTACCGCAGGGGAGGTTGAGAAAGACGCCGGAACAGGGACCGTGGTCCTGGGAGCCGCCATCGCCGTGTTCTTGTTGGCGGCGGCAGCCGGCGCGGTAATGCTCGGGACCAGACGGCGCTGACGGAGCCGCTCTCGTCGGCTCAACGGCCCCGCTGCTCGGCTAGATGACAGAGGCTGCCAGTGATGTAGCGAACTGCTCGCGCTGCCATTGCCTCACCTCGCCTGAGTGGAGCTCAACATCCAACGTGCGAGGGGCTTTCGCCAGGCGTTCCAGGCTTGCCTTCGGCCATACCAGAGCCGGATCGATGGATAGCTGCTTCCCCAGGTCCAACCGCCACCGCTTCAGTGCCTGCAGACGCTCTACCTCACTCGGTGTCGCCCGTCGTTTGCCTTGACGCGTCGGATTACGGATTGGTGGATCGGCCAACCCGCTATGAAGGGCTGCGCGCAAGAGCCTGCCGAGACGGGAGGCGGCTTGCCCTCTGAGCGAGGGAAGTCTGGCCAAGTCGGCAGTCGGATTGGATGCCAGTTGGACTAGAGTTTCGTGTGGCAAAACATAGTAGGGAGGCAGATTGCGACGCCGAGCCTCGGCTTCTCGCAACACGAATAGCCGTTTCAAGATCGCCTTTTGTTGCCCATCCAGCCTGTGGCTGCCTTTCAGCGACAGAAACGCCGTTTCCGGGTTCGGAGCAACGTAACGGATCTCCTCCAGGCGGGCGCACTCCTCAGAGGCCCATGTTGTCCTTGCGAGGGTCCGCAGCCTGCTCTCAAGCGCCCTCCGGATATCCAGGAGATGCCAGACGTCCGTCGCAGCGTAGCTCAACGCCTTCTGACTGAGCGGCCGATGGGACCAGTCGCTTTTCTGAATGCTGGCAAGCTTCGGGATGTGCACTCCCAGCAAAGCCTCAATCAGAGCAGACAGCCCGGTCTGCTCCATAGAGACAAAACGAGCAGCGACTGACGTGTCGAAGAGATTCCGTACCCGAAATCCCCACTCTCTATCCAGGCATCGGATGTCGTACTCGGCGCCCTGAAACACCTTTACCACCGTCCCGTCCGCCAATATGTCGCCCATTGGTTTCATATCACCAACGGCAAGCGTGTCGATCAAGTACACCTTACTATCAGTCGACACCTGGACTAGACAGACTCTTTCAGGGTATCTGTGCCGACTGTTTGACTCGGTATCGATAGCGATACAGTGTTCCCGGAGCAAGATACCCGCCAGGTCAGAGACCTGGTCTGAGGAGGTCAAGACTTCCATTGGAATCGACGAGGCGTGTTCCATGCCGTCCATCGGGCCTCAGGTGGTTACGGCGGACAGCAGAACTGCGGAGCGACGGTTGCGATGCGTCCCGTTCTTAGGGCCCGTGGCATTTCTTGTAGTTCTTTCCGCTACAGCAGGGGCACTTTTCGTTTCGACCGATCTTCCCATGTTACTCCCGGATGAGCCGTCTGCCTTCGCAGACAGTGCAGGTACATGCAGACGGATGGTCAGCATACCAGTTCGCTCTTGGCATAGTTGTTGGGCCCTTGTCATCGTCGCCCAGCTCGGACCGCGCCTCGGTGATTGTACCCGGCCTATGTTGCCGGTCAACGAGAAGGGCGTGATAAATCCCATTGGCGTCCGCCGGCCGAGGCTGGACCTATAGCTGGTTCCCGAGGTCGCCTTGAGAGCGGGCCGGGAAGGGAGACCCCGTCGCGGCAGCTCTGAGGCCGTCCGCACCCTAACCCTGCGGCTCGTAGCTGTCCAGCAGCATGTTCGTCATATGGGACGGGTCGCGGGCAGCCTGGATGACCGTGGGCAACGTCTGGTACACACTCGGATTGTGGGCGATGAACCCCTCGGCGTAGGGCACTCGGGCGCTGACGCCCATGTGTCCGTCTAGGGCCTCGCCCAGCTTGCGTTGCATACGAGTGTCTGGACCGTACCCCTGGGATTTGAGCCGGTTCATCGCCGCGGTCTTCTTGTGAATCGTGTCTGTGATGTCGACGATATGGGTGGGCACCCTCGAGATATTGGCCTCCAGCACGTTGGTCCGGCCGGCCTGCGCGTGGAAGAAGACCTGCGAAGGTTTGTGGGGAGGGTAGCTCTTGCCCCGCCGGAAGCCGGAGGCCGCCTCCATCGCCAGCAGGGTCATCTGCGTCGCGACCGCGTGGCCAGGGACGCTGTCGAAGGGCACGTGGGTGATGATGATGTCGGGCAGCACCTCTCCGATCACGTCCGCGATCTCCTCGATGATCTGCCGCTCCACCACCGGTACGTCGTCGTCGTGGCCGAGGATACGCACGTCGGTCACTCCCAGCTCCGCCGCCGCGTCCACCAGCTCCTGCGCCAGCTCAGCCTTGAGCGCCTCCAGGTCGGGCATCTTACGGTCGGCCTTGTAGTCGGCGATGGCACTTATGTGGTGGGAGAGGCCGTGGGTTGGGCACAGCGTGACGACGCGATCCCCGGCCTCGACGTGATTCGCCATCGTGCCGCCGGACGCTATGACGGCGTCCTTTGGGTGTCCGCCGATCGTAAGGATACTCAGTCGCGGTCTCGCTATTTTGGGCCTCCTGGCAGTGTGCCGAATGTCCGTCGCCATCATATCAGGGGTCAGCGGCGCCGGCATCGTGTACCAGTGGAGTGGATCTCGGCCGTCCCGTTGGCGACACTGAACAGAACAGCATATTTGTGCTAGCATCGTCTTGGCGGGACGGACCCGGCGGGCCTGTCCCGTATTTTTTCAGGCGTCCCGATGGCCAGATATGACACGGTACAGAATGGAACAGAACGGGACAGATGAAACAACCGCCGCCACCGAGCTCACCGCCACGCAGTGCGTCGCGGTCCCGTACATCGTTGCCGCCTCCGCATTCGATAAGCGCGCTAGGCTCGCCAGCATCGGTCGCACCACGCCCCTACTGGTGTATGGCACCTCGACCATCAACTACGATTGACACGCCCGTCGCCTAGTACCGATAATTTGCTCGTCTGGAGCCTAGGCCACGCGTCCCGTGCGAGCCTGGCACCACCTCGGAGGAGCACATGAGCACGGCGGGCGGCAAGGTTATCCCCGGCCTCGAACGCGTGCTGGCGTTCGAGTCGAGCATCGCGTACATCGACGGCGCGGCACCCGAGCTGTCAGTCCGCGGCTACGCCATCGAGGACGTCGTGGCGAAGATGGGCTACGACGAGATGGCGTTCCTGCTGTGGCACGAGCGCCCCCCGACAGCCGACGAGCTCGCCGCTTTCCGTTCGGACCTGGCCAGCCTCCGGGCCGTGCCCGGCCCGGTGCTGGACATGCTCAGGGCGACGCCACCGTCGGCTCACCCCATGGCCGCCCTGCGTACCGCGGTGTCCACGCTCGGCCATCGCGACTCCGACGCCGACGACGTCAGCCGGAAGGACAACCTGCGGAAGGCCATGAGCCTCACCGCGATGATGCCCACCATCGTCGCCGCGCAGGTGAGGATCGCGGGTGGCCAAGAGCCCATCGCGCCTGACCCGTCGCTGGGCCACGCGGCAAACTACTACTACATGATCGCGGGCAGCCCGCCCGACGAGACGATGCGGCGCACTCTGGACGCCACGCTGGTGCTCTACGCGGAGCACGAGACCAACGCGTCGACCTTCGCCGCCCGGGTCGTGGTGAGCACGCTGTCGGACTTCTATTCGGCCGTGGTTGCCGGAATCGGCGCCATCAAAGGGGCGCTACACGGCGGTGCCATCGAGGGCGCGATGGAGATGTTCCTGAAGGTCGGCTCGCCGGAAAAGGCCGTGGCCTACGTGGACGGCGAGCTGGCTGCAAGGCGCCTGCTACCCGGATTCGGCCACCGAGTCTACAGGGCCGGAGACCCCAGGGCCGGGGCGCTACGCGAGATGGCCCGCGACCTGGGCAAAGCGATGGGCGACGAGCTCTGGTTCGACATCGCCGAGGCCTGCGAGAAGCGCATGCGGGACACCAAAGGCATCATCCCCAACGTCGACTACTTCGCCGCCATCGTTCTGCACCAGCTCGGCATCCCCCTGAGCCTGATGACCAACGTGGTCGCCAGCGCCCGGATCGCCGGCTGGTCGGCCCACATCCTCGAGCAGTATGCCAACAACCGCCTGATTCGCCCGCAGGCCAGGTACGTCGGCCAGCGCGGCCTGACCCTTCCAGGAGACTGACGCCGATGAGTAACCTACCGCTGCTCTCGACGACCGTTGTGGGCTCCCACGCCAGGCCCGGATGGTGGCACGCCTGCAAGGACCTGGTCGAACAGGGCGAGTGGGGACAGTCAGACCTGGAGGAGCTGTTGAGCGACGCCGTCGACGTCGCCATCCTAGACCAGGAGCGAGCCGGCATCGACATAATCACCGATGGTGAGTCGCGGCGGCTGGACGGCTATGTGGACGGGTACTACGCGGTCATCGACGGCATCGAGCCGGTCGAGGCCGCCCGGAAGGCCGGGCCCTGGGGCTATGACCAGCAGACTCGATACCTGGCCACCGGGCCGATAGAGGCGCCGTCGGGCCTGGACATAGTGGGCGAGTTCGAGTACCTGCGCGCCAATACCGACAGGCCGACCAAGGTCACCTGCGCCGGGCCTCTCACCTTCGCCTCTCGCATCCGGCCCGGCAACGCATACGAGAGCACGGTGGACATCGCCACCGTGTTCGCCCGCGTGATCAACGAGGAGCTCAAGAACCTGGTGGCGGCTGGGGCGACCTTCGTCCAGATCGACGAGCCGGCCAGGGGCACCGTGAGCGGCCAGGAGATGGCGCGGCTGTTCAACATGGCCACCGAGGGCGTAGAGGCCAGGCGTGCCTTCCACATCTGCTTTGGCAACCGCTTCGGCCAGGCCCGGTTCAAGCGCGCCTACAAAGACTACTTCCCAGGCGCTATGGACGCCAACGCCGACCAGTTCGTCCTCGAGTTCGCCAGCCGCGAGATGGCTGAGATCGAGATGTGGAAGCAGTGGAACGACGGCCGCGAGCTGGGCGCGGGGATCGTCGACGTCAAGTCCTTCTATCCCGAGACGCCTGATGATGTCGCCCAGCGTCTTCGGACCGTGCTCCGCAACGCCGACGCCGACAAGGTGTACGTCAACCCCGACTGCGGCTTCGGCTGGTCGCCGCGCTACATCGCCGTGGAAAAGCTCAGCGCGATGGTAGCAGGCACCCGCATCGTCCGCGACGAGCTGAACGGGTAGCCGGCGTCTTAGCTATGCGGCAGGCGTCCTCACGGCACAACCGTAAGGGCAGGTGTCAAACCTGCCCCTACCATATCCGCGATCACGGTCGCCTGGAACCGGCAACCAGGGCATATCGTCCCTGACCACTTCCAAATTAGACAGGATAGCCACATGACCATCGCGGAAGAACTTGCGTCGTTTGTCGTTCGCGTCTCGTACGACGACATGTCGTACGAGGCCAGGCACCAGATGAAGATCAGAATCCTGGACAGCCTCGGCTGTGCCATCGCGGCCGTAGAGGGAGAGCCGATCAGATACATCCGGCAGCAGATAGAGGACTTCGGCGGTCGCGAGCACAGCACGCTGATCGGCGGCGGCAGGACTTCCTCGGACAGGGCGGCCTTCTACAACTCGGCGCTCACGCGCTACCTAGACTTCAACGACTTCTACCTGGCCGAGGGCGAGAGCTGCCACCCCAGCGACAACCTGGGTGCCGTGCTGGCGGCCCTGGAGTACGCCGGCGGCGACGGCGCAGACCTAATGACCGCGCTGGCCGTCTCTTACCAGGTGCAGGCGCGGATCAGCGACGAGGCGCCGGTGCGGCACAAAGGCTTCGACCATACCACGCAGGGGGCCTACGCCGTGGCGGCCGGTGTCGCCAAGGCGCTGGGCCTAGACGCGAATCGCACCGCCAACGCCATCGCCCTCGCCGGGACGCCCTTCAACGCACTCAGGGTCACCCGTACGGGCGCGCTTTCGCACTGGAAAGGGCTGGCCTACCCGAGCACCGCGTTCACATGCACCCACGCAGCCTTCCTCGCCATGCGCGGAGTCACCGGGCCGCCCGAAGTGTTCGAGGGCAACAAGGGCTTCATGGACAGCATCGCCGGGCCCTTTGAGATCGACTGGAGCAAGGAGGACCTAGAGCGCGTGGTCCGGACGGCGGTCAAGAAGTACAACGCCGAGGGCCATTCCCAGCAGTCCATCGAGGGCGTGCTGGAGCTTCAGGCCGAGCACGGCTTCACCGGCGCCGACGTAGAGCGCATAGAGATCGACACCTTCGCCGTCGCCTACAACATCATCGGTGGCGGCGAGGAAGGTGACAAGACGGTGGTGGAGAGCAAGGAACAGGCCGACCACAGCCTCCACTACATGGTCGCGGTCGCCATCCTCGACGGCCAGGTGATGCCGGAGCAGTACGAGGACGAGCGTATCAAGGCTGACGACGTGCAGGCCTTGCTTCGGAAGCTGGTCGCCCGGCCCATCGACGACTACTCGGCCCGCTTCCCCGACGAGATGGTCAACCAGATACGAGTGTACTTGCGAGACGGCCGCGTGCTGACGAGAGACAAGACCGACTACGAGGGCTTCCACTCCAACCCGATGCGGTGGGAGACGGTGGAGGCGAAGTTCGACGGCCTGTGCGAGCCCTACACCGACGCCGCCCTACGCGGCGAGATCGTCGACGCCGTGCGCGGGCTGGAGTCGGTACGGGTGGAGGACTTCGCCGGCCTGCTGGCTAGAGTCAACATCCCGCGGGGCTGAGCTACGGCACCGCCTGGCCGGCCATTATGCCGGTGCACCGCTCCTGGTCAACGGCCACCTGGCCGTTGACCAGGACGTAGGGCATGCCGATGGGGAACTGCCTCGGATCGTCATAGGTGGCCGTGTCGATGACGCGGTCGGGGTCGAAGACCACCAGGTCGGCGAAGTAGCCCTTCTCGATTTGGCCGCGTTGCGTAATCCCGAACCGCCGGGCGGGCCTGGCGGTCATTCGCTCGACCATCTGCTCGAGGCTCAGCCCGCCGATCTGACGGCGGAGCCGGCCAAGGAACCGCGGGTAGGCCCCGTAAGACCTGGGGTGCGGCAGGCCACCGGCCGGCGTGATGTCGCTGCAGACCATGTAGTCGGGTCGTGCCAGTAGCTCCATCGAATCGCGGTCCACTTGACGCCAAAGCGCGACGCTATCCGGCGGTGCGCCCCAGTAGCCTACCTTCAGGTCGTTCTCGACCAGCAACGAGCAGAGGGCCTCGCCCAGTGAGATGCCTCGCTGCCTGGCCACGTCCGGAAGGCTCATGCCCTCCAGATCGGGACTACAGGCGACGTATGAGAGCACCATCGTCTGGAGGGCAGCGAGGCGAACGCTCTCGAGGTGTTCGACGGCGCTCCTGCGCTGGGAAGGGTCGTTGAGCCGTTTCAGTATCTCGTCGGGCCCGCCGTTCTGGATGTGGCTGGGCAGGAAGGTCACGGGCACCGTGCTGCCCGTGGGGTACGGGTAGACGTCCAGCGTGAAGTCGACACCCTCGGCCCGCGCCTCGTCCCTGTCCTGAATGATCTCGCCGACCCTTCCGGCGGTCTTCGATGAAGTCCTGTAGTGGGCGAAGTGCAGGCTGACCCCGGACTGCCGGGCGATCTCCAGCCACTCGGGTACCCCGTCAGCTGTGCCGTAAGCGCGCCTGGCGGCGAAGGGCTCCGACGCGTCGACGTAGACCCCGCCACCCTCGCGGACGGCTTTGGCCAGCTCGATCAGCTCGGCCGTGTCGCTCCAGTGCCCGGGATAGTTGACCGTGGTGTTGGAGAAGCCTACCGCGCCCTGTTCCAGGCCTTCCCTTACCAGCCGCTTGGCGTGGTCGAGTTGCTTGCCGGCGAGCCGGCCGCTCCGGAACCCTGCCGTCTCCAGGCGAATCGCGCCGTTGGGGACCAGGTAGGCCGTGTTGACCGCCACCTTGCGATGGTAGCTGGCGCGAAAGGCGGCGACGCTGCTCATGTCGGCGTCCTCCGGAGGATCGCCGAGGATGCCCGCCAGCCAGCGCCGGTAAGTGCGGTAGTTGGGCGCGGACAGCGGCGCGAAGGAGATGCCGCCCAGGCCCAATATCTCGGTCGTGATCCCCTGCCGCAGCCCGTTGGCATGCTGCGGGTTGACCAGCAGGTCGCCCTCGGAGTGGGTGTGAGGGTCGACGAAGCCGGGCGATACGACCATGTCCGTGGCGTCGATGACGCGGAGGGTCTCCGCGCCGTTCAGATCGTCGATCGCCTCGATCTTCTCGCCAACGACGCCGACGTCTGACCGAAAGCCCGGGGCGCCGGTGCCGTCGACAACCGTGCCGTGGGCGATGATTACGTCGAACAAGGTTGCGACCTCACATGTACCCCCCCCTTTTTTACGATGTGTTGCCCCTCTTTTCGAATGGGGGAGGGGAAGAGCCGATCCGGTTATGGGGAGACGGAGCCGACTCTCGCCATTATACTTGTGCCCACGTTCAAAACTCGTCCCAGCATGCACCAGCGGTACCCAGTGCAGGAGGATACGATGATACGAATAACGGCCGGCGACGGCGATCTCACTGACAGTCACCTGCGAAGGATCACGCAGCTCGGAGTCGACGCCGTGGACCTCGGCGGAGGCCAGCTCCTCCCCGGCGTCAAGGAACGGGGTTATCCTGACCTCGACGGGATGGTAAAGATCAAGAAGCGGGTCCGTTCATGGGGGCTTGAGATCAATCGGGCGAACCTGCCCGGCATCTCAGAAAGCTTTATGAAGGACGAGGCCGGCACCGAGCAGGAGTTGGACAACGCGGTTCGCTCGCTGAAGGTGATCGGAGACGCCGGACTGACGATGGCCGCCCAGCCTTTCGAGGGCAGTAACTTCAACCACCTGGTGACGTTCTACAGGTCCGAGCACCGAGGCGGATATCTTGGCAGCGGCGGCAGCGTGTGGCGTACCGGGAAAAGGCCGCCCGATTTGACTCCCGAGGAGCTGGAGTACGCCCAGACCGGCGCAGGCGGCCGGGTCGCTTACTGGCCGCGATTCGCCTACGACGAACCGCCGGGGCGCGAGCAGCTCGAGGAATGGTGGTCGCACTTTCGCCGGGTCTACGACAGGCTGGTCCCTATCGCCGAGGAGTACGGCATCAGGCTGGGCACACACCCGTCGGACATACCGTTGCCGGATACTCCGTTCGGGTCCCTGGGATTCCACCGGATCATCGACGCCTATCCGAGCCGCAACGTGGGATACATATACTGCTGCGGCACCCGCGCCGAGGCGGGGGGGCTGCCGCTGGTGCTGGACGAGATTCACAACTACGGCCGCAAGGGGCGCATCTTTATGGTCCACTTCCGTAACGTACGCGGAAGCCTGGCCACGGCGGGCGGATACGAGGAGGTCCTTCTCGACGACGGCGACATGAACATGTTCAAGATCCTCATGGAGCTGAGTAGCGTGGGATTCGACGGCTACCTGAACCCGGACCACATATTTCCGCTGGAAGGGGACAGCGCTGACGGCGAGCAGGCCCTCGCGTACTCGGTAGGCTACATCAAGGGCCTGCTCGCGAGCCTCGCGGTCGTGTGACCCGCCCGACGTGCGATAAAGTTCACGGGGATACCATTCGCGTAAGAGGAGATGATCGGCTATGAAATCGAGCTTCGACGTAGGACAGGAAGGCTGGTGCTCGTACGACTACCACGGCTGCATACGGGCCGACCGCAGGCTGATGGTCCTGACCATCTGGGAGCCCACGGGAGGCTCAGACGGCGGCGGATACATCTGGACCGACGAGCATGGCTGGAGCGCCGACACACCAGAGAGCCCCGTGTCGGTGCTGTCATTCATGCTGTACAGAAACTGGGTGGGCGCGGGCCCACTGGACCTGCGTGAGGCCCGGGTATCGGTGCACCTGCGAGGCGACGACCTGCAGCTCTTCGGCGCCGAGTGCTACTTCTGGGTCGTCGGTAGCGGGGACCGAGGCCGGTGGCACTACAACAGCGCGCCGCTAAACATCAGCCACGGCAGTTGGGCAGGCGAGCCCAACGTCTTCACGCTGCACAACGACGAATCGCTCTGGCACCGTAGCTGGTCGAAAGACCCGGAGAATCCGCCATCCCTGGACGACCTGCTGGGCGAGTGCCACAGCTACGGTTTCTCCTTCGTGGAATTCGGCCAAGTGCCCAAGGGCAGGTTCGCCATGGACGAGCTGGAGATCAGGCTGGCCGGCGGGTGATGCGGAAGTCGCGGCCGGTGGAGCGCTAGGGCACCGCCCGGCCGGCGATCACCCCGGTGCAGCGCTCGCGGTCCACCGCCACCCGGCCGTTGACCAGGACGTAGGGTATCCCGGCCGGAAACCGGCACGGGTCGTCGTAGGTAGCCACGTCAATGACCCGCTCCGGATCGAAGACCGTCAGGTCGGCAAAGTAACCTCGCTCTATACGACCTCGACGCGTCAGGCCGAAGCGCCGGGCCGGCCTGCCGGTCATCCGGTGAACCATGCCCTCGAGGCTGATTCCGCCGAACTGCCGCCGCAGCCGGCCGAGAAATCGGGGAAACGCGCCGTATGACCTCGGGTGGGGCAAACTTCCCGCAGGCGTGATGTCGGAACAGACCATGTAGTCGGGCCGCGCCAGCAGGTCCATCGAGTCACGGCTGATCTGCCGCCACACGGCGGCGCTGGCCGGGGGCGCCATTACGTAGCCGACGCCGAGGTCGGCCTCGCTCAACAGGTCGCAGACCGCCTCTGCGGCCGACACGCCGCGCTCTTTCGCCAGGTCCGGCACACGCATGCCTTCCAGATGCCCGTTCCCGGCGGCATAGGAGATGACCATCTCGACCAGCGGATATTGACGGCCGCGTTCGTGCTCGAGATGTTCGGCGATGCGCGACCTCTGGGCCGGGTCTCGAAGGCGCCCCAGGATCGAGTCCGGGCCGCCCTCCTGAGCCCAGCCCGGCAGAACGCTGACCAGGATGCTGCTGCCAGTCGGATATGGGTAGATGTCGAGAGTCACGTCCAGGCCGTCCGCGACCCCGCGGTCTACGGGCTCCATGAGCTCGTCTATAACGCCGGCGTTGTCGCTGTCGGTGCGGAAGTGGGCTAGGTGCAATTTCACCCCGGACCTGAGCGCGATCTCCAGGGCCTCTTGGACACCGCCGCCTCCGAAGGCCCGCTCAGGGTTGGCGCGACGCGGCTCGCACATGAAGACCCCGCCAGCCTCTCTCACGCCCTCGCATAGCTCCACCAGCTCGTCGGTGCTGCTCCACGGGCCGGGGTAGTAGCTGGACCCTGTGGAGAACCCGACGGCCCCCTGCTCGAGGCCCTCCCGGAGCAGCCGCTTCGCGCGCTCCATAACTGGACCGGTGAGAGGCACGTCCCGGAACCCGGCGGCCTCCAGCCTTATCGTCCCGTTGGGCACCAGGTACGCTGTGTTGACGGCCACCTTCCGGTCGTAGTGCGATCTGAATGCCGTCACGCTGCTCATGTCGAGGTCCCCCGGCGGCTCTCCCAGCAGCCCGCTGAGCCACCGACGATACGCGAGATAATTGTCAGGAGACAACGGCGCGTACGACATGCCGTCGATGCCGAGGAGCTCGGTGGTGATGCCCTGCTGCAGGCCATAGGCATGCTGGGGATCAACGAGAAGAGCGCCTTCGGAGTGGGTGTGCGTATCGACGAACCCCGGCGCGACGACGAGGCCAGAGGCGTCTATGACGCGTCGCGTCTCGGACCGGGACAGATCGCCTATCGCTGAGATCGTATCGCCGGTCACGCCCACGTCCGCCGGGTACGCCGGCGCTTCGGTGCCGTCCACAACGCTCCCGCCGGCAATGACGACGTCAAACACGATGCACCTCGCCGCAATCGGATCTTCACAGAGGATCATCAATGATATTCCCGGCCACTCCCGCGGGCAACAACAGAGGCGCGCCTCTCGACGTCGCTCTCGGATATACTCCCCGTGAGCCCCGCAGCTTCCGACCGCCGGCGCAGACAGGAGATCGAGCCATGAAGGCCGACAAGCCGTCCAACGTCAGCGCGCTGGACCCGTACGCGCGCAGGCAGCTATTCCTCGACGACTACGCCATCGAGGACATGGCCGGCGTCCGCAGGGTCCTCCACCAACCGCAAAGGCAAGGGGCCGTCCTGACACCCGACGTTTCCCGCGGGCAGACGGCGCTACAGAGCAAGAGCCCGCCGTGGTGGAACCCCGAGCTGGAGGTGTGGGAGTGGTGGTACTGGGCCAACGAGGCGGTCCGGGTGAGCCACTACGCCACCTCGACCGACGGGGTCAACTGGGACACCCCTTCACTCGGGCTCTACGAGTTCCAAGGCTCGAAGGACAACAACGTAGCCTACGACTCGTCGGAGAGAGGCCTGGCCCTATATCACATAATCCGCGACGACTCCGAGTCTGACCCTCAGCGCCGCTTCAAAGGCATCTTCTTCACGTCCCAGAAGGGAGTCGACCGGATACCGGGTTTTTCAAAGGACGGATTCGATTGGACATTCCCGGACACACCGCCCATCCCCAGCAGGGACACGTCGAATTTCACATATGACTCGTCGCGGGGCCTGTTCGTTGGGATGGTGAAGCACGGCACCGAGTGGGGCCGCTCTGTGTGGCTGGTTACCAGTGAAGACTTCGTGAACTGGACCGACCCCAGACTGGTCCTACACTCCGATCTCGTGGACAAGGAGAATCGAAAGAAACGGGTCGATGCGGTAGTCCGCGACCCCGACTATCTCTCGCCCCCGCTGGTAGACGGCGTCGAATATCTCGCCGAGGTGTACCAGATGCCGCTGGTCGCCTACGAGGGCGTGTACATCGGCTTCCCGGTGCTGTTCAACCCGGCCGGGGCGATCCCGCCTCCGCACGGTAACTTCACTGCCCTGAACCAGACCGAGCTGGCGGTCTCGCGGGACCTCCACCACTGGGAACGGGTGGCCGACCGGGCGCTCTTCCTTGACGTTCAGCCCTGGGACGGCGTCAGCTTCGAGACCGCGCAGCTCTCCGTCTGCGGCCCTCCGGTCCGCCGAGGCGACGAGCTGTGGGTCTACTACGGCGCCTCGCGCTTCCGGGGGCACAGAGAGCTATACACGGAGGTTTCCGACGAGGATTTCGAGCAGCGGGGTGCCCTGTGCCTCGGGAAGCTGAGGCTCGACGGCTTCGTCTCGCTGGCCGCCGAGGACCACGGGACCGTCACGACCTCACCGTTCATGGCCAGCGGCGGCCGGCTGCACGTCAACGCGGACGCGACCAGGGGACAGCTGCGAGCGGAGGTACTCGACGCCGAGAAGATGGAGCCAATGCCCGGAATGTCGCTCGACGATTCCCGGCCCCTCGTCGGCGACCGCCTGAACGCGCGGCTGAGCTGGAACGGCCGGGGCGACGTGTCGAGCCCTAGACCGGTGCGGATACGGTTCGCCATCGACCGGGCGAGCCTCTACGCGTTCTGGATAGAGGCGTGACAGATGACCAGTCCGGCAACTTCGACGAAAGCAACCATTCACTGGCACAGGGTAGTCTGCAAAGAGGACGGCAGCTATCTGGGCTGGCCGACCGTGGCGCAATTACCGTCAGGCGAGCTGGTGGTGGTCTTCTCAGGTGGCCGCGAGGAGCACGTCTGCCCTTACGGCAAGACCGAACTGGTCCGCAGCGCCGACGGCGGCGAGACCTGGTCCGAGCCGGTGACCGTCAACGACTCGCTGGTCGACGACCGCGACGCGGGCATTGTAACGATGAGGTCGGGCACGCTGGTGCTGAGCTGGTTCACCTACCCGACCTGGGAAGCCCTCGACGGGCTCAGGGCGGCTGGCCGCCACACGGCCGGCCAGCTCGACGCATGGGCCGCCCACTGCGACAAGGTCAGGCCCGAGGCCGAGCGACAGGGGATGGGCCATCGCGCCTGGACGAGGCGGTCCACCGACGGGGGACGGACGTGGGAGCAGCCCGTTGACTCCCTGGCAACCAACCCCCACGGACCCGTCGAGCTGTCCGATGGCCGCCTGCTCCTCGTCGGCAACACGCTTCTCGCGGCCGAAACGCCGTCGACGTTCGAGCCCATAGTTGCGATGGAGTCCTCCGACGAGGGCAGGTCGTGGCGCCGGACCGGCACCATAATGCCGGTCCCCACGGAGGGCGCGGCCTACCACGAGCCCCACGTCATCGAAATTGAGGACGGCGCGCTGATCTGCCTCGCGCGATATATGCCGCCCGGCAACTCGGGCGAAGACCGTTACATGCGCCAGTCGGAGAGCGCCGACGGCGGCCGGACGTGGACACGGCCTCACCCGGCCAACATGTGGGGCTTCCCACCGCACCTGCTCCGCCTGAGCAACGGCGACGGCCTGGTAACCTACGGCTATCGGCGGCCGCCATACGGGCAGCGGGCGTGCGTCTACCAGAGAGTGCGTGGGAACCTGCTGGGCGGCGACTCGTCGGGCAACTGGGACGTCGGCAACGTCATCGTTCTGCGCGACGACGGCGATAACGGTGATCTCGGCTACCCGTCAACGGTGGAGACGTCGCCGGGCGAGATGCTGTCGGTCTACTACCAGACCGACAGGCCGGGCGAGAAGACGAGCATCATGGCCACCCGATGGACCCTGGAACTAGCCAGCCGCGGCGAGAAGAAGCGCCTGCTCGAGTAGAGCAATGTGGTTTTGTCGGTGGGTTACTCCAGCCAGTAGGAGTAGAGCCGGGCCTTACGCAGAGTGAAGCGCAGGCTCACCTGTCTGCCAGTCCACTCGGAGATGTCGCCGTCTTCCCATCGGACATTCGTGTTCGGCTGGTCGCCGGTGACGGGCGCGGACCTGGCCACCACGGCGCCATCCGGCTCCAGCGCCTCGACGTGCAGCGCGCCATGTGAGGCGTCCACGTTGACCGACAGCCGCCCACCCGGCACCGTGAACGGCTGCGTGAGCACGGTGCCCTGTCCGTCGTCGGAGTCCAGGGAGACGAAACCGTCGCGGCGCAGAATGGCAAGACAACCCGCACCCTGATCGTTCATGTCTTCGCTGATGATGGCGTAGCGTTTTCCTCCCGAATAGTAGAACCACAGCTCGTCGCCATGGACCACCGGCCGGCCCGGGGAACCGACGCTCTGCGTGTCGTAGGCGCCGCTGTCCAGCTTTGAGGGAGCGATGAAGGGCGCACGGTCGCCCAGCCGCTCCCAGCTCTTAAGGTCCCGGCTGCACGTCAGTTGGATCACGTGAATGCCGGTCCAGTCCCCGACCCCACCAAGACGTTGTCGGACCTGCGGCGACAGGTCCATGGACTCGAACCCCTCCCAGTCCGGCGGGACCTGCCCACTGCGGTAGAACATCATCGGGAGGCCGATGTAGTGGCTCTCGTAGCGGAACATCGCCATCATGTAGACCTGCGCGTTGTACGTCTCCGGAACACTGAACTCCGGCGCCTGGAGGGTTGGGTCCTGATTGTGGCGCTCGATCGTCTCGCGTGCCATCTCCTGGTCGAGATCGTCGGCACGGAATACCAGCTCCGGCTCCGTCCAGTGCTCGAAGTCCGTGCTGGTGCTCAGAATGACCCGCCGGTCATCGTGTCCGCCTTCCCGCAGGGCGAGAATGAACAGGCCCTCCTGCTCGTCCAGCGAGAACATCCACGTGTCACCGTTTCTCACGTAGCTTCGGATACCCGTCCAGTTGATTCCGTCGGGCGAGACGCCAAAGCCGTGAGGCGGTAGCGCACACTTGTAACGCCTGTCCGGGTCCGGGTCGTTGGGGTCGTAGACGACCTGGCCTGGAGACCACCGGTCCGTATCCTTGCCCAGGTCTATAGACACGAGGTTATTCTCTTTGGAGCCGCGGTATTCGACCTGGCCGACGACCACCTTGCGCCAGTGCACACCGTCATCGCTCTCCCAGTACCCGGTGACCGAAGGGACGTCTTGGGGCGCGTGGCACCACGTCTTCCATACTCGCTTCTCCGGGTCCCAGATCACGGGACCCGCCCAGATGCTCTGCTGGTCGAAGGCCCGGATCACGGCGCCCTTCTTCTCCGGCTGGTGCATCGTACTGGTGACGGTGTCTAAATGGGCTACTCCGTGACCATCCAAAAAGAGCTGACGCTCGTTCAGCGGTACCATGAACTCCGATGTCCTGTTCAAGAAAAGACTCCTTCTTCAGATCTGTCGCCGGTCGCGCGCGAACGATCGCGGCAAAGAATATCACAGCGCCGGTGAAAACCTCATTTGCGGCGTGGAACGGCGCGGCTGCTCGGGCCTCTAGATACACCCCGATTCCGCATCGGGGCACTCGGGGTGGACGGGGTGCGTGCGAGAGGGCGTCTGGTAGGGGCGCAGACACACGCGGGTCCTGCCCCTACCACGATTATGGGTCAGGCGTGCCATCGGTGACGTCTAGTTGCTCGAATCGCCTTACCACGCCGCCTCCTGAGCTCGTCCCATTGCGTATACTGGCGTCGGCGCAGGCATCAGCGCCCCTGCGACCGGAATGGCGTAGAATTAGTCTTCACAGGAGGCGACGAATGGCGGATAGCGAGAGCACGAAACAATGGCAGGTCACGTGTGTATGTGGTTGGCGCACGCTCGGAACGAAGGACGATCTAGCCGTCGCCGTCATTGCGCATGGCTCAGGAACGACGATCCCACGATAGCTACGCTGCTACACGATTGGTCGGATGCGCTCTCTGACTACGTCCCCGGACCGTTCCGGGCCTTCGGCAGTCCGGCCCCGTGAGCTATAAGGAGTACCCGTATTGAACAGGACAACGGAGTTCACGGTGCCGCTGAAGGAACGACAGCTGTTCTTGGATAGTCACGGGGTCGCTTACATAAAAAGCCTTACCAGGACGATGCACCAGCCGGAGAAGAAGGGCGCCGTCATTAGGAGCTTCGATCAGCACGGCGTCGCAGTGCAGCAGGTGATCTTGGATCCAGATAGGGGAATATGGAAGGCCTGGTGCAGCTCGCCCAGGGACATCCGAGCGGTCGTCGCGTACTGGGAGAGCGATGACGGATTGCACTGGCGCAAGCCGATCGTAGGACAGGTCGAGTACCACGGCTCGAAAGAGAATAACCTGGTGTCGATAGACCTCGGCAAAAGCACGGGCAAGTTCGGCCCAGGCGCGGTAGTCTACGACCCGAACGATCCAGATCCAGACAGGCGCTACAAATGTGCGCTACCCCCTCACGGATTTGGGGTCTCGCCCGACGGTATCAACTGGACCGGTTTTCCAACTTACGTCAGGAATGAGGACTCGTACACATTCTCGCTGGACGAACGGGAGGGCTTGTTCATTCTCCTTATGCGGGAAGGCGGACACGAAGACCGACGCGTCATCCTGAGCACCAGCAGCGATTTCGAACACTGGACCGACCCGGAGTTGGTATTCCGTGCCGACGCCCTAGACCAGGAGATCGCACGTGAGACGATCGAACGCCACAATCAGGACCCAACTCTCCAGGCGCCGGAGTTCAGCATTTCGGCTACGTACAACGCGCAGGCCTACTGGATGAAGATGTTCCGTTACGAGAGCCATTACATAGCCCTCCCGATGATGTTCTACAGAAGTGGTGAGGCGCCGGGGGACTGGGAGGGATTTGAATCCCTGGAGCTGTCACCACCACTACAACAACGTCTGGCCAACGAGGGAGACTGGACCGGCATTCACGTAATCCAACTTGCCTGCAGCAGAGATCTTAGGAACTGGGAGCGGCTGGGCGATCGGGTGCCCTTCATCGGCCCGTCGAAGCTGGGAGGCGGCGCTTACGACACTCAGGGCATTTACCTTCATTGCCAGCCGATAGTCCATGGCAACGAACTGTGGTTCTACTATACGGGCGCTAGGGCTTATGCGATCATCAGCGAAGACAAACCAGATCAAAAAGCAGTCTGCCTCGCTGTCTTACGTCGAGACGGATTCATGTCGCTCGACTCCGGCAACGGTCACGGCACTGTGACCACGCGGCCATTCAAGGTGCCGGACGGTCGACTGTCGGTAAACGTTGACGCCGCGCATGGCCGACTGCACGTTGAGGTACTGGAGTCCAACGGCGACGTAGTGGCAAGGTCTGCGCCTGTCATCGGCGACCAGCCCGATACGACTGTCCGGTGGGAAGATGGAGACCTATTTCAGTGGATCGGTAGAGAGGTGTCCTTGAGATTCCATCTACGGAACGCCCGACTCTTTTCCTACTGGCTGGGGTAAGCCAGACTGTTTAACCGACCTGTTCCCCGCGTGGTCACGTGTCCCTACTCTCGAGGTCGGGATCACGGGTTCGAATCCCGTACGCGCCACCACTGGCGTAGAGGCGGCGACTCCGTTGTTGTTGACTCTCGGGTGTTGACCATCAACGGGTAGGCTACCGGATGCGATAGCCCCTGGCGTTGCCAAAGGTCGGGCTGTAGTCGTACTCCCCGGTCCGTTCCATGTCCGGCAACCCAACCAGCTCGCCATTCTCGATCCACTCCAGATCGGTGCCATACAGGTTGTCCAAGAGCAGCGCTGCCATGCGGGCTTTGACCTGCGAGTACGCCGGTTCGGCGGCGATGTCGCGCATTTCGTCAGGATCGGTACGGAGATCGAATAGCTGGTAGCGGTCCCCGACCGGGTAGTAGATGAGCTTGTGACGGCCGTCGACTACCATTCGGCTGGCCGTGCTATCTTCCCCGAACTCGCCGTACAGATGGTCTCGTGTCCGACCTCCAACCATCGACAAGCCCTCGACGGACGGAGGAACCGGGATTTCGCACATATCGAGAAGGGTCGGCATGATGTCCGCGTGGGCCACCAGCCTGTCGTCCACTCTTCCAGGTCCGGTCGATTCGACCTGAGCGGGCGTCGGTACGAGCACCATCGGGACCTTGGCGCAGGACTCGTAGAAAAGGGCGATGTTGTAGAGGCCGTGATTGCCTAGCATGTTTCCGTGGTCGCTGGTGAACATCAGGACAGTGTTGTCGAGGATTCCCTGCTCTCTCAGCAGCCCGATGACCGACCGCACTTGGTGGTCGATGTGAGTCGATAGGGCGTAGAATCCGGCCCTGATCTGCCGTGTGACGTCGCTCGACAACGCCTGCTCACGGTGCGAGGCCGGTCTCGCCTTCAAGGCGAAGGGCATGCCTTCATAGTCCGTTGCCCAGTCGCCCACGAAGGGCTCGTCGATCTCCAGACCCCTGTACATGTCCATGTAGGCCCTGGGAGCGTCCAACGGCGGATGAGGCGCGTCGAACGACATGTACCAGAAGGCCGGCCGGTCCCGGTCGCGCCTCGCGATGAAGCGGCTCATCTCTCGTGCGGTCCAGTTCGTGTAGTGAAAATACTCGGGCAGATACCACGGCTTGTACTCGTAGGTGTTGTGGATGCCCCCCTGGGTCTCGAGGCCGGGATAGCCGCGCTCTGTTAAAAAGTGCTCGTAGTCGTCCTCTACCATCTGGTCGTCCCTGTCGCCCAAGCGGCCGGCCTCGTGGATCAGCACTTCATCGAATCCGATTCGGTTGCGAGGCGGATCGATATGAAACTTGCCGACTCCATGAGCCTGGTACCCGGCGTCCCGGAAAGTCTGGGCCATCGTGGGCAGGTCCGGCATCGGCAATGTCGGGTTGAAGATGCGGTCGCCGTGGGTCTTGGAAAAGACACCTGTCATTAGCTCGCGCCTGGCGGGGATGCACATCGGTGTGGTCGAGTAGGCGTTAGTGAAGGCGATACCGTTGCGGACCATCTGGTCGACAGTCGGCGACTGGATGGCGGGATGCCCAAGAGCGCCGATCATCTTGCCGGGCCAGTGGTCGGTGCATATCAGCAACACATTCGGTCTATCCACGTCACACCTCCATCCCCCGGCTCCGCTGGCTGGGCCTTGAATTCAAGTGTATATGCGAACCTAATTCAAGCCCCTACCGTACCGGATTGGCGCGAAAGTAGCTGTGCACGGCCTGTATGGAGGATGGAAACAGAGAGACTGACAGGACAATAGGGGCTGCATTGAGGAGGAGCCCAGCGGAGCGCACGTCTCTATGCCAGGCGGCATCGACCCTGAACGGCGAGCGAAAGGCTACCAGTGATGTGCGCCTAATCCAGTCCGCCTGAAGACCCAGGTCAGGGACTCCAATGACGAGGTTGCGATCGTCGGAGCCCTACCCGCGTTTGAGTCCCAGAAGTAGGGTCCGTTCACCATTGCGAACATCGGGATGATATCACGGTGATGCGTACTCTGGGATGATGCCTGATAGCTCC
>CAZENU010000025.1:0-31556 GCA_964513735.1 uncultured Dehalococcoidia bacterium
CGAAACGGTCCGGAGCAGCGTCTCCCAGACGGCGCGGTTTTCTTGTCCAGTCATCCGTGCCATGGAGATATCATATTCGGGGTGAGCGGTGCGTGTGGGAGATCGGGCCCGGCATCATGCTTTGCCCGCTCGACGAGCGTCATGCGGCGGGTGCGTCTACGGGGTGTTGCGCAGCCGGTCATAGGTCACCGGCGATAGGGCCGCGATGCCGCCGTCGACCGGCAGCACGACGCCGGTGACCCACCGAGACTCGTCACTGGCCAGGTAGACTGCGGCCCAGCCGACGTCCCAGCCCGTGCCCTCCGTCTTCAGGATGGCGGCCGCGGCGCGGCGCTCCCGGAGCCCTTCGGTCATGGAGTCCGCGACCAGCGGCGTGTAGACCAGCCCCGGCGCGATGCAGTTGACGCGGATGTTGTCGGCACCGTGGTCGGCCGCCATGGAGATAGTCAGCCCGATCACTGCCGCCTTCGACGCTGTGTACGGCGTCGCGCCGTGGGCCCGCAGACCGGCGATGGAAGACGTCGTGATGATCGAGCCCCCGCCGCCACGCGCCATCGCCGGGATGGCGTGCTTCGACGCCAGCATGACGCTTTTCACGTTGACCGCCATCACCTCGTCCCAGTCCGCCTCCGATACCTCCACGACGGGCTGGCGCATGGGGATGCCTACGTTGTTGTCCAGGACGTCCAGCCGCCCGTAGCGCTGTACCGCAGCGTCGACCATACTCCGACAGTCGGCGTCACTGGTCACGTCGGCGGCGAACACCGATGCCTCGCCGGCCTCCTGGTCGACTAGGGCGAGTGTCTCCTCTGCGCGCTCTGCCAACGCGTCGACGAGCAGGACGCTGGCCCCTTCACGGGCGAACAGCACGGCGGTGGCCTTGCCATTGCCTATGCCGGGGCCCCGCGATCCGGCGCCGGTGACTATGGCGACCTTACCCTCCAGCCTGGGCTTCCTCACGGCTACTGTCATTGGTATGCTCCGGCTGTCTTGCCTGTGTGCTTGCCCGCAACGATACAGGGTCTGAGCAGGATCTGGGAAGGCGCCGAGGTCGCGTTGACACCCCTCGGGGTACTGCAATAGATTACCTGGCATCCCCGGTACCATGTTGAGGTTAGGAGCAATGAATGACCGCGATCTGATGATGCTTCCGGGTTGGAAACAGCGCGACATGGTCGTAGGCGGTGACATATCCTCCAGAGAACTGGTCGAGGCCTCGCTGAGGCGCGTCGACGCGCTGGACGACCGCTTGCACGCCTTCGTCACGGTCGACTCGGAGGGCGCCCTTGCCGCCGCGGACGCCGTCGACCTGGCCATCCGACAAGCATCGGACCCATCGGCCGAGCTGGGCCCCTTCCACGGTGTCCCGATCTCGATTAAAGACCTTGAGCCCACCAGAGGTCTCCGGACAACCATGGGAAGCGTGGTCTTTAAGGATTGGGTGCCCGACTACGACTCGGTTGTGGTAGAGCGGGTTCGAGCGTCGGGGGCCGTCATCGTTGGTAAGACCAACACCCCCGAGTTCGGCAACCTCGGCGAGACCTACACGAAGATAGCGCCCACCTGCAACAACCCCTGGGACGTGACGCGTATTCCGGGAGGCTCCAGCGGCGGCGCCGCCGCCGCCGTCGCCTCCGCCATGACGTCTATCGCCACGGGGTCGGACGGCGGCGGCTCGACAAGGGGGCCCAGCGCATTCTGCGGGCTCAGCGGCATCAAAGCCACACACGGCCGGGTGCCACGTTTCGGCGGAGTCGCCCGCCCGGCGGTCAACCTGACGTCCGGGTCCGGGCCGATCACCAGGCACGTCCGAGACACCGCCATCCTTCTCCAGGTGCTGTCCGGGCACGACTCCCGGGACCCCATCTCGCTGCGTGGCCCAGTGCCCGACTTTATCGGCGGACTGGGTGACGGCATAAGGGGTTTGCGGATCGGATACGGTATCGAGTTCGGCTTTGCCGTCGCCGACCCGGACGTCGACGCCGCGGTAAGGGAAGGGGTGTCGGTCCTTGAGGGACTCGGCGCCAACGTCGAGGAGGCGCCGATCAGGTTCGAGCCTCAACCCGCTGAGTTCTTCTACTCGGTCTGGGCGGCCAACCATATCGCCATGTACGGCCACCTGGTCGACGAGCATCACGATGACCTGATGCCGTACACGGCCAGGCTCAACGACATCGGGTCGCAGATTACCGGCGGCGAGTATGCGACGTCACTCAGGCACGCCGACGAGCTTCGGAGCCGGTTGGCCGACTACTTCGAGGAGTTCGACCTGCTGGTGCTGCCCACCACGTATGTCACGGCCTACAAGCACCGGACGCCGCCCGACACGGTGGGCGGCTTGCCCGTGCTGACGTCGAAGTACGGTAGTCCCTACGGTGTGGCGCCGCTCACGATGACCTTCAACATCTCCTGGAACCCGGCGGCCTCGGTGCCCTGCGGCTTCGACAGGGACGGGCTCCCCATCGGCCTCCAGATCGTCGGCCACCTGGGCGACGACGCCACCGTGCTCAGGACGGCGGCCGCGTTTGAGGAAGCCCGACCCTGGGCCGACAAGCTGCCGCCCGTTTCATAGCCGCCGGTCCCATTCAGTGCGGTCCTTGGCCAGCGTCACAGGGGCCGACTTTCACACTCGGTCCAGGCTCGGACTCGACCGACCCCCGCAGAGAGTTCACGACCTGGGACCACTTCTCCAACCGCCGCCTGACCTAAGGTTTCCACACCTCCCAGGCCCGATCTAGTTGCGCGCGGGTGTCGTCGTACTCCTGGCCCAAGCGCCCTATCTTCCCGACGTCGCGGCTTTCGGTGGCTGCCTGCAGCTCGCGCTCGAGCCGCGCCAGCCGGGCTTCCAGGTCGGCGATGACCTGCTCGGGGTCCGGTGCCGGCTCCGGCTTCGGTCGCAGAGCCTGCTTCGAGGCTCCCCTGGGCTTCTTCCTCGGCGTGCCGACCCGGCGCCGTCCGGGCGCTGTCTCGGGGCGGGGGACGCGCTCCGAAGGCGTGAGGCCAGAGCGCCTTGCCCACTCGTCGAAGACGCCTGGAAAGGGTGTCGCCACGCCGTCCTCGACGATCACGAGCTGGTGCGCGAGCAGCGAGATCAGGTGCCGGTCGTGGGACACAAACAGCAGAGTCCCCGCGTACTCCAGCAGCGCCTGCTCCAGCGCCTCGCGGCTGGGAATGTCGAGGTGGGTAGTCGGCTCGTCGAGCACGAGGAAGTTGGGGTCCATCGCCATCAGACGGGCAATCGCCAGCCTCGTGCGCTCGCCGCCGCTGAGAGCCGACATGTCCTTGAACACGTCTTCGCCCTGGAACAGGAAACGGGCGAGGTAGGCCCTCTCTTCTTCGATCGGGATGTTCCGGACGTCCTGCATCGCCTCCAGGACGCTCCCGCTGTCGGCCAGGTCGTCGCTGCCCTGCCGGTGGTATCCGACCTCGACGCGCTCCCCCAGCCTGACCGAGCCTTCCAGCGGAGGCCGCTGGCCGAGCAACGTCTGCAGGAACATCGTCTTTCCGGCCCCGTTCTCACCGATTATCGCGATACGAGAGCCCCGTTCGACGGTCAGCTTCGGCACCGAGATCAGGTCGGTCCGCGAGCCGTTGGAGGTGAAACCAACTCTCAGGTCCTGCGCCCTGACCACGATTCGCGTTGTCCTGGAGACGGTGCTTGTGGCGACTCGCATCCCCTGTTCGCGGGGTGGCGGTGCTTCGACACGCTCGAGGCGCGCCAGCCTCGTCTTGCGGCCTCTGGCCTGTTTGGAGCGCTGCCCGGCCCGGTATCGGTCGATGTACGACTGCTCCTTGGCAATGAACTCCTGCTGTCGGTCGTACTCCCTGATCTGCCCGGCGAGCTGCTCAGCCTTCAAGGCTCGGTATTTGGTGTAGTTCCCCGGATAGGTCCGAAGGCGCCCGTGGTCCAACTCCCATATCTGCCCGGCCACAGTGTCCAGGAAGTAGCGGTCGTGGGAGACGACGACGAAGGCGTAGTGGGTCTTCTGGAGAAATGTCTCCAGCCAGACCAGACCCTTGAAGTCCAGGTAGTTGGTCGGCTCGTCCAGCACCAGCAGGTCGGGGTCGGTGAGCAGCGCCCGCGCCAGCGCCGCCCGGGTACGCTCGCCGCCGCTGGCCGTCGCGGCGGAGCGAGCCAGCGTCTGTTCGGTGAGGCCGACGCCCGCGGCGACCCGCTCCATGCGGTTCTGGAAGTCGTAGCCGCCCACGGCCTCGTAGCGGGCGAGTAGTGACCCATAGCGTCGCTCGGCGCCGTCGTCCGACTGCGTCACCTCCAGCGCCGCGTCGGCGATTGCCTGCTCCAGCTCCAACAGCTCCTTGAAGGCGACCATCACCTCGTCGCGTATGGTCCCGGATGGCGCCGTCTGGGTGGCCTGCGGAACGTATCCCATGCGCGTCCCGCGGACCCGGTGCACCTGGCCGTCGTAGGGCTCCTGCTCGCCCACGAGCAGCCTGAGCAGCGACGTCTTGCCGCCTCCGTTGGGGCCGACGAAACCTATGCGCGCCCGGTCGGCGACCTCCAGAGAGATGTCCGAGAACAGGTTGACGTCTCCGTAGGACACAGCTAGTTTTGAGGCGGTGAGCAGTGGCATAGTGTCTTCTGGTTTTTGGAGGCCTCGACCGGGCTCGCCGACCGCGTGGGGCGGTCCGGCAAGCTCGCGCCCGCCCAGCGGCAGGTCGAGCGGGGGGACGTCGGAGAACCGGCGTCCGCGCGTGACTGCGATCTGAAGGAGCTGTCGCTCCAGCCGCTGAGGAAGGCTCACTAAGGCGTTCTTCCCAAGCCGGCCGGCGCCTACGCGTCGAGCGAATCTCGTTGAATTGTACTCGCCCGCGAGAGGCCATGTATACGTCGCGCCATGCTGGAACAGGCCGACCGCATTTGACGGGCGGATTGGCGCCCGCATACCATACGCCGCGATGTCCAACGCTCCTCAGGGCTCCCGATGCTGGCCAAGGCGATAACGTGCGCAGTGATCGGTCTCGACGGGGTGATCGTGGAGGTCGACATCTCACCCGGCTTCCCCTCGTTCACCGTCGTGGGATTGCTGGATGCCGCCGTCCAGGAGGCCCGGGAGAGGGTCAGCGCGCCATCAGAAACTCCTCGTGCGATTTTCCGATACGGCGCATCACCTCGAACCTGGCGCCGACTGACCTGCGCACGGCCGGGCACGCTTACGACCTGCCCATCGCGCTGGCGGTCCTGCTGAGCTCTGGCCAGGTGCCCGCCATTCCCGACGCCTAGCTCTTTCTGGGAGAGCTCTCGCTGGACGGTGGCGTCCGGCACACCAATGGCATTCTGCCGATGGTGGCCGTCGTCAAGCAGGAGGGCTACGACGTCGAGGGGGTGACGTTACCTTGCCTCGAGGCGCGGTCACATCAGCGGCGTAATCGGCAAGAATATGACCCGAAACAGGAGGCTGAAATTGATTAACAACACCTTTAACCAGGGAGAGGAAGGCTGGTGCTCTTACGACTACCACTGGAGCATAGTGGCCAAAGGCAGAGACATTTACGTGATGACCACCTGGGAGCGGGCCGGGGGAGTCGACGGCTCCGGTTTCGTCTGGGCGGACGAGGTTCGCTGGAGTGCCGACACACCCGAGAGTCCCGTTTCCGTGCTTCCGTTGCTGCTGAACCGGCGGTTTGTAGGGCAGGGCCCCATCGATCTGCGGGAGGCCCGCGTGTCCGTTTACCTGCGGGGCGACCAGTTGCAGCTCGACGGGGCGCAATGCTACTTCTGGGTCAACAAACCGGGGACCCGCTGGCACATGAGCGGGAGCCCGCTGACCGTTTCAGAAGGCGAGTGGGCCTCCAGTCCCAACGAGATCACCATCCATAACGACGAGTCCCGCTGGTACCGAAGCTGGGCCAAGACGCCCGCGTCCCTGGACGAGGTGCTGGCGAACGCCCACAGCTACGGGTTCTCCTTCGTGGGCTTCAAGCAGGAGCCCAGAGGGAGGCTCTCGATGGATGAGTTCAAGATAACTGTGGCTTAGGTCCTGGCCTGCGTCGGCGGCTGCCCGGCCGAGGTTCATGGCCCCGAAGAGGCACGTAGAGCGATTGGCGCCGCGGATGCCGAGACCATCGGAGCCGCCCACCTCGCCGAGGCCCTCCAGTACTGTCCCACCGGCTGGGGCTAAGGCACCAGTTCCTTCATGCGCCGTACAGTCGAGGGGTGACGTTACCTTGCCTCGAGACGCGGTCACATCAGCGGCGTAATCGGCAAGAATATGACCCGAAACAGGAGGCTGAAATTGATTAACAACACCTTTAACCAGGGAGAGGAAGGCTGGTGCTCTTACGACTACCACTGGAGCATAGTGGCCAAAGGCAGAGACATTTACGTGATGACCACCTGGGAGCGGGCCGGGGGAGTCGACGGCTCCGGTTTCGTCTGGGCGGACGAGGTTCGCTGGAGTGCCGACACACCCGAGAGTCCCGTTTCCGTGCTTCCGTTGCTGCTGAACCGGCGGTTTGTAGGGCAGGGCCCCATCGATCTGCGGGAGGCCCGCGTGTCCGTTTACCTGCGGGGCGACCAGTTGCAGCTCGACGGGGCGCAATGCTACTTCTGGGTCAACAAACCGGGGACCCGCTGGCACATGAGCGGGAGCCCGCTGACCGTTTCAGAAGGCGAGTGGGCCTCCAGTCCCAACGAGATCACCATCCATAACGACGAGTCCCGCTGGTACCGAAGCTGGGCCAAGACGCCCGCGTCCCTGGACGAGGTGCTGGCGAACGCCCACAGCTACGGGTTCTCCTTCGTGGGCTTCAAGCAGGAGCCCAGAGGGAGGCTCTCGATGGATGAGTTCAAGATAACTGTGGCTTAGGTCCTGGCCTGCGTCGGCGGCTGCCCGGCCGAGGTTCATGGCCCCGAAGAGGGACGTAGAGCGATTGGCGCCACGGATGGCTCCTCTCCTAGAGCTCAGCCGTCCGTCGTGACCGCCGGTGTAACGTAGTTGTAGGTCAGGTCGGTGTACGGGGTCTGTACGCTCAGAGACCAACGTCCCTCGGACTAGGCGACTAGGTGCATAAGTCGCCGGAGCCAGGCAGATCCCGATGCTCCGTATACGGATTCCACGTTCCGGGCCAGCCTGTAGGGGACCACGACGGCGCCTCTACCGCCACCGGCTAGCCTTCGTAGATGCGGTTCGGGTCGAGCACCGCCTTCTCGTTGTGCAGCTCGCCGACCATGAGCCCGTCCTTGAGGGGGGTCAGCCCCTCCCCGGTCTCTACGAACAGTAGCGGGTCGTCGCGGTACAGTGCGACCCCGGCGAGGACTGCATCGCGAGCGTTGAAGATCCTGGCGACGGCGTTGCCGATGGCGCCCACCCGGACCAGGCCTCGCTCCTCCAGCAACGCGCCGAACCTGTTGAAGTCGTTGCCGACGAAGCCAGGTTCGGGGCTGAACGTCCGGGTCACCAGGGGACTGAGTGTCCCGTCAGGCTCCATCAGCCTGGCCTCGAACTCGCGCCAACGGCGATACGGCGTCTGAAGGAGCTGCTCGATCATGTGGAAGTAGGTACATCGGAGGTATGGCACCCCCAGCAGCACGATACGGCCGTCCAGCTCGTGCAGTCGCCAGAACGGCCCGTCGGCGGCCCAGGCAGAGGGTCCGTGGGCGTCCGCAAGGTCGGAGTCCGCTCCAACGGCGGCCACGGAGTGGAGTAGGTGGCGGCTGCGCCTCGCACCGGGCCGGGTACGTGCGGTCTCGGTGACGCGACCCATGCCCGAGGCGTCTCGCAGCGGATCGAAGACCGGCCCGTGCTCCAGATCGCGTGCCAGCGTGAAGGTCGGGACGACCAGTGTGCCTTCGGGTCCCAGCACGTCGAGGAACGCGTCCACAACGGTCTCGGCCCCCCCGGCCACGTGTCCCATGCTGCTGAGGGAGCTGTGGACGAACACCACGTCGCCGGCGGAAACGCCGAGCGACGTCAGGCCTGCCGCGATTTCGTCACGGCCGAGTGAGCTCATGATCGTGCCGATCGTATGCCAAGGACTCGGGCCGCGGTCCCGCCCATGATCAGCCGCAGGTCCTCCTCGGACAAAAAGTCGCAGTACTTCTCGATCCAATCACGTGACTGCCGGTAGGTGCAGAACCGGTTCTGGAACGGCATGTCGGTGCCCCAGAGAAGCTGGCGCGCCCCTATGCGTTCGACCATTTGCTCGAGTGCAAGCCACACCTGGCGGTACGGGAAGTCGAACAGATCGCCGATCCGAACGGGGAAGGAGACCTCGATGCTGCAGTTGGGGCTGCGAAACGGCGTCCACACGCCCTCCGGCAGCACAATACTGTCGCCATCCAGGAACAAGCGCCAGGGAAAGCCGTGGGTGACGCTGCATAGCGTGTCAGGGTAGCGCTCGCTCCACCGCGCCAGGATTCGCAGCTCGTTTAGGTAGCTTTGACGCTCGGATGCGGCGTCCGTCCAGCTACCTGTTGGACCGCTGCCCAGGCTGAAAAACACCGGGACGCCCAGCGCCGTCGCGGCCTCCCAGAACGGCCGGTAGACCCCGTCGTCCCAGGGCTCCGGGCCGTTCGTGTACGCGTAGGACGCCATGAACTTGATGGCGTGCAGCCTACGCTGACGTATGTTCTCCGTCAGCTCCTCGATAACGGCGTCGGGCTCTGAAGGAATGCGCCATTCGTCGACGGGTGCCATGGAGAGGATGCGGTCAGGGTATGCGCTGACGCACTCCGCCTGAAACGCGCCGTGGCGTTCCAGCATCGGGTCGGTGTGCAAGAGCGCCACGTCGACGCCGGCGTAGTCCATATCGCCGATGAGCGCCTGCGGGGTGTACTGCAGGTCGCGCAGCGAAGGAGGATAGTAGTACTTCGTGTAGTCCTCGCCATCGACCGTCCAGACCACTCGCCCGGCCTCGTGTTCAACATGGAAGTCGACGTCGGGCAGGTCCGAGACGTCCAGCGTGCCTTCGGGCGCAAGAGGTCCCGACGGAGCGGGTTCCCGGTCGCGCAGACGGAGAGCCGGTTGGTGGTGCAGCGCATGGGCCACCTGGGCCCGCTTCATGCGCTCCTCGCCGCCGTTGGCCCCGTCCAGCGGCGGAAAACAGTAGGTGTGGGTGTCGATGATCATCTCTGTGTCACCCTCCCGCTACGACGACGTCGGTCCCAGATCACCCATGCACCGGCCGCGGTGAAGGCCAGCGCGAGTATCGCGACGGTGATTATCTCGAAGTTCGAGCCCACCAGATCGGTGATGGAGTCGCCGAAGATCATGACGAGCGCGCCAAGGGTGATGAACCTGGCGCCCCGGCCGATGGCCGACGCAATGAGGAATCCCCTGCGGTCCATCTCCATTGCGCCGGCCGCGATGGAGAACACCTTGTAGGGGATCGGAGTGAATGCCGCGATCAGCGTCGCCCAGACGCCGTAACGCTCGAAAAGCGACTCGACGGCCCGGACCTTCGCCTCGGAGAACATGCGCAACAGCAGCGGCCGGCCAAGGCGCTTTCCAAGCCAGTGGCCCACCAGGGCTCCAGCCACCGATGCCGCCGTGGTCAGCGCTCCCAGCCAGATCGCGATCTCGGGCTGGGCGATGGCCACCGCGACCAGCAACGGGTCCGGCGGGACCGGAAAGAAGATCGCCTCGACGAACGAGTTCAGCGCTAGAAGGACTATCGCCCAGTCGCTCTCGGCAAACCCGACGACCCAGTCTGACAGCTCGTGGTATAGCTCAATCATGAGCCGGTCGAGTCACGCCTGGTCGGCCCAGTCCCGCCGCACGACCTCTAGGTCGAGCTCGAACGTCCGGCCGCCGGCCTTCGCGGTCGCCTCGACTACGCTAGTGTCGCCCCCGTTCGGGCCGGGGGACGTGAGCGCGCCGCCCCCAGCGTCCACGACGTCGATGGCCCGGCCGTCTACTGCAATGCTGACGCGATCGTCGATACCGAGCGCGATGGCCGCCAGCACAGATTCCAGCTCCCTCGCGGCAGCGTTGGCTTCCTCCAGCTCGACGGATCGCAGCGAGACCGTTTGCCCGGGGACCGCCTGCGCTATCCGGCCCAGGTCCGCGCTTATTACGGTCGCTATCTTGGTGTAGCCTCCGGTGGTCCCGCGGTCGGCCAGCAGGACGGTAGGCACGCCATTGCCGGGGACCTGTATCGCGCCTGGGGCATTCCCGTCCGAGACGATATCTGGGCTTGTGGAATGACGCACCACCGCGCCCTCCAGCCTGTAGCCCATGCGGTCGGAGTCGAGCGCTACGGTGAACGCCGTGCCCAGAAAGGTGTCGATGGCGTCTTGCTCAAAGGCGTCGGCCTGGGTTCCGAGCACGACTCTGATCTCGTGGTGCTCGCCGTACACGGGCGCCGCGTAGCCGCGCGGGAGGCGACGTCTCAGCGTCGGCCGGGCCGGGTCAGTCGGCAGTACCGACACTGTATCGCCTGCGGCGAGCGCACGGCCCTCGAATCCGCCAATCCCCGACGGGACGTAGGTGGACCGGCTGCCCATGACCACCGGCACGTCGATGCCGCCGGCCACCGCCAGATAGGCGCGCATGCCGTCCTGCATACTCCGGAAGCTCAGATCGCCGCCCTTGGCGACCTCGACCGCACGCCAGCGTGGCAGTGGTGAGCCGTCAAGCATCCCGGTGAGATCGGCCCCGGTGACGGAGATCCGCGCGTTCTCCAGGAAGCGGACGGTGGGACCGAGCACCGTCAGCTCCAGGCAGGCGTCACCCTGGTCGTTGCCGACCAGCAGGTTGGCCGACCTGAGCGCGAACTCGTCCATCCCGCCGGACACCGGGACGCCGAAGCGCTGGTAGCCGTACCTCCCCCTGTCCTGCACGGTGGTGAACAGACCGGGCGAGAGGAGCTCCAGGGTTGGAGTGCTCATACGCCGTCCCCGACAGGTAACTGAAAATCACCGTCTTGCGTCAGCGGCACGAACCGCACGAGGTCACCAGCTGTCAGCAGCGATGGTGGCCGGCGCTCGGCGTCGAATAGCTGCAGCGGAGTCCGGCCGATAATCCGCCATCCGCCGGGGCTTGCGACGGGGTAGACTCCGGTCTGGCCCTCGGCTATGCCGACCGAGCCGCCCGGCGTCGCGGGCCTCGGCGTCTCCAACCGCGGCGCGTGAAGTCTCTCCGAGAGGCCTCCCAGATACGGGAATCCGGGAGTGAAGCCGAGCATGTACACGAGATATTCGGTCTCGGAGTGGAGCTCTACCACCTCCTCCGGCGACAGCCCGTTGTGCTCCGCTACGAAGTCGAGGTCGGGGCCATGCTTACCCCCGTAGAGCGTGGGCACCTCCACGACCTTGGTGGTGTCCGGGTCGGCGTCCGCCGCCTCCGCCTGCAGGCCGGCGAACGACTCTTGCATGGCCTCGAATGACGCCAGCATCGGGTTGTACTGCACCAGTAGCGACCGGTAGGTGGGCACCAGGTCAACGATCTCAGGAAGGCCGCGGCCCTCGATGGCGCGCAGCAGGCCGTGCACACGGCGATTGGTCTCCGGTGATATCGAGTCGCCAATCTCGACCACCATGGCGCAGTCCCCCGCTGGCAGAAACTTGGGCTCGTCGTACATCTAATCCTTTGCTTTCACGAACGGTCCGGTGCGTCTGTGCCTAACGGCGAACGCGGTGCCTTCCAAGAGCCGCGGTGCCGATGTCGTGCCGGCACGCGGTCACGCCAGCTCGCCCAGCGGGACGACCTCGACGCCTGCGGCTTCCAGCTCGCGCCGCAGGCTCGACGCCATCTCCACCGCGCCTGGTGTGTCTCCGTGGACGCACAGGCTCTCGGCCTCCACGACGATCTCCTCGCCGTTGACCGCCGTCGCGATGCCCTCGGTGACCATGCGCACGCTCCGCCGCACCACGTCGTCGACGTCGTGGAGGACGGCGCCGTGGTGCGAGCGCGCCACCAAGGTGCCGTCGGGGTTGAGGGCCCGGTCCGCGAAGATCTCGCGGGCCACCCGCATCCCCATCTCCTCCGCTATGGCAACCCACTTCGAGCCGGCCAGCGCCAGCAGAACGATCTCAGGGTCCATGTCGGCCACCGCCTCGCAGATGGCTCGGGCCAGTCCCTCGTCGTTGACGGCCTGGTTGTACATGGCGCCGTGAGGCTTGACGTGCTGCAGCTTCTTGGTCGACGTGAATGCCTGAAGCGCGCCGATCTGGTACGTCAGGTCGGCCTTCACCTCATCGGGCGGAACCATCATCTCGCGGCGTCCGAACCCGACAAGGTCCGGGTAGCTCGGGTGGGCGCCAACGGCGACGCCCTGCTCCTCAGCAAGCTGTACCGTGCGGCGCATCCACGCCGGGTCGCCGGCGTGGAACCCGCAGGCGACGTTCGCCGAGCTGATGTTCTTGATGACCTCCTCGTCGAGGCCCATCTTGTACACCCCGAAACTCTCGCCCATGTCACAGTTCAGGTCGATCTTGGTGGCCATCTGGCGTCTTCACGCTCCTAGACGGGTCGCGCTGGCGGTGCCGCCATTATATCTATCGGCGGTTGGGGCGGCAATGGAAGCGGGCCGCGGGTCGTCGCAATGACGCTGGTCGCTGGAGGGCCGATAGGTCGCTGTTGTACAATCTCAACCGGCATTCTTTGGGAGGACGGAGCCATCGAACAGGTCGTAGTCGACGAAGGTATCAGACTGACGCTGGTCGGCATAGGGACGGCCTTCGCCCTCCTGCTGCTGCTCACCCTGGTCGTGGCGCTGATGGGCGTTGTCGTACGCTGGATCGCGCGGGCCGGCGAACGTTCGTCCGGCGGCGTGGGCAAGGCGGATCCCGAGCTCCGCGACAGGGCCCTGGCCGCCGTCGTCGGCGTGGGTATCATGCGGGCGCGGCCCTCGGCGTCCGCCGCCGGCGACAATGCCCGGTCTGATCTTGTCTAAGCCTGTCTCGAGCCTGCCGAGGGGGCCTCTTCAGCCTTCCCAAAACGAGAGACGCGTTGAGTGACTTTGTAGACTTCTTCGAATCGTCGGGCCTGCGCCATCTCGACTGGCGACAGGTCGTCATGATCGTGGTCGGGCTGGGCTTCATTTACCTGGCCATTACACGGGGTCGGGAGCCCTACGTCCTGCTGCCCATCGGCATCGGGATTATTTTGACCAACCTGCCCGAGACGGCGTTGACCGCCTTCGAGCCCGGCTCGTCGGAGTCTGGTATTTTCGGCATCGTCCAGTACTACGGCATAGAGTTCTGGGACATTCTGCCGCCGCTGATCTTCCTCGGCCTCGGCGCGATGACCGACTTCGGGCCGGTGATCGCCAATCCTAAGACGCTGCTGCTCGGCGGCGCGGCGCAGGTGGGCATATTCGTGGCCTTCTGGGGCGCTCTGGCCACCGACCGGTTCAACGTCGGTGAGGCTGCATCCATCGGTATTATTGGCGGCGCCGATGGCCCGACCACCATTTTCCTGTCGGCCATCCTTGCGCCCGAGATCCTCGGCGTGACCGCCGTGGTCGCCTACACGTATATGGCCAGCGTGGTATTCATCCAGCCGCCGCTCATGAAACTGCTGACGACCGTCAAGGAGCGGGGCATTGTGATGAGGCCGCAGCGCGACGTGTCGCGCAACGAGAAGCTCTTTTTCCCCACGGTCGCGATGGTCCTGATCATCCTGGTAGTGCCCCAGTCTGCCCCGCTCATCTCGATGTTCATGATGGGCAACCTGTTTCGGGAGAGTGGCGTGGTACCGCGCCTGGTGGACGCAGCCTCCAACGAGCTGCTGAACATCGCCACCATATTCCTGATGGTTACGGTGGGCACTCAGCTAACCTCGGAGCGGGTCTTTGACGTCGATACGGTCGTGATCTTCGGGCTCGGGCTGACGGCCTTCTCCTGCGGGACCATCGGCGGCCTGCTTTTCGCCAAACTGATGAACCTGTTCCTGAGGGAGAAGTTGAACCCGCTGATCGGCTCCGCTGGCGTATCGGCCGTCCCGATGGCGGCTAGGATCTCCCACCAGATCGGCCAGGAGGCCAACCCCGGCAACTACTTACTCTCCCACGCCATGGGGCCCAACGTGGCGGGAGTGATCGGGTCGGCCGTGGTCGCCGGCGTGTTCATAACGCTCGCCCCGGTCGCCGGCGAGGCCGCCTTCGGCACATGGTTCTCGTAGGCGCGCGGATGGTCAACACGCTCAGGGTCAGGGTCAACGGTCGCTGGTATACCGTCGAGGCGGTGGACATCGACGCCGACCCGGCGATCGTGCTGGTGGACGGCGAGCCGGTCGAGGTCTCGCTCAGCCGGCCGTTGATCTCGGCCGGTGAGCCTGTGCCCGACGGTCCGGCGCCGGCTGCGTCCGCCGGACCGGAACATCCGCCGACCGGCGCGAGCCCTCCAGCGGTTCCCGCGGCTGGGACCCGCGTCTTCGCGTCGCCCATGCCCGGCATCATCATGTCCGTGGCCGTCAAGGTGGGTGATCAGGTGGTCACTGGCGACGACATTTGCGTGCTCGAGGCCATGAAGATGCAACAGACCCTGAAGGCCGACTGGTCCGGCATTGTTAGCGCGGTCCACGTCATTCCGGGGCAACAAGTCCTGGACGGCGATCCGATAGTGGAGTTGCAGTAGGGGCGGGAGGCGATCATGGCTGTTGAAACCGTCGGTCTGCTGAGTCCCGGCGACATGGGCCACGCGGTCGGCAGAGCGCTGCGTGAGCACGGCCTCGACGTCATAACCTGCCTCGACGGCCGCAGCGATCGGACTCGCGCGCTCTCCGTCGCTGCCCGTTTGCGCGATCTGCCGAGCCTGGACGACCTGGTCGACTCCAGCGACCTGGTGCTGTCGATTCTGGTGCCCGCGGAGGCCGTGGGCGTATGCGTGGGCATCGCCGCGGCCGCCAAACGGACCGGCAAAGACGTCGTGTTCGCCGACTGCAACGCCGTCTCGCCTCAGACGGCCACCAGAATGGACGCGATGATGCGCGAGGCCGGCGGGCGCTATGTCGACGGCTCCATCATCGGCGGCCCACCCCGACCGGACTATGCGTCCAAGTTCTATGTGTCGGGCCCCCATGTGTCCGTCATGTCCGAGCTTCACGGCAGGGGCATCGACGTGTGTCCTCTGGGCGACACAGTGGGTCGCGCGTCGGCGATCAAGATGTGCTACGCCTCGGTTACCAAGGGTACCCCGGCCCTGTGGCTCGCCCAACTGGCCGCCGCGGAGGCCCTCGGAGTGTCCGAGGAGCTCGCCGCGGAGCTGCGGGACAGCCGGCCAGAGGTCTATGAGGCGATGGAGAAAGGGCTGCCCCGGCTTCCGGCGAACGCCTTCCGGTGGATGGGTGAGATGGAGGAGATCGGCACGACCTTCGCCGGCGTCGGCGTGTCGCCGGGCTTCCACGAAGCCTCGGCCGAGATGTACCGTCTTCTCAGCGAGACTCCGTTCGCCTCCGAGGCCCCGGAGGAGATCGACCAGAGTAGGACGTTGCAACAGACCGTTGCGGCGGTGGCGGCGCAGCTCGAGGTTCCGGAAGCGAGTGAAACCCACTCAGCCTTCCGACACGGCTCAGGACAGGCCTAGTATCATGTCCAGTTAGTTCTGCATGTCATTCTGAGGAATCCCGATTTGGCATCGGGACGACGAAGAATCTGGCGTGGGTTGGCCTTCCCCACCCAGGTTTGAGTTCTTGCCCCCAACTCCCGGGATTCTTCACTTCGTTCAGAATGACATTCATCAGATTCATGCGGGACTGGTACTAGCCTTCTATCGCGAGGGGAAGGAACAAGAGTCGCCACGCCCTCGTGCTGGATGGACAGCGGCTTCCCATTTTGGCTGCTTAGAGCCTCTAACGGCACTCACCGCGGAGCACGCAGAGGTAGGGACCTTTCAAAACTTGAGTTCTCGGCGACCTCTGCGCTCTCCGCGGTCATGTTAGGCGGTCTTAGGCTGTTCTCCTGCTCCTCTGCGTCCTCTGTCGTCGACTCTTCCACCCTTGTTAGCCGGACACCCAGAGGTATAGACTGGCGGCATGGCGGATGGACCAGATGCTCACAGTGAGGTAGGTTCACAACACCAGGGACCGCCTCGCAGCCCACACGCCGCCGGCTCCGTTTCTTCCATCCGCGTCTCCCGCGGCTCCAGCCGATGGCCGCGTACCTTCGCCTCGCTGCAGAGCCGCGATTTTCGCTTCTTCTGGTTCGGGCTACTGGTGATGATGGGCGGCCTCCAGATGCAAATGCTGGCCCGCGCCTATCTGGCCTACGACCTCACCGGATCCGCCGCGTTACTGGGTGTCGTCAGCGTCGCCTCCGCGGTCCCGATCCTCGTCCTGTCGCTGTTCGGCGGGGTCGTGGCCGACCGGTTCGAGCGCAGGAGGGTGTTGCAGGCGGGACAGGCGACTAGCGCAGTCCTGGCGGGTTTCATCGCGGTGGCGAACACAGTCGGGTTCATTAGCTGGTACCACCTGCTCCTGGTTGGAATGGTCCAGGGTGCGATGTGGGCCTTCATAATGCCGGCCCGTCAGGCGATGATCCCGGAGCTCGTCGACTCCGACCATGTCACCAACGCCGTCTCGCTCAGCTCCGCGGCGATGGCCTTGACGACCCTAGTCGCTCCGGCGATCGGAGGGATTGTGTACGCCGCGGCAGGGCCCGACGTCGTCTACTACATCATCACGGCGATGGCGTTTCTGTCCATGGTGCTGACCGGGCAGGTCCCCAGGACGCGCGGTAGCGGCGCGGGCAACAAGGACTCCGTGTTCGCCGATATCGCCGAGGGTCTCAAACACATCCGCTCCAACAATCTGGTGCTGGTCCTGCTGGTCGTGAGCCTGGCCACCACGCTCTTCGCGATGCCGTTCCGGTTCCTGCTCCCGGTGTTCATCGTCGACATCTACGGCCGAGGCCCCGACTCTATGGGAATCATGCTCGGCCTGTTCGGGCTCGGCTCCCTCGTCGGCTCCCTGTTCATCGCGTCCATCGGGCACTGGAAGCGCGGCATGCTGCTGTTCATGGCCAGCTTTGCGTCCGCCGTTGCGCTGGCGGCGCTGGCCGCGGTACCCTACTTTCTGATCGCCTTGCCGATCATGTGCCTCCTTGGCCTCGGCGACTCCGGACGCAGGTCGCTGAACCAGGCGCTCATCATGGAAGAGGCCGACGAGCGCTACCGTGGCAGGGTCATGAGCATCTACATGATGAACTTCGGGCTGATGCCCCTCGGCTTGCTCCCGGCGGGTCTCGCAGTCGACTGGCTGGGAGGGCAGGCCGTGGTCGCGATTCTCTCGCTCCTCCTGTTTGTGACCACCGCCGGAATCATGGCCACCCAGGGCGGGCTCAGAAGGCTCGAATGACGCACCGGGAGACAATCTGCCGCATCTGAGTCTCTGGAGGGAAGCGACATGCTCAACACCATCCAGCAGGTCGGGCAGCTAGGACAGTCTATCTGGTACGACAACATGCGCCGCGGCATGCTGCGGTCGGGCGAGCTGCAACGGCTCATTGACCTCGGGGTCACGGGCCTGACCTCGAATCCGACCATCTTCGAGAAGGCGATCACCGGCAGCTCCGACTACGATGACGCGATTCTGGAGCAGGCCCGTGAGGGCAACAACGCCGGCGAGATATATGAACAGCTCGTCATCGACGACATCAGGGCGGCCGCGGACCTGCTTCGACCGACCTACGATCGCACCGGCGCCGCCGACGGTTTTGCATCTCTGGAGGTCAGCCCGCACCTGGCCCACGACACCGACGGTACCGTGGCAGAGGCCAGACGGCTGTTCGGGACCCTCGACCGGCCCAACGTGATGATGAAGGTGCCGGCCACCCCCGAAGGGGTCCCGGCCGTCCACAGGCTCATCGGCGAGGGCATCAACGTCAACGTCACCCTGATGTTCTCCCTCGGCGCGTACAGCGAGGTCAGGCAGGCCTACATCGCCGGCTTGGAGGACCTGGACTGGTCTGGCGAAGAGCTGGGAAAGGTGGCATCTGTGGCGTCCTTCTTCGTGAGCCGCGTGGACGTCTCCGTAGAGTCGCGCCTGGAGGATGCGGCGGAGCGGGAATGCGGCGACGTTGAGGCGCTGCTGGGCCAGGCCGCCATCGCCAACGCCAAGCTGGCCTACCGGGAGTTTCAGAAAGACTTCAATGGCGAGCGTTTCGCCAGGCTCCGTACGAAAGGCGCCAGGGTCCAGCGGCCTCTTTGGGCCAGCACCAGCACCAAGAACCCGGCCTACAGCGACGTGCTCTATGCCGACGCGCTCATCGGGCCTGACACCGTCGACACGATGCCCGACGTCACGTTGGAAGCGTTTCTCGACCACGGCACGGTCGCCGAGGCCCTGAGCAAGGACATGGGTGATGCCGAGCGCTTCTTCGACTCGCTTGAAGAGGCGGGCGTGGACATGGACGAGGTCACCGCCGGCCTGCTGTCGGACGGGGTAAAGGCCTTTGCCGACTCCTTCGACTCCCTGATCGCCAACATCGAGGAGAAGCGCGCAGAGCTGTTGGGCTAGGCGTGACGTTCGGGCGACAGGAGGTCTGATGGGAAGCGTCGAGGATGTCTGTGCCGGGCTGGCAGGAATCGATGTAGCCGGCCGCATCTGGGATCAGGACCACACCCTCTGGAAGCCGGGCCCAGACGGGATCTCCGACCGCCTGGGGTGGCTTCAGGTCGTCGGGGACATGCGGCCTCTGACGCCGGAGCTGGGCTCCTTTGCGGGTGAAGTGGCCGCGGACGGCTTTCGCCACGTCGTCCTGCTCGGCATGGGTGGCAGCAGCCTGGGCCCCGAGGTGCTCAGGGCGACGCTGGGTAGCAAAGCCGGCTACCCGGAGCTGGTCGCCCTCGATTCGACAGTGCCCGCGGCCGTCCGGGCTGTCTCCGACGTCATAGATCCGTCACAAACTCTCTTCCTGGTCTCGTCGAAGTCCGGCGGGACCATCGAGCCTAACGTCCTATATCGCCACTTCCGGACGCTGGTCGACGACGGCCGAAGCTTCGTCGCCATCACCGACCCGGGCAGCTCGCTGGCGGGGCTCGGTCAGCGGGACGGCTTCCGTCGCGTCTTCCTCAACGACCCGGACATCGGCGGGCGCTACTCGGTGCTGTCCCACTTCGGCCTGGTGCCGGCGGCACTCATGGGCGTCGACGTCGGCGAGCTGCTGGCGCGGGCCGGCGCGATGAGCGAGCGTTGCATGGCCGCTGACGTAACCGACAATCCTGGCGTCGCGCTGGGCACCGCGATGGGCACCCACGCCCTAGCCGGCCGCGGCAAGCTGACGCTGGTCACGTCGCCGGCCATGGGGAGCTTCAGCCTGTGGGTCGAACAGCTCATCGCCGAGAGCACCGGCAAGGAGGGCACCGGTATTGTTCCAGTCGCCGGTGAGCCCCTGCGTCCGTCCGGTTCCTACGGCGCCGACCGGATTTTCGTGTATCTGAGGCTGGTTGGCGACGCGAATACGGAGACGGACGCCTTCGTAGATGCCGTGGAGTCCGCCGGCCACCCCGTCGTACGACTCGAGCTGGGGAGCGCCTACGACGTGGGCGCCGAGTTCTTCCGGTGGGAGTTCGCAACGGCGGTGGCGGGCTCCCTGCTCGGCATCAATCCCTTCGACCAGCCGGACGTGCAGCGGGCCAAGGACCGCACCGACGCAGTGCTCACGGAGCACGCTGCTGCGGGGAGCCTGCCCGTCGTGGAGACGGCCTCGGTCCAAGGCCTGACGGCGCAGGCGAGGGCGGGCGCGTACGTCGCCATCCTGGCCTTCATACGGCAGACGCCGCAGACCGACCGCGCCCTGGCCGCGCTCCGCACAGCGTTCATGGACCGCTACGTCGTTGCCACTACGGTCGGCTACGGGCCCCGCTTTCTCCACTCCACGGGTCAGCTACACAAGGGCGGCCCGAATAGCGGACTGTTCCTCCAGCTCACGGCGGGTCACGACCATGATCTGGTGGTGCCCGGCGAGGGATACACCTTCGGCACCCTCGCCGACGCGCAGGCTCTGGGCGACCTGATGGCTCTCAAGGAACAGGGCCGGCCGGTCGCGCGTGTTCAACTTGGCCGGGATGGGCCTTCGGATATCCTCCGCCTGGCGAAAGTCGTTGCAGCCACGGGAGACGCGGCTTGAAGATATTCGACATGATCGGCATCGGCTCCAGCGGGACAAGTCCGGGTAGCGCGGCCGGCCGATGCCCTTCCCGGCGCAGACGACTCTAACACGTTATTACGGCGGAAACATCGTTGCCCGATTGCGCGCGATCGGTCGTTTAGAATACGATGCTTGGCTCGGTAAAGAGGCTGACCCTTGGGTCAGCCTCTCAGCCTCGCCGAATCGGGCGTTTGGGTGATTGCAACAGGGACGTTCCAGGCTAGCATTGTGCCGAACAAGACTAGAATTGCGGACGAGATGACGCTATGTGTGCCCTTGAACTCACGACAGCATGCGCGCCCGGCACCCAGGAGGGCCACTAGTTGACAGACGCCATCGTCGAAGCCACAGGGATCCACAAGACCTACGACACCGGCACCGTGAAGGTGTACGCCCTCCGGGGAATAGACCTGAGCGTCGAGCGAGGCGAGATGGTGGCCATCATGGGCCCCAGCGGCTGCGGCAAGACGACGCTACTCAACTGTTTTTCCGGCCTCGACGAGGTCGACTCGGGCCGGGTCCTCATCGACGGCGTGGCCATGCACGACCTGCCCGACGATGATCGTAGCGACTACAGGGCTCGTCACATGGGGTTCGTGTTTCAGCTCTACAACCTGCTGCCGGTCCTGATGGCCGTGGAGAACGTCGAGATGCCGCTGCTGGTCTCGGGCATGGGTGCCGGGGAGGCGCGGTCGAAGGCGTTGGGCATGCTCGCCACGGTTGGGCTGGAGGACCGTGCTCTTCACCTGCCCGGGAGGCTGTCGGGCGGCCAGCGTCAGAGGGTGACCATCGCGCGGGCGCTGGTCAACGAACCGGCCATCGTGTGGGCCGACGAGCCCACCGGTGACCTCGACAGCGAGACCGCCAACGACATCGTGGACCTGATGGTCGAACTGAACCGGACCAACGGTCAGACCTTCGTCATCGTCACCCACTCCGAAGAAGTCGGCGAGCGGGCTCACCGCATCGTCCGGATGCGCGACGGTCTGATCGAGCGAGATGGTGCGTCGGCTGAGACCGGCGCTGAGGAGCAGGCCGCCGGATGAAGGAGGTCTTCGGCCTGTCCATGACGACTGTAATGGTGTTTCTGCTCACCGTATTCCTGGTGGGCATGGTCATCGTGGCGCTGCTGGCCGTGCGCAACCGCGTGATGTTCAAGATGGGTGTCAGGCCCATCCCGCGACGGCTGGGCCAAACGGTGCTCATCGTGATTGGGGTGATGTTGAGCACCGTGATAATCTCCTCCGCCTTTGGCACGGGCGACACGCTCAGCGTCTCGATTCGGGAAGACGTGCTGCGCTCGATGAAGACCATCGACGAGGTAATCGTCCCCTCGATGGCGGACGCGGGCGACTCTTTCGGCACCAACCCGGTCGTCCCATATGAACGCTTCGAGCTGCTCCAGCGGGAGCTTGCGGACCTCGAGACGATAGATGGGCTAACGCCACAGCTTGCGATGGTAGTCCCGTCGGTCAACCCCAGGACCGAGCTCAACGAGGGATTTCTGCATCTGGTGGGACTGGAGCCCACCCTTCTCCAGGGCTTCGGGCCGATCGCGCTGGTCTCGGGACAGGAGGTCGCCTTCGACACGCTTGGCGAGCGCGAGGTCTACATCAACGACGCGGCCGCCGATGAACTGGAGGCCGTGGCCGGCGATGAACTGCTGATATACGTCGAGGGGGCGCCCCTGACCGTTACCGTGAAGGGCGTCGTCGAGGACGGCGGCTTGGCCGGTCGCGATCCGACCATGATGATGCGGCTCGGCCACGTGCAGGAAATCTTCGGCCGCGCAGGCGAGATCAACACCATTATCGTGTCCAACCTCGGGGACACCCTCGGTGGCGTCAAGTTCAGCAAGGAGGTGACCAAAGAGCTGCGGGTGCTCTTCAACGACCGGGAGGTCGCGTCGCGGCTCAAGGAGCTTCTCGAACAGGAGCCCGTGGTGGCGGCGATACGGGCGGAGGAGGTGGGCCTGTCCAACGATCTCAAGGCGGATGTGGCCGAGCTACTGGTAGAGCTGGCCAGGGACGAGCTTAGCGACGAGCTCAACAGCCTGCTGGCCGACGAAGACGTCGTGGACGTGCTGGTCACGGCCCTCGAAGACGAGGAGCTAAGAGTCGTCGAGCGAGAGGCACTGACGTTGTTCGAAGAGCTATCCGAGTTCCGCGTCTTCGAGTTCAAGCGCGACTTGCTGGAAATCGCGGACCTGGCCGGGAGCTTCGTCGTTACTTTCTTCCTCGTGATGTCGCTGTTCTCCATCGCGGTGGGGATACTGCTGATCTTCCTCATTTTCATCATGCTCGCGGCCGCCCGTCGCTCAGAGATGGGCATGGCACGCGCGGTGGGCGCCAAGCGAGACCACCTGGTCCAGATGTTCACCTTCGAGGGCACGGCCTACGCTCTCGTGTCGTCGGCGGTGGGAGTGGTGTTGGGGCTGGCGTTAAGCGCCGCGATGATCGTGGTCATCAACCGGCTGTTCGCCACCGTTGACGATAGCTTCAGCCTGACGATCCACTTCGATCCCCGTACAATCGTCGTCTCTTACTGCCTGGGCATGGTGATAACGTTCGCCACCGTGGCGGGCTCGGCCTACAGGGTCAGCCGTCTGAACGTCGTCGCCGCGGTGAGGAACCTGCCGGAGGCGATCGAGGTCAGCAGCCATTCGACGCTGCGACAGCGACTCGTGGTCCTGCTCAGGGCGTTGGTGCGCCCAGGTATCTTCCTGTGGCGAGGCATCCGTGCGCTGATCCACCTCCGCTTCGGCCGGTTCGCTGGGTACACGTCGCTCGGCCTCGTCTGGCTGTTTCCGATGTTCTGGATCGTCGATATCTTCGTGGCACTGCTGAGATTCACCTGGCCTTACCTCCTTGCGGGATGGCTGACGCTGATCATCGGTGGCGCGGTCACTGCGTGGGGGATGAACGGACTGGAGCGGTTGTCCGTGTTCACCGGCGGCGTGTCCTTGATGATCGTCGGCCTCGGCCTGATGATGCGGGCCCTGGCCGGTCGCGGGATGCGGCTCGAGGTGTTCGGAGGCCTGATGCTGGTGGGCGGCGCCGCTCTGCTGCCCTATGCCATCGCACTGGCCGACGTGCTGGCGACCATCATCGCCGCGGTGCTCCTGGCCGTCGGCGTGGCCATGGTGGCGTCGAGCCTCAAGCGCCGGGTCGAGGCCCGAACTGACATCGTAGACCGGCTGGCATTCACCTTCATCGGCGTTGTCATGCTGGCCTTCTGGGCGATGCCGTCGGCCCCCTTCCCGGACTTCGTCGACGACCTGGAAGGCGACTTCGACATGATATTCGTGTCCGGGGTGTTCATGGTCGCGGCAGCCGTCTGTACACTGATGTACAACGCCGATCTGCTGCTCAAAGGGCTGACCGTGGCGACGGGTCGCGTCGGCAGGCTGAGGCCGGTCCTGGTAACGGCCGTAGCATACCCACTCAACAACAAGATTCGAACCGGTCTGACTCTAGCCATGTTTGCACTGGTTATCTTCACCCTTATGGTCATGTCGATACTGACCAACATATTCAATACACAGTTCAACGAGCCCGACGAGGTCCTGGGGGGGTGGCAGGTCGACGGTACGGTGAATGCCACCACACCGATCGAAGACATACTTCAGGGGATCATCGCCGACCCGGACCTCCGGATCGAGGACTTCGCGGCCGTCGGTGGGCTGACCTCAGTTGGAGTCCAGGCGAGGCAGACCGCCGGCGAGAGGCAACGGTGGGACGATAGCCACCTGTTCGCCGCGGACGAGCGCTACCTACAGTCCACGGGCTTCAAGTTCGAGCTCATCGCCGACGGATACGGACCCACCGATCGCGACGTGTGGCAGGCGCTGATCGACGACCCCGGTCTGGCCGTGGTCGGCGGCTATCTGGTGAAGTCAGACGAGAACGCGCAGGCCGACCAGGAGTTCGAGCCGATTCTGCAGGACGTCTACTACAAGAACGAGAGCATGTCTCCCGTCGAGTTGGAGGTGCGCGAGCCCAGGACGCGTGAAGTGGTTACGTTGACGGTCATCGGCATCATGGACCGCCTGCACCGGAACTCCGGTTCGATCATCACCTCGAAGACGGTCTTGGACGACGTCGCGCCGTTCCCGATACCGATCACCAATTATCGGTTCATGCTGGCGGAAGGGATAGACCCCTCGACGGTCAGCAAGGGTCTGGAGTCGGCATTCCTCGAACATGGCATGGACAGCGTTGTCAGGGAGGAGGAGTTAGAGAAACAGGCCGAGGCCGGCAAGGCCTTCGGGCGTCTCTTCACCGGCTTCATGGCCCTCGGCCTGCTGGTTGGCGTAGCCGCTCTCGGAGTCATCAGCACCCGCGCGGTGGTGGAGCGCCGGCAGCAGATCGGCGTCCTGCGGGCCATCGGCTATCGCCGCGGTATGATCCAGCTCAGCTTCCTGCTGGAGTCGTCCTTCGTGTCGCTGCTGGGCATTCTTATCGGCACCACGCTGGGGATAGTCTTGGGCTGGCAGGCCTTCAACGACATCAAAGAGGAGGTGGGAGTCGAGACGCTCAGGTTTGTGATCCCCTGGGTTCAAATAGGAGTCATCCTGGCAGTGACTTATGCCTTCTCCCTGCTCGCCACGTACCTGCCGGCGTGGCAGGCCGCCAAGACCTACCCCGCTGAGGCTCTTCGCTACGAGTAAGGGCCGGACGTGCGTCTGCCTAATCCGGCGCCACACGGGAAGGGCGTGGCATGCCGTGCCGTGCCCCTACACCACAGGTCCGGGAGATCAGGGTAGCTCGCTGAGCCGCCTGGCGTTCCCGAGCCCGGGACATAGCTCTGCCACGCTCTCCGGCCGCCCGGTCTCGAAGGACCGATTGCCCGCGATGCCCACCATGATCGACGCCGCCCCCTGGCCGTGGCTGGCGATTCGGCGCCAAGGCTCCGGCGGTGGGCTGCCTGAGAAGATCTGCTCCTGCAGCGGAGGGTCGGCGCCGCCGTGGGCGCCCTCCGCCGCGGGTATCGGCACCTCGTAGGGCTCGCCGAAATGCGGCAGCACCACCAGACGGTCCGTCCACCGGTCGCCGAGGCCGTCCCGGCGGCGCTCGTCACCGATGGCGTGATTCGTGCCGTGGACCTCCTGGTACTCCAGGCGTCCCTTGGTGCCGTTGAACGCTATTGAAAAGCCCTCGCGCGGCATGTAGGCGTTGAGCGAGTAGTTCAGGACGACGCCGGTCCGATACCTGACCAGCAGACTCATCGTGTCCTCGATGCTGACATCGTCGCCGAACACGTTCTGGTCCCGACGATACCCGTCGTGCTCTTCGGCCTCCAGGTACAGCCCTCGGGTGCGCTCCGCGGTGGAGAGGTCAATGGCGAATGGGTCGGCCTCAGTGTCGTGCCCCGTGTACCGGTCGTATCCGACTTTCACGCCGCGCCGCTCGGCGTTCTCACGGCCGTAAAAGGCCAGCCGGCCCATGCCGAACACGGTCTCGGGCACCGCGTCCAGCCACCAGTTGACCAGGTCGAAGTGGTGGGTCCCCTTGTGGACCAGCAGACCGCCCGACTTTTCCTTCTGGCGGTGCCATCGGCGGAAGTAGTCGGCGCCGTGGTCGGTGTCCAGTAGGTACTCCATGTCCACGTGGACGATGTCGCCGATGGTGCCCTCTTGCAGCAGCCGGCGGACCAGCGTGCAGCCCGGCCGCCACCGGTAGTTGAAGGCCACCCTCAGCTCCTTGCCGGTGCGATCGATGGCGCCCAGAATCGCGTCGCACTTCTCGGCGTCGATGGTCATTGGCTTCTCGGTGATCGCGTCGCAGCCCAGCTCCATCGCGCGTACGATGTACTCGTGGTGGAAGGCGTCCACCGTCGTGACAATCACGGTGTCGGGACGCGTCTGCCGTAGCATCGCGTCGAAGTCGTCCGCGGCGAAGGCCGGTACGGGCTCGCCACCGAGCTCTCGGACGATGTAGCGGTTGTAGTAGGCAAGTCGGGCAGGGTTGGTGTCGCAGATCCCGACCAGCTCGCAGTCGTCTTTGAAGCGGCTCGCCACGGAGTCGACGAACATCAGAGCTCGGCCACCGGTGCCGACCAGCGCGTAGCGTTTTCGTTTCCTATGGGCCACTTTTACCCCCAATCCTGACCTTCCCCCAGAAGGAAAAGGGTCCACCTCGTGATTGTACCGGCTCAGGAGTGGCTAATTCATCTGGCCGCACGAGGTCCCTCGATCGTCGTTGACACGCCGTTGTGGCTAAATTATAGTCGCAGTGAGAGCCGGGATAAGCCCCGGCGACAGTATACAGGAGGGGTTGTCGTGACCTCATCTCACATGATCCAACCGTACCGGAACAAGCAGCTATTTCTGGACGACCACGCCATCGAGAGCACGTTCGGTCTCCGACGGGTGCTCAACAAGCCGACCAGAGTAGGGCCCGTGATTCGGCCCGACCGATCGCGCGGCCAGATCTCTTTGCAGACGGCAGACCCGCCCCAGTGGAACTCTGACAAGGGCGTCTTTGAGTGGTTCTACGGAGGTGGTTACGCCGTGCCTCCCCAGGGCAGGCGACTGCATGCCGAGACGCACGCGACGCACTACGCGACGTCCCAGGACGGCGTTCACTGGGACACGTCCCCCCTTCGCCTGTACGAATGGCGAGGGTCCAAGGACAACAACATCGCCATCGACCCCGCCGGCAGGAGCCTGGCGCATATCGTCCGCGACGAGCGTGACGACGACCCGGACCGGCGCTACAAGGCGCTGTTCACCGCACACGGTGGCACCTCCCGCGCTCCGGCCGTGTCGCCGGACGGCTTCAACTGGACGATGATCGACGTGCCGTCGATCCCCAGCGACGACACGTCGTACCTGACCTACGACGAGACCACGAGCCAGTTCCTGGCCACAGTCAAGATCGGCACCGAGTGGGGGAGGTCGGTCTGGCTGTCGACGAGCCCGGACTTTCTCATGTGGACCGACCCGAAGCTGATCCTTCATAGCGACGAGATCGACCGCAACAACCGGCGCCGCCGAATCCAGGAGCAGGTCGCCGATCCGGCCCTCCTGACCCCGCCGATCGTCGACGAGACCAAACACATCGCCCAGATATACAAGATGCCGATAATGCCCTACGAGGGCATCTACATAGGCTTCCCAGTGCTGTTCAACCCAGCAGGCGTCATACCAGAACCGTGGGGCAACTTCACAGCCATCAATCAGGTGGAGGTGGCCGTCTCACGCGACCTGTACAACTGGCATAGGGCGGCCAATCGCGACGTGTTCATCGGCGTCCAGCCGTGGGACGGCGTGAGCTATGAGACGATGCAGCTTCTGACGTGTGGCCGGCCACACGTTCACGAGGACCGCGAGATATGGGTGTACTACACAGCCCTCAGGTTCCGGGGTCCCAAGGAGCTGTGGCCCCAGCCCTACCACGAGTACTTCGACGACATGAGCGCGTTGTGCTTGGCAAAGGTCCGGCTGGACGGCTTCGTATCCCTCGACGCCGACAAGCGGGGCACACTGCTGACGATGCCGTTCAGCCTAAAGGGCGGAAGACTGGTGATAAACGCCGACGCCACCGCCGGTCAGATATACGCCGAGGTGGTGGACGCCCAGACGGGTGGGCCGCTGACGGGTCTGTCCGAAAGCGACTGCGGACCCGTGCGGGGCGACCAGCTACGGAGAGTTCTGACCTGGAGCGGCGCGGCCGAGTTCAAACACGACCGGCCGGTCCGCATCAGGTTCACGTTGGAGGGTGCCCGCCTCTACGCCTTCTGGCTCGAAGAGTAAGAGACTCACCACAGAGCGCACAGAGAAGGAGGAGAGAGGCAGCGTAAGGAAGTACAGGAGCACTCCGCGACAGGTCCTTCTGACGTCCGTCGTACCACTTACCACTTGCCCTCTTACCTCTGTGCTCTCCGTGGTTAAGTCCCCGGCAGGTACCGGCGGTTCACCTTTGCGACGTAGCTGAAGGTCGGGTTGACGAACTGGGTGCACCTGGCTTCGAGGACCTGGCCCAGGAACATGTAGGCGTCGCCGCGTAAGAAGCGATAGTCGTTCTCCAGCCACAGGACCATCTCTGACAGCGCCGTCCTGAAGGAGTCCTCGGCGGGCCTCGCCTGCGCCGTCGTCATGATGTGCGTTTCATTGGTAATGCGCGGCCAGGTCATCAACGGTGGCAGTTCCGCCAGCTCGCACCGCACCCTGACCCTGCCGCCTGCCTCGATGCCGCCGGCGCCGCAGATCTCGCCGTCGCCCTGCCGGGCGTGCATGTCGCCGATGTGGAGTAGCGCGCCGGGGACCGCAACGGGTAGGTGGACTGAGGCGCCCGTGGTCACCTCGGGGATGTCGAAGTTCCCGCCCCACTCTCCGCACCAGCCGTTGTGCCACCTCGTGTTTGCCGGGGCGCAGCCCACGAAGCCGAGCATCGGCGCGGTCGGGATCTTCAGGGAGTCGCTCCACAGGATGTAGCCGTCTTCGATCTTGACGACCTTGCTGTGGGTCCCCACACCGGTCCCGCCCAGCCAGGCCGGCATGGCGCCGTTCTGACCGGCGAACTGCGTGTATCCGATGGGGTCGACGTCGATCTGGCCGATGTGGACGATCAGCCGGTCCCCGGGATTCGCGCCCTCGACGTAGATCGCTCCGCTGGACGGGTTCCCGCCGCGCAGCTTCTTCTCCAGGGCCTCCCTGTCGGGGTGGTCGTTCAGCCACGGACCGCGGTTGATCTGTGTCTCGACCTCGAACTCCTCGCCAGGCTCGACGTGCAGCGTCGGCTTGTTGTCCGGCCCGGTCTCGAAGTAGAGGATGTCCTTCGTCGCGCGCTTCATCTCCTGCCCCTTCCTGATCGGTTGAGTACGCCAGCCTGGATACCCTAGCACTTCGGCCCGCACGCTGCACTCCCTCTCGGTCGCTGCGTTCACGACCTGCCGCGCGGGACGGGAGCGTCCAGATCGGTCTGACCGACTCCTGGTTATTGACGCCCCAGAGGGTCGCTGCTACACTCCGGACGGCCAGACAACAGACAGCCGTTCGCATGTAGCGGGCGGCCGATCGACCGGAGTGACTGCCTGTGGGCAAAATAGACCTCCACTTCAAGCCAGCCGTCCCCGTGTTCGATGCCAACGCCTCCCTCGGGCGCCGTCACGACCGCCGCGTGCCCGTGGACACCGCGGAGGTCACTCTGGAGGCCATGGACACCGTCGGGGTAGACCGCGCGGTCGTCTACGGACCACACGCCGCCGGGTACGACTCTAGCGACGGCAACGCGTTGCTGCTGGAGCAGATCGGAGACGAGTCCCGGCTGCTCCCCCAGTTCGTTTGCAACCCTTCCTGGGACGAGTTGGACGAGTTCACGGCACTGGTCGAAAAGCACGACGTGCGCTCCGTCCGGATGGTCCCGGCCTTGCACGTGTACCCGTTCCGCGACTGGGTGGTGAAGCCCTGGCTCGACTGGCTCGGCGAGGCCGGCATACCGGTCTGGCTGCCGGTCAACTACGACTTCCTGGGTACGCAGTACCAGGTCAAGCCGGCGGAGCTCTACGAGACCTTGAGCGCCCACCCCGACGTCACTGCGGTGCTCAGCGAGGTCCAGTACCACACGATGTCGTGGGCGATGCCGTTGCTGCGCAGCCTGCCCAACCTCCACGTCGAGATCTCCTGCCTGTCCAACGCCGATGGCCTTGACCGCCTGGAGGAGGCCGTGGGCCTCCGGCGAATAATGTATGGATCGCGGTTCCCCGACGCGGCCATCGCGCCGCTGCTGTACTACATCCACTATGCGGGGCTCAGCGACGACGCCCTGAAGGACATCTGTTCCCGCAACGTGGAGCGGCTGCTAGGGCTGGCCTGACGTGGACACACCCGTAGTCGACTTCCACGCCCACGTAGGTCGCTGGGGCCGGTCCTGGATGGACGACGCCCCGGATCGGTACCTGAGCATCATGGACGCGGCGGGTGTCGATGTCACGTGTCTCAACTGCGTCTTCTACGGCGACGCCAGGCGCGGCAACGACGCCGTCGCCGAGGCCGTAGCTCGCCATCCCGACCGATTCGTTGGGGCCGCCTTCGTTACGCCGCACTACCCGGAAGAGGCCGTCGTTGAGCTGGACCGCGCCTTCGGCGAGCTCAATATGAAATTCGTCAAGGTCTACCCCGACTACGCTATGAAACTCCCGGAGGACCCGAGCTATGGTCCGATCCTTGAGTGGTGCAGCGCGCGGGAGCTGCCGGTCATGCTCCACTCCACGTTCCTGTTTGAACCACCGAACGCGGATGTCTACAAGCGCTACACGGGCCTCCACAAGCGATACCCCGGCATCAAGTGGGTCATCGCCCACGCCGGTTGGCCCAACCCTCCCGGCGGTCAGGCGATCGTCGACTCGGTGAACGACGTCCCGAATATGTACTTGGAGACGTGCACGTCGTTCAGCCATGCCGGCACGCTGGAGTTCATAGTCGACGGGGTCGGCGCGGACAGGATACTGTTCGGCTCCGACATGACCCTGATGGATGCCCGACTTCAGCTAGGCATCATCGCGACGGCCGACATCCCCGAAGAAGACAAGCGCAAGATACTAGGCCTAAACGCCATCAAGCTCCTGGGCCTCGACATCTGAGGTTTCTAGCCATGGACGACACACCGATAGTCGACTTCCATGTTCACGTAGGCCACTGGGGCCGGCACGGCATGACCGATGAGCCGGAGCGGTTCCTGCGGGCCATGGACGTCACCGGCGTTGACGTCGCCTGCATCAACTGCATCTTCTTCGGCGACGCCCGCCGCGGCAACGACCTGGTAGCAAGCATCGTCGAGGGGCACCCGACGCGCTTCGTCGGCGCCGCCTTCGTGACGCCACACTACCCTGAGGAGGCCATCGCGGAGCTGGACCGCGCCTTCGACCAGCTTGGCATGAAGTTTCTCAAGATATACCCGCCCTACTTCGGGCGATCTGTCGACGACCCGGCTTATTTTCCTATATACGAGTGGTGCAACGAGCGCGGCACGGCCGTGATGTCCCACCAGATATTCCCGTGGGACCCTCCCGGGACCACGATCGAACGCCGGTTTGCGGCGCTATCCGAGCGGTTCCCCAACATTAGGTGGGTGTTGGCCCACGCAGGCGCAGGCGGGGGGCGGTTGCGGGACGCCGTCGCCGCGACAAAGGTCAGCCCGAACATATATCTGGAGACCGCCAGCGGCGGGTCTGTGCACGGGGGCTTCGCCGAGGTGGTCAACGGGGCCGGTGCCAACAAGGTGCTGTTCGGCTCGGACTTGCCCCTGTTCGACGTGCGGATCGACATCGCCAAGATCGTCACCGCGGACATCTCTGACGACGCCAAGCGCAAAGTGCTTGGCCTGAACGCCATTGAACTCCTGGGCCTGGAGCTTTAAAAACGTGTAACTGCCGAGAACGCGGAGAACACAGAGAGTCGATCCTTGGAGTTCTCCAACTCTCGGCGGTCTCCGCGACCTCCGCGGTTACGCGTCGCTACTCCAGCCAGAACGCGTAGAGGCCCGCGTCCCGTAGCGTAAACCGAG
>CAZENU010000026.1:0-28601 GCA_964513735.1 uncultured Dehalococcoidia bacterium
GGACGAAGAGTGTTGTACTGATCCTTGAGGGTACCGACAATCAGGTTTGGAGCGAGCAGGAAAAATCCATGAAGAATCCGGATGAGCCGTTGGCTGTTCACTGGACAATATGGAATATTCCTCCCACCGTGACAGAGTTTGCGGAGGCTATGGCTACGACCACGCAATTGCTTGACATAGGGTCGAGTGTAACCCAGGGGCTAAATACGGACGGGTTCCATGGATACACAGGGCCATGTCCGCCGGTACAGAAAGCATTTTTGCCATCTGACAATCCTTGGGCTAGATTTGCTCGGCCCGCCGATCAGTACTATTTTAGGATATACGCGCTTGATATTGAGTTAGACCTTGAGGCCAATGCGAGCAAGGAAGATTTACTAGGTGCCATGGAAGGTCACATATTGTCTGGCGGGGAACTCAAAGGAGAGTTTATGCAAAAACCCCAGTACAACACCTAGAGGTGATAGCAGGTGACCCAACATCTAACGTCATCGCGACATCTTGACGTGGATGGCGCGTACAACATACGCGACCTGGGCGGGTATCCCACGGCTGACGGCCGAAAGACTCGGTGGCGCACCTTTCTTCGAGCGGACAGTCTCCACCATCTGCCCGGGACGTCGCAGCAGGCACTGGTGGACTACGGTCTGCGCACCGTCATCGACCTCCGTCGCAACATCGAGCTAGAGGAGCTGCCCAACGTGTTCGCGGAATCGGTCGACGTCGAGTACCGCCACTGCAACATGGTCGGCGAAGAGCCGCTGGACGACTCCGCCAAGGACACAATACAGTCCGATGTGCCAGCCGACCGGATATTCTCGAGCTATCGAACCATGCTGGACTCGAGGCAGTCCGCTGTTCGGGACATCCTCTCGTCCCTCGCCGAACAGGAAGGCCGGACCGCCATGTACCACTGCGCCGGAGGCAAGGACCGGACAGGCATCGTCTCGGCGCTGCTGCTGGGGCTGGCCGGGGTGTCACATCAAACCATAGCCGAGGACTACGGGTTGACCGCCCGCTATCTGATCGCCCGCCCGTGGGAGGAGAATAGTGCGTCAGGGGTAAGGCCCGAAACGTACACGTGGCAGGACTACCAGTCAGAGTTTTGCCCACCCGAAGGAATGCTGAGGGTCCTGGAGCACGTTGACAGCCGGTACGGCGGGATCGAAGGCTACGTGCGGACCGTCGGGCTCGCCGATGCCCAGATCGATGCGATACGAGCCGCCTTCGTCGAGTAACCGACGCCGGCGGACCTCGCTGCCTACGACCGGCACCGAACTCAGATGCGTCCATCAGGCGTCGGTACAGGTTACGCAGCCGGCGCCGGCGATTCGCCGATGGAGTCGAGACGGCGCTTGGCCTCGCGGTAGACGCCGTCGTCCAGCGGTCCCCTCAGCACAGCCTCCACGTTTTCACGAAGGTGGTCGAGGTTCGTTGTGCCGACCACGATAGTGTGGGCGTAAGGATGGGTCAGGGTGAAGCGTAGCACGAAGGCTGATCGGCTCTCTCGCTCTTCCCGGAGATCATCGAGGCCCGCCTTCTCAAAGGCCGCCCACTTGTCGGCGCGATTCGAGTCCGGTCCGGGCACCCCCTGCGCGATGCCTCCGCGTATGATGACTCCGGCGCCCGCCTCCCCGATCTTGGTTATCCACTCCTCGTGCTCTCGCTCCAGGGCCGAGTACGGGACCTGGAACACGTCGAACAGCCCCCAGGACAGGTACGTGGGCAGATCCGGTAGCGTCGGAGAGACGCCGATCCACCTGACCTTCCCCTGCCGTCGCAACTCAACCATCGGGTCGACCATGTCCTGGGAGTCGAACTCGTCAACGGTCGCGTTGTGCAGTTGCACGATGTCGACGCTGTCCCGCTTCAGTCGCTCCAGGCTAACCCGCAGGCCGCGGAGCAGGTTGTCTCGTGTCCACACGTGAATGGAGTTGTTGCGGCCGGGCAACGTGTCGGTGCAGCCGAACTTGGTGGCAAGATGGAACTCGGAGTAGCGGTGAGACAGAGAGCGGCCGATGTCCTCCTCGCTGTCGACGTAGTCGTAGGATGTGTCGAGGAAGTTGATCCCGGAGTCGAGCACGGCGTTGAGCAGCCGTCCCATCACCTCCGGCGTGAGATCTGGCCTGTCCGGACCGTTGAGCGCGGTGCCGAATCCCAGGCGGGTGACCTCCAGGCCGGTGCGACCGAGAATGGCGGTTGGCAGTGTGGCCTTCAATGCGAGCGGCCTCCTTGCATGGTTGGCGGGAGCTAGTAGAGGGCTACCGGAGCACGTCCATCTCGAAGAACTCGATGTACGAATCCTCCTGGAGATCACGGAGCTGCGCTCCCAAGTCGCCGGTGTCTGGATGGACGTTGTCCTCGCGGTACGGGGACTCGATCTTATCCTGGACCCAGTCCATGTAGATCGTATTGGCCGAGCCCGGCACCGTATAGCCGCTCCAGTAGACTCTCACCGGCGAGCGCTGCCCGGCGTCCTCGTACCGCTTGCCGATCTTGTGAATCAGCTCGGCGGCCTTCCGCGTCGTCCCCGGCTTGACCTTGTATACACGTCGTATCAGGTACATATTCTTCCTTTTCCTTCCTAGACCCTAGACGTAAGCTGCATGGCCAGCCCGCGGAGATCACTGCCTCGCTTAAACAGCCCCCGGCCTCTCAGCGTGTCCAGTGGGGCGACTCGGCCATAGCGCCAGCACCTGGAGTCCCGTGCAACCCACGGCCATGCCGGTTACGAGTCCGAGCCCGTCCCGCCGATGGTGATCGGCCTTATCTATCTGCGATGAGGCGCACCCAGCGAGTGTGTGTCACGCCCTGAGACGTGCACCAGAAATAGGTTAACAGATCGCCATTGGGCATCAGCACGCCTCCCGGCTTGCCGAAGGCGATGAGTAGGTGCTCGGCAAGGAAGTTCTCATGCTGCGGGTCGCCCAGGGTGGCTTCAGCCCCGGCGTCGAACACGACCACCTCGTTCTCTACGTCGAAGTGGGACAGGTCCTCGGTGACCGCGACATGGACACCATGGGGATGGTGCCGGTAGTTGTAGATGGCTGCGACTCGGCCATCGGGCAGCGCTATCGGCGCGCAAATCTGTCCGCGCAGATTCGTGGGCCGGGGCTCCGACCAGGTGCGTCCCTGGTCTTCGGAGATGACCCAGTGATTGTTCAGGTCTTCGGACGTGCCGTATCTGTGGGTCCACATCAATGAGTATATCCGGCCGTCCGGCAGCACCGTCGGCATCTGGTCCCACCATAGGAGCGCGCCGGTCTCGTCGTCGGCGACGACGGTGAAATCGCCCCAGGTAGCGCCCTGGTTCTGAGAGAATACCGCTGCGGCCTTCTGATCGGGAGGGCCTTCGTAGCCCTCCGGCTTCCAGGTCTCAAGGGGATACATCCACCGGTCCGGTGCGAGCTGCAGCAGGGAGCCGGCGCCGTTACAGCTGTACTTTTCAGGAGGCAGGTCCACGGGAACCACCTGAGGAGCCGACCAGGAGTGTCCCTGGTCATCGGACCATAGCAGCAGCATTTCAGCGGGAGCCACGGCCTCTGTCTCCGGATCGAAAACGTCGCCGGTCACCGCATGGCGGTCCGCGGCCATCACCAGGCGGCCGTCCGGGCAGACGGATATCCTGGGACCACGATAGGCCATGCCGTCGGGCGGCGGCCCATCGCCGTGGATGCTGCCCTCGTTGACCCAGGTCTTGCCGTAGTCGGCCGAGCGGAGGACCTCTATGTAGTTGTCGGAGGAGCCCAGTCTGGAGCCGACGTGTTGGGCGGCGATCAAAGTCCCGCCGGGCAGCGATGTAATGCGCGGCATATAGGCGCCCCGCCCCTCTGCGCGTGAGATGATGCCGCCGTAGGCGATCCTCAGCATCTCGCACCTCTCGCTTTATGGATATAATCTGCCCGTCATCTACCGTTGACTCGAGGACTCGAAGCCTGTAACAGGCTCCGCGATCTCCTCGGGACATCGCACTTGGGCGCGCATTGCCTCCGGTCCCTCATAATAAGCGGGACGCGAGTATATTGTCGTCCCAGAGACGTGTCAACGGAGGGCCCTCGCGCCGGGGCAACTGCTACGCCAGCACGCTCATCTTGTAGCGGGACTGCATCAGCCGGCCTTCGGCGAAGCGATCGAGCCCGAGCATCGAGACGTCTATCGTAGTGGCCTCGCCCTGCATCACGAGCTCGGCCATGACGACGCCGACCATGGGCGCCAGATTGAAACCGTGGCCGCTGAATCCCACGGCGCAGTACAGACCCTCTACTTCGGAGACCCGCGCCAGTATCGGGTGCCAGTCCGGCGTGGTCGTAAATAGGCCCGACCAACCGCCGCGAAACACGGCGTGCTCCATCCCCGGCATCCGCGCGGTCAGCTTGGCGGCCACGTCCTCAACGACGGCCAGGTCGACTCCGTGATCGAGGTCGCCCGGGCTGACCTTCTCCTCTTCGCCGACGCCGATCAGGGTCAGGTAGCCCACGTCGGGACGGGCCGACAGCGAGTTTGGGACGTCGCCCAGGACCGAGTGGTCCGGCAGCGCGCTCTCCGGCCGGCGGTGTCGCGTTTTTCTTACGGCGACGAAATCCCATCCTCCGCCCGAGGAAGAAGAGGGCGGAGGATGGGGCGAGAGGTGAAACTCCAGTGTGACGTCGGCGGCCGGATCCCCGCCGCCGAAACCGGTGAGAAATATGGTAGCGACCATGACCGACGGCATCTCGACGTGGAGCTGGGAGAGGAGGACTTCGACGTAGGCACCGTCGCCACGGTGGAGAACTGCACCAACGCCTGACCGGGTTGTCCGCGTCCCCTGCCGCTCTTCGCATGCTTGACCCCCCGCCGCCATCGCCTACAATGGCGCTGCCCGACCGCCACACCCCACGGAGCACCCGTTGATAATCGACAGTCACATGTACTGCTTCCCCCAGGCCGACCTGCCCCAGGGGTTTCCCTCCCTGGACGAGAAAATGCGGATGATGCAGAGCGAGCTGGGCGCCCACCATCAGCCCGTCTGGAGGGTCCGCGACCGGGCCCCCGCGGACAACGGCACGCTGATAGACCCGGACACCTCGGATCTGCGGGACGTCAAGTGGGTCCGCCACAACGGCGGCCTCGCCTGGGAGTACGACGGCGAGACCTACGCCAAGCAGTACTACCCGCCAATGCTCCACAACCTCGAGAGCCCGCCCGAGATGATGATCGCCGAGATGGACTACGCGGGCGTGGACGTCGGGATCATGCACGTGTACTCCTTCCTCGGCGGCGACGCCGTGCTGAACCCGTACCTCAAGCAGGCCGTTGGCAGCTTTCCCGATCGGCTGATCAGGCTGATCAAGATCACCGAGGGAGCGATACCGGACGACCCCGAGGGCACGGTAGACTGGCTGCGTCGGGAGATCGCCGAGGACAGATACGTCGCGTTGCAGTTCATCCCCGGCTTCTACTACGAGCCCACCGGCGGCGTTCTGAAGGGCTACGACGAGCCCTGGGACGACGGCCCGCTGGCCCCGTTCTGGCGAGGCGTTGCCGAGCTAGGTATCCCCGTCTACTTCACGCTGATCGGCGGCAGGGGCAGCAAGACCTTTCAGCGGTCCTGGCGGGACGAGTACATCGAGGAGCAGCGCGTGCTGCTGCGCTGGATGGAGCGCTATCCGGACGTGCCCGTCGTCATCACCCACGGCCTGCCCTGGCGCGCGTTTCTGGACGGCGGCAGGATCAGCCTGCCCGATGCGATCTGGGACGTCTTCAAGGCACCGCAGTGCCACATGCAGCTACTCATCCCAATACAGATGGGCAACCTGTGGGAGTACCCCTGGAAGAAGGCAGAGCCCACTGTCCAGGAGTGCGTCGAGAACATCGGCGCCCACCGGCTGATGTGGGGGACCGACATGCCAATGGTCGGCCGGTTCTGCACGTACCGGCAGTCGATGGACCAGTTCAGGCTTCACTGCGACTTCCTGTCCGACACCGAGCGGGCGGACATCCTGGGCGGCACCGTCGCCCGCGTCATGGGCATCGACGCCGGGGAGGGCAGCGCTTGATCGTCGACGGCCACGCCTACTGCTTTCCACCCTTCGGCGACCCGGCCGGGTACGACACCCTCGACGACAAGCTGATCGTCTTCCAACGCGACCTGGGCGGCCACCACCAACCGGTCTGGAGGGTCCGCGATCGGGCCTCGGCGGGCTCAGATACGCTGCTCGATCCCGATACGGGCGAGCCGCGGGACGTCCGATGGAGCATCGGCACCTACGCCTTCACCTGGGAGCAAGACGGCGAGACCTACACCAAGCAGTACTTCCCGCCCATGCTCCACCGGATGGACGCGTCGCCCGAGCTGCTCATCAGGGAGATGGACTACGCTGACGTAGGCCTTGCCCTGCTCCACACGTCACCGTATCTGGGCCGGGTCAACGGCTACTTGGCCGAGGCCGTCTCCCGGTACCCTGATCGGCTGCGGCGTCTAGTAGCTCTGCCCGAGGCCGGGATAGCCCTCGACACCGACGCGGCTCTCGCCGCCGTCGACGAGCAGATCGCGGCCGGCGGCGTGGTCGGGTACCAGTTCCTGTCCAAGCACTACTACGAGGGCGGGTACGCCGAGCCGTGGGACGACGGCCCAATGCGGCCGTTCTGGGCCGGGCTGGCCGACCGCGGCGTTACGGTCTATTTCACCGTCCGGGCGGGTAGAGCCGGCGGGGGCTACGGCGGGACCGACCGCGAGGCCTACGTCGAGGAGTACCAGGTCCTCCGCCGCTGGACACAACGCTATCGCGACGCCACGTCGGTCGTCACCCACGGCATGCCCTGGCGCAGCTTCATGCACGGAGAAGGCGGCTTCGGGATTCCGGGCGCGATCTGGCAGGTCTTCGACTCGCCACGCTGCCACATGCAGATCATGGTACCCATACAGCTCGGCAACCTGTGGGACTACCCCTGGAAGGAGGCCGAGCCCGCGATCATAGAGGCCGTCCGGCGCCTCGGGTCGGAGCGACTCATCTGGGGGACCGACATGCCCATAGTCGCCCGGTTCTGTACCTACCGCCAGACCCTGGACCACATTCGTCGCCACTGCGGCTTCCTGAACGACTCCCAGCGGCGCGACCTGCTGGGGGCCACTGCGGCCAGGCTCATGGGGATCGACGCGACGGGCATCACGGCATGAAGGTCCTGGGCATCGAGACCTCCTGTGACGATACCGCCGTGGCGGTCGTCGAGGACGGCCGAAGCATCGTCTCCAACGTGGTGGCGTCGCAGGCCGAGATGCACGCCATCTTCGGCGGCATCGTGCCCGAGGTGGCCGCGCGGGAGCATCTCGTCACGCTGCTGCCGGTGGTTACCCGCGCTCTGGAGGAGGCCGGAATGGACCTGGCCGACCTCGACGGGGTGGCGGTCACCCACGGCCCCGGACTGGCGGGCTCGCTGCTGATCGGCGTCAACTCGGCCAAGGGGCTGGCGCTGCCCAAGGACCTCCCGCTCATAGGCATCAACCACCTGGAAGGCCACATCTACGCCGCGTGGCTGGATGGCAAAGACCCTGAGACGCGGCCCGGCTTCCCGCTGGTCTGCCTGATCGCGTCGGGCGGCCACACCGACCTGCTGCTGATGGAGGACCACGGCCGGTACACGCTGGTCGGCCGCACAAGAGACGACGCCGCCGGCGAGGCCTTCGACAAGGGCGCGCGCATGCTCGGCTTGGGCTTCCCGGGCGGCCCGGAGATACAGCGCGTCGCCGCCGCCAGCCGGGGCGACGAGGCGCGGTTCCCCCGGCCACGGATACCGGACTCCCTGGACTTCAGCTTCAGCGGCCTCAAGACGGCGCTGCTGCGTCGGGTCGAGGAGCGCGGCTGGTATCCTGAGCCCGCCGGGGACCTTGACGAAGGCCAGGTCGCCGACGTCGCGGCCGCGTACCAGGAGGCGCTGGTGGACACGATGGTCTCCGGGGCCCTCGAGGCGGCGGACCGCCATGGCGCGCGGGGTGTCTTGCTCGGCGGTGGCGTGGCCGCCAACGCGCTGCTCCGCCGGGAGATGGCCGACAGGTCGCCGGTGCAGGTTGTGGTACCCCGTCCCGCCCTGTGCACCGACAACGGCGCGATGATCGCGGGAGCGGCCTGGTTCCACCTCCGCCACGGCACGCGCCACCAGTGGGACCTGGACGTGGTGCCGAACCTGCGGCTGGGGTGAAGGGACCGGGGGCTCGGGACTAGTGGCTAGGGGCTGGGAGCTTGCGGAGACTCGCAGGCCGTTGCTGGCGCGCTCGTACCTCCTGTCCCTTTTGACGGGAGAGGATTGAGTTGAGGGTGACTTCCCTCAGCGCGGCGGGAACCGAATAGCGCTGGGCGACCGGCCGTTGGCGACCTCGTCCTGAAGCTGGAACAGGCGGTTGGAGAACTCGTAGATGTCCCGGGAAGCGGGCTCCGAGGTTATCTCGAGGCGGAGCTGCGACGAACCCGAGTTGACCACCGCATAGGCGTTCCCCGGGAACATGAGGCGGTCCACCACCAGGTAGACCCCCATTGCCAACACGATCAGCACGGCCAGCGGCGCCAGCGCGTTGTCCCATATCTGCCACACCATGAGCGCGACCAGCAGGGCGAGCCCTGCCCAGACGAAGGCTCCGTATCTCTCCCGCTGGTTCGTGACCTCGACGGCGTCCACGTTGCGCAGTGGCATGAAGACGACCCGACGCCGGCCGCCCTTGCCCTTGAGGTGGACGATCCGCCGGGTCGTCAGCACCAGCACCTCGGACAGGTCCTGGCCGTCGTCGACCAGACCGTTCTCCAGGTCGAAAACGGAGTCGACCCGTTCGTCGGCGGTCAGGGCCAGATCGCCGACGAACTGCCCGCGCATCTCCGGTAGGCTTTTGGCTTCGTCTGCGTGTGTCACGTCGACATTATAGCCCCAGTAGAGGGTAACGGATTCCACGACCTCGACGCAGGTTGGACGGTTCCGTGGCCCTATGCTATTCTCCTAGCCGGTCTGGCGACAGACCGATGCCACACGAGCCGAGGAGCAAGACGCATTGGAGCGCCCGATATTCAAGCCGGTGGGAACGCCTTCAGACGAGCTGGACACCCCGTCCCTCGTCGTTGACCTGGACATCCTAGAGGAGAATATCGAGATCATGCATGGCTCTGTCCGCGAGGGCAGGGCACGACTCCGTCCCCGGGTAGACGTCCACTGCACTCCGGCGATAGCGCACAAGCAGCTCGCCGCAGGCGGCACCGTGGGCGGAATCACCGCCATGACGCTGGGGCAGGCCGAGGTGTTCGCTCAGGCCGGGTTCTCGGATATTCTCGTGGTCAACCTGGTCGTGACCGCGCCGAAGATCGCCCGCCTGGCATCGCTGGCAAAAAGGACGACCGTCACCGTCGCCGTGGATGCCGAGCGCAACGTCGGCGACCTCTCCGCCGCGGCGACGGCGGCCGGTGTGACGCTGCGGGCGGTGGTGGCCATCTCCACGGGCCCCGGCCGGTTCGGGGTCGGAGCGGGGCAGGTCGCCGTCGACCTGGCGCGGGCTATCTCCGGCGCGAACGGAGTCGAGTTCGCGGGGCTGATGGCCTCCGAGGGGCAGATCCTCGAGGACGACCCGGACCTGCTGGCCAACGCAACGCGTGACAGGCTTCAGCCGATCCTCGACACCCGCGAGCAGATCGAGAAGGCGGGAATGGAGGTCGGCGCCGTCATCGGCGGCGGTAGCTACAACTACGAGATCGCCGCCGCGATGGACGGCCTCACCGAAGTACCGGCCGGGCGATATGCGCTCATGGACGCGGAGCTGGGCCCATATCTGCCACAGTTCCGGCACGCGGCCAGGGTGAACTCCGTCGTCACCAGCCGCCCCGAAGACGGGGTGGCCATCGTCGACGGCGGTCGCAAGGCCATCGGGTCGGACACCGGCATGCCGTCCGTGGACGTGCCGGGGGCGGTCGTGACGAGCCTCAGCGCCGAGCACGGCACCCTGGTCCTGGACGCCGTTCAACCCGGCTTCGGAGACAGGGTCTGGTTCACGCCGTACGACGTCGGCGAGTGCGTCAACCTGCACGACTACATGCACGTCGTCAGGAACGGGCGGCTCGAGGCGGTCTGGGATATTCCGGCCCGCGGGCGCTACCGCTGATCGAACGCTCCCGGAGACTTGCCCGCCACCATTTACGGAGATAGCGAATGGACAGGTACAGACCCGCCGTGGGGACGCCGATCGAAGAGCTCGACACGCCCTGCCTAATTGTCGATCTCGACGCCGTCGAGAACAACTACCGCGCCGTGGCAGACCGGTATCGAGGCAAGGTCTGCCAGATGCGGCAGCACACCAAGAATATCAAGAGCCCGACCTTGGCCAGGATGCAGATTCGCGCCGGCGGAGCCCACGACGGGGTATGCACCGCCAAGCTGTCCGAGGCCGAGGTGATGGTCGAGCACGGCATCACCGATGTGCTCATCCCCAACCAGGTTGTGACCGCCGACAAGATCGCCAGGCTAAGCGCGCTCCAAAGGCAGGGCGACGTCAAGGTGTGCATCGACAACGAACAGAACGTCAGGGACCTGTCGGCGATCGCCGAGGCTCACGGAGTGAAGATCGGCGTGCTCATCGAGGTGGACACCTCGATGGGCAGGGCCGGAGTAAGGAACCCCGAGCAGGGCGCCGAGCTGGCCAAGCTGGCGGAGAGCCTGCCCGGAGTCACCTTCCGCGGCGTGATGAGCCACCAGCACCTGGAAGACTTCGTCGATACCGAGAGCAGGATACTGACGGCGCGGCAGTACATTCAGCGCTGTCTCGACGTTAAGGACGCCATTGAGGCCGAGGGTATTCCCGTTGAGATAGTCTCCAGCGGCGAGACCTTCTCCTATGACGCCGCAGCCGACCTGCCGGGCGTCACGGAGGTTGAGGGCGGCACCTACGCTCTCATGGGCACCTCCTATGGCTACATGAAGGAGTTCCAGATCGCCAACAAGGTGCTCAGCACCATCGTCAGCACCTCTGGCCCCGGCATCGCCATAGGCGACGCCGGGTTGCGCGCGCTGTCGTGGCCCAGCGGCCCTCCGACCGTCAAGGGACTGCCAGGAGTGATGGTGGACTCCCTCCACGCCGAGCACGCCGTTCTTCGGAGCGACGGTACGACCGCCGTAGAGGTCGGGCAGCAGTTCATGCTGCTTCCCTGGTACCAGGACATGATGGTAAACCGCTGGGACCAGTACATCGCAGTCCGCGAGGGCGTCGTCGAAGATGTCTGGGACATCCCTGCGCGAGGCTGTGCCCACTAGTCCGAGCGCGATGTCTCCAGCCGGCGACTCCTCGCCGATAACCAATCTGTGGGGCCGGGTGCGGCCTGTCCGGTTGGACGCCGAGCACCGGACGGTATTTCGAAGCGTGGTGGGACGCGCCTACAGCCATCAGGCGCAGGTCACGTCGCTGGACGGACGGCTCTACGTGTCCTGGTCACTGGGCGTGCGCGACGAGGAGGAGCCGGGCCAGATAGTCGTGTTCGCCACGTCCGCCGACCAGGGCCTGACCTGGTCCGAGCCGAGCACCATCATGGACGTTCGGCCCGGCGCGCATGCAGACTGGGTAGCCGGCTCGACCGGCATTCGCATCCACGACGGCAGGCTCATCGCGTACGTCGCCGAGTGGGAGTACGGTCCCCTCGCTCTTGACGAGAGCAGGCGCCTGAGCGGCGGCAACCACGACCACCACCTCGGCACCCGCACTCGGGCCAGAGCGTCTTCGGACGGCGGCGCGTCCTGGTCGGAGCCGGTGGACGTCATGCCCCGGATCGCCACGTACCACGCCCCGAGCGCAACGGCGTCGGGCCGGCTCATCCTCCCCGGCCACGTCACGTACCCCTACACCGACGACCCCGCAGGGTTGATCGGCTGGACCTATAGCGGCCTGTCGAGACTGCCAGACGACTTTGTGGACGACACTATGGGGTGGGACTACGGCCGCGAGGCCCGAAATGACCCGCTGGTGTTCAACGAGGGCTCGTTCTTCCAGACCGACGACGGCGTCATACACATGATGCTCCGCACCGAATCGGACCGGCTGTGGATCACGGAGAGCCGCGACGACGGTGGGACCTGGTCCGAGCCGCTGATGACGCACTATACCGACGGCATCTGCCGGGTCCACTTCGGGCGGCTGGCGGACGGCCGGTTCTTCGGCCTGGGCACGCCCGATCCGTCCAACGTTTGGGGCCGGACGCCCGTCGTGCTGGCCCTGAGCGAGGACGGGGTGGCCTTCGACCGGCACTTCATCGTGGGAGACGAGCCCGAACAGCCGCCGCGGGTCCCCGGGCTCGGCAAGAAAGGGCGCTACGGCTATCCCTACCTCCACGTGATGGGTGACATGGCGTTCGTGGTCTACTCCGTGGCCAAGGAAGACATCGCCGTCGCGCGGTTTCCGCTGTCCGACCTCGACTGACCCGCCCCGGTGGCGGGCCATCCTACTCCCGGGCGCACATCCCTGTCGTCCGGGACTTAGCCTTCGCACTGCCTGACGCCACAAGAGAACACAAGGAAACAGGGTGTCGCCCCCACGTCGATAGGTGAGAAACGCCTCTGCCCGCAGGCCGTTGGACGGCGTACATTGTACTGGCACCGTCGACGTTTTCCCGACGGGCCTGGCATGCTCCGTGACGAAATGTGTCCCGCGGAATACCCGCGAAGGGTAGCCAGGGAGGCAGCGGTTGCGGCTATCCGGTCACACCTTGGATCGACGAAGGTGCATCCGTCGCGGCCTTTGCGCTTGAGGAGCAGCGTCCCTTAGTGGAAGTGGCGCCCTGCGTCGATCACAAGTGTCTGGCCGGTGATGCTGTCGGTGCGGCAGAAGGCGACGACCTGGTCCGCTACGTCGTCTTTCTCCGCCGCCCGCTGCAGGAGCGCGCCGGTCTTAGAGGCCTCGCGGAACTCGGGCGACAGATTGTCCGACATCTGCGTGCCCTCGAGGTAGCCCGGCGCGATGCAGTTGACCTGCACCTCCGGCGCCAGTGCCACCGCCATGCAGCGCGTGAGGTGGTTCAGCCCGGCCTTGGAGACGGCGTAGCCGATGGACGACCCCCTGGGGAACATGCCCGCCACCGAGGAGATGTTCACGATATGGCCCGCGCCCCGGGTCTTCATCGGGCCGGCGACGGCCTTGATGAACATCATCGGGCCGGTCAGGTTGATGGCGATCATCTTGTTCCACTCCTCGAGCGTCATCTTGTCCAACTCGGGGAACGGGATCCACTTATTATAGGCCGCGTCGTTAATCAGCGAGTCGATACGGCCGAACCGCCGCTCGACCTGCGACACCACGTCCTGCACCTGCTCGGGGGAGGTGACGTCGCACCGGTATGCCTCCGCCTCGACGCCCTTGGACCGCGCCTCGGCGGCGATGCCCTCGGCCTTCTCGGGCCGGCTGTTGTAGACGACCGCGAGATGCGAGCCCGCGTCGGCCAGCGCGTGGCATATCCGGCCGCCCAATCCGCCGCTGCCGCCCGTCACGATGGATACGGTGTCCTTCAACTCCATGGATACCTCCGAGGGACGGACGCAGGAGAACAACGGGGCTGGCCGCTGAGGCCGCGGCAGTGCACCCCGGGCGGCTTCGGGGCCTACGGGTCTCGGGCTAGCCGCCGGCCACGGCGGGGATGACGCTGATCTCGTCGCCCTCGCTGGTCGCGGTGTCGAGACCGTCAAGGAAGCGAACGTCTTCGCCGTTGACGTACACGTTGACGAAGTTCCTCAGCTGCCCCTGGTCGTCGCACAGGCGCGCCCTGATCCCGGGGAACTGCTCCTCGAGGGACATGACGACGGCGTTCAGCGTATCCCCCTCGACCGATACCTTGTCCTGGCCGTTGGTCAGCCGGCGCAGGGGCATCGGGATTCTCACCATGACGCTCATTTCGTTCCGTCCTCCGTAGCTGTGTCAGGCTCGGACATGGTACCAGGTGACCCCGCTCGTTGCACTTAGGTGGACACGGCGGCCCGCGGGCTGCCCGGTCAGAGCTCGCGGCCAGCGAAGGCGGTCTCGAACGACTCGTAGTCTGGGCCGGAGAGCACAGGATCAACGGCGTGCTCCATCACTTCCTGTGTCTTGAGGCCGTTGCCGGTGATGAACGCCACCGTGACCTCGTCTGGGCCGATGACGCCCCTCTCTGCCAGTCGCCGGAGGCCGGAGATGACCACGCCGCCCGCGGGCTCGGTGAAGATCCCCTCGGTCTCGGCCAGCAGCCTGACGCCCTCGACTATCGACTCCTCGGGGACGGCGTCGGCGGTGCCACCGGTCTTCGCCAGGACTTGCAGGGCGTAGTGGCCGGCGGCCGGGTTGCCGATGGCCAGCGACCTTGCGATGGTGTCGGGCCTCACGGGTTCGACCCGGTTCAAGCCCTGCTCAAAGGCGTTCACGATCGGCGCGCATCCCTCCGCCTGCGCCAGGTGCATACGCGTCGTGGGGGTGTCGATCAGCCCGACCTGCGCCATCTCCTCCAACCCCTTCCAGATCTTGGTGTGCAGCTCGCCCGACGCGCCCGGCACGATACAGTGGTCCGGAGCCTTCCAGCCGAGCTGCTCGGCGACCTCGTGGCCTAGCGTCTTGCTGCCCTCGGCGTAGAAGGCCCTCATGTTGATGTTTACGAAGGCCCAGCGATTGTTGTCGGCCAGCTCGCTGCAGAGGCGGTTGATCTGGTCGTAAGTGCCGTCCACCGCCACGAGGGTCGGGCCGTAGGCGGCGGCCTGGATGATCTTGCCGCGCTCCAGGTCGGCCGGGTAGAACACCACCGTCTTCATCCCGGCCTTGGCGCCGTGGGCCGCCACCGAGCCCATCAGATTCCCGGTCGAGGGACACGCCAGGATGTCGAACTCAAACTCGAGGGCCTTGGAAGCCGTGACCGTGACGGGACGGTCCTTGAACGAGTTGGTCGGATTCGCCGCGTCGTTCTTGATGTATAGTTTGTCGAGGCCTAGCCTGCGCCCCAGGTTGTCGGCCTTGAGAAGCGACGTGAAACCAGTGCCCAGGTCGACGGCGGTCTCGGGGTCCACCGGCAAGAAGTCGTGGTACCGCCACATCGTCGCCGGGCCCTGCCGGATCTTCTCGCGGGATATGTTCTTGGCAATCGCGTCGTAGTCGTAGCTGACCTCGAGGGGCCCGAAGCAGAGCTCGCAGGCGTTGGTCGGCTCTATCTCGTACTCGTTGTCGCACTCACGACAGCGCAGGGCGGTTACGTGGGACAAATGACGTGGACCTCCGGGTGAGGGACAGTGGGTGGCGGGCCGGCGTGGTCTAGCTGTCGAAAGCGGCCCTGTAAGCATTGGAATGGTAGCAATCGCCAATTTGACTGTCAACAGTTACGGACCGGCCGGAGCGCCGTGCCCATGTGCCTCCGGGCGAGATCACGCCGGATGTGCGGCGGTCAGGCTTGCGGCGGCCGGCAAGCGTTGACGTTCAGGTGGGCGGCATCATTGGCGGTCGTCGCGACCCTGCTCGCCGGCTGCTACAGATCCGGTGATGGAGAGGTGCTCGTTTTTGCGGCGGCAAGCATGGCGGACGTGCTGGAGGAGATAGCAGAGCGGTTCGAGGCGGATACGGGCGAGAAGGTGGCCGTCAGCTACGGCGGATCGCAGGCCCTTGCCCAGCAGATAGCAAGCGGGGCTCCCGCAGACGTCTTTGTCGCTGCGGGGCGGCCGTCCGTCGATTTCCTGAGAGCCCGGGGGGCCGTAGACGTGATGGAGGATGCCGTCGTGCGCAATGAGCTGGTCGTCGCGGTCCGGACAGACGACGTCGGGCTGCAGACGATGTCCGACCTGGCCGGGCCGCGCATAAGCCGGGTGGCCATGGCCGATCCGGAGCTGGCTCCCGCGGGCAGCTATGGACGCGAGGCATTGCGGCGTCTGGGCCTGTGGGAAGGGTTGCAGTCCAGGCTCGTATTCGGGGCGGATGTCCGGGCCACGCTGGCATATCTGGAATCGGGGAACGTCGACGCGGCGCTGGTGTACGCCTCCGACGCGCGGGCGGCGCCGGGGATACGGGCGCTCGACATAGTGCCGCCGGACAGTTATACGGCGATCGCGTACCCGGCAGTGGTGCTAGCGGGCTCGGGAAACCGCGACGCGGCGATCGCGTTCCTCCAGTTCCTCCGTTCACCAGCGGCCGGAGAGATCCTCGAGCGGCACGGCTTCCGGCCGACCGAGTAGGCGCACTGGACACAGGGAAGGCGTGAACGCTAATGTCTGAGGGCCCTTTCGACCACGGGAGCCGTTGCCGTCGTAGCTTGAATGGGAGCGTTGGGAAGCGGTGGACCTCGACCCGATCCTGCTGACGCTGCAGGTGGCGATAGTCGCCACGCTGATCAACGTGCCCGTGGCGCTGGCCGTGAGCTGGCTGGTCGTCAAACGACGCGTTCCCGGCCGCATCCTGATCGAGGCGCTGGTCTCCCTGCCACTGGCGTTGCCCCCGGTAGCCATCGGGTTGTTCCTGCTGCTGCTCCTCGGGCGCGAGGGCCCGGTAGGTGGTGTGCTGGACGACCTGTTGGGCGTCGAAATCGTGTTCACATGGGTCGCGGCGGCGATAGCGTCCGCGGTCGTCTCGTTTCCGCTCATGGCGCGGGCGATCATGGTCGCTATGGGCGAGGTCGACGATCGGCTGGAGATGTCGGCGAGGAGCCTCGGCGCGGGCCCGATGAGGGTGGCCCTTACGATAACCATCCCCCTGGCCTATCGGGGAATCCTGGCCGGTCTGCTTCTCGGCTTCGTGCGCGCCCTCAGCGAGTTTGGCGCAACGATCACCGTGGCAGGCAACATCCCTGGCAGGACTCAGACGCTATCGCTGGCCATCTACCAGAAAGTTCAGACCAGGGACGACGATGCCGCCCTGGCCCTGGCCGGCGTTTCCGTCGCGCTGGCCGTGGCAACCCTGCTGGTGCACAACTGGCTGCTTGAGCGCGGCCGGCGGGCTCGATAGGCGGGCCGCACATGACAATGCCGATGCTGTCGTTCAGCCTGACCAAGCGCTACCCGGGTTTCTCACTCGAATGCGAGGCCGAATTCGCCTCGGGCCGGGTGGCGATCTTCGGCCCCTCCGGTAGCGGCAAGACGACCATCCTCAACTGTGTCGCGGGGCTCACCCAACCCGACGATGGTGAGATACGAATTGCTGGCGAGACCGTCTTCTCCTCGGAGTCCTGGCGCAACGTGCCGCCCGAGAAACGGCGCATGGGTTATGTGTCCCAGGACTCGGCGCTGTTCCCGCATATGAACGTCCGGGACAACATCCTGTATGGCCACCGGCTCACTCCGGCAAAACGCCGGACGTTGGAGCCCGAGCAGGTCATCGACCTCCTCAGGCTCGGCGCGCTGCTGGACCGGGGCGTCACGGGTCTGTCCGGAGGGGAGCGTCAGCGGGTGGCGCTGGCCCGGGCACTGGCCACTTCGCCGGACATGCTGCTGCTGGACGAGCCGCTGTCGGCGCTGGACGTGGCCTTTCGGGGGACGATAATCCGGTACTTGAAGCGGATCACGAGGGAGCTGGGCACACCCATGGTGTACGTGTCGCACTCCATGTCCGAGGTGATGACGCTGGCCGAGGACGTCCTTGTGGTGGACGGCGGACAAAAGGTCGTACAGGCCGTCCCGTCGATCGCGCTTGCCCACCCCGGCGTGGGCGCGCTGGCGGACTACGGCACGTTCGAGAACCTCGTCGACGCAGTGGTCGAGCAGGAGGCCCGGGACGACGGCCTGGCGATGGTGCGTGTCGGGGACGTCCTGCTCTCCGCTCCCGACGTCTATGCGGGCCAGGGCGACGAGACGACGGTGTCGATCAGGGCCGTCGACATCATCCTGGCGCTGGACGTCCCGTCCAGGATAAGCGCGCAGAATATCGTCCGCGGCCGGGTCAAGGAGATGCACACCCTCGGTCCTCGCGTGCTGGTATATGTCGACGTGGGAGCCATACTGGTCGTCGAGATAACGCCGTGGGCGGTCGCGGACCTCAATCTGCACGAGGGCCAGGACGTCTATCTGATCATCAAGAGCACCAGCATCCTGGCGCTCGACAGGCCCGACCGTCCGGCCGGGTAGTCGTCCGGAGGCTACCGCACCACGATGGTCCCCTTCATCTCCTCGTGTCCCTCGATGGCGCAGATGTATACGTAGGTTCCTGCGTTCAGGACGGAGAGGTCTACGATCTTCTCGGTGCCCGGGATGAAGCTAACGTCGATGCCCAGTGTGTCCACCGTGAAGGTGTGTGTGGCGAGGTCGCGGTTCTTGATAACCAGCCTGGCCGGCTGGCCGGCGGCGATACGGATCTCGGCAGGGTCGAACTCCGTGTTCTTCATGTCCACCTTGATCGCGCCGGCCCTCTCTTCGGTGCTCACCGACTCCAGCCCGGCGAGATTGGCTATCCTGGACGCCGCCATCAGCAGGACGACTATCACCGCGACGCTCGACAGCATTCTTCGCTCGCCGGCCGTGCCCTCGGCGCGTGCCGCGTCTTTGCGCTGCTGAACGAACGCGACTACCTCCGCGACCGCCGTGACCGCCAGAGCCGCGATGACAGGTATGGCGGTCCCAAAATCGAAGAAGCTGTTGACCCGGCCAAGGGCGGGCATGAGAAATGGGCCGTGAAACAGCAGGTTCAGTACAGCCCAGATCCCCAGAGTCAGCGCCATCCGCATGCCCAGCCTCCATGCGAGCACGGCGAGCACGAGGGAAACGATGGCGAATGGGGCGACGAACGCGAGGGACGCGACGGTTCCCTGAACGGCCAGCAACATACCGAGGACCATCAAGGCTGCTGCGTAGATGACCAGGGATATGATCGCGACCTGGCCATAGAAGGGCACGCTCATCCAGCCACCGTACGTCGTGCCGCCATCGGTCATGCTCGCCCTCCGGGCACGTCTTGAGATTGGGCGCGCCAATGGGTCAACCCTGGGCGCCGCCGTCAGGCCTTCTGAGATTGTCGCGGCCCGTGGGGCAAACGTCGAGCAGGCAGCAGTCCCGGCACAGCGGCTGCTTCCGGCACACGTACTTGCCGTGGCGCACGATGAGCGCGTGGTACTCACCGAACATGTGTGGCTCGGCCTCGAGGTTATCCTCGAACAGCCGCCGGTAGTCCCCGTAGCCGCCCGACTCGGGGCCCAGGCCGAGTCGTAGGAACACGCGGCGGGTGTAGGCATCGATCACGAACGAGGGCGTCCCCACGGCGTACAGGAGGATGCTGTCCGCCGTCTCCTCGCCGATACCGTGGACTCCGAGGAGCTCCGCGCGCAGTGTGGCGCGGTCCACGTCCGTCATGGCGTCCAGGTCGTCGTCGAACCGGCTGCCGAGATAGTCGGCCAGCGCCTTGATCTTGCGTGCCTTGGAGCTGTAGTAGCCCACCGAGTAGATGGTCTGCGCCAGCTTGTCCTGGCGTAGACGCCGCAGCGCCTCCGGGGACAGGGCGCCGGCGTCTTTGAGATTGCGGATGGCCTTTTCGACGTTGGTCCAGGACGCCGACTGTGTGAGTATCGCGCCGACCATGACCTCGAACGGCGAGTCGGCGGGCCACCAGTGCTGCGGCCCAAGGCTGCGGAGTAGCCGATCGTACACGTCAAGGAGGCTGGCTCGTGTAGCCATGGACGCTACCGCCTCAGCTTCAACGGGAGCTCGTCGGCGATCTCGATCTCGGCGAGCGTGACGGCGCACCGGTACGCGTACGCCTCGACACCCGCCGCCGTCACCCCTCGGAGCGTGTCACAGAACGCCGGGTCGGCCCGTTCGTTGGGCGCGAAGGCCTCCGCATCGGGGCGCTGCACAACGAATACCACGACGCCCCGGTGCCCCGCGCGAACGGCCGCCAGCAGGCTGCGCAGGTGCTTGCGGCCCCGCTCCGTCGGCGAGTCGGGGAAAAGGCCGGTGCCGCCCGTGACCAGCGTCACGGACTTCATCTCCATGTAGCACGACCCGTCGCCGCCGGTAAGCAGGAGGTCGAGCCGGCTGTCGCCGAAGACGACCTCGCGCCTCACGTCCGTGTACGCGACGAACTGGGGCAGTCTGCCACCGGTAATGGCCTCGTGGACGAGAGTATTGGGGAGTCGCGCGTCGGCCGACACCAGGACGCCGTCCACTTCGACGAGGGACAGGTCGTACGCCGTCTTGCGATTGCGGCCAACAGACGCCGGCGCCAGGTACACGGGGTTGTCGGGGTGGAGCAGCTCGGCCAGTCGGCCCGAGTTGGCCACGTGCGCGACCGTCTCCCGGCCTTCGCATATGGTGATCGCCACGAAGCGGTTCGGCCGAGATACGAAGGTAGCCGCTGTCAGGTCTGGATGCAGCCGGATCGAATCGACCTCCTCTTGTCGTGACGCGGCGCCGACCACGGGGCCCGCACTTACAAATACCACAAGCGCCGTCCGTTTCCCACCGAAGGAGGCCGCGTTTCGGTCGGTCCGGCCTTGAAGCGGGCCGCCCGGCGTCCGTACACTGGGCGAGACTCGGCGACCGAGATCGTTCCACCGTGCCGGACCCGGAGGTACAGATGCCCTCATTTCGCCAGCGTCTGCTGTCCGCGTCGGAGGCCAGCCGGAGCCTGCTGTGCGTCGGACTCGACCCTGACCCGGCGCGTATGGCGATACCCGACGTGGCGGCGTTCAACCGTGCCATAGTGGACGCCACCTGCGATCTGGTATGCGCGTACAAGCCCAACCTTGGGTTCTACGAGCCCTTCAGCAGCGAAGGCATAGTGGCGCTTGAGAAGACGGTCAAGTACATACGTCAACGGGCGCCGCGGGCCGTAGTCATCGGCGACGCCAAGAGGGGCGACATAGGCTCCACCAATGCTCGGTACGCTGTGGCCCTGTTCGAGACCTGGGATTTCGATGCCGCCACCGTCAACTGCTACGGCGGCGGCGAAGCCATCGAGCCTTTTCTGGAGTACGAAGATCGGGGCATTTTCGTCTGGTGCCGCTCCTCCAACCCCGGCGCCGACGAGCTGCAGGACCTCCCGGTCGCGAATGAAGGCGGCTTGCCCTTCTACCAGGTGGTAGCAGCCCATGCGCGGGAGTGGGACCGGCGTGGCAACCTGGCTCTGGTTGTCGGCGCGACGTATCCCGGGGAGCTGGCGGCCGTTCGCAGCATATGCCCGACCTTTCCTATACTGGTACCCGCTCTGGGAGCACAGGGCGGCGAGCTGGCCGCATCGGTGCGGGCCGGTGTCGACGCCGATGGGCGCAACGCCATCCTGAGCAGCTCGCGGAGTATCACATACGCCTCCCGGGACCCCGCCGGCTTCGCCGACGCGGCCAGGGCATCGGCCGCGGCCCTGCGCGATGAGATCAACGCCGTACTCGAGGAGAGTGGCAAGGGCTGGTGATCAACGTCAGGATCGGCGACCGCGTCGTCATGAAGAAACCACACCCGTGCGGCGGCTACGAGTGGGAAGTTGTGAGGGTGGGCGCCGACATCGGCCTGCGGTGCTCCGAGTGCCAGCGGCGGGTCCTGATGTCCCGCTCGGCGATGGAGAAGCGCCTCAAGTCGGTCGTGGAGAGACCGCTGCTGTAGCCAGACAACCGGGAAGTTCGGGTCCGGCGCGGATGGTCCGCCACGCGGTGGCATCCGGTATGTGCCGCAACTAGGAGCGTGGTGCCACAGGGGCTGCCGCCAGAGACGCGCCGCCCGTGGAAGGCACGAGACGAGGGCCTGAAAGAGGCCGCCTCGCCGTTGACACTCTCAACGGGACGGTCTTACAATGAAATGTGAGGTCGGAAAGGAGTGGCTCCATGTTAGAGATGGTGATCGACAGCATACGGGTTAGCCTGATGAGCAACCAGCGGGTCGTGATCCTGAAGGTCAAGGAAGCCAACCGCTATCTCCCTATCTGGATCGGCCCCATTGAGGCTGACTCGATCGCTCTGAAGCTCCAGGACGTCTCGGTGCCCAGGCCCCTCACCCACGACCTGCTCCGATCAGTCATCGCGTCCCTCGGGGCCACCGTTACCCAAATCATTGTCTCCGACCTGAGCGACGATACCTTCTACGCCAAGATCGTCCTGCAGTACAACGGCTCGACCATGGAGGTCGACTCCAGGGTCAGCGACGCCATCGCGCTGGCGGTACGCACCGACGCTCCGATCTTCGCCGCCGACTCCGTGGTCGACAAGGCCGGCGTGCAGATGGACGAAGAGACCGGCAAGCCCATCTTCCCGGACAGGCCGGAGGGCGACGTCAAATCGGTCGGCGAAGAGGAACTGAAGAACCTATCAGCCTTCTCGGACTTCGTCGAGACCCTGAACCTTGACGACCTCGGTCAGCCGGACGCGCCTCCGCCTGAGAAGAGCTCACCCGACACCAACTAGCCCACACGCGGTATGTGAGCCCTGAAGGCCCTGCCGACCGCGGGGCCTTTTTGATGCCGCAGGTCCGGTCCAATCGCAACCTGATGTGGAGCTGCCGCCGGTCAATTGACTCTCATTTTTCGATTGTGATAGAATCCACAAGCTCCGTCCGGGCGAGTGTCATGGGAACAGCGCTTCGGTTGTTGGGCATCGGCTGGTTCGTCGCCCTCTGCATAGTGGGAGGCGTGGTCGGCGGCCTGTGGCTGGACGGCCTCCTGGAGACCGGCCCGATACTCACTCTGGTAGGGTTGGGCGTAGGGCTGGCCATTGCGGTCGCAGGTATGTACCACATGCTGATGGCGGTACTGACCGACGATGGCGATGCGACCAACCAGGGGAAGAAATAGGTGTCAAGGCTGCTGACCAAACCGAAGGCGCTTGCCGCCGCCATCGCTCTAGGCGGTCTCTTCGTTCTTGGACTCTTAGGCGGGGCACTCGGCAACGAGTTCGGCGGCGGATTCCTGGGCTCCCCGATAGCGCACATACAGCTTCCGGCCGAGAACATTACGGCCACGCCGGCCATCGGCGACTTCAATATCACCAACACCATGATGGCCGGTTGGGCCGCCATCCTCGTGCTCGCACTGCTCTCCTTCCTGGCCACGTGGAGGGTTCAGGAGGTCCCCGGCAGGCTCCAGAGCCTGATGGAGACCGTGCTCGAGTTCTTCCTGTCCTTAGCGGAGTCGGTCGCGGGACCGGAGAAGGCCCGACGCTTCTTCCCCCTCGTGATGACGATTTTCCTCTTCATCGTGACGGCCAACTGGATGGGCATCCTGCCCGGCTACGGCACGGTCGGTCGGTTCGAGCCGGCTGAAGAGGTGATTCACCACGCCGAGGAGAAAGCGCGCGAGGACGGCGAGGAAGCCGACCTGAGCAAGCTCAACCTCCAGATCTTCGACCGGGGCGGCTCCCTCGCAGTCCTTTCGTTCGGCTCGGTGGACGACGTCATCACCGCAGAGGAGTTCGGAGACAGCCACGACGACAACGTCGGCCTGCTGGTGCCGTTCCTCCGCAGCGCAAACACCGATCTCAACACAACGCTGGCGATAGCGATAGTCGCCATGGTCATCGTCCACTGGTGGGGCTTCAGAGCCCTGGGCGTATTCGGCCACGCCGGCAAGTTCATCAACTTCAAGGGCGGACCGATCGGGCTGTTCGTGGGAGTCTTGGAGCTCGTGAGCGAGCTGGCCCGCGTCATCAGCTTCACCTTCCGGCTGTTCGGGAACATGTTCGCCGGCGAGGTGCTGCTGATAGCAATGGCTTTCCTGATACCCCTCGTTGGGCTGGTGCCCTTCATGGGGCTGGAGCTGTTCGTGGGCCTGATCCAGGCCTTCATATTCTCGATGCTGACGCTGGTGTTCGCGGCCACTGCGACTGTGAGCCACGCCGCCGAGGACCACTAGCCGGCGGCTTTGACGCGACCGAAAACAGAGACTGGCAGCAAATAGCAAGGAGCTGTTCAATGGAGATCACGGGCAATATCGACGTCATCAAGACGATCGCCGCGGGGCTCACCATCGCCCTAGGCTCGTTAGGGCCGGCCCTTGGCATCGGGCTGCTCGCAGCCAAGGCGATGGAGGCTCTGGGACGCAACCCAGAGGCCGCCGGGCCCATCCAGCAGAACATGATTCTGGCAATCGCGTTCGCCGAGGCGATCGCGATCTACGCCCTGGTAGTGGCGGTGATCATTATCTTCGCTGCATGAGCCTCGGCGCGGTCGAAGACGGCCCCGACGAGAGTGGAAAGACGGCGACTGGGGAGGCGGGAACAGGTCATGGATGCCCTGGGAATTAACCTACCGGGACTGGTCACACAGATAGTCAGCTTTCTGGTGCTGTTTGCCGTCCTGTACCTTCTGCTGTACAAACCGCTGCTGAAGGTGATGGACCAGCGGTCAGCGCGGATCAAGGAGAGCCTGGAGATGGCACAACAGGCCAGAGAAGAGGCAACCCGAAGCCAGGAGGACATGCAGCGCCAGATCGCGGAGGCCCGCGCCGAGGGGCAGGTGATGATCGCGCAGGCCAGAGAGGTGGCGGAGCGGTTCCGCGAGGAGGAGCTGGCCAAAGCCCGGCAGGAGATCGAGGCCGAGCGCGACAGAGCACAGGCGAATATCCAACGCGAGCGCGATGAGGCCATAGAGGAGCTGCGAGGCGAGTTCGCGGGCCTCGCCATCATGGCGGCCGAGAGGGTCGTGGGCAAGTCTCTCGACGAGTCCGTGCACCGCGACCTTATCGAGGACGTCCTCACCGAGAGCGCGAAGATCGGCCGGGACTGATCCGGTTCGCGGTAGGTGGGACTCGACGTCGGAATCGTCCGTCTGGCCAGTTGTCATTCTGAACGCAGTGAAGAATCTGGGGTGGTCGGTCGGTCCCTTCCGAGATGGACAGACCTGGCGGAGGGCCGGCGTGAAGACCCCACCCCAGATCCTTCGTCGAAGACTCCTCAGGATGACGCACGGTCGGGCTTTGATGGTCCGCGGGAGCCGGCGAGCAACTAACCAGGCATAGAACACAGGGATGCCCAAAGCACTTTCACCAAGACGGTACGCTCAGGCGGTGTTCCAGATAGCCGCCGAGTCCGGGGATCTGGACGAGTGGGCGCAGGACCTGGAGACGCTGTCGGCGGCCCTTCAGGATCCAGACCTGTCGAGATTCCTCGACGCACCTCAAGTATCGGCGGCGGCAAAGACGGACGCAATCACCCAAACGCTGGCCAGCTCGGTCGGCCCGCTGGCCCTCAACCTGGTATTGCTGCTGGGCTCGCGCAGCACGGCCGGCCTGATGCCGGGCATCACCGAGCAGTACGACCGGCTGCTCAACGCCCATCGCGGCATCGAGTCGGGGGAGGTTGTCGCCGCGGTGTCCCTGAACGACGAGCAGCAGGGAAAAGTGGCGCAGATACTCGAGGGCGTCGTCGGCACCAAAGTACGTCTGACGGCCCACGCTGAGCCGAGCATACTCGGCGGACTGATAGCCCGAGTCGGCGACCGGGTCATCGACGGCAGCCTGAAGAATCGACTCAAGGAGATGCGCCGCAGCATCGTCGAGCGGGCGTAGCGGAACAGCGGCCCGCGAAAGGGGAAGTCATGGCGGTCAGAGGACAAGACATAGCCTCGGTAATCAAGCGCCAGATCGAGGAGTTCGGCCAAGAGCTCACGATGGTCGACGTCGGCGTCGTGATTGAGGTGGGGGACGGCATCGCCCGCGTGCACGGGCTGTCCGGTGTCGGGGCCAACGAGATGCTCGAGTTCGAAGGCGGCGCCATCGGCCTAGCACTGAACCTGGAGGAGGACAGCGTGGGCGCCGTGATCCTCGGCGACCCCAAGATCGTTAAGGAGGGCACCGAGGTACGCGGCACCGGCCGCGTCATGGAGGTGCCCGTCGGGGACGACATGCTCGGTCGGGTCGTCAACGCTCTTGGAGAGCCACTGGACGCCAAGGGTCCGATCAAGACGACCGAGAACGCGCTCGTAGAGGTCATCGCGCCGGGCGTAGCCGCGCGTCAGGAGGTCAACGTCCCGGTCCAGACCGGCGTCAAGGCCATTGACGCCATGGTGCCGGTCGGACGAGGCCAGCGCGAGCTGATCATCGGAGACCGCGCGACCGGCAAGACCGCGCTGTGCCTGGACACGATCATCAATCAGAAAGGCGGCGACCTGCTCTGTATCTACGTCGCCATCGGCCAGAGGGTCGGCAAGGTGGCCCAGACGGTGGCGACGCTGGAGCGCCACGGGGCGATGGAACACACGGTGGTCGTGACGTCCAACGCCTCCGACTCGGCGCCGATGCAGTACCTAGTGCCATACACCGGCTGCGCCATCGGCGAGTACTTCATGAAGCAGGGCAAGGACACCCTGATCGTGTACGATGACCTCTCCAAACACGCCTGGGCATACAGGCAGATGTCGCTGCTACTCCGACGGCCGCCGGGCCGGGAGGCGTATCCCGGCGACGTCTTCTACCTCCACAGCCGCCTGCTCGAGAGAGCGGCGCGTCTTTCGGAGGACCTGGGTGGCGGCTCGCTGACCGCTCTCCCAATCATCGAGACGCTGGCCGGCGACGTCTCGGCCTACATTCCCACCAATGTTATCTCGATTACCGACGGCCAGATCTATCTAGAGCCGGAGATGTTCAACTCGGGCGTACGGCCGGCGGTGAATGCGGGACTGTCGGTATCGAGAGTTGGCGGCGCCGCTCAGACCAAGGCGATGAAGACGGTGGCCGGCAGCCTGCGGCTCGACCTGGCGCAGTACCGAGAGCTGGCTGCGTTCGCCCAGTTCGGTACGGCGGACCTAGACGCGACGACGAGGGCTCAGCTCGAGCGCGGGCAGCGCGCCGTCGAGGTGCTGAAACAGAACGAGAGCTTGCCGTTGAAGCTGCCGCAGGAGATCACGATCCTGTTCGCACTGGCAAACGGGCATCTGGACGATGTGGAGATCGACAAGGTCGGCCCCTTCGAGGCCGCCCTGCACAGCTTCATGGAGTCCAACCACCCGGAGATACTTAGCAAGATCGACGAGGACAAGAGTATAACCGACGAGACCGAGGCCGCCCTGACCGAAGCGATCAACGAGTTCAAGGCCAGGGTGCCCTACTAGAAGGCTGACGAGAATGGGGTGTGCCGCCCCGATGCCGAATCGGAGTCACCGGGAGTCTGAGGGTCTCCTCAGATGTAAGAAGGTGGTCGAGCGAGTCTTCAACACCTGTTAGGGCAAGGCTAAAAGATGCCGAGCGTAAGAGACATAGGACGGCGCATCAGGAGCGTAGAGAACACGGCCAAGATAACCAAGGCCATGTCGATGATCGCCGCATCCAAGATGCGTCGCGCTCAGGAGATGGCACTGCAGGGACGGCCCTATTCGGAGCGGATGCGCGCCCTGCTGTCCCATCTGGCGGCCCAGACTCAAGAGGAAGAGGAGCCTCATCCGCTTCTGAGACGGCGCGAGGTCAATAACTTAACCGTCGTACTGATAACACCCGACAGGGGTCTGACCGGTGGACTCCACAGCAAAATCAACCGGGCGGCCGGCCAGTTCCTGGTGGAGCAGTCGGCGAACACGCAGCTCGTCACGATAGGCCGGAAGGGCCGTGACTTCATGATCCGTACCGGGCAGGAGGTCCAGGCGGTCTTCACCAACCTGGGCGACCGACCCTCGCTGGTCGACGTTACCGCGGCGGCCAGCATCGTCATCGACGACTACAGAGAGGGGCGCGTCGACGCCGTCTACATTGCATACGTGGACTTCATCGGCACTACGGTGCAGAGGCCGGTCGTGCAGCCGCTGTTGCCGGTGGTGCCGGCCGAGTTGCGCTCCCAGGATGCCGTGGGGTACATATACGAGCCGACCAGCGAAGCGGTTCTGTCGGACCTGCTGCCCAGGTTCGTGGAGTTGGAGCTATACCATGCCGTCCTCGAATCGGTGGCGAGCGAGCAGTCCGCCCGCATGGTTGCAATGAGGAGCGCGACCGACAACGCCAACGAGATGGTGGGCGATCTGACGCTGGAGATGAACAAGGCCCGCCAGGAGACGATAACGAACGAGATGCTGGACATCGTGGGCGGCGCCGCCGCGGTCAGCGCGTGACCGCCACCATCGGTGAACCCGGGTCAGGACCACACCCCGTCTGATCGCCGAGGAGATAATTGGGGACAACTAAGGAGACGAGATGGCCACCGGGAAAGTAACCCAGGTAATCGGCACCGTCGTGGATATAGAGTTCCCATCCGAGGAGATGCCGGGCATCTTCAACGCGGTGGAGACCCAGATCGACGGCCAGAAGGTCGTGCTGGAGGTAGAGCAGCATGTCGGCAACAACTGGGTGAGGTGCCTCGCTCTCGGGCCCACGGAGGGACTGAAGCGAGGGACTGAAGTCGAGGACACCGGCAGTCCGATCTCGGTCCCCGTCGGCGACCCAACCTTGGGCCGCCTGTTCAACGCCCTCGGGGAAACGATCGACAATCTGGAGGAGGTCGAATCGTCCGAATACTGGCCTATCCACCGGGACCCGCCCCAGTTCCACGAGCAGGCAACCGAGGTGGAGATGCTTGAGATGGGCATCAAGGTCATGGACCTGATCGCGCCGTTCACCCGGGGCGGAAAGGTCGGAGCCTACGGGGGCGCGGGCACGGGCAAGACCGTCATCATCCAGGAGCTGATCCGCAACATCGGCACCGAGCACGAGGGAGTCTCGGTCTTTGCCGGGGTGGGCGAGCGGTCGCGCGAGGGCAACGACCTCTGGCACGAGATGCAGGAGTCGGGCG
>CAZENU010000026.1:28611-30125 GCA_964513735.1 uncultured Dehalococcoidia bacterium
GGCGTGCTCGGCAGCACCGTGCTGGTGTTCGGCCAGATGAACGAGCCGCCCGGCGTCCGGGCGCGTGTGGGCATGACCGGCGTGACGATGGCCGAGTACTTCAAGGAGACCCGGAACCAGGACGTACTGCTATTCATCGACAACATCTATCGCTACATCTTGGCCGGCATGGAGGTATCGGCGCTGCTGGGCAGGATGCCCTCGGCGGTCGGCTACCAGCCCACGCTGGCCACCGAGATGGGCGACCTGGAGGAGCGGATCACTTCGGCGGGCACCGGCTCGATCACGTCCTTCCAGGCCATCTACGTCCCGGCGGACGACTACACCGACCCTGGCATCGTGACCACGTTCGGGCACCTGGACGCGGTCGTCTCCCTGGACCGGGCCTTGGTCGAGCAGGCACTGTACCCGGCCGTCGATCCTCTCGCATCGTCGTCGCGCATTCTGGAACCGTCCGTCGTAGGTCAGGACCACTATGCCGCCGCCCGCGGTGTCCAGCGGGTGTTGCAGCGCTACAAGGACCTGCAGGACATCATCGCCATCCTAGGCGTCGAGGAGCTCTCCGACGATGACAGGCAGACCGTCGCGCGGGCTCGAAAGGTCCAGAGGTTTCTCACCCAGCCGTTCTACGTGGCCGAGCAGTTCACGGGCCAGGAAGGGCGGTACGTGTCGGTGAAAGACACCGTCAAGGGCTTCCAGGAGATTCTCGACGGCAAGCACGACGACCTGCCGGAGCAGGCGTTCTACATGGTCGGCCCAATCGAAGAGGCCGTCGAGAAGGCCAAGTCGATACAGACCGCGGAGTAGCGAGGAACCAGACTGGCCATGGCGAAGATGCAGCTTGACATAGTGACGGCCGAGGGGCTGGTCTCTTCGGATGAGGTGGACGTGCTGGTGGCGCCCGGAGGGGATGGCGAGCTGGCTATCCTGCCCCATCACGCGCCCCTGCTCACGACCCTGAAGCCGGGTGAGATTCGCGTGATCAATGACGGCGAGGAGACCTACATCGCGGTCAGCGGCGGCTTCCTGGAGATGATCGGCAACAAGGCCACCGTGCTGGCCGACACGGCCGAGCGGGCCGATGAGATCGACGTCGAGCGCAGCGAGGAGGCCCTGCGGCGGGCCCGGGAGCGCGTTGTGGAGGCCCCGGCGGAGGCGGACCTGGAGCGAGCGTTGGCGTCCATCAGGAAGTCGCAGGCGCGGCTCATGGTCGCCCGGCGGCGGAGACGCGGCGGAGGGGCCGGCCCGCCCACGTCCGCGTAGCGAGGACGGGGGTCTGGAGTTCAGGGTATGGGGGGCAGAGCCCAACTGCCTGGCGTAGTGGCCGGCTGTTGCGGGTAGGCAACAAGGCCGAGGTTGGGGCGCATCAGGTGGAATACGGCTCAGGTCGGCCGGAGCATCGTCTGCGGTCTGTGTTAGCCCGGCGACTAGCCGGCGCTGGACTTCACGTTGGGGTCGCTGAGCAGATAGAAGGTCATTGACTGGAGCGACAGCACCGGATCGATGTTCCTCAA
>CAZENU010000027.1:0-28974 GCA_964513735.1 uncultured Dehalococcoidia bacterium
GCTCGGCAAGTATGTAGGGTCGCGCGCCGATGTGGTCCTCGTGGCCGTGGGTGATGAGTATGGCCCGCACCCGGTCACGGTTCTGCCTGAGGTAGGTGATGTCCGGAATAACGAAGTCTATCCCGGGCATTCCCTCCTCGGGAAACTGCACCCCGGCGTCGATGACGACGATGTCGCCACCGTACTCCAGGGCCATCATGTTCTTGCCTATTTCTCCCAGACCGCCGAGAGGCACGATCCGGAGAATGGGTTTAGCCATAGAGTGTTGCTAGAAGAACTTGAGCTGCTCGGCCACTTCATTTTCGGCGATCACCGGCGGCTCCTCCAGCAGCGAGAGCAGCTTCTGGAAGTCTTGTTCGAGTACCGGTCGCAGACCGGGGTTATGGAGGGCCGCGGCTGGATGGTACATTGGGTAGATCACCAGGTCGTTCCACTTCTGAGGCCTGCCTCGGGCCTTACTGATCGTCTGGCTGGGGAAGAACTTTCCGAACGAGTACCTGCCGAGCGTGACGATGATCCTCGGCGCGATCAACTCTATCTGCTTGTCCAGGTACGGCCCGCAGGATTGTATCTCGATCGGAAGCGGGTCCCGGTTGTTGGGGGCCCGGCACTTGATCATGTTGGTGATGTAGACGTTCTCCCGTTTCAGGTCGATGGACGCGAGGAGCCCGTCGAGCAGGTGGCCGGCGGGGCCTATGAAGGGACGTCCGTCCCGGTCCTCGTAGAAGCCGGGGCCCTCGCCGATGAACATGATGTCGGCGGTGCGGGAGCCTTCGCCGGGGACGGCCTGGGTGCGTTTCTCAGACAGAGTGCAGAAGGTGCAGGACTTTACCTGCTGGACGAGCTGAGCGAACTCGGTCATGAGACCCCGTAACGCCGGAAACTGGCCCTCATCGTAGCAGGCCCCAAGACGGAGCGTCAACGGCGCTGGACCGACGCCGAGGGGCCCGTCCGCCCATCGTCAACACGAAATGAAAAACTTGGATTGCTAGCGGACTGGACATGTCGGCTGGTTAAGTCATGGCAATCTAGCGACCCTAATAACAGGCGCCCCCGTCAAAGTCTTTTCTAACATGCGCGCCTGACGGACCGCCTCGCGACGAAAAAGAAAAAGGGCGGTCCAATCGGCCTACCCCCTCTTCCTTTCCCGCTACCGATGTGTGGCGGAAGCGATTATCAGTCGTCCTCGATGCCCTGGCCGTGAAGGTACTCGATCGCCTTACCGACCGTAGTGATCGCCTCGGCGTCCTCGTCGGAAATTTCCAGCGGATTATCGTCGGTGCTGAACTCTTCTTCGAAAGCCATAATCAGCTCGACCAGGTCCAGCGAATCCGCGTTCAGGTCCTCGGTGAAGGAAGCCTCGGTGACGACCTCGGGGACGTCGACGCCCAGCTTGTCCGAAACTACCGTCTGGACTCGCTCTAGGACTGTTGCCATCTCAACTACTCCTCCATCTCAGCGACGTGACCCTCGTGCGGGTCCATACCGTCTATTACCGATCCCAGCACACCGTTAATGAAGCGCGGCGAACTGTCGCCTCCAAACACCTTGCCCATCTCCACCGCCTCGTTCACCGCTACCTTGGGAGGCGTCTTTCGCGCTACCGTCATCTCATAGACCGCAACCCTCAGGATGTTCCTGTCCACCACGGCAAGCTGTTCGATGGGCCAGGCCGGGGCATGCTTTGCGATGGTGCTGTCGATCTCGGCCCGGTTGGCGAGGACTCCGTCGAGCAGCTCGCGCGCGTAGGACTCGGACGTATTCGACGTAGTCTCGTCCGCGAGCCGGTTTCCGAGAGCCCGTACCGCATCGTGCCTAGCCCCATCGAGCTCATATAACACCTGTACCGCCGCGACGCGGGCCTTCCTCCGGTAGGTATGTGCGCCATCGGCGATTATAGGAGATATGGTCAAGGTAGCCTGTGGCCTGTTCCGAGACTAGTTGCGGCTGAGCCGCAGTATCGAGTCCATGTCGTCGACGCTGATCGTCTCGGCGGACCCGTCGATCCGCCTGACCATGCTGCTAAGGGAGTCGCCGGGGCCGACCTCGATGAAGCGAGAGACGCCCGACGCGACCATGTAGTCGATGGACTGCTTCCATTGCACGCAGCCGCAAATCTGCCTGATCAGCTCCTGCTTGACGTCCTCGGCCCTGGTCAGTGGAACGCCCGTCGTGTTCGCGATGATCGGTACGGTCGGGTCCCGGAACTTCAGCTTGTCGATCGCTTCGACGAGGCCCTCCCTCGCCGGCTCCATCAGCGCCGAATGAAAGGCGCCGCCGACACGGAGGGGGATGGCGCGTTTTGCGCCACGGGACGACGCCATGTCCAGCGCCCTGGCCACCGCCATCCGCTCACCGCTGATGACGATCTGTTGAGCGGTGTTCACGTTGGAGACGTAAGTGCCCGTCTCGCGGCTGATCTCCTCGATGGTCATCTGGTCCAGGCCCAGGATCGCGGCCATGCTCCCGGGACGCTGCTCGCAGGCTTCCTGCATGAGGCGCCCGCGCTTTTGCACCAGGGTCGCCGTCTCTCCGACTTCGAGGACGCCGGCCACCGCCAGCGCGGTGTACTCACCGAGGCTGTGGCCCGCCACCAGCGCGGGACGCGGCAGCGCATCGTCACCCAGTTGCTCTGCCATGGCGCCGACGCAGGCCAGACTGACGGCCATGATCGCCGGCTGCGCGTTGACGGTCTCGCGTAGCTCGTTCTCGGGTCCGCCGAACACCAGTTTGGTCAGGGGCCGGCCAAGCGCCATGTCCACCTCGTGGAACACGGCCCTGGCCGCCTCGGACGAGTCATATAGCTGCTCCCCCATCCCGACGGCCTGGGAGCCCTGCCCCGGGAACAGGTACGCTGTCCCTGAACCGCGAGTGGCAGGCAAAAAAGCGAAGCTCATCAAACAGACCCCCTCAATAACCAGCGCGGTCGCGCCGGCTAGACCGGGCCTCCTACGGGCTCCTTCTTAATCACTTCACGACCGTTGTAGTAGCCGCACGTTGGGCAGACTCGATGCGGCTGTTTGGCACTGTGACACTGGGAGCACTCAGACAGAGACTGGTGCCGCAGGCGGAAGTGCGACGCGCGCTTGCCCTGCTTGCCATTCGAGACTTTTTTCTTTGGTACCGCTCCCATTGGTCGCTCCTAGCTTTTCTGCACCAGTAGGGCTGCATCGGCCAGCGGCGCCCATCGGCTATCGATGGGCCGCTTGTCGCAGCCACAGGTTGAGTCGTTCAAATTGGTGCCGCAGGTGGAACAGATGCCCTTGCAGTCCGGCCTGCAAACCGGCTTCATCGGCAGATTCAGGGCGATGTGCTGCTCTATCGCCTCGGTCATGTCCAGAACGTGGTCCTCGTCTATAGCGAGGCTCTCGGCCTCATCGCGTAGCTCGTAATGCGTGAGATACTCCTCTTCGATCTCCATGTGCACCGGTTGAGTGTATAGCGCAAGGCAACGCACACAGTCACAGGGCACCTCGGAAGCGAGACCGGCGCTCACCCAGATGCCCCGGTTGGTCCTCCGCAGTCTGACGGCGCCGCGGACGCGCGGTGCGATTGTCGTCCACTGGGAGCAGCTCGTCTACTTCGTAGAAGCGCTGGGCCCCACTGGGCTCCTGCATGAGGGTGACGACGTTAAAGTTCATTGCACAATTAGGACGGCCGGTACCGAGCATCGGTGACGCGCTATCCTAGTATGCCGCTGCACTTTGTGTCAAGTTTCACATGTGTGGGGAAATAGGGGCTTTAGGGTAAGGTAGGACTGAGGTGACGACCCCTCCCGGCTGGCACAGCCGTCAGCCGTTGGCGGCGGACCAACGCACCCCGTTCAGTATCAGTCGCTGGAACTGAGGAGTCTGGAAGCTGAGCCCGTTGTGGCCCAGCGTGGTAGTGAACACACGGCCGTTACCGTAGGGTCTCGTCCACGCCATTGGCTGTGGAACGCCGGCGAGGTCCGCGGTGAGGAAGACGTCGTTGCCCTCGTGCCATCCAAGCTTGGTGTACAGCTCGTCGTTGGTGACGAAGTCCTCGATGCCTTCCGCCCCTGGATGGTCCGGCTGTTTGACGTTGACTGCGAACTGGCCATACGGCGGGTGTGTGCTCGAGCCGGTGATCCAGCCTCCACCGCTGACGTCGTGGTACTCGTGCCAGGCCTTCGGGCGGCAGCCGGAGATGTGGATGCAAACGAATCCGTGGCCGCCGCCGACGAACTGCGTCAGCCCGACCTGCTCCCCGCGCGTCAACGTCAGTTCTTTCTCTCGGCGGGTATTGAACAACAGCACTTGGTATCCGGCCATGGTGTCGGACGCCAGTACGGCCGCGTCCTCGGTCATATCTGCGTCGTGGCCCGCCGACCTGAGGAAGTCGAGGAGGACAGGCGTCGACTCGTCGTAGGGGTGCGCGCCCCCGGAGACTACGAGTAGCTTCATCTGGCACCTCCTGCCGGTGTTACGTGAACGCGGTGCTAAGAGCGCGCCACCGCGAGTTTAGAGGACTGTCGTGGGCCGGTCAACACCGCTGGCCGCCGGCCCCAGTGTGTGCCGTGGCGGCCTCGATTAGATAGTCGAGGGATACGCCTGCCAGCGACCGCAGACGCAGGTCCGCATGGTCCAGCGGCATCGCTTCCGTCATGGCGTTCGGCACGACGACGCAGAACATGCCGGCGACCGTCGCCGCGGTAACGCCGTTGGCCGAGTCCTCTATGGCGATGGCGTCGGCGGGCTCGACGCCGAGCGCGTCCAGGGCCGAGGCGAACAACTCGGGGTCCGGCTTGACCGTGGCGACGTCGTCGCAGGTTCGGATCGCCTCGAAGTATGATAGGAGGCCACGCATCTCGAGATGGCCCTCCACCCACTCGCGGCCCGAGCTGGAGGCGACGGCGAGCCTGAGGCTGTGGGCCCGCGCATCGAGGACCAGCGCCTCTACGCCGGGAAGGACCGGGCTGGACTCGACGGCGTCCAGGTAGCGTCTGCGCCGGTCCGCGCGAATGACGTCCCGGTCCAGGGCGCGCCCGACCAACTCCTCAAGGTGGTCGTAGACGTCGAACTCGCCGGGGCCACCGCCGATGAAGCCCGACCAGAGCTCGTGGTCGAGCCCAACGCCGTGGTCGTCGAAAACCTCTTGCCACGTGGCGAAGTCCGGCGTCTCCGTGTCAATAACGACGCCGTCGAAGTCGAACACCAGCGCCCGGATGGCCATTTTGTCCCCTGTGGCCGTCTGCCTATAATAAGGCCATGCCTAACTACGTCCGGTGGCTCGTAGTGGTTGCCGCCCTATCGTGGTCAGTGATCGTGGCCTGCGGCGGCTCCGAGACGTCCGACACCCCGTCCCCTGCTGCGCAAGTCGCGTCTACCCCAGAGCCGACTGCCACTCCCACCCCCACCCCAACAGCCACGGCTACTCCCACTCTGGGACCGTCGGCCCAGGATATCCTGGACGCGTCGCGCGTGGCAATGGAGGAGGTATCCTCTTACCGGTTCACGATCGACGCCGAGGTCGAAGCCACCGTCGGCGACCTCCCGGCAGTCCTCCCTGTGACCTTCGCCGGGGTCTACGAGGCCCCCGACCGGATTCTGGCGTCACTGCTGGTCCAGGTCGGCCAGTCGGGGCTCAGCCTCGACGTGAGGACGATATCGGGGACGACCTACGTTGGGAACCGCACGACCGACCAATGGGTGGAGGTCGACCAACTCCGTTCGGTGTTCCCGAACCCGGCCCTGCTGGCAGCCGCGCTTCGTCAGCAGCTTGGACAGGATACCGAGGTGGAGGCGTCGTTCGGTGCCGGGGCGGATGCGCACCTTCTCGTGCTTGAGTCGCTCGAGATGTTCGGCGAGCTTGAACCCCACGGGCGCGTGAGCGTATGGATCGACGCGGAAGATTTTCTCGTCCGGCGGGTCGAGGCCAGCGGCTCTGTGCAGTTTCGGGAGCTGGCGCTCCTGATGGGCAGCTATGGCATTTTCAACATCGCCAGCGCCCGCGTCACCATGCGGCTCACGGCTTTCGACGAGCCCGTATCCGTCGGTTTCCCGGGCCAGACCCGCGGACCCGCGCCTACCGGGCCGGGTGGGCGGTTCCCCGACCAGGGCACCGACCACGTGCAGCGCGGCGACCTGCACCCGCCGTACAGCTCGGTGCCGGCCACCTCCGGACCGCACTACGGCTCGCCGCTGGCGCCGTGGGGCGTCCACGGCGTCCGGATCCCCGACGAAGTGCTGGTGCACAATCTGGAGCACGGTGGCATCGGCGTTCACTACAACTGTCCGGACGGCTGTGAGGAGTTGATCGCCCAACTGACAGGTCTCGTGGAAGCGGCGGTTGCCCAGGGGCAGAAGGTGATAATGACGCCCTATCTGTACATGGACACCCGCATCGCCCTGACCGCCTGGACTTTCCTGGACGCCTTCGACGAGTTCGACGAGGAGCGCATCCGGGCGTTCATCCGGTCCCACGAGAGCTCGCCCAACGCCCCCGAGCCCCGCGTCCCTTAGCGCCCGACGATTCCGCAGTACCGCAGCCCTCCGCGCTCTGCGCTAGCAGGCGGAGATGGGCGCGGACGGGGGATGCAGGCCCGTCGCTCCTTCGTATGCGAGGCGCGGTCGGAAGAGCTTGTTGTCATCGTGCTGCTCTACGACGTGCGCCACCAGTCCCGCCACTCGCGAGCACAGGAACACGGGCGTGTACAGCGGCACCGGAATGCCCAGCAGGTAAAAGAGCAGCGCGATGGGGTAGTCCGTGTTGGGGAAGAGTCCCTTCTCCCGCTCCATGACATGCTCGACCGTGCGATAGATCTCGCTCAAGTCCCGGCCGTCGGGGACGCGTCCCGCAAGCCCGTCGATGTATTCGCCCAGGAACAGGGCGCGGGGGTCGTGCTTCTTCATGTAGACGCGATGCCCGAAGCCCATGATTCTCGCCCGTTGCCCGAGCTTCTCCATGATGTACGGCTCCGCCCTGGTCGGGCCGCCCTGCTCCTGTATCTCGAGCATCATGGCGATGGCGGCCTCGTTGGCGCCGCCGTGGAGCGGGCCCTTCAGCGAGGCCACGCCTCCGGCCACCGCTCCGTACATGTCGGACAGGGTCGAGGCGATTACCCGTGCCGCGAAGGTCGAGTTGGGCATCTCGTGTTCGATGTAGCAGATAAGGATGCGGTCGAAGACGTCGAGCGCCGTGGCGTCCAGACGTTCGCCCTTGAGCATGTACAGGAAGTTCTCCGCGTAGCCAAGCTGGGGGTCGGGTTTCACGAACGGAAGTCCGTTGAGGGCGCGGTAGGCGTTGGCGGCGACGGCCGGAGCCTGGGCCAGCAGGCTGGCGCCCTTGGTCAGGTTCGCCTCACGTGACGTATCCCGCAGCAGGTCCGGGTCGAGGTGCCCGGCCAGGTAGGAGATACCGGTCCGCAGAGCGTCCATGACGCTGGTGCGCTTGGGCATGAGCTCCAGCAGCCGGTACAGGTCGTCAGGCAGGTCCGAGCCGCTCTTGAGGGCGAGGCAGAACGAGTCCGCCGAGGCCCGGTCGGGGAGATCGCCGTAGACCACCAGGTACGCGACGTCGGTATACCGCAGGTTGCGGGCGAGCTCGATCAGGTCGTAGCCGCGGACCACGATCTGCTCGTTGGCCTCGTCTAGGTACGAGACGCTGCTGTTGGTCGCTATGATCCCGTCGAGTCCGGGACTGAAGGGCTGGTCGGTCATTCTGATGTCTCCTCGCCTGTTCCTCCAAAGAAGATCCGGCTGTCCAGCTCTTGGTACCGGTCGTACTCGATGAGCTGATAGAGTTCCTGACGTGTCTGCATGCGGTCGACCCACGCCTTCTGCGTGCCGTCGCGTCGCAGGTCCGCCAGTACGGACTCCATCGCCCTGGCCGCTACCCTCAAGGCTGTCACGGGGAAGATGACGACGGTGTAGCCCAGCTCGCCAAACCGGTCGACGGAGATGTAGGGCGTCTTTCCGAACTCGGTCATGTTGGCGAGAAGCGGTCCGCCGACGGCGTCCGCGAAGGCCTTGAACTCGTCCTCCGACTCCAGGGCTTCCGGGAATATCAGGTCGGCGCCCGCCTCTTTGTAAAGCCGCGCGCGCCGTATCGCCTCGTCCATTCCATATACGCCTTTGGCGTCGGTCCGGGCGACCACCACAAGGTCGGTCTGGGCCTGGTCCGCGGCCCTCACCTTCTCGGCGAACTCGTCGGCCGGGACAACGGACTTGCCGGCCAGGTGGCCGCAGCGCTTTGGATTGACCTGGTCTTCGATCTGCACTGCGGCGGCGCCCGCATCCTCCAGGTCTTTGACGGTGCGGACGACGTTGAGGGCCCCGCCGAAGCCGGTATCGGCGTCCACCAGAACAGGAAGGCCGCTCGCCCGGACTATTCGCCTGGTCTGGTCCACCAGCTCGTCGAGGGTGATCAGGCCCACGTCTGGTAGGCCCAGGCTGGCCGAGAAAGCCGCACCCGACAGATAGAGCGCCTCGAAGCCGGCCTTCCTGGCGATGAGCGCGCTCATCGCGTTGAACGCCCCCGGTACCGCGGTGGGCTCGGCCGAGTCCAAGATCCGACGGAACCGCGCGCCGGCGCTCTCCTCGCGCGGTCCATCGAGCAGCCAGCTCACAGTTGAATCGCCTCCATCAGCCCTTCCAGGTCCGGCTGGTTCTCCAGGTCCCAGACCAGGCCGGCTGTCCGGCGTGCCCGCTCCCCGGGCCAGCGCCCGGCCACGTTTTCGAAAAACTTGCCCTCGAGATCGGAGTCGGTCATCGGGTTCATCGCGTGACCCCTGGGGAAGCTCACCGATCTCTCCAACGACCTGCCTCCACTCGTCGTTACCCGCACCCGGTTGGGAATGCCCTTCGGGTATCCGGCCGTCAGCTCGTCATCCTCGACCAGGGTGGTCTTGCCCAGAAGCTCGGCGAGGCCGGGGTCGCGGAGCCTGTCCTCCGAGAAGGAGTCCTTGGTCACCGTGCCGTCGGTCAGGCTCACGGCCACTATGTAGGGGAGCGAGTGGTCGGCCGTCTCCCGAGTCCGAGGGACCCACTTCTCAGGGTCCTTGGCGATGATCTCGTAGGCGGTCTTGAAGGTCTCGATCTGGACGGACTCGATGGCGGCGCCGTCCAGATCGTCTCTCAGCTCGATGGCGGCGTCCACGGCACTCTGGGCGTGGTACTCCACCGGCCACTTCTTCACGTAGGTGTCGAGGATCCGTCGCGGTGGCGTCCCGGCCTCGATGCCATCGAGCGCCGTCGGATCGAAGGAGCCGCCCTCGAGAAGCTGGCGAAAGAAGCCCATCTCGCCCTCGAAGGGCATCGAGGGGCCGGTGAGGCCTTTTTCGGCGAGCAGGCCCGCGAAGACCGCGTGGCTGACGGCCCGGGCCGCCGCCGCGCCCTTCCACATCGATAGCTCGCCCACTCTGGTCTGTCGCATGGGCGCGTGGGGCACGACCGTAATGGCGATGGCGTTGGCGATCTCGGGCACACTCAATCCCAGGAGGTTACCCACACCGCAGGCGGCGCCGATGGACGTATACATCACGTGGTCCCACCGGTGGGCCCGGATGCTGGCGGCGTCGCACAGGGAAACGCCTACCTCGTACGCCACGGCCGCTGCTGTTATGAAGTCGCGGACGGAACGTTGGCGATACTGGCAAGCCGCCATCAGCGCGGGCAGGACGTCGCTGGGATGCAGAGGCTCCAGCGATAAATAGGTGTCGTTGTAGTCCAGGTAGCGGACCATCACGCCGTTGGCGAAGGCGGCCGCTTCGGGCGCGACCCTGGTTTCAAGGCCCCACAAAGTCGCCCCGTCGGGGTGGGTGAGCTCCACGGCGTAGGCGCGTGCGATGGACGGGGCGTCCTTGTCAAAGGCGGCAACGGCAACCCCGATGCTGTCCAGCGTCCGACGCTTGACCTCGTGCACCGTCTCCGTGGCCAGGTTCTCCCACGCGGTCCGATGCGAGTACTCGGCAAGCAGTCCCAGGTACCTGTCTTCCGCGCCGTCCGACGTTTGCCGTGTCACTTGCTTATGCTGGACCTCATCCGCCAAGGATGTCCTGCGAGATTATCATGCGCTGCACCTCGGACGTGCCCTCGTATATCTCGGTGACCCGGGCGTCCCGGTACAGCCGCTCCGCCGTGGTCGGCGCGAAATATCCGGTCCCGCCGTGTATCTGGACGGCCCGGTGTGCGCTCTCGACGGCGACCCGAGAGGCGAACAGTTTGGCCATCGACGCCTCGGTGGCGAAGGGCATCCCGCGGTCCAGCAGTGTCGCGGCCCGGTGTACGAGTAGGCGCGCCGCGTCGATCTCCGTGGCCATGTCCGCGATGGTCCAGCGCACCGACTGAAACCCGCCGAGCTGCTGCCCGAAAGTCTCTCGCTGACCGACGTAACGCACCGAGGCCTTGTAGGCGGCCTCGGCCAGCCCCACGCACTGCGCGGCAATGCCCACGCGGCTGGTGTTCAGCAGCTCCATCGTCTGCGCCCATCCCTCGCCCTCCGCCCCCAGCCGGTTCTGCTCCGGCACCGGGCAGTCGTCGAACACCAGCTCCGCCGTCGACGAGCCGCGCATCCCCATTTTACCGTGCTGCGGATTGATCGTGAAGCCCTCAGTGTCGCGCTTCACCACCACCGCGTCGATTCCGCGGGTCCGCTGTGCCGGAGCATGGGTCGCCAGGACCACGAACGTATCGGCCTCGACGGCGTTGGTGGTGAACAGCTTGGTGCCGTTCAGCACGTAGTGGCCGTCGACCCGCGTGAGGGTGGTGCGTATGGCCGCGGCGTCGCTACCGGCGCCGGGCTCGGTGAGTGCGAACGCTCCGATCCGGTCCAGGCTGACAAGCTGTGGAACGAACCGCTGCTTCTGGTCCTCGGTGCCGAACGTGTGGAGGAACTGGGTACACAGAGACAAGTGTGCCAGGTAGATGACACTGGTCGCACCGCAGCCGCGGGCGATCTCCTCGATGACCACCGCGAGCTGCCGTGCCGTGCCGCCGCTGCCGCCGTAGGCCTCGTCGACGGTGAGGCCGAACAGGCCCATCGCAGCCATCCGACGCAGGTTCTCCCACGGGAACTCTTCGTTCTGATCGTAGTGGGAGGCCCGCGGCGCCAGCTCTTTGTCCGCGAGCTCGCGCACCGACGACCTCAACAGCAACTCGTCCTCCGTCAGCAACACGTCACTCATGACGCTCCACTATCGCCGCCGTTCTTACCCCAAACCCTGTACCCCGTACCCGTTGACCTGGTTCCCTACTCCCCCAGAGGCAGGTACTGCGATACCGGCCGTTTGAAGCGCGAGAACTGCTCCGCGTACCCGATGCCGTTCATGTACCCGGCGTGGCCGTCGACGTGCTCCAGCAGGCTGGCTGTCTTGGACGCGTAGTCCTCCCGCGCCTTGGCCTGCGTGCCCGCGAACTCGGCCATCGCCGCCTTCTTCTTGTCTATGACGGCGGTTATGTCCAACACGACGTCCGCCTGGTGGCGGGCGGTCCCCAAGAGCTGATCGGAGTCGAAGCCGGGGTAGTAGAACATGAACACGTGGGGCACCGTGTGCGGGGCCAGCGGTGACGGAAAGCCGTCCGTCCGGACGTAGTCGACGCACGCGACGGCGAACCTGCCGGCGTCCATGTGGTCTTGCCGACCCACCTCCACGGGGTGCGGGCACAGGACGACGTCGGGGCGGAACTCGCGCAGCATGTTGACTACGGTCACGTACTCGTCCATGCCCAGGAGCATCGGGCTCTCGGGGAAGTCGAGGACCTGCCACTCGGTTACCCCTAGGACTCTGGCCGCGCGATCGAACTCGTCGCGCTTGCTCTGTTTTACCTTCTCGACGTCCTTCAGCTTCTCGTCGCCAGTCGCGGGGAACACGTTGAAGGCGTGTGTGACGACGCCCGTGGTCAGGGTGACGAGCATCACCTCGTCGCCCCGGGCCAGGTGCTTGGCCACCGTACCGGCCGCTCGCTCGAACGCGTCCTGCGGATGCCCCACTATCACCATTATCCTGGTCAAGTCACAAACCTCCTGTAATCTAGTGTCTACGGTCGATTCTCGTAAAGCCTCACGTGCTCGGAAGAGAATATGTCATGCAGACGGCTACCAGATGCATTCCACGGCGCCGGAACTCCGAATAGCCTCATCCTGGGTGACGAGCTTGGCTCCTAAGGACAGCGCGGTAGCAACTACAACCCTGTCGTGAAGTTCGAGCCCCCGGAGCGGATGCATCCTCAGCAGGACATCGACGTCCAGGGCAACCGCATCGAAGTGCTGGCTGCCCCGGATTTGCCTAAGGACCTTGACGAACTCGATGGGAGTCCTGCCTACCTCGGAGATGTGCATCAGCTCGGCTAGGACCTATCGTAGGAACAATGCCCATGCGAGCAACGTTCTCTATCGCGTTAAAGGTTCCACGGGCATCTGCGGATAGTCTCGAACGCTCCTCCAAGTACCACACCAACGCATGAGTGTCGACGACAACGAGGTTAGTTGGAGTCAACGAGATCAATACCTTTGAAGAGCGATTGCTTCGCTGCGTCGATCTCCTCGTCTGTGATCTCCGCCCCTAGCCCAATACCCCTTAGCTTGGAAACGTTGCCGTGCCCTCCAGCGACAAACTGCTTGAGCTCCTCCAACTCCTTCTCGATCATCTCTATACGTAATGCGATGTACGCTTCTCTGGTCATCGGGTCCCCCGCGATTTGTGCAACCGAAGCACTCTACTAGCCGCTCATGATGGTGACGTCTACGCCGAGCTTGCCGCTCAGGGCCTTCAGGTAGCTCTCTATCGTCGCCGCCTGGCCCATGATCACACGGGAGACGAACCGGAAGAAGGGGTTGTAGACTTCCCCGTCCTCGGTGACGGTGACCACGGTGATCTCGCCGACCTCCTCCACTTCGAGGATCCAGCTTCCACCGAAGCCCAGGTCGTCGTTGGTTATCCGCCTGACGAGACGTCGCGGCGGCGCCGACTCGACGGTCTCCAGCGTGAGGGCCTGACCTCGGTGATCGGTCTCCCTCCACACCTCAAACCCGCCCTCGTTGGGCAGCCGCTCCACGTGGCACAACTCGTTACGCCATGTGACCTGCTGCCCAAAGTCGGTTATGGTCATCCAGACGTCCCGCTGCGAGCGGTTGAACTGGGCCTTGCGCGATACGGAGTGGGCCCTGGGCAGAGCGGCGCCAATGCCGCCGACCAGGACGACCGTCATCGCCAGCATCATGAGCCCCACGACTACCCAGACCAACTCGACCTCCGGCCTCCGTGAGTCTTCGCGCCGTTACTGTATCGCATAGACCATCGAATGTCGTTTGGGGAAAAGCGCGCCGAGCAGGGCGCGGGCCTCGTTGGAAGTAACTTTGCAGTCGGGGTAAGCATACTCGATTTCCTCCAACGACCGGAACCCAAACAGCAGTTGCAGGAAGACGAGCCCGGGAAACAGCGCGTCGACGGTGGCGTCCGTGGCCGACAGGTCGTCCTGGGTGGGCGTCCGGGACTCCACCGACGAGATCCTGCCTTCCTTCAGACGCATGCGCAGGCCGCCGTGGACGAATCCGAGCACCAGATCCCCCGTGTGCGCCGCTCCGATCGTCTCTTTCAGCCGCTGCTCCAGCGCCGGCGCGACGTGCCGGAGGAAGTCCGGCAGGTCCGGCACACGCAGGTACCAGGCGTCGGGCGGCTCGACCACCGGCAGCCGGTCCGCCATCGTTCCGTACGCGGGGTGTTCGACACCCAGTGACAGCGCGAAGCTTCCCGAATACTCAACACCGTCGCGTCTGACGTACTCCTCGCCCGTGGCGTGGAGGTACCGTATGACGCTGGGCGTCACGGCCGGCCACGGCGTCCCCGCTCGCAGCTCGTAAATGCCGGTGGCCATCACGCCGTCCTGTAGCCTGTGGCCCCGCCTGAGCATGCCGACCGGTTCGCCGGCGGTCGGCTCGATGATCGTCGTGATGTTCCAGTGAGTGGCCTTGTCCACGGGAGCGTTCAGGTCGTACCGGAACATCTCCTCATTTCGTATACAGGAGACGGCGTAGCGCTTCATGCCCTCGCCGTAGAGCGCTGTCACCAGAGGCAGGTCCGCCTCCGTGGCTGTCCGAAAACGGTAGGGCTCGGTCTCGCCGTCGGGGAGGCGAGGCACGTCGCCGGCGTGTCCTCTGCGGCCACCCTTCCAGACCAGGGAGAGCTCGTAGCCGAACTGGCGATAGTACCAGGGGATGCCGGTGATACCGAGCACCTTCTCGCCCCGCTCGGCGCTCCAGCGATGAACGAGGTCCATCTGGGCTCTCGACAGCCCGCGTCTGCGGTATCCACGGTCCGTGACGACGGCGTCGACGCGACCGACGCCGAGCTCGATGCCCTCGTAGGACCACGTCTGCGAGATCAGGTTGAGGGTCGAGACGATTCGGCCGGTGCCGGTGTCCTCGACGACAGTGAAGTCGCCGGGCGAGAACCCGGGAAGGTTGCCCGCCATCAGATCCCGGGTCCACGTCACGATGTACGGACGCGACTCGCCCAGGTCGCCGCCCCTGTCCTCGATCAGGGCCGCGATCCGCTCGGTGTCGTCGACCGTGGCGCCCCTGAGGACGAGACCGCTGCCCAGGTCGGTGAGGCCCGTCGTTTCGACGGCGTCTCCGACTCTCGTCATTCGAGCCCCCAGATCCGAGACGTGCGCCTTGGGAACAGCACGTTCAGTAGCGCGCGGGAGTGGTCCGAGCTGACGATGCAGTCGGGAAACGCGTGCTCCAACTCCTCCACCGAGCGGAAGCCGAACAGGAGTTGATGAAAGATGAGTCCAGGGAAGAGGGCGTCGCGTTCTTTGGGCGCCAGGCGGTTGTCGCGCTTGCCGGCCCGCCAGCCTTCGGCCGCGGCCAGCCGGCCGCCCTGGAAAGCCAGCCTCAGTCCGTCGTCAAAGAAGCTGAGCTTGAGCTCGCCGGAGTAGCCCGCCGCGAATGAGGCGGCGAGCCGGCGCTCAAGAGCGGGCGCGATGTGTCCGACTAAGGCGGGCATGTCTGGCACCCGTATGAACCACGCGTAGGGGCGCTCGAAGCGGGAAAGCATGTCGCCTGCGATCTCGTAGGAGGGGTGCTCCGACCCGAACGCGAGGCGGATGGAGTGGAAGGGCCCGCCTCCCTCAGCCCGGCGCTCGCCTATGGCACGAAGCCGGCGCAGAACGGAGGGCGTGGCCGACATCCAGGAGACCTCGGGTGCCAGCTCGTAGGAGACGGCTGCTAGCACGCCGTCGCTCAGCCCCGGCATCAGTAGCAAGTAGCCGGCCGCGCCGCCATGCTGGGACTCGATTACGAGCGTTTCGAAGCGGTTCATCGCGCCTTCCCGGCGGCGGAAGAGCTCGTACCTCCACATCTCCTCGCCCCGGACACAGGACACGGCGTAGCGCTCCGTCGAGGTCTGATAGAGCCGGCTCAGAAACACCACGTCGGCGTCGGTGGCGGCGCGCAGTGCGTAGGGCTCCGCGCCCCCGCCCTTCAAGTCAGGCACGTCGGCGACGGCGCCGATCCGGCCGCCCATATGCTCCATTGCCATCTCGTAGCCGAACCGGCGATAGAACCACGGGATACCCGTGATGGCCTGGACCATCTCGCCTCGCTCCGCGCTCCACTCGTGGACTGTCTCGAGCTGCGCTCGCATTAGACCCCGCAGCCTGTAGTCGGGGTCGGTGCCCACGAGTTCGACGCGGCCGACGCCGAACTCGACGCCCTCGTAGGACCAGGTCTGCGAAATCAGGTTGAGCGTTGCGGCAATGGCGCCGGTGCGGGTGTCCTCTACTACCGTGAAGTCCGCCGGACCGAAGCCAGGGAGCGCGCATTTCATGAGGTCTTGCGCCCACAGCCGGATTTCCTCGTCCGGTGACTCGGGTCCAACGTGGGTCGCGGTGAAGTCGGCCAGGGCCTCGGTGTCCTCGACCCTGCCACGACGCAGCACGAGGCCGTCGTCCAGGTATCTGAGGACGGCCCCTTCGTCTGCGCGTTTATGAGGATTCGGGCGGCTGTTCATAGGAGACACGGTCGCTGAGATCAGGCGGGAGCGTCCGAATTATACAGCGCGTCCCGTCAACGTGCGCTGGCGAACCCTGGACGCCTGAGCGCGGCTGGGTTTGACGGCCAACTACTACGGACTTAGGATTGGACGCCGTGATCGACGAGGCCATCTAGCCGCGACCGAGGAAGACCGAATGACGCGCATTCCCGCCGCCGTGTGGTTCCTGCGCACCGAGGACGGGCAGCCTCTCGGTCAGCTCTACCGCTACGAGGGCGACGAGATGCCGGTCGCCGGGGCGGTCCTGACCGACGGTGCTAGCTGGAACCGGGCCGAGGTGGTCGAGTACCAAGAGCTGATATCTACCTGCGCCATGAGACGCTTCAGTGTCGTGGTCCGGTTGCTTGAGTAGCGAGGAGAATCGGCCAGGTCGCACTTCGCCCACATCTCCTCCGGCTATTCTAACCAGCCCCCAGATCCTAGCCTCCAGCCCCTAGCCTCCAGCCCCTAGCCCCTAAACCCCAGCCTTCCCCCCTAGTCCTTCAGGAAAAACTCCACCACGGGCACTAGGACGTCGGGACGCTATATTGGAAGCTCCAGGGCGAGCGTCTCGGCGGCGCTCCTGGTGGCCTCCTTGTGGTAGACGGCGCTGGACTGCACCCGCGCCGTCAGGTCGACGGTCTTGATCTTGGATGCGTCGTTTAGGAATTGCGCGTACTCCACTCTGCCCTTGAATCCGTCCAGGTGCAGGTGCTTCAGTGGCCACGCGGAGACGTGCACGTATAGACGTTTGGTGTCCAGGTTGTCGCGGTCGTAGCCTCACGATTCGTCCAGGGTCTGGCATGCCTCCCACACGACGGGCTTGCTGCCGACCCGGAGCCACCCGCGTGGCGCAAACTGCTCCGGGGTGTGGAAGTCCTGCGGCACCCCGCTACGGTTGTTGATTAGCACGCCGGGGTTGATGTTGCGCACCATGTCGATTAGCTTCTCGCTCTGCTTGACCCACTCATGACGGGCCGCGGCGGAGTAGATGCCCCAGTGGACGAACCAGCCGGTATCACCCGGCGTATCCTTAGGCTGCGGTATTGGCATGGTCTGCTCCTTGGGAGTTGACACCTTCGCAGTCTTTGGTCGTCATGGTTGCATACCAAATACCCCGGCGTGCCTGCCTCCACTGTCATCCTGAACGAAGTAAAGCAACTGTCTTGAATGTCAAGCGTTTTACTAGGTCTGTGCAACTGTTCGGGCTCCTCTTAGGAGTGGGAGCAGCGACCACCGCTTCACTACGGTCTCGAAAACCAAAGATCTGTCGGTCTACCGCTCCCTCCCACGTAACCAAGGATGCAAGGGTCTGGGGTGGTGGGTCCGGTTCTTCCGTCCTCGCATCCTCGACAAACCCCGCCTCATATTCTTCCTTGCGGACTCGTCAGGATGACATTTGCACTGACGGAATCACAGACCATCGACAGCCCTTCTTGACACCCTCAGAGGCCATCCATAGAATGAACACCAGTTCTAATAGGCGACGCTTTTCCCCGAAAGCAGAGCGTGAAGTTGAACGAGCGCATCGTCTCGGGCAAGCCCCACGAAGACGACACCGTCTTGGACACGAGTCTGAGGCCCCGCCGTCTAGAAGACTACATCGGGCAGGAACGCCTCAAGGACAACCTCAGGATAGGCATCACCGCCGCCAAGCAGCGGGGTGAAGCACTCGACCATACGCTGCTATATGGACCGCCCGGCCTGGGCAAGACGACGCTGGCCAACATCATGGCCACCGAGATGGACGTCAGGATCAAGACCACATCGGGCCCGGCCATCGAGCGTCCAGGCGACATGGTGGCCATTCTCACCCAGCTCCAGAAAGACGACATCCTGTTCGTGGACGAGATTCACCGCTTGAGCCGGGTCGTGGAGGAGGTCCTCTACCCCGCCATGGAGGACTTTTTCGTATCCTGGGTGATCGACAAGGGGCTGAAGGCGAGGAGCATGAACCTGGCGATCAAGCCCTTCACCTTCATCGGGGCGACTACCCGCTACGGCATGGTCAGCGCTCCGCTGCGAGACCGCTTCGGTGTCGTACACCGCCTCGACTTCTACACCACGGAGGACATGTTCAAGATCGTGAACCGCTCAGCGCGCATCCTCGCCATCGACTCCGAGGGCGATGGGTTGAGGGAAATCGCCAACCGGGCCCGCGGCACGCCACGAGTGGCCAACCGGCTGCTCAAGCGGGTCCGGGACTACGCGCAGGTGATGGCCGACAACGTGGTGACCGGAGAGGTCGCCAGGGACGCGCTGGCCCGGCTGGAGGTCGACGGCCTCGGCTTGGACGACTCGGACCACCTGGTGTTGCGGACTATCATCGAAAAATTCAACGGTGGGCCCGTGGGAGTCGAGACGCTGGCCGCATCGCTGAGCGAAGAGGCCGAGACGATAGAGGAAGTCTACGAGCCATACCTGCTGCAGATGGGATTTCTGGACCGCACCAGGTCCGGTCGCGTCGCCACCCGCCGCGCCTACGAGCACCTGGGCATCGACTACCCCAAAGACGGCGCCCGACCCCAGGGCCGGATGTTCTAGCCGCCACGAGTCATGCGGTTAGACATCTCCGGAAGGTTCTTCGCGGACCCAGATGCGCTCCGCGACTTCGTAGCTGACGACCACGTCGTTGCCGTGGCAGGCCAGCCTGACCACGCCGCGGTAGCGGGCGGCCTCGGTGACCACCACGGGCTCGGCAGGGACCAGGTGGTTAGTCACGAAGTACTCCAGCAGTGCCTGGTCGTCCTCCGGGACGCGGTCGATCACCAGCTTCTGTCCCTCGCCCGCCATGCTCAGCGCCATCGCCTCGGCTGAGACGACGTGGCCGTTACCCGGTATCGGGTGGCCGAAGGGGCACGTCGCCGGGCTTCCCAGGCGCTCGTTTATCTTCTCCTCGAGTTCCGCGGAGATGGCGTGCTCAAGCCGGTGGGCCTCGACGTGGGCCCTGTGAAGGTCCAAGCCAAGCAGGTCGACGACCATCCGCTCGGCCAGCCGGTGCCTGCGCACCATCTCCTCGGCGGCCACCCGTCCCTTGGCGGTCAGCACGACTTCCTTGCCGGGCGCCATCTTGACGAGCCCCTCGCGCACCATCCGCCGCAGCATGCCGCCAACCGAGGGCAGCGACGTGCCGAGTCCTTCCCCCACAGGCAGGCGTTTGAGCTGCTCCGCGAGTTGGGTAGGCGTTACACGCAGCTCTTGCTCGCCAAGCTGGATGATGGATATCAGGTAGTTCTCGACGGCCGGCGAGAGGCGTGCCTCGGGCCTGGGAGGGAGGGTCGATGTCGATTCGCGGGACGCCATTTATGGGATGGCCTTCGATCCTGGGGTGGTATGAGGGTATCACCAGCGTCGGCGTTAAGTCAACGAATAAGGGAGGTGGACCGCCAGGATGCGTAGGCATATACTGAAACAATGAAGGCTGACTTCCGTAGAACCTTAGTATAGGCTTAATTTAACTCTAAGTGGAGACGTTGCGAATGTCTGTGCCGTTGCTAACATGTCCAATTCGAAGGGCCGCGGCGAGGGTAGCCGGCGTCGATTCGGTCGCATACGCGGCGCTGCTCTCGCTGGCCATCCTGCTGGTCGCAGGGTGCGGGAGCGACGACGAAACGGCGGCATCGCCGGGGCCGGGCTCCCTGGTTGTCTACTCGGGTCGCAGCGACGACCTGGTCGGCCCGATCATTGAGCAGTTCAAAGACGCCACCGGCATCGACGTCAAGGTCAAGTGGGGCAGCACGTCGGAGGTGGCCCTGCTGATCCTGGAGGAGGGAGACGCGTCTCCAGCGGACGTATTCTTTGCCCAGGATCCCAGCGGCCTCGCGGCTGTTGTGGACCGGCTGTCAACACTGCCCGATGACCTGCTCGCCAGGGTCCCGGACTGGGCCCGGTCGCCGGACGGGCGCTGGGTGGGCATATCGGGCCGCGCCAGGGTCGTGGTGTACAACACCGACAGGCTGGACGAGACCGACCTGCCGTCGTCGATGGAGGGCTTCACCGACCACAAATGGAAAGGTCGCATCGGCTGGCCTCCATCCAACGGCTCGTTCCAGGCGATGGTCGCCGCCATGAGATTGATGTGGGGCGACGAGCGGACACGACGGTGGCTTCAAGGGATCAAGGCCAACGAGCCCCGGGAGTACCCCAAGAACACACCCCTGGTGGCCGCGGCCGCGTCCGGTGAGATCGACGTCGGCTTCGTCAACCATTACTATTTGTACCGTTTCATCGAGAAGGACGGCGAGGGGTTCGGCGCCCGCAACCACCACCTCGCCGATGGGGGTCCCGGCAGCATAGTCCTCGTGGCCGGCGCCGGCATTCTGAACACCGCGAAGAACAGCGAGAACGCCGAAAAGTTCCTGCGGTTCATGCTCTCGATGCCGTCACAGCAGTACTTCGCCAGCACGACCTTCGAGTACCCCCTGGTCGGCGACGTCAAGACCCATGGCCTGCTGGCGTCTTTGGACGAGATCAACAACCCATCGGTCGATATGGCATCGCTCGAAGGCCTCAAGGAAACCCAGGCGATGCTCAGGGACCTGGGAATCATTCCGTAGGGGGCAGTTTCCTCTGGCGACCGGCAACACTCGCGCAGCTCCATCCTCGTTCGGCGGTCTGCGGCTGCTCGGCGGCCGAGGCGGCCCGCCGGCGGTGCTGTGGCTACCGGCTACGCTCATCGCGCTGGCGATGGTCGCGCCGCTCGCCTATTTGGTGATTCGCGGAGCGGGTGCTTCTGAGGAGACATGGAGCCTGCTCTTCCGGGCGCGGACTGCCGAGATCCTGTGGCGGTCCGTGGTCCTGATGGCGACGGTTACGACGGTGTCGATGGCGCTCGGCGTGTCTTTAGCGTGGCTGACCGTGCGCTCCGACATCCCGCTGCGGCGCTTCTGGAGTGTCGTCTCCGTGCTGCCCCTCGTCGTGCCGAGCTACGTGGGCGCGCTGGTCGTCGTGTCCGCCCTGGGGCCCACCGGCCTCCTGCGCGATATCCTCGATGGCCCCTTCGGTGTGCAACGCCTGCCCGAGATATACGGGCTCAGCGGCACGACGCTGACGCTGGCGCTGCTCAACTATCCCCTCGTCCTGCTGATAGTCAAAGGGGCGCTGAACGGACTCGACCCGGCGCTTGAGGACTCGGCGCGCAGCCTGGGCGTCAGACCGGCAGTCGCTGTGCTCAGGGTGACCCTGCCGCAGCTCAAGCCCGCGATCGCGTCGGGGTCGCTTCTTGTCGCTCTGTACACCCTCAGCGACTTCGGCGCGGTGTCGCTGCTCGGTTACGAGACCTTCACCTGGGCGATATACCAGCAGTATCAGACGTCCTTCGATCGAAGCGTCGCCTCGAGTCTGTCCCTGGTGCTGGTGGCCGTTGCGGCCACCGTACTGGTGCTGGAGGCCCGGTCCCGAGGGCGGGCGCGCTACTACCGGACCGGACCCGGCGCCGCGCGTCCGCCCACGGTGGTGCCGCTGGGTCGTTGGCGGTGGCCCGCTGTCGCCTTGTGCGCAGCCGTGGGGCTGGCCGCCGTGGCCGGGCCGGTGGCGGTCCTGGGCTACTGGGTCGGGCAGGGCATAGCCGTCGGCGAGCGGGAGATGCTGCTCTGGGGCGAGCTGTGGAACTCTGTGCTAATATCTGGGGCCGCCGCGCTGGTGACCACCGCCTGCTCGGTCCCGATAGCGGCTCTAGCCGTGCGGTACCCGTCGCCGATCAGCCAGTTGGTGGAGCGCCTGAGCTTCACAGGCTACGCCCTGCCGGGGGTCGTCGTCGCCCTCTCGCTCGTCTTCGTAGGGGTCAACGTAGTGCGTCCGGTCTATCAGACCGGGTGGATGCTGCTCTTCGCCTACGTCGTCCTCTTTCTGCCGATGGCGCTGGGCGCGACCCGCTCCGCCATGATGCAGGCCAGCCCTGGGCTCGAGGAGGCGGCCAGGGGGCTTGGCCGGACGCCGCTGCAGACACTGCTCACGGTGACCGTCCCACAGATGCGGTCCGGCATGTTGGTCGGCGTCGCACTGGTGTTTCTCGTCGCCATTAAGGAACTGCCGGCGACGCTCATACTCGGACCGCTCGGTTTCCAGACCCTGGCCACGGCGGTCTGGTCGGCCTCCTCCGAGGCGTTCTACGCCAGGGCGGCGGCGCCTGCCCTCATGCTCGTGCTGGTATCCTCGATACCCATAGCAGCGCTGGTCTGGAGAGGCGAGAGGTTGCAGGTATGAGCGGGCCGGTTGTCCAGTGCGTGGATGCCACCAAGAGGTTCGACGAGGTCGTGGCGATCGACCGTGTCAGCTTCGTGCTGGCGCCCGGGGAGATACTGTCCGTCCTCGGCCCCAGCGGCTGCGGCAAGACGACGCTGCTGCGGACCATCGCGGGCTTTGAGACGCTGGAGCGCGGCGAGATACGCATCCAGGAACGGCTGGTTTCCTCTCCCGCCGTCCACGTGCCGCCGGAGCGCCGCCAAGTGGGAATGGTGTTCCAGGACTATTCCCTTTTCTCTCATCTGACTGTCGTTCAGAACGTCCGCTTCGGACTGGGAAGGCTCTCCCGCCAGGACCGACAACACCGGGTGGCCGAGGTGCTGGACCTGGCGCGGCTCACGGGGCTGGAGGACCGCTACTCACACGAACTCTCGGGAGGGCAGCAGCAGCGGGTCGCCTTGGCGCGCACCCTGGCGCCACGGCCCGTCACGGTTCTGCTGGACGAGCCTTTCAGCAACGTGGACGCGGCGATGCGGGCGGAGATGCGCCTCGAGGTCGAGCAGATCCTGCGCGAGAACCAGGTGACCACGGTGTTGGTGACCCACAACCGCGAAGAGGCCTTCGCCATAGCCGACCGCATCGCGGTCATGAGAGACGGCGCTCTCGACCAGATCGACACCCCCGAAGCCCTGTTCAACGCGCCGTCGACGCGTTTCGTGGCGCGAATGACCGGCATCTCGGACTTCCTGCCCGGCAGGGCGGGGAGTGACGGGCGCGTTTTCACCGAACTGGGCGACCTGCCCTACAGGGCGGGCGACAGTGAGATCGCCGCGGGGTCGGCCATCGATCTTCTGGTGCACGCCGACGACTTCCAGGTACTGGTCGACCCCTACGGCAGGTCCGCCGTGGCGGCCCGGGAATTCCGAGGCGACGAGGTGCTGCTGGCCGTCCGGGTGCCCTCGGGAGATACCATACGCTGCCGCCAGCACCACGGGTCGACACTTCCGACCGGCACCAATGTCACGCTGGTCCCGACCAGGGTCGAGCCCTTCCTCGCCTTCGTCAGGGAGGTCTCATCTGACGAGTAGAGCGCTGACCCGAAGCGCTGGGAAACGCCGATCGTCGGCCCACCGGGGAACGAATTGACGCCGTCCGTCGTCTCGGGGCTCTCCAGCGGGTGCGCGAAGTTCGACGACACCTATGGGCAGCGCGTCTAGGCCATCGTCGTACAGGTCATAAACTCGGTGCCGACCGACCCCGACGTCGCATGCACCGAGGAGTACAGTACGGTTAAAAACAGACTGGCCCTGGGCGGCAGGTTCGAGTTGGGCAAGACCTGCACGGTCAGCATCAACGACAAAGCCGAGACCTTCGTCGCCCAGTAGGGGGCCGGCTGCCACCAGATGTGATTCGACAGGCTCACGACGACTGTGGTAAGCGAGCCCGTTCGGCCTGAGCTTGTCGAAGGCCCTCCTAGCGAGCCTCCATAGCTAGACCGCGACCTCCACGGTATCGTCTTTCACCACAATGCGGGCGACGTGCGAGGCGATGAAGTCGCGCCGCGTATCCAGCTCTAGCTGGTCCCACCCTGCCAGCGTTTCCTCGACGCCGGCGGAGTCGATCTCGCCCGATGCGCCCCTGCGTGCCGTGTCCAGCTCCCCCAGGTACTCTGCAAGCAGCTCTGTCTTAAGCTCGCCGCGTGCCGTACGCCTCATCGCCTGCGTCAGCCGCCGCGCGGCATGTTTCACCCTGGCGTCTCTCAGAGCCTGGATGCGTTCGGCCTCGTTCCCACCGGCACCGGCGGCCCTGGCCCGGAGTGCCGGTCCGAGCTGGCCGAGGACCGTGCCCTCGAGCAGCGAGGCTCGCCACGTGTGGTAGCCGCACACGCTCTGATTGTTCCTGGACTGGCACTGGTAGTAGCGGTACACACCACGCTGCCTGTGGCCGTCCTTGCGCTTCCAGGACTGCCGCCGCGTGACCCCCATCATCTTGTTGCCGCAATATCCGCACTCGATCAGCCCCGAGAGCAGGAAGGGCTCGAAATTGGATATCCGGCCCAGGGGACGCCGCGACTGCGTGAGCTCGCGCGCGGCGCGAAACACTTCATGCGGGATGATCGCGTCGTGCGTCCTGGGCTGACGCATACCGAGCCGCGTGTAGGTGCCGGTGTAGACCGGATTGCGCAGGATGTCTCGTATGCCGACCACGCTCCAGTTGGAGCCACGACGGGTAGGGATGCCGCGCTCGTTGAGGTGCTGGGCTATCAGCCGGAAGCCGATCTCGTCGCGGGTGTAGAGCCGGAAGATGAGCTCCACCACGGTCGCCTCGCTCGGCACGACCTCCAGGGAGCCCTCGGGCCCGATGTGGTAGCCGAACGGCGGCTTGCCCAGGGCCTGGCCCTTGAGCGCGCGGGCCTGCATCGACTCCTTGATCCGGCGGCTGCGCGTCCGCGAGACTCCCTTGACCCCCAGGGTCTGGAAGGCGTTCTGGATCGGGTCGGGGAGGTCCTCGTCGAAGCATTTGACGGCGGCGCCGGTCTCCTCGAGCTCGACTATCGCCCTGGCCACTGACTCCAGATCGTCTCCCAGGTGCCGGGCGTCGGGGACCGCCACTAGGAACTCGCTGCCCGACTGCCGGAGGTAGTCCATCATGCGGCGGTACGCCGGGTCGTCCCTGGGACCGGCCTCTCCGGTGGCGGCGAAGATGTTGACCGGTTGGTGCATATTCAGGGAGCAGAACTCTTGGAATTCCTGCTCCATCTTGGACAGGGAGTCCCCGCCCTGGGGACTCAGATGGAAGAAGCCGATTACGCGCATCGCCGACTCAGGGCAGGTACAGGATGCGCTTGCAGCTGCTGCACCTGACCGGAGTCTGTGCGGTCCTCGCCCGCTGGAGCTCCATGGTGGACAGCGTCAGCCTGCAGCCTTGGCACATGCCCAGCTCAACTATCGCCACCGGGCTGCCGTTGGTGCGTTTGCGCAGCGACTCGTACAGGGCCAGCATGTCGGCCGCGATATCCGGGTTTACCTCACCGCGTTGCCGGCGTCGCTGGTCGAGCTCGGCGGCGGTCTGCTTCTCCGACTCTCGCAGTTCGGCTTGTTCGGCAGGCTGGTTGGCTTCCAGCTCCGCCAGTGTGTCCCGGGCTTCTCCCTGGACGGTCTCGGCGTCCTCCGTCTCCACCATCAGCTCCAGGAGTTCGTCTTCTTGCTGCCTGAGCTGCTGGACCACGAAGGTGCGCTCTTCCTCCGCCGCGGTCATCTCCCGCGCGCTGCTGATCCCGCCGCCGTAGAGCTTCGCCTCGACGCCCTTGAGGCGCTCCTGGGTCTTGGCGATGATGCGCTCGGCTGCCCTGCGTCCGACCCCAACCTCATCCAGGGCCTCGGACAGCCTCGCCAGTTGGGCGGATGCCGCCACGATGGCGGAGTTGTCCTCCAGTCGGGTGCGCACGTCCGCAATTGCGGTTTCGAGCTCGTCGATCTTCAGGTCGATCTGCTGTAGATCGTGTAGTCGTTTTACAGATTCCATGATACCAGCCGAGGGCGACGACGGGCCTCCCGTCGCCGCGGACTTGGGTGGGAACGTCATTATATCCCAATGACGGGGCTGCGGCACATTGAGCCGGCGACCAATCGACAGGTCCGGGTGGGCGTGCAGCCAGCTTTGGAAGCGAAGAGGGGCCGGAACCGCGTGGGCCTGCTAGGGCGTCTCTACGGAGGGCTCGGACGTCAGGGCGGCCAGGAGGTTGGAGACTAGAATGTCCGACTTCGTGTGGTGGCGCAGCGGGACCTCGGGATCGACGCGATAGACGTTGCGGCGCCCAATCTTGCGTCGCTCGATGTACCCGGCCGCTTCCAGGTCGGAGATTATCTTGTGGGCCGTGCGCTCGGTGATGCCGACGTGGCTGGCTATCTCCCGTGCTGTGTGGCTCGGATTGTGAAAGATATAGCTGAGCACAAGCCCATGATTGGTGATGAAGGTCCATCGGGAGGTCGTCATCGGTCTCCCCAAGAGAATAGCAGCTGAATCCTATCACAGGCGACCATTCCACACAATCTGGACTGGCAATCCGTCGTGCAGGACATTGAGGGACTCGTCACGCTGTGCTAAAGTGCGAGGCGGCCAAGATCGGGCCTCCACCGCGACGGGGATCGGACGAGGAAGCGCGCATGATGAAGACGTACAAAGCCGCCGTGATCGGGTGCAGCCGTATGGGTGGGTTCATCGACCACGAGGTGGTCGACTCAAATTCCATAGTCCCGCCCTACTCTCACGGCGCAGGCTACTACGCCTGCGACAGGACCGATCTAGTGGCCTGCTCCGACCTCCGCGAGGACGTGATGGAGCAGTTCGGCCTCCAGTACGACGTTCCGAAAGAGCGGCAATACACCGACTACAAGGAGCTGATCGCCAGGGAGCAGCCGGACATCGTCAGCGTCGCGACGCAGCCGGAGCATCGGACCGACATCGTCGTACACGCCGTCGAGAACGGTGCCAAGGCCATCTACGCGGAGAAGGCCATGGCCGCCTCCATGGAGGGGGTAGACGCCATAGTCGGGGCGGTGGAGCGTACCGGCGCGATCTTCAACCTCGGCACCAATCGACGCTGGCACCGGGGATACGACGCGATGAAGGAGGTGATCGACAGCGAACGCCTCGGGGTGCTCAACTCGATCATCGTCTACCAGAATACGTCGTTGTTCAACGGCTCCAGCCACAACTTCGACTTGGTGCTGCGCCTCAACGGCGACTGCCCGGTATCGTGGGTGCAGGCCCACCTGCCCGAGGACTCCCGGGGCGGGCTGTCCAACAGCGGCGACTTCTCGTTGCTGAAGGGCGACCGCCTGCTGGAGGACCCGTCGGGCCACGGCATCATACAGTTCGAGAACGGTGTTACCGCGTATGCCCTCCTCTCGGGCCGCGGAAGCGAGTTCGAGGTCGTGTGCGAGAAAGGCGTGATGACCGCGATCGAGAACGGCGACACGTGGCTGCTCCGAGAGCAGGGGCCGCCGGACCACCGCGGCAGAAACGCGATGGTCCCGGGCACCTTCCCGCACTTCGAGCACGCCAGCACCACGCTGGCCATCATAGAGGACCTGGTCCACTCGCTGGACACCGGGGAACCGCCGCGTGGAGGCGTCCGGGTCGCCCGGGCCAGCACCGAGCTGCTATTCGCCTTTGTCGAGTCGCACCGACGCGGCGGGGCTCGCGTCGAGATACCGCTCAAAGACTCGAAGCTGTACCTGTTTCGCGATCGGGCGCCACGCCAGCCGAGGTACGCCCCCTGATTGTGGCGACGTTCCGGCTGACACCGCTGTCGCCCAAGAGCCAGCCAGAGTGGAAATCGCGATAGCATGTTGCCCTTCCTAACCAGGAAGGGCAACATGGAGATGGTCGAAAGGCTTTCAGCGCCTTGCTAGATTCAGACCAGAAGGACCTGTAGCGCCGAGAACATGGAGGACTTGTTTTGAAGACCTATCGCGCGGCGATAATCGGATGCGGATGGCGGTCCACGGGACTGTATGGAGGCTGGAGAGAGACATTTGGGCCGTCCCGCCTGGCCAAATACCCGTTCTCACACGCCCAGGGCTTTGTCGAGAGCGCGCGGACCGAGTTCGTCGCCGCGGCCGACTTCCAGCAGGAGACGCTGGACCGCGTCCAGAAGGACTACGAGGTGCCGGCCGAGCACCTCTACACCGACTTCCGCGAGATGATAGAGAAGGAGAAGCCGGACATCATCAGCATCGGCACCCAGCAGGAGCAGCGAGCCGAGATCACCATCTACGCGGCAGAGGCCGGAGTCAAGGCCATTTACGCCGAGAAGCCGATGACCTCTTCTCTGGCGGAGGCCGAGGCGATGGCCGAGGCGGTTGAGCGAAACGGGGTGGCCTTCAATCTGGGCACCAACCGGCGGTGGTCGCCCGGCTACGAGACCGCCAGGGACCTGGCTAACGGCGGCGAGTACGGCGATCTGAAGACGATCATCACTTACAACATGGACCCGATCTTCATCTCGGGCAGCCACTGGTTCGACCTGATCAACTTCCTCAACTGCGACCGCCGCGCAGTCTCGGTCCAGGCGACCCTGACCCAGGGTGGCGACAAGTTCGTCGGCGACGTCATGACGGTCGATCCAGGGGGGCACGGCGTCGTCCAGTACGAGAACGGGGTTACCGCCTACTGTCTGACGACACCGCGGGGCTCTGAGCAGGAGGTCATCTGCGAGGGAGGCGCCATCTACATGGTCGGCAACGGCTCCGAGTGGTACCTGCGCCGTCTGGGCAAGCACGCCGACCCCGGCAAGGCCGGGCCCGGGAGCCGGGAGGAGTTTCCGGACTTCGAGGCTATCAGCGCCACTCTGGCCATCATCGAGGAGCTGGTCAACGCGCTGGACACCGGCGACCCGACGACCCGCGGCGGCGTGAGGCAGGCCCAGGCCAGCAACGAGCTCATCTTCGCGTTCATGGAGTCGCACCGGCGCGGCGGCCAGCACGTCGAGCTGCCTCTGAAGAGCAATCTCAGGCTCCAGCGCGACTTCGACCCCCAGTCCGAGCAATACAGGCCGGACAAGATCCGCAAAGTAAAGTAGGCTGAGAGACCGCTACCTCTCGTCCCTTCTCTCCTGGCTGGAGACCGCTGTAACTACGCCATCTTGCCGGCGGTCAGAGCGGCGCGGACTTTTTCGCGGTAGCCTACGCTGTTGTAGGCGCAGAACGATATGATGCGCCCGTCGGGTATCAGCTCGCCGATTGTAGACCGTCAGCGATAATGGGACACCTGAGAGGGGCGGAAAACCCGAGAGT
>CAZENU010000028.1:0-28792 GCA_964513735.1 uncultured Dehalococcoidia bacterium
TTAGCCCCGAACACCGGCCTCCGCTCCGGCCCCACTGCAGCCGTAGCGAGGCAGCCCTAAACGGCCCCGCCGCCGTTACCGACCTCATCTCCCCCGGCCCCGTAGATCATCTTCGCCATGTTTCCGCTCGCCGCCGCGATCGAGAACGTCACCTCACCGCCGTCGAGATGAAGGGTCCGACATTCTTTCGCCACGGCGTTATTGGCAACCAGTATCCACCCAGCCGTCGTCCAGTCTGCTTTGGGACACTCCTTTATCACCCTTACCATCGTTACGTATTCTCATGTGATGCCGGGGCTGGAAGAGGCTGCTGCTCGGAGCATTGACGACGTGCTGGGAGATGCAGTCGCCGGAAATCCGTGACCATTTCGTGACCAAGACAGACGTTACGACTAATGAAGGCGTCCCGGCTGATAACCCGTGGACGCCTACACCATGCGGTGGAGAAGGGTGGTACCCCTGCCGGGACTCGAACCCGGGCACACGGTTTAGGAAACCGCTGCTCTATCCGCCTGAGCTACAGGGGCACGGAGGCCGGTCTGGGTGGGTCCGGCCAGACTAATTCTAGACAATCGGCGACCCCAAGGCCAGTGAACGCGCACCGGTCCGCCTGTCCCGCCAGACGCCGGCCCTCGGTAGCTCCCTCATTGACACCAGCCGCCGTCGCTACCTAGACTGGGCGTCACCACGCCGCTCACGGAGGCATTCGTAATGGGCTTCAGGCTGCTGATCATCTGCACCGGGCCCTCCGAGACCCATCTGAATCAACACCAGGCCGAGGAATGGCCCCGCAGACTGGCGAAGCTGGTCCCGGACATACAGATAGACTCCTGCCACTCGGTGGAGGAGGCGATGGACGTGATCGGCGAGGCCGACGCGGCCTTCGGCGAGGTCATCCCCGAGCTGTTCCAGCGAGCCAAGCGGCTCCAGTGGGTCCAGAGCCCCAGGGCGGCGCCGAAAGCGGGCTACTATCACCCGGCGCTCATCGACAGCGACGTGGTCGTTACGAACATGCGAGGCATCTTCAGCGATCACATCGGCGCGCACATAATGTCTTTCGTGCTGGCATTCAGCCGGGGCCTGCACGTCTACCTCCCACAGCAGCTCAGGCGCGAGTGGAAGTCCGGCGCGCCGGTCGTCTACCTGCCCGAGGCCACCGCGGTCATCGTGGGGGTCGGGGCAATCGGCAGCGAGGTCGCGAGGCTGTGCTCGGAGTTCGGTATGACCGTGGTGGGAGTCGACGCCCGGACGACGGAACCTCCGCCCGGTGTCTCGAATCTCTACACGCCCGACCGGCTGCCCGAGGTCCTGCCGCGCGCGGACTTCCTTATCGTCACCGTGCCAGAGACGCCAGAGACCCGGCGCATGTTCGCGGCCTCGGTTTTCCGACTGATGAAGCCCACGGCCTACCTGATCAACATCGGCCGAGGCGCCACGGTGGTCCTGGACGACCTGGTAGAGGCGCTGCGCGGCGGAGAGATCGCCGGGGCAGGCCTCGACGTCTACGAGACCGAGCCGCTGCCAGCCGATCACCTGCTCTGGACGACGCCCGGAGCGCTGATGACGCCGCACATGGCTGCAGATGGGCCATATGTGGAGGAACGCAGGGCCGAGGTCTTCATGGACAACTGCGTCAGGTTCGACGAGGGAAGAGAGCTCAGGAACATAGTGGACAAGGCGAAATGGTTCTAGGAGCGCCCCCGGCGGGACTCGAACCCGCGCACCTGGCTTCGGAGGCCAGTGCTCTATCCGCTGAGCTACAGGGGCCGTTGGTCAACTATAGCAAGGCCCGACTATTGGAACAAGTCTGCGGCCTATGGGCGCGGACCATCGGGGACAGACGTGCTACCGGCACCCCTGTCCCTCCCCATTCGATCACCGTGATATTCGGTGAAGGGGGGTTGACAACCCAAGACGTACATATATAATAAAGCCGCCGAAAGGCAGGGTCGCCGGGGTTCCCGGCGTGAGATTTGTTGTGTTAGTAGTAGGGAGGCGTCACCTAACCAGCCTTCGGGTGATCGGTCGAAACGGATACTTCAGAGAGGGGCGAAATGCTTAACAAGCTTCCAATGAATACTGTTCTCCTGGGTGTGTTTATCTCGGTGTTCTCGATGATGGTCCTGGCGGCCTGCGCCGGTGACCCCGGTCTCCCTGGACTGCCCGGACCTCCGGGTTCACCCGGTAATCCCGGTCTCCCTGGACTGCAGGGCGTGGGCGGCGAGCCCGGCAATCCGGGCAAGCCTGGACTGCCCGGCGCACCCGGCGCACCCGGCAAACCCGGTCTGGCCGGTTTGGAGGGACCCCGCGGCGCTACCGGATCTGCCGGTGTATCGCCGTCCGCCGCTGTCGCCCTCGTAGGCGGCACGATTTTCCTCGACTCCACAGCCGTCATCATGGGCTCGGGCTTCGGGAGTTTCGAGCCGATATCGGTCTTCATCGACATCGACAACAACCAAAACGTGGCTAGGGGCGTCAACCTGATAGTCGGTGTGGCGACTGCCGATGATGCGGGGGTGTTCAGAATAGAGGCTTCGGGCTTCACCGATGCCACCGTCTTCACGCCTGACACCTTCAGGGGCACGGACAACCTTGGTAAGCGCTTCGCCACCGGCGTCAAGGCAGGCATCGTATTCTCGCTGGTCGCGCAGGGCGAAGACGGCAGCAGAGCATCCACGCCCATACTGGTCAAGGCTGCGAGTCCGCCAGTTCCGCCACTGCCGGCCGCACCCATACTGGGGTCCGTCCTCGTGGGATCGACCGCGGCCGACGGCTCCTTCGTCAACGCTCTGATTCCGGAAGGTGGGGATATCACTCTCATAGTCGCCGGCTTCGACGTCGGGGACCTTGTTGTCATGAACGTCGATGGCAACTACTACACCAGCGTGATCGCTGGAGACGATGGGACCGGTATAGTAACCATGGCGGCTGAGCTCTTTACCAAGGCCAAGGGTACGTTCGCTATATCCGCCGGTGCCCACCAGCTCTCGATCACCGACTCCTCGGGGAATGCCCAGTACAAGGCGCCCTTCTGGGTAGTCGCCAAGTAGCAGCCTAGCTCAACCAAGCTGGCCACTCAGAGAGCCCCGCCTTGCAGGCGGGGCTCTCTTTTTTTGTCCGCGGCCGGGGGGTTAGGTTTGGTTCGGGTCACGAGGGGCTAGGGAGCTAGGGACTCTGGACGAGGGGGCGACTTGGGGTTGGATAGGCGCGTCGGAGCTACCCAGGTCGTGTGCCACTTGGTGCGCTCGACTCCGCTAGGAAGCATCGAGGGTTCATACGGAGCCACGGCGCCACTCTGGGGCGCGAGGTTTGCTGGAACGTAAGGGGTGTGTGAGTGGCCCGGTGTGGAGTGGGCTGCGGGCCATGGACCCGTCGACCCGCAGAGCGGGGTAAGGAAGCTAGAGCGCCGAGCTGACGCCGAGTGAGGCAGCCAGTAACTATGGAGAGGGCTGCTTTGGTCGTTCGCGCCACCCGGCCGCGATGCGGCTGACATGGAGCCGCTTGAGACGGCGGCCCACCGTCGACATCACCTTGATCCTGAGACCGTTGTACTCTACGGCATCGCCCGTCGCCGGGATTCTGCCCAGCCGCTGGTACACCAGGCCTCCGACGGTGTCGAAACCGTTGCCTTCCACCGTAACCTGCAACAGCTCCTGCAGATAGTCGAGCGATACGCCGGCGTCCAGCAGGAACTCGTCTTTGCCGACGGGCTGGACTTCGGGCTCGTCGATGTCGAACTCGTCGTTGATCTCGCCGACGATCTCCTCGAGCAGGTCCTCAATGGTGACGAGCCCGGCCACGCCGCCGTACTCGTCGACCACGATAGCCATCTGCACTCGGAGCTCCTGGAACTCGTTCAGCAGCTCCTCCAGCGTCTTTGACTCGGGAATGAACAACACCGGGCGCATGACCTCGGACGTCACCTGCCCGGAATTGTCCTTGCTCAGGTTCAGCTGTCCTAGAATGTCCCGAGCGTAGGCGATGCCGAGAATCCGGTCCAGGTTGTCCTCGTAGACCGGCACCCTGCTGTGCCCCGACTCCACCATCAAGGCAGACATACTGGCGGTGGAGACCCCGATCTCCGCCGCCAGTATGTCCAGACGAGGCACCATGATCTCTCGGGCCGTAGTCTGATCGAGCTGGACCACGCCCCTGATCATCCTGGCCTCTCGCTCGTCCAGCGGCTCACCGTCGCCGTTCTGAGAGATGCCGGGGTCGGCTGACATCTCGTCCTGCGAGGCATCGTCGTGCCCGTTGGACCCTGATCTGCGCCACAGTCGCAAGCCCGACACGACCGAGTACAGCGGCGCCAACAGGCGCGACATGGCCCACGCGACCCCGCTGCACCTCAACGCGATCGACTCGCCGGCGGATGCCGCGACGGCCATGGCAAACAGCTGCAGCAGGCCCATGAGAACCGCTACGGCCCCCGACATAGGTGTAGCGAGCCACCAGTTGGTGTCCCACCACGAAACGGACAGCGCGACGCCCGAGAGGACGCCTGACGCCATGAACAGGAACTTGAGAGGCGAGAGAGCACTGCCCGGCATCGGCGACCAGGCCAGGAGGCTCTCCAGGTCCCGCGAGCCGGCGACTCCCTGAGCGTAGAGGGCCTGTGCCTTCTCTCTGCTTACAGTAGAGAGGCTGGCATCGACGGTGGCTGCCAGCCAGAACCCAACGGCCGACAACCCCAGAAATAGCCAGGGTAACGTACTGTCGGTCTCCATTCTGGTTATGCGTCTCCCCGGTCGCGTACCCGCGCGGGCACGCCCACGGCCAGGGAGTCGGGCGGCACGTCGCAGGTCACCACGGACCCGGCGCCGGTCCTTGACCGCGCACCTATGGTAACCGGCGCCACGAGCATCGAGCTGCTGCCGATGAACGCCCCGTCCCCTATCCGTGTCCGATGTTTGTCGACGCCGTCGAAGTTGCAGGTGACGGTCCCGGCGCCGATGTTGACCTTGGCGCCGATCTCGGCGTCGCCGAGATAGCTGAAGTGACCCGACCGGGTACCGCGCCCCAGCCAGCTCCGGCTCACTTCGCCGAAGCTGCCGATCTTGACGCCGGACTCCAGATGGCTCCCAGGCCTGATGTGGCTGAAGGGCCCGACCTCCACGTCGTCCCGTAGAGTGGCACCCGTCACCAATGAGGAGACGATCGTGCAGCCAGCGCCGACCCGGGAGTCGCGGACCGTGGAGTCCGGTCCGATTTCACAGCCGCGGCCGACGGTGGTGACCCCGGAGAGATGGATATTGGGATGCAGGACCGTGTCCTGGCCTATTTCGACGTCGACGTCGAGATACACGGACGACGGCTCACGCATAGTCACGCCGGCCAGCATCCACTTCTCGCGGACGGACTGCCGCATCGCCCCTTCGGCTTCGGCAAGCTGCACCTGGGTGTTCACGCCGATGACCTCGGCGGACCAGCCGGTCCTGACGTCGGCGACGATCTCTCCCTGTGTGGAGGCCAACCTGACCAGCTCGGGTAGCTGGACCTCGCCACCCGGCGAAGGATCGAGGGCATCGAGGTTCCGCCACAGCCACTCGGAACGGAACCAGTAGATACCAGCATTGATCTCGTCTATGAGGCGTACCTGCTCGTCGGCGTCGCCATCTTCGACGATTTCCGTGACGCTGCCCAAGGAGTCTCTCACGACCCTCCCGAGCCCGTCGGGCGATTGAATGACGCCGGTCAGCAGCGTGACGGAGGCGCCGCGACGCCGATGGAGCTCGGCCATCGCCGCCAGTGTTTCGCCCCTGATAAGTGGAACGTCGCCGTGCAGAACGGCGACGTAGTCGATGCCTTGCAGTATGTCTCGCGCCTGCCGGAGAGCGTCGCCGCTGCCCAGCGGCACAGTCTGTTCAACGTAGGCGACCGAATCGCCGAGGGTCGATCTGATGGCTTCGGAGTCGGGCGGCACCACCACAACGGTGGAGTCAACGTCGGCTCCGCCTGCGGCCTCCACGACGAGGGCGACCATCTCTTTGCCGCAGACCCGGTGGAGCATCTTGGGCAACGCGGACTTCATCCGGGTGCCTTTACCGGCCGCAAGGACAACCGCCGCTTTAGTGCTCATGGGCTGTAACGGAAAACGCCCAGCACGAGAATGCTTTACAGCATCGCACCAGGCGTCCCAAAATCCCTTACATTGCTGGCGAAACGTCCACTTTCCATATTCATCCTACCAGCGTCTCCGGCCGAGGTCAAGCCACACAAGGGCCTCACGGCCTTCCTCCGGAGGTCTGGACACTCGCCCGACGCGTGCCGTATGCTACCGCAACGACGGTAGGAACGGAGGAGCCAGGGTGGCAAAGTTCAAGGTAGTGACCGCGAGCACCGGGAAATCGACTGCCTTCAAGCACGAGATGGAGGCGCTGGGGCCCATCGGCGCCGAGATCGTAGAGGTGGAGGCAACCTCGGACGGGGAGTTTCTCGTAACTGCTCGCGACGCCGACGCCTTGATCGGCGGCGGCCGTCCGATGACCAGGACCATCATCGAGGGCCTCGAAAACTGCAAGGTGATCGCCCTCGGAAGCGTCGGCACGGACCAGGTCGACGTCGAAGCCGCTACCGAGCGCGGCATACCGGTCACCAACGTGCCGGACACGTTCATCGACGAGGTGGCCGACCACACTATGTCCCTGATCCTGGGCACCTTCCGCCGCATCACACTTATGGACAAGATGGTCCGCGACGGCCGGTGGAAGGAGGGTAGGCCCCATCTCTACCAGTTTCCGAGACTCAGGGGGCAGACCCTCGGCTTCATCTCCTTCGGGCACGTGGCAAGGGCCACAGCGGAGCGGGCCGCGGCCTTCGGCTTGCGAATGATGGCCTACGACCCGTACATCGAGGAGCAGGCGATCTCAAGTAATGGCGTCGAGCCCGTGGGGCTGAACGAGCTGCTGAGCAGCTCCGACATCGTGTCCATGCACACGCCGGGCATGCCTGAGACCGAGCATATGCTGGGCGAGGCCCAGTTCAGGCTGATGAAGCCGACAGCCCTGTTCATCAACAACGGCCGCGGGTCGACCGTGGACGAGGCGGCGCTGATCAGGGCGCTCGAGGGGGGTTGGATCGCGGCGGCGGGGCTGGATGTGTTCGAGAAGGAGCCGCCGGACCCCGAGAACCCGCTTCTGCACATGGAAAACGTGGTGCTGACGCCGCACGCGGCCTCGGCGTCGGCCCGCTTCGACCCCCAGCGGCTGACCAGAGTGGGCCGAGAGGTGGCGCTGGTGCTCACCGGGCGCTGGCCTCGGGCCTGCGTCAACCCGTCCGTGCTAGAGCGCTCAGGGCTCAGACGATGGCAGCCCTACTCCATGGAGAGAGGGCCGGCCAGGTAGCGAGCTTAGAAGCGACCCCATGAAGATCGCCCTGGTATCGGCCTACGACTACGCGTTTCCCGGCGCGGTGACCGACCACGTACGCAATCTTGCCGCCCAGTTCGACGCCCGCGGACACTCCGTGCGGGTCATCGCGCCCTGCTCAGACCCGGCCCTAGTGCCCGACGAGCGCTTTGTGCCAATGGGCAGGCCGATCCCGATACCCAGCGGCGGGTCCGTCGCGCGCGTCTCTCTTTCAGTCTGGCTGGCGCCCAGAACGAAGTCTCTGCTGCGGGAAGAGTCTTTTGACGTTGTCCACCTGCACGAGCCTTTCTCCGGAGTACTTCCCTTCACTGTGCTGGGCCTTTCCGACGCCGCGAACATCGCAACCTTCCACAGCTACCGCGGCACTCGTCTGTGGACCCGTGGGACGACCAGGCTGGCCAGGCCATACTTCCGAAAGCTCCACGGGCGCATCGCCGTATCCGAGCCGGCGCGCGACTTCATAAGTGGCCACTTTCCCGGTAGCTACGAGATCATCCCCAACGGGGTCCGGGTGGCGGCCTACGCGAATGGGGGCGTCCCTTTCCCGCACCTCTGCGACGGGATGGTCAACATCCTGTTTGTCGGGCGGCTGGAGAAGCGCAAGGGCCTCAGTCACCTGCTAGGCGCGTTCGCGAAGCTGAAGTGGACCTGGCCCAACATCAGGCTGCTGGTCGTCGGCCCAGGGCCCCCCGACGAGGACTCTTACAGGACGCTCAGCGAGCGCAACATCAAGGACGTGGTGTTCGTAGGCGCCGTCTCGGAGGAGGACAAGATACGCTACTACAAGACCGCCGACATCTTCTGCACCCCGGCGACCGGCCGCGAGAGCTTCGGCGTCGTGCTTCTCGAAGCGATGGCCGCCGGAAATCCCATCGTAGCCACCGCCATAGAGGGCTACTCTAAGGTCATCACCCACGGCAGCGAGGGGCTGCTGGTCCCGCCCGAGAGCGAAGATGGCCTGGCCCATGCGATTGAGACCCTGCTCAGAGACCCGCAGCTCGCCCGAAGGCTCGCCTACAACGGGCTTGCCAGGGCCCGCGAGTTCAGTTGGGAGACAATCGGCCGGCGAGTAGAGGAATTCTACACCTCCCGACTCCAGGCGCGCGCCGGTCGTTGATCGATCCCACGGTCCGCGAGGTTTCAACCCGGAGCAATTGAAGACCCAGACCGCCCGTAGACTATTCTCCCGCTACCTCGAGGCATCCGTGGCCTCGGCGCTGATCAAGCTGCGCCTGTCTCCCAACGTGCTGACGCTGTCCGGCATGTTGTTCGCGTCGGTCAGCGCAGTCCTGCTTGGACTGGGGTATCTGGCCGCCGGCGGCGGCGTGGTGCTCGGCGGGTCGGTGTTCGACACCTTCGACGGAGCCGTCGCCAGGGCCACCGGAAGAGAGTCGGCCTTCGGCGCTCTGCTGGACTCCACGGTCGATCGGGTGAGCGAGTCGATCGTCCTGCTCGGGCTACTGGTCTTCTACGTCGGCCGCGCGGCCGAATGGCAATCTGCCCTAGTCCTGGTCGCGCTGGCCGGTTCGTACATGGTTAGCTATGTGCGCGCCCGCGCCGAGGGCCTCGGCATGGACTGCGAGATCGGGATCATGCAGCGGCCCCAGCGGGTGTTCCTGCTGGGCGCCGGCCTGATCGTCGGACAGTGGTGGCTTCCCGCGGTCTGGCTCGTCCTCACGGTCGTCTCCGCGCTTTCCGTCGTCACGGCGTTACACCGCGTCCTCTACGCCCGACGAGCCCTGGCGGAGAGGGAAAGGGGCTAAGGGGTCTCGCCGGACCTGAGTCTGTCCAGAGGCAAAACCACCTTGAGCCCCATCGCTTTCCGCCAGAACTGCACGTTGCGTACGTCGTCGATGCGGCCCGGCAGTGCGGAGCGCCATGCTTGACGACTGCCTTCGTTACCCAGGCAGCTTCCACGTGAGAATCCGCGCTCGGTCTTCCTCGGTCAGGTGAGGCTGTATCTTCGCGACGAACTCAGCCAGGGTCTCCTCGGGTGTCAAGTCCGTGTTGTCGATCTCGAACTTCTGGCGCAGGAACGACCTGTCGTACTCCTCGGCGAACCTGTGAAGAACGTGCTGGATGTCCTTCTCAAGGAGAAGGACGAACTTCCTCGGCTCCGCCTTCATCCGCCCGCGAATGGCATCGGATGAAGCCTTCAGGTGTATGAGCACGGTATCATGGGCCAGTTTCAGGATCTCGCCCTTGATGCGGCGGGCCGATCAAGATCAGTCTCATAGGCGCTCCCTTCGTGGATGAACTGCTCCGCGCCAAGCGCGGAGAGCGGGAGCGTAGTCCATGTTACGCCCGCAGTCAACGACTCGGTTTCACCCATCTAAGATGTTACCGAGGCAGCAAAGTTCACCACCGCACACAGCGTCCTCTACGTCCGAAGCGCCGGCATCGGGTATCAGCTAGAATGGAGGGCATCCCCCCGGTCAGATTGCACCAAGTACGTGCGGCGCCCACCGGAGAGAGACCTCATGCCTGTACTTCAAGACCGAGACCGTGAAGCGGTACGCCGGCGGTTCGAGACCGAGCTGAAGCACGACGTTTCGATCAGAATGTACACCCGATCGAACACCGCGCTCTACATCCCCGGCCGCGAGTGCCAGTCCTGCGGAACCACCCAAGAGCTTCTGGAGGAGATCAGCGCCCTGTCAAAGCACGTCGACCTGCAGATCTTCGACTTCTACGGCGACACCGAGGGCGCCCGTGCCCTGGGCATCGACAGGATTCCCGCCGTGCTGATCGGCCCGGAGGGGCGGGACAATGTAAGGTACTTCGGCCTGTCGTCCGGCTTCGAGTTTTCACTCCTCATGGACACCATCATCGCGGCGGCCGACAAAAGGAGCGCGCTCCAGCTTGAAACGCGCCGAAAGCTAAAAGCGCTGAAGGAAGACGTGCACATCAAGGTGTTCGTCACCCCGAGCTGCCAGTACTGCCCGGCTGTCGGGAGGCTGGCGCATCTGATGGCCCTTGAATCTCCCAGAGTGACGGCGGACGTAGTAGAGGTGCAAGAGTTCCAGGACCTGGCCCGCGCCTATAACGTCATGAGTGTGCCCAAGACCGTCATCAACTACCGGGTCCAGTTCGTCGGGGCCGTGACGGAAGAGGTCATGATGGAACGCATCCTCCAGGCCGTCGGAGCGGCCGAGGCCGACGAGGAGCAGGCCGAGCAGGTTTCGGACCAGGCGACGATCGTCCGGTAGCACCAGGGGAATTCGAGCACGCAGGGAGCGCAAATGACGAAGAGGCGCATACGGAACGTGGGCGTTGGACTCGCGGCGGTGCTCGTTGGGACTTCGCTGTTTTCGGCGTCGGACGTCGCGCTCGCTCAGGGAGGTGGGCCCGAGCTGGTCTCAGCGACCTTCACCAGCGAGTTCCCGAGGGGCTTCCGCATCCAGGCGGAGGTCCGGGGCCCAAGCGAGCTAGAGATCATCGCAGTGCGAATCCGGATCGGACAGCAGACCGCCGGCACCTACGACTACCTCGACTTCAAGGCCGGTAACCTGATAAACGGCAACCTGTTTTGGCGTACGAACACCCTCGGCCGGTATATACCCCCGGGTACCATCATCACTTACAGCTTCGAGATCAAGGACGTCGACGGCAACATCCTGAAGACCGAGCCGGACCAGTTCATCTACTACGACCCCGCCTTCGAGTGGGCCGAGATCACCAAAGGGCCCGTCACCGTGGCCTACCACGGGCCGGTCGAGACAAGAGCTCATATCGTCCTGGACGCCATGGTCGAGACCCTGGGGACCATGGGGCCGCTACTGGGCGCCGACACCGATACGCCCATACGAGTGACGATGTACAACAACCGCCTGGAGATGGTCAGGGCGCAGCCCCCTCGAAGCGCCGCCATCGCCAGGACCACCACCACGCTGGGACAGGCATTCTCCGAGGAGGGAATGCTCCTCGTCATGGGTAGCCGTGACGCGCGCGGCACGGCATCCCACGAGGTCACCCACATCCTGGTCCACCGTGCGGCGGACAGTCCGGGTCACAACGTCCCGGCATGGTTGAACGAGGGCCTGGCTGAGTACGGCAACATAGAGGAGGGCCCTGAGTTCGACATAGCCCTCGAGTTCGCGGTGGCCACCGGCGGGCTCCAGTCGACTCTGAAAATGATCGCGCCACCGGGCAACCCGGAGGACCTGATCATCTTCTACGGCCAGTCCCGGAGCATAGTCCGGTTCATGATCGAGAGGTTCGGCGCCGAGAAGATGACCGAGCTGATGGCGGTGATGAAGAGGGGGATAAAAACCGAAGACGCCATAGAGCGCGTCTACGGCATGAGCCAACTCGACCTGGAGAACATGTGGCGTGATGACATCGGCGCGCCACTGTACTTCGTTTCGGACGAGGGGCAGGCCAGGCCGACGGCCATACCGCGCCGCAGGATCGGGCTCTACAGCCTGACCCCGCAGCCGGACACGGAGACGGTGGCCGCGGCCAACGATACCCCGACCGCGCCGCCCGAGAGGACCGTGTCCCAGCCGAGCGATACCCCGACGCCGGCACCCCTGGCGGAGGAGGGTGAAAGGTCCGGAAGAGGCTCGGGGTGTAGCGCAGCACTCCATGACGGTCCGTTGGACGTGACGGCGGCGGCCCTACTTCTAGGCCTGGTGGGACTGCGCTTCAGGCCCCGCAGAGACTAGAGCCGGCCACCACGGCCACACCTATTATCTCTCGTTCTGAGCGCGGGCGGCCGCCAGTGTCCTCAAGATACCGCTGACGTGGCTGCCTTCAGGATTAAGCCCTCGCCACCCTATGCTTGGGACGAGACCTGCACGAAAATGGCCCCGCGGCAGCCGTTCCCATCGCACCTGCCCGGGCGGAGTCGTATTTGGCACGCCCCCTTTCCCACCGGCCTAGCCTACCAGGACGTTGTCTGTGGCGTAGCGAAAGGGACGTCCTTCGTTCTGCCTGGAGAAGGCCACTACTATGACCATCGGCGGGGCAACTCGTCCCACGAACATCGCCGCGACGAGAAGGATCTTCGCCGCGGCGGACAGCTCCGAGGTGATCCCCGCGCTCAATCCTACAGTCGCAAAGGCGGATGCTGCCTCGAACATCAGGTCGAGAAAGGGAAATCCGGGCTCGATGACGGTGAGAGCGAACGATATCGCCGACACTCCCCCGAGCAAGAGGAACGCCAGGGCGAACGCCCATTGGACCTGGACTGCGGGTATCCGTCGATCGAAGGCGGTCGTGTCGGACTTACCGCGCGTGTACGCCACGAGCGCGATGACGATGAGCGCCGCCGTATTGACCTTGATCCCCCCGGCCACCGACCCCGACGCGCCCCCGATGAGCATCAAGATAGCGTAGAGCGCGTTTGTCTCGTCCGTAGTCGCGCCGAAGTCTACTGTAGTGAACCCCGACGTCCGGTTAACTGAATGAAACACCGACGTCATGACCCCGTCGACGCCGGACAGGCGGCCAATCGTCGCATCGTTGCCGGCCTCGAAGACGAAAAAGAACGCGGCTCCCGCAAGAACAAGGACCCCTGTACCGACCAGCACCAGCTTCGAGTTCAGAGAGAGTTTCGAGAACCGCCGCTGCCTCAAGACGTCGGTCGTTACCCAGAAGCCCAGGCTTCCAAGCACTACGAGGACGGCGATAGTCCCAATGACCACCTGGTCGGCCTGGAATGCCGAGAGGTTTTCGCTGGCCGGCAAAGACGTGAATCCAGCGTTATTGAATCCGGACACGGCCTGGAACAGCGCGTGCCACATCGCGTCTCCGGGCGAGTACAGGGACCCGAATCTTACGACCAACACCACGAAACCGACCACTTGAATCGCCACGGCCCAGATAAGCAGCCACAGCGTAACGTTGGCGATGTTGGCAAAGGCCTCGGTGCCGATCGTTTCTCGCATCAACAGGCGTTGCTTTAGGGACACTCGCTGTCCCCCCAGGACCAGCAGGGCACTGGCGATCGTCATGATTCCAAGCCCGCCGACGAACATCAACACCAGGATGACGAGTTGGCCGGGAAGGGTCCAGAACGTAGATGTTTCGACCGTGACGAGTCCGGTTACCGTGGCGGCCGACGTTGCCGTAAACAGGGCGTCCTCGATGGGAGCGAAGCCGCCGCCGCGGTGGGTGACGGGAAGCATCAAGAGCACCGTGCCAAGGGCTATTAGACCTCCGAATGCGTAGACCAGGATCAGCGGCGGGCTCAGCGCGGAGGACTTGGCGCGGGGTGACGGCAGCACCATGCGAACGGGCAACATCCGGGCCATGCGCGGACGGCGGATGACTCTGTCCGCAGGCTTCGGTGTCCACGTTTGCTGCCGGTCATTCAAAAGCGATCACTCAGCCCGGAAACGCACTCGGTCCGGTGGACTCATGGATTCCAGCCCGCTCGCACGGCCCACGTAACGATTATCTTTGTGGCGACACGACAACGTCAACCAATGTTAAGGCATAGTTTACCGTGGCATCAGCCTGTGACCGGAATCCCCGGGCGACGCTGTATGGAGTTCCTGTCACCTGCCGCGGCGTAGGGCACTGGATACGCCCCGATGCCCCATCGGGGCTACACGGGCACTTCCCGTCCCGTACCCCGTACTTCCGCCTACCTCGTCCGCGGGTTGAGGACGTCGTTCAGCGCGTCTCCGAGCAGGTTCCACGACAGCACCATCAGCCAGGAGGCTATGCCGGGGGCCAGGAGCAGCCACGGCCAGTTCCTGAGGATGCTCAGGTTGACGCCACCCTCGAACAGCATCAGGCCGAGGCTAGGCCTAGGCGGTTGGATCCCGATGCCCAGCCAGCTCAGTATGATCTCGACGCCGACCATCGAGCCCATGCCCATGGACACCGAGACCACGACGGGGCTGATGGCGTTGGGCAGCAGGTGGCGGAACAGGATCCGGGGCGTCGACGCACCGATGGCCCTGGCCGACTCTACGTGCTGGGTCTCCTTCAGCACCAGGATCTGTCCCCTGACCAGCCGCGCCATCCCGATCCATCCGAAGCTGACCAGGGCCAGCGATATCACAACGTAGTCGGCGACACCCGACTTGACCAGGTCGTCGAGGAAGGTGTGGTCTTCGACCCATCTCACCCACTGAACGATCCTGGGCCGCAGAGTGGCCGCCAGTATGATCGCCAGCAGTATGTCCGGGAAGGAGCCGAATATCTCCCCGGTGCGCATGATGACCGCGTCGACCTTGCCGCCGGCATAGCCGCTCAACAGGCCCAGCGTCACCCCGATGAAGAGGCCACCCGTGAGCATCGCCACGATGGTCAAGATGACCGTGTTCTGGATGCCCCACAACACACGGGTGAACATGTCCCGGCCAAACCGATCGGTCCCCGCGAAGTGGGACTCGGTCCAGAAGGCCTTCAGGCCGCTGTCGGTGACGAAGATGGGCCCCTTGTTGATGACGTTGTAGTCCTGGAACTGATAGTCGTTGGGCGCGACCCAGGCGGCGAAGACGCCACCGGAGTAGACGATGAGCAGCGCGATGATGCAGACGACTGCGATCTTCTTCCGCAGGAGGCGGTACATCGCCCGGGTGAAGTGTCCCCTGCGGCGGTGCGCCTGGACGTCAACCGCGTTGAGCTCTCTTACGGCCACCGGGCGGTCCCCCTAGCTGTACCTGATACGAGGATCGAAGTAAGCGTATGTGAGATCCGCCAGCAGGTTGGCCACTACGAAGAAGATCGCACCGATCAGCGTGATCGCCATGGTTACCGGGAAGTCCCTCTGGAATATCGAGTCCAGGAAGAAGCCCCCTATGCCCGGGATGCCCATAATCCGCTCCACGATGAACGAGCCGCCGATGAGCCCGGCCAGCGAGAAGGCGAGGATGGTGACGATGGGGATCATGGCATTCTTGAACACATGGCGCCGGTCGACCTGGACGGGCGACAGGCCCTTGGCATGAGCCGTGCGAATAAAGTCCTGGCCCAGCACGTCCAGCGTGCTCGCGCGCATGAGACGGGCCAGGGCCGCGACACCGATTACCCCCAGCCCCACTGCGGGAATGAGGATGTGAGAGTCGAACCCGCCGGTCCACCCGGAGCACGGCACCCAGTGCAGCTTGGTACAGAAGGTCAACAGCAGTACCGGCAAGGTCACCATGATGGGAATGGCCATGATGACCAGAGTGGCGCTGACGATGGTAGGGTCTATCCAGGAACCCTGCTTGTGGGCGATGAAGAAACCCAGAGGCAGGCCGATCACTATGCTGATCGCCATGGCGGCGGCGGCCAGCCGGGCGGACAACCACATCTTGGGCAGGATCAGGTCTCTGACCGGAACTCCCCTCTTGATGAAACTCTCGCCGAAGTCGCCTCGGACGAAGCCCCACATGTAGTCTCCGTACTGGACCAGGAAGGGGCGCTTCAACCCCAGCTCCTCCCGGAGCCGCTCCGCGACCTCGGGGCGGTACTTGGGGCCGAGCATCACGACGACAGGGTCGCCGGGGACTATGCGAAAGATAGTGAAGGTCATCAGCGAGACGAAAAACAGGATAATCGGAAGAAAGAGCAGCCGGCGTGCTATGTACCCTGCCACCGCGTCACTTGCTCGCTCGAGGCTCTGCGCCTCGGATTGTGCCCGCCACCTATCGCAGATGCAGCTCGCCCATACGTTACCGGCCGCGGCCCTTCAACTCAAGCTGCCGAGACCGAACGCCAGGGCAGCTCTAGGTCTCCACGCAGTGTCTGTTCGGACCGTTCGGCGACTACTGAACGCTTACGTACTTCAGCTTGGAAATGATCATCGGAGTCAGCACGTAGCCCTTCACGTGGGGCTTGATCAACACGTACTGCTCGCCAGTGTACCAGCGCGGCAGCCACGCGGCGTCGTCAACGATCATCTGCTCGGCCTGCTGGTACAGCTCAATGCGCCTGGCCGGGTCCTGCTCTATCCGCGCCTCTTCCAGGATCGCGTCCACGGCCGGGTTCGAGTAGTTGCCGTGGTTGATGCTACTGTCCGAGTGGAACAGAATGTCCAGGAAGTCCTGAGGGTCGGGATAGTCCGCCTCCCAGCCGGAGGTGTATGCCTGGAACTTCTTGCGGTTCAGGTCCTCCAGGAACGTCGCCCACTCCACCTGCTCGATATCCACCTCGACGCCGAGCACCTGCCTCCACATCGGAAGGATCACCTCAACGTCGAGGCCGATGGTACCTCCGGTGCCCGGGACCGACAGCGTGATCCGCGGCAGGTTGCCGGCGCCAGTCGATGCGGCGCCGGCCAGATACCGCTGGGCCGAGTCGTAGAACAGACTACCAGACTCGACCCTGCTCAGGAACCCGGCGTACTTGGACTGGGCTAGAAGCTGCTGTGCCTTGTCAGGATCGTACCGCAGACCCACGAGATCAGGGTTAAATCCCGGGAAGTCCGGCGGTAGAATGCCGTAGGCGGGGTGTACCAGGTCGGACAGCACGTCCCGCGCGATAAGCTCCTTGTTCACCGCATGGTTCAGCGCCTGCCGAAATTCCACGTCGTCGAACGGAGGCATCGTCGGGTTGAAGCCGATGTAGAAGATGTCGAAGCCCGGCGGAGCGATGACCAACTCTTTGTTCCTGGGATCGCCCGGGTCCAGCACCGCATCCAAGTCGAACAGTCCGACGCCCGTGATGTCGATCTCGTCGTTCTCGTACATCGCCATGGACTGGCCGCCGGCCAGGTTCATCTGCACAACGTCGACCTTGGCCGGCTCGCGGTAGTAGTTGGCAAACCGCTCCAAGATCAGCCGGTCGCCGATTCGGTACTCCCGGACCTTGAACGGCCCGGTACCCACGGCGGCGTCTACCCACCAGCTACGCCCTCCAGCCTCGACCGTCTCCCGATCCAGCACGAAGGCGGTGGGGTACGTCAGCTTGGCCAGGAAGTAGGCTATCGGCGCGTCGATGGTTATCTGCAGGGTAAGGTCGTCGATCACCTTGACACCCGTAATCTCCGAGGCCCGACCCTCGACGTAGGCCTGGAAACCAGTGATGTCGTTCAGGTAGGTGTCGGCCACCGGCGAGGCCGTGCCCGGGTTGGCCGCCCGCTCGATAGACCACTTGAAGTCGTGGGCCGTCACCGGCCGGCCGTTGTGGAACGTCACACCCTCTCTGAGTCTGAAGGTGTATATGACGCCGTTGTCGATGGACCAGCTCTCCGCGATGTCGGGGACGAGCTGCAGGTCCGTGTTGAAGGAGACGAGACCGCTGAATATCTCCACGACTATGCCGGCCGAGGTCGTGTCGGTCGTCAGATGGGGGTCCAGCGTGGGCGGGTCTGCCCACAGCCTGCGGAGGACGCCGCCCGAGGGCGGTTCCGTGATCGGGTCCGCGGAGGTCCCGCCATCCTCGCCTATGGCACTGCCGGGTGTGGCGTCTGACGCACCCGCCGGAGCCGGCCCCGTATCGGAGCCGCCCAGCAAACCTCGCGCGCCGCAGGCCACGGCCGCCATGGCAAATACGATCAATATCATTGGTAGGAACTTCTTCATTGCCCTAATCCTGTGGGCCCTGGTCTCCCGGCCCTCAACTTTGATGCCATGCCGGCGTCTGCGGTTCTATCCCCCGGCCCTGGCTTCCTGTTTCTTCTCGCCGCTCCTGCCGAGAGTGTGGGTCAGATAGGCGTTCACGAAGCCGTCCAGTGACCCGTCCAGCACCCCCTCGGCGTCCGAAGTCTCGTAGTTGGACCTGTGGTCCTTGACCATCTTGTACGGGTGCAGGACATAGCTGCGAATCTGGTTGCCCCATTCCGCGGAGACGTGCTCTCCCTTGAGCTTGGCCACGTCCTCGGCCCTCTGTCGCATCTCGCGCTCCATGAGTCGCGCCAGCAGTATTCTCATCGCGATCGCCTTGTTCTGATACTGCGACCGCTCGTTCTGGCAGATGACCTTGATGCCCGTCGGCAAGTGTGTGATACGCACCGCCGTCGAGTTCTTCTGTACGCTCTGCCCTCCTGCTCCACCGGCGCGGAAGACGTCGATCTTCAGGTCTCCCGGGTCAACCGTGACGTCTCTGCCCTCTTCGGCTTCAGGCAACACCTCGACCAGAGCGAAGGACGTGTGCCTAGCATGGTCCGCGTCGAAGGGTGAGAGCCGGACCAGCCGGTGCACCCCCCGCTCTCCCTTGAGATAGCCGTAGGCGTAGTCGCCTGAAAGCTGCACCACCGCGTTCTTGAAGCCGGCCTCCTCACCGGGCGAGATCTCGAGCGTCTGGGCCTTGAATCCTTTCCCTTCGGCCCACCTCAGATACATCCGCGTCAGCATCTCGACCCAGTCCTGGGATTCGATGCCACCCGCGCCTGCGTGGAGTGCCACTATCGCATCTCTGCGATCGTGCTCTCCGGAGAGTACTAGCTTGAACTCGAGCCGATCGAGCTTGCCGGCGACCCTGCCGATGTCTTCTGCCAGGGCGCCCAGCAGGGAGTCGTCCCGCTCCTCCAGCGCCAGCGCGACCAGGTCTCCGATGGACCCGGCCTCATCCTGCAGCGACCGCCACTCCTCGACCTCGGCCTTCAGACCGGACAGCCTCCGCATCTTCCTCTGGGCTTGATGCGTGTCGCTCCAGAAGGCGGGATCGACGCCGTCTTTCTCCAGAGCCGCGATCTGTTTTTCTTTGGTATCCAGGTCAAAGACGCACCATAATTTCAGATATGCGGTTGGCGATCTTGGTAACGGTGCCCCTCATCTCATGCATAGTATACGGCCCCTATATGTTGGTGGTTTCCGACCGGCGCACACCCGCACGATCGGACGCACGGCGCCCGCCGTAGTCAGACCGAGTGCTATCGAGTATATCAGGAGGGCCGGGTTGCCGGATATCGAGGTGACCTGTGAGAAAGAGACTTCGGGCCGCTGCCCAGGCAATTCCATTTGGAGCTCCGGTCAGCGCTACTCTTGTGGCCCGCCTGGGCACGAAGTGGACGGTCACGTTCGGCCTCGTCCTGCTGGCCGGCGCGGTGTTCATGGCGATGGGCCTCGTGACCGCCATCGGCGCGCTGGTCGCGGTGCGCTTCCTACCAGCACGTGGCCTGGGCGACGAGCCTCAGATAGAGCTCGATCTCGCCGCGGGCAGCCCGATACTGGCGCCGGTCCCGGTCCGCATCCGATACGTCTAACCGCAGCACCCATCGTAGATACAAGAGGGCTTGCCGGACACCCGGAGGGCCCTCTTTCCATCTTCCTCTCTGCCCTAGATCAAAGTCACGAAAGATTCGGTTGTAATCCTGGGAAGCGGGGCGACAATCCGTCCCTCCTTTCGAAAAGGGGGGTTAGGGGGATTCCCTCCAGTGACTCCGAAATTGCCCGGGGTATCACTTCCATCACTCCTTTGATCTCCTTTAGCACCTGGAGAGCATCGAAGCGGAGCACCCGCAGGCCCCGGGACACGGGAAAGGCGTCCTTCAGTAGTCCAGGGCTGCTTGCTCGCTCTCCAGATGCTGAGAGTCATCCACCTCAATGACAATGTTAGCCTCTGGATCATAGAATTCCACGATGTAGTTGCCTATGGGTTTCTGTCTGTAATACTGGACTGAGTCGACCTGCTTTGCGGCGGAACCTTCCCAACACTACACGTTCGCTTGTCGGTCATCTGCGAACGGAGGCGGCGGGCCTTCTCTTTCAGCTTGCGGTTGTATTTGATCACCGTGGGTCAAAGCCCCCTAACCCTCCTTTCCAACGGGTGGACGGACTGCCCATTTTCCTAATGGCGACTAGTCCCCAGCCCCTAGCCCCCGCCCTACGCCCGCTGCAGTGGCAGCACTATGTGCGACGCGTGCTCGGCATCGTGGTATACGCTTTGAGTGGCCACCTGGTAGGCTCGCTCCAGGCCAAGCGGCCCGCCCGTGTTAGGGTTGACGTCGAAGCGCGGCCAGTTGCTGCTGCTGACGTCCAGCCGAATGCGGTGGCCTGCCCTGAAGACGTAGGACGTCGGGTATAGCTGGAAGACTAACTCGTAGGGCTCGCCCGGCGTCATCATATCCGGTTTCTCATAGCCGTTTCGGTACCTCGCGCGGATGATCGAGTCGGTGATGTTGATGGCCAGCCCACCTGCGTAGTCTCCACCCGACGGGTAGGCGTCCAGTAGCTTGGCCGTGAAGTCGGTGTCCAAAGCCGAAGACGCGGCCCACAGGTGCATCTCGATGGGCCCGGTCACCTCGACGTCGTCCTCCAACACCGGCGTCTCGAAGGACAGCACGTCGGCCCTGGAGTTGAGCGGCAGCGTGTCCTTGAAGCCGTGGAAGTCGGGCCGGCCTCTCTGGTCGAAGGCACCGGCCCTGATGATCACGTCCGCCGCCGAGATACCGCCGCCCATCGTCGGCACCGGGTCCTTCGGGTCGAAGGTATAGGTGGTCGGGCCGGACGCGTCGGCTCCCGGCTTGTCCGGTGACAGTGAGCCATCGCCGTGGAGGTAGTAAGGCATGGACGCCGTGCCCGGCAGCGGCCAGTCCGGCTTGCTCCGCCAACAGCCGCCGTGGACCAGCCTGCCGTCGCTGTCCCGCTCCTGGCTGTCGCCCGGGTCCATCGTGAAGAACCTGACCGGGGACCACCCGGCGACTTCGGTGTGCATCCCTTTCAGGTAGTGGTCGAACCACTGCAGTCTGAAGTCGTTGAGATCGATGTGGGACTCGGTGCCGAAGTCGACGTCGCCGGAGTAGGTGACGTTCCAGCCGCCGTGGGTCCACGGCCCCATCACCAGCCGTTGGTCCGCCTTCTTCATCTTGCTCAGTGCCACGAAGTTCTCACAGGAGGCCCTAGCGTAGGAATCGTACCAGCCGCCCAGGTACATCGTCGGCACGTCGGCGTGCTCCTCGTAGTACTCCGAAATGGCGTAACCGCGCTGCTTCCAGTAGTCGTCGTAGTCGCCGTGGGTGAGGATGTCGATGGCCCACCGCTCGTACGATGGCAGCCGGCTCAGTATCGTCGCGCCCTCCCTGAGGGGATAGCTGTCGACGATCTGAGGCATCTCCTGGTGGAACGCCTTTTCAAGAGCGGCCCTCAGGTCGGGGTCGGCCCTTGCCTCCTTGCTGGTCGACGCCATGCGGAACACATAGACGTGGAACCTCTGCTCCAGGGCACCGTTCTGCCTCATTGAGCAGTGGTAGTAGCTGGAGCCGCCGACCGCCACGATCATGGTCGCCAGAGCCGACGGGTTGAGGGTCGCCAGGGCCGACTGGTCGCTGCCGGCGTAGGAGCCGCCCATGGTACCCACCCGGCCGTCGCTCCAAGGCTGCTTGCCAAGCCACTCCACCATGTCGTACCCGTCGGGTGCCTCCTTGGCGAAGGCATACCACTCGCCCTCGGAGTCGAACCTGCCCCTGACGTCCTGGATGGCGCACACGTAGCCGCGCCGGGCGAAATACTTGCCGTTGGTCACCGCGCCGGCCGCCCTCTTGTCGTACGGCGTCCGCTCCAGGATGACGGGGAATCTGCCCTCGGCGGGTTTCCCACCCACCGCCGGCAAGTAGATGTCCGTCGCCAGCGACACTCCATCCCGCATCCGAACCATCACCTTCTGATGGCACACCACGCCGTATTCCTGGTGGGAACCCTCGTAAGTCGTCATGATGCCTCCGAAGAATGGATTGGGGGTTGGGGGCTAGGGATTAGGGTCGCGGGGAAGAGCTGCGATCAGAGATCTAAGCTGCTTCCCAAATGAGTCTGACTGTTCGCGGTACACGCTGTTTTCCTCGTTAGCGATGTACTGCAGACGCAATGCGATCTCGACCTGGGTCTCCAATTCAGCCAGAGAGGCTAACGCCACCGACAAGTGCTGTCGATACTCCTTGCGATATCTCCGCGCATGGCCCTCGGTAATGTTGGATGGTATCGAGACAGCTGCCCTCCGCATCTGCCCAACGAGCTCATATCTTTCATCAGGCGGGAATCCCCGCGTCAAATCGTAGCCAGTCTCAACCAAGTCCATGTCGATACGCCGCACCCGCAGGCCCCTATAGCTCCGCACACCCACTCTTTTGCCAGGCCCCAGTCCCTAGCCCCTAGCCCCTTGGCTTGAGAACTTGCTTCCCCTCAGCGCTCTCTTCAATAGCCGGCCAGTCATACATCATTGGGACCAGCTCGTCTTCGCCCCAGATGGGCGTCTGGTCGGCGAAGTGTGGGCTGCCCGGGTGGCCTGAGGCGCCCAGCGGCACGACCCACCGAGAGTTGTCCCAGTCGCCGGCATCGAAGACGTACCTGGCTACAGACGTTCCCGTCACGATGAAGGGCTCGGCTGCGGCGTACGATCCGGAATGAGGAGTGTCGCCATCGCCGCTCATCGGCACCGACGGCGGGTCGAGCAGCTCGGCGAGTTCGGGGAACGAGGCCGACAGCAGGTGCCGCGGGGCCGTGCGGTGTACGGTGCCCCATTGCCAGGAGTCCACGTCGTCGCCCAGACGGTCTCTCAAATAGGCGATCGCGGCCTCCAGGGCCTGTCCCGCCACCACCTTCCAGTCGGCGCCCGTCGGCAGTATCGAAGCATCGTGCTCGGCTGCCATCGAGGCGAGTAGTGAGCTCAGTTGGCTGACCTGCCTCGGCGCCCCCCGGCCGGTGGCGCCGAAGGCTTCACCGGCCAGCGGCTCCAGCAGCGGACCCAGCACCAGCCGGTCCAGCTCCAGCCGGAACGCGCTGTAGATGGTGGGTGCGACCAGGTCCCTGTGCATCGAGCCGTCCCACGACCTCAGTAGCTCCACGGCGCGCTTCGCCAGCCCATCCCTCGGCTCCATGCCGGAGAGCAGCGATGCGTATGCCCGGCCGGGGATCGAGACGATCTCCCGATGAACGTCCGCCATATCCTTCACGGTCGCGCCGGTGAGATCCTCCAGCCGTCCGAGTATGCGACGGGCACGGTGGTCGGAGCCGTAGTAAAGGCTGACGTAGTGCAGGTAGTCGTCGCCGACGATCTTGTTGTTGGCGGTGACGATGTAGCCGGTATCCGGGTTGCGCGATCTGATCAGCTCGTCGAAGGGCACGAAACCGTTCCACTCGTATTCGTCGGACCATCCCGGCACCGGCAGCCACGCGTTAGCCATGCTGCGGACGGGCAGTCTGCCGCGGTTCAAGTAGCTGATCTCGCCGTCGACGTCTATGGAGACGAAGTTGTTGCAGGGGTCCACCCACTCCCGCATGGCCTCATCGAGGTCGTCGACGCCACCGGCGCGGAGCATGCGCAGCAGACACTGGGTAGTGGGATTAGGCCCGTCGGTGGAGGTGTAGCGGAACGTGATGCCGTGTCCCGACCTCGGGTCCCCGGCGATGACAGGGCCGTGGCGCGTGAGGGCAACGTCTATCTCTACGTCCTCGCCGTGGCGGACCCTCAGCACCTCATGGCGGACCTCCACTTCCTCCCACTGGTCGCCGTACTGGCTGAGCAGGGGCGAGTCACCTTTGAAGCGCTCTATGTACAGGTCCTGGTAGTCGGCCACGGCGTGGGTGACGCACCAGGCGACGCTGGCATTGTGTCCGAAGTGCGGGAAGGCTGGGAACCCCGGAAAGGAAAGGCCGACGGCGTCGAACTCGGGACAGGCGATGTGGTTCTGGTAGTAGACGTTGGGAGTGTCCAGCCCCCTGTGCGGGTCGCCCGCCATCAGCGGCTTGCCGGAGGCGGTCCTGCTGCCCGACACCGCCCAGTTGTTGCTCCCCGAGTCGACGTCCCGCATCTCGCCGATGGCTTCCTCCATGCCTGACAGATGGGCCAACGCATCCAACCCGGCGCTGTCATACTCGGTGGCGGGAGGCACGATGAGCAGATCGCCCTTGTGGCCTGGAAGGAGCTCGGCCGTTCTGCTCGCCCCGAGGGCGTTGAGCAGCCGAGCTCGCCAGAGCTTGGCCTCGAAGACTCCCATCAAGATGTGCCGGCCCTTGAAGACCGCCAGGCAGTCCCACGGCTCCCACCGTTCGGGCGTGTCGCCGACGAGATCGAATTCGACAGGCAGCTTCCGGGAATCGATGAAGGCGTTGACACCGACCGCGTAGGCCCCCAGCATCGCCCGGGTCTCGCCGTTCAGGTTCTCGTAGTCGCGGCGGACCGACGGGCCGATCTGGAAGCGACGCATCTGAAGGTCCTGCTCCAGTGCGTCGGGGCCGGCGTACTCCGCCCACCGTCCGTAGGCCAGCAGGCGGTCGTGCTGCATGTGCCACAGCCGATCCTGGGCCGCGGCGAACGCCTGGCCGAAGAATGCGTCGGACGTCGAGCCGGCCCTCACGTGGGGGATACCGAAGGAATCACGGTACACGTCGACGGGGCCTTCAAGCCCGCCCAGCGTGAGCGACGCGGACAGGTCCGGCACCGCCCTCTCTAAGTCTTTTCTGGTCAGCGTCATGCGCTAGTCCTCCGTGGCAGTCGTCGGCATAGTGTATCGAACTGTACCTACCCTTCGACTCAGAGTGCGTCCCGTCGAAGGGCGAGGGTATAGGGAGCAATGCTCCGGCGGCCGGCTACTCTCTCGGCAGCGGCAGCCACGCCTCTTCGCCCCGGGCGGCAGACACGTATCCGGCCAGAATCGTCTCCGTCAGCGAAGCCGCCGCCGCGGCGTTCAACTCGGACTCACGGTCGTTGTCGATGCAGTCGATGAAGTGCGCTACGTCGATTGCCATGGTGTCGAGGGCCCGTTCCAGGGAGACCCTGCGTTGCTTCGACATCGCCACGTAGTCGGGCGCCCTGCCGAGCCACATGCCCATGGGGTCCAGCGGGTCGACTTCCGGCGGAGTGAAGTCGGGCTCGGCATTGTACACCTCCACCCGGCGGCGGCCGGCTTCCGCGCTGAGCGTGCCCTCCGTGCCCACGATGACCACCCGCTGCGGACCGGACCCGGGGTGGCTCGACCACCCGAACCGGCCGCCGATGGCCGTGGCGGTGACGCCGCCCTCCAGTCGCAGCGCCATCGCCCCGAAGTCCTCGACGTCAACGGCAGCGTGGTCGGCGAAGAAGTAGTTGCCCGTGAGCGCGAAGACCGACTCAACCCTGCGGCCGGTCAGCATATGGACCCAGGCGAGGCTGTAGACCGCGACGTCGAACATCTCGCGCTTGGCCCCGACGTAGGTGAAGCGCTCGACAGCCTCCTTCTCGCGGCGAACGGTCCCCGGCAGCACCGAGCCCGCCTTGCCCTTGGCGAAGATGTTCTCGGCATGGACCGCAACGATATCGCCGACGGCCCCTTCGTCGACAACCCGCCTGGCGGCCTGGACCCACGGCGCGTGGTTCTGGCTGAACATATGGGTCTTGACATCGGCCTTGGCGGCCGCTTTCACGATGGCATCGATCGCCTCCAGCGAACCGGCCAGGGGCTTGTCCAGATAGACGTGCTTACCGGCTTCGAGGCAGCGCACCACCACGTGCCCGCGCCGCTCTACATGCGGAGTCGAGCTGACGATATCGACGTCGTCGCGCGCCAGGGCCTCGTCCATGTCGGCGATGTACGGGACCCCAAGGTGGTCGGCCAGCTCGCGGCCGGAGCCCTTCCTGAACACCGGCTCGTCGGGCTCTCCGGCGACGGCGACCAGTCGGCAGCGCGGGTGGTCGGAGAAGATGGGCCCGTGCGTCTCCTGATGCGTGCGCTTCCCACCTATCAACAGCACCCCGTATTCGCTCACGGTTCGCCTCCCCGCGACGTCAATTGTGCCCTACGGTGGATGCCGTTAGCACAATACTTGGCACCGCCAAAGTGAGGCTCCCTACATGTCATTCTGAGGAGTCCCCGACGAAGGGTCTGAGGCGGGGCCGCGTCCCATTCTGAGTCGCTACTATCGGCCCGGAAGCGGAGACCACCCAACCGCCCTAGACCCTTCACTTTGTTCAGGGAGACAATACGGCGGCGGCGATTCAATTGGTCAATGACCATAGGCCGTTCTTCATCCCTGGTGGTAGAGGCTGCCCTTGCTGCCGACGAGCAACAGATCGAGGCGCGGCTCCGGGTGCGAGCCGACGCTCACCGTCACTATGGCGCCCTGCCCGGCATCCCACTTGAGCATCTCGGTCAGGTAGATGCCGCTATCCTCGCCCAGCCTGTGGGCCTGCGCGGGACCGGAGCCGAACCACGCGTCGCCGAGAGAGGTCAGCGCAGACAGAGACGCGTCCAGCAACCCGGGGTCGTCGGTGACCGCGTGACAGCGCAGGAATTGCGCGACGCCGAGTCGGCCGCCGTAGATGGCGTCACTGACTACTTCGCGAAGCTGGGAAAGCTCTGTCTCATCGAACAACAGACCACCCCCTGTGCCGACTTCGCGGGCGATGCTAGCACAGAAGGCAACACCCGTCGAGAGACGCCGCTCGCCATGTAGATGGTCAATGATTATGTCAGTGCCTAAGTGTTCACTGAAAACCTCAGTCGATGAAAGGACTGAGGTTGACACACAGAGAGCAGGCGAGAATACAGGTGTTGAACGGGGTTCTGGAGGGTGAGGTGAAGGTGTTGGAGGCGGCACGATTGATGGAAGTGAGCGAGCGCCATACGTGGCGACTGCTGGCAGCATACAGAAGGGATGGAGCAGCTGCTGTGGCTCACGGAAACTAGAGGGAGGAAGCCACCCACCACCACAGCTAGGGCGGTGCAAGAGCGGGTGAGGGAGTTGGCCAGGGGCGTGTAATCAGGGCTCAACCACACCCACCTGACCGAGATGCTGGCGGAGCGAGAGGGCACCGGTTTGTCTGGGTCTACCATGAGACGGATCCTTCAGAGCACGTAACGGCCGACGGTCCAATGGTGCCAGCTCTCCCAAACCAACTCCTGACCCTCACTCTGTATATCGTGAGAACCAGCCCAGCGCTCACGATATACAGACTATCAACACCAATCCCCAACGGCCCACCAAACCACCACCTGACCATCCCTGGCGTAGGCCACTACTAACATTTTCCCTGGACAACGACACAAAGGCCGCTCGCCACCGTCACCGTGAGTGAAGAGGAAGGTCGGGGAAGGAGGCATCCGTCAGGGTGCCCCTTGTGAAATCGCCCGCATCGTGTACTCTTTCACTGGACTAATCACAGAGAAACATTGTTCCCCGCTAAGCAGATTGGAACGTGTCAAGCTTCGCGTGCGGGTACGCATCCGACAGCCTACACGAGGCCCAGATCGAACGTCGTAGCGAATCGCCCCGATCACCGCTGGACAGAAGGAAGGCCATGACCATACTTCGTAAGTACGCGGCAGCGACTATCGCCCTGCTGGTATTGGCGCTGGCATTGACCGCCTGCTCCAGCGACTCCGAGGGCGACGCAACCGGAGGCAGTGGGGCCCAGGCCGCTGCGGCCGCCGGGGGCGAGAGCGGTCTCATGCTCGACACCCCGGAGTACAAGATCGCCCAGGAGTTCCCCCTGACCATGGAGGTCTCCAGCACGGTCTTCTCGAGGATCCGGCGCATTCCCATCGAGTACACCTGCACCGACAACTACTACTATCCGGAGGCCGGCTTCGCGCGGTACGGCGAGGAGAAGTCTCCACCTCTGGCGTGGACCGGCGCGCCGGAGGGCACCCAGAGCTTCGTCCTCATCTCTGACGACCCCGATGCCGTCGAGTACGATCCTGGTGTGCTTTCACCTAGGGTGCACTGGCTGATCTGGAACATCCCGACCGACGTCACAGAGCTGGCCGAGCGCGTTGCAACCACCACTGACGTGCTCGCCATCGGTCCCAACACCAGGCAGGGAATCAACGACTTCAGCCAGATAGGATGGAGCGGCCCGTGTCCGCCGCCCAACATCATGTCTGTCTCCCAACACCTGTCTGACTCCCAAAAGTTGCAGAAGACCCAGTATCCCCACGCGTACCGGTTCACGGTCTATGCCCTCGACACCGAGCTCGACCTGGCCGCTGGCGCCAACAAGAACGATCTGCTGGCTGCCATGGACGGACACATACTCGCCGGGGGCGAGCTCATAGGCGAATACGTAAACAAGAAGCTCTTCAAGTAGGGTGGCACGTCACGGCGCGAAGGCAGTGACGGGAGACGCGCGGCTAGAGCTTCGTTGTATGGAAACCCAGGTCGACCAGCGGCTGGGCCATGCCCCGGATCCTGGGGCTACCGTGTGCGACCCACGTGTCGGCGGGGTGCAGCGCCCAGATGGACCGCGAGTAGACCCGCGTGAGGAAGTCGACATGCTCGTCAGTTGTCGGCTTCGCGATACTCGACATGGCGAGCATACGCCGGCCGGCCTTGCCGCCGAACGACGCGTGGCACATGCCCTGGCTGAAGAACACCACGTCTCCCGGCCGCGAATCGAGGACCGCGCAGGGGATCTCCGGCCCCGAGACCCCATACCTCGTGTCGTCCGGGTCGAGGCCAGCCCTCCAGATAGGCTCCAGGGCCTCGGCGGCCTCCTGTCGATGTGTTCCCGGAATCACTCGCAGGCAGCCGGTATCAGCGTCCACCGGATCGAAATAGAAGCAGGTCTTGATCGATACGCAGACGGTCCGCGTGCCACCCCGTATCCCCGACGTACAGATTGCCGTCGGAGCC
>CAZENU010000029.1:0-28210 GCA_964513735.1 uncultured Dehalococcoidia bacterium
CCGGCGACGCTGAGCACCTTGAAGGCGGGTATCTGGCCCGTCGACTCGACGTGGGGCCCGCGACACAGGTCCTCGAAGTCGCCGTGGCCGTAGGTCGTGATGGCCTCGCCCTCGGGGATCTCCTCGATGAGCTCCAGCTTGAGCGGGTTGTCCGCGTTCATGGCCTTGATTTCCTGCCGCGAGTGCTCGCGGTGCTCGAACGTCAGGTTGCGGGCGATAACCTTGGCCATGCGCTTCTCGATCTTCTCCAGGTCTTCGCTGGTGAAGGGTTCGGGGGCCAGGAAGTCGTAGTAGAAGCCGTCGTCGGTCGGCGGGCCGATGGCGAGCTTGGCGTCTGGAAACATCTTTGTAGCCACGTCGGCCATAACATGCGCAGCCGAGTGGCGGATGCGCCTTCGCAGCTTGATCAGATCGGGGTCTGGTGGTGAATACATGCCGTGTTCCTCTCTATGTGGAGTGTGGGCCGCAGCGGTCCCGAAAGTTCACTGCTGCGGGTGTTCGGCGAGCAAAAAAGCCCCCCGCGTTCCCTACGTGGGACACGGGAGGCTACCTAGTTAGCGGGCTATGTCTCGGAAGACTATCTCAGGGTTCCCAAGCGTCTGCATCCTGCCGTTGGATTGCCGCGATTATAGCTGCGCCCATGCAGAGGGTCAAGCTAAATCCGATGCGCCATCGGTGCTGCTCACCACATCTCGGCGCGCTACGCGATGCCGAGCTCGCGTAGCCTGTCGGCCATGCGCCTGATGCGCGGGCGGTCGCTGTCGAGGAAGGCTTCCTCGTGGGCATGTTCGCGTTGCCTGTACTGGAGCGCCTGCTGGGCGCCCATCGACTTCTCGTGCATGTCCTTCAGCGCGTCCACCTGCTCCTGCGTCGTCGGGTCGGCGAAGTAGTTGAGGGTGAACATCCGGCGGCCGGTGCGCCCGCCCCAGGAGCCGTGGTACAGGTGCTGCTCGAAGAAGACGACGTCGCCCGGCCGGGACTCGAATGCGTACCCGGGGAGATTGGCCTACTCCACGCCGAAGACCGGCTTGTCAGGGTCCAGGCCCTGCTCGATGTACGGCTTCAGCGCCTCCTCACTCTGCCTCCCCTCGGCGATGGTCTGCAGCGTTCGCCACATCCTCAGCGGCCGGAGGTCGGCGTGCAGCGGCAGCCGGTGCGAGCCGGGAATGAAGCGAATGCAGCCGGTGTCCCTGGTCACAGGGTCGAGGTAGAAGGCGATCTTGATGCGGCCGTGGCCCATCTCCGGGGCGGGCGCGTCGGGGTGCCACGTGGTGTCGCCCACGTAGAGGTTGCCGTCGGATCCCCACCACAGGAAGTCTGGACCGAGTAGCTGCTCTATGGGCTCGTAGATGCGGTCGTCGTCGATCAGGCTCATCAGCCTGGGCCGCAGCTCGGCGAAGGCCATGACGGCCTGCCGCTTCTCGCCACCGAAGGGCTGCCCTTGGCGCTCCTCCTCCAAGACCTCCTCGAACTCGCGCTCGATCTCCGCCATATCGTCGGGCGAGAAGAGCTGCGGCAGGGCGATGAAGCCGAAGGTCTGAAAGTGGGCTACCTGCTCGTCGGTCAACATGGCGAACGCCTCCTGCCTACTGGTCGACGACGGAGCCGTCGACGTGGAGTCTCGTCCGAACCTCTCTCGGAGTCGGGGGGTATTTCTCCTGGGCGTCGTCGGCGAGCTCGATGCCGATGCCCGGCGCGTCGGGGATGACCAGGAAGCCGTCGTCCAGCTTCACCGGCGTCTTGACGATCTCGCTCTTGGGCGGCTCGTTCTCGCCGGTGGGGTACTCCTGGATGGCGAAGTTGGGGATGCAAGCCGCGAGCTGGAGGCACGCGGCGGTGCTCACCGGGCTAAGCGGGTTGTGGGGCACGACGCCGACGTAGTGCGCCTCGGCGATGGCCGCGATCTTCTTGCTGTGGGTCAGCCCGCCGGAAAGGCACACGTCGGGCCGGACATACTGGACGGCGCCCCGGCTCAGCAGCATCTCGAACTCGTGGATCGTGTGCAGCCGCTCGCCGGTGGCGATGGGTATGGAGATGTTCTGGGCCACGAGTTCCATCGCGTCGAAGTTGTCGGGCAGGATAGGGTCCTCGTAGAAGAACGGGTGGTAGGGCTCGATTCCCCTGGCCAGCGTGATGGCCTCCGCGGGGGTCAGTCGGCGATGGATCTCGATGCACAGGTCGACGTCGTCGCCCACCGCCTCGCGGTATGCGGCGACGGCGTCGATGGCGTCGCGCATCTTGGCGGCGTGCGTCTCGAAGAAAGGCACGTCGGTAGGCTCGTCCAAGAACGGCGTCAGGTGGCCCACTGCGGTGAAGCCGGCCTCCCTGGCGTCCTTGATGCCCTGCACCAGCTTCTCCCTGGTGTCGCCGAACACGTGGTAGTAGACGCGGGCCTTGTCGCGGGTCTTACCGCCCATGAGCTGGTAGACGGGCGCGCCGAAGTGCTTGCCTGTGATGTCCCACAGCGCGATGTCCAGGGCGCTGAGGGCACCCATGATGGCCGCCCCGCGGAAGTAGCTGAAGCGGTACATATACTGCCAGTGGTGCTCGATGCGCAGCGGGTCCTGGCCGACCAGGTAGCGGCCGAACTTGTCAATGGCGGCCTGGGACGCCTCGAGAAAACCCCAGGCGCCGGACTCGCCGAGACCGGTGATCCCCACGTCTGTGTGGACCTTGACGAACAGGTATCGGTCGACCGGTATCGATTCGACGGCGGTGATTTTCATGAAGTCTCGATTCCGAAATTATGGCCTTTGGCTGGTCTCGGTAGGGGACGACCCATGTGGAGACCCACGGCGCCCATCTCAGATGCTAGGTGGCGCATCTCACCAAGGTGGGCTTGTGGTCGCGGCGAATTCTAGCATAGCGCCAGTGGTCTGGCCTGTGACTCAGTTATTGTGCCAGGCGTTCCGTCTTGTTCCGTTCTGTACCGTTTATATCTAGTGAAACGGTACAGGCCTGGCGGGTTCGGTACACGTTTGGGGCTTTTCGGATCCATGTGGATCACCGGGAGACGAAAATAGGACAGACCCATCGGGTCCGTCCCTGGAGTGTTCATAGCACATTGGTGCTGCTATGGGAACCCAGGTGCACGTCTGTTGCAGGGTCTTGTCATCTTCCCCATTCGTTGTGCTCTCCCGTTCGCCCTGAGCTCGTCGAAAGGAGTGCTCCTATATGGAATGCCATTCTTCGACAGGCTCAGCAGGAAGGGTCATGAGGCCAGTTCCACAATGAAAAGACCCTGACGTTGTTGACCGAGGTGATGAGAGTGAGGGTGGCGGAAGACAGGCTGGTCTGGCGTCGTCGCCTCCCGATACGCCCCGATTCCCCAGCGGGGGACTCCAGGGGAACGGGTGGATGAGCACGAGGGTTTCGTCGAAGGGCTGTGTTGACAGCCCTTGGGCGACGGCCTAGAGTACGGTCGGCGAAAGCCGAGTGGCCGACGAAGTACGCAGATGTGCCGGCCACCAAGAGGAGCATACGCTATGGCAGACGACACGAACGGCGAGCCTCGGAAGCTGTGGAACTGGCGGGAGCTATTTGTCGACCACTACCTGATCGACCGCCTGGAGGGCGCCACGCTGCGGCTGCACGAGCCGCAGTCGGCCGGCACGGCGATCGCCTACGACCGGCCGTGGGAAGGCCGCTACTGCGCGTACATCACCGTGCTGAAGGACGGCGAGACCTATCGTATGTACTACCGCGGCTCTCCGGGAGACGGGCCGCAGGTCACCTGCTACGCCTCGAGCGACGACGGTATCGAATGGAGGAAGCCCGACCTGGGCCTTTTCGAGGTGGCCGGCACCCGAGACAACAACGTGGTCCTGACGCCCGACGTCGCGGGCGACGCGACCCACAACTTCTCACCGATGCTGGACAAGCGGCCCGGCATCCCCGAATCGGAGCAGTACAAGGCCCTGGGCGGCTCGGGGAAGAACGGGCTCACTGCGTTCGCGTCGGCCGACGGCTTGAGCTGGAGGAAGCTCGCCGAAGAGCCCGTCTTCGACAAGGGCGCGTTCGACTCGCAGAACGTCTGCTTCTGGTCCTGGTCCGAAGACATGTACCTGTGCTACTTCAGGGTCTTCACTAACAAGGTCCGCACCGTTGCCAGGACCACCTCGGAGGACTTCCTGAGCTGGTCCGAGCCGGTCGAGATGGAGTACGGCGACGCGCCGATGGAGCAGCTCTACACCAACGGGACGACGCCGTACTTTCGGGCTCCGCACATCTACGTCGCGCTGCCGGGGCGCTTCTGGCCGGGCCGCAAGGCGATCAGCGACGAGGATGCCGCTGGCCTGGACGTCGGAGAGGTGTCGGGGGCTGCAAGAGACTCATCCGACGCCGTGCTGATGACCACGCGGGGAGGGAACCTCTACGATCGCACCTTCATGGAAAGCTTCGTGAGGCCGGGGCTGGGCGCAGAGAACTGGACCTCACGCGCCAACTACCCGGCCCAGGGCGTCGTTCCGACCGGTGACGACGAGATGTCCATGTACATCGGCCGCGGCATGGGCCAGGAGTCGGCGCGGCTGGAGCGGCTCACCCTGAGGACCGACGGCTTCACGTCGATCAACGCCGGCTACGGCGGCGGGGAGATGTTGACGCGGCCGTTCTGGTTCGGCGGCAGCGAGCTTCAGATTAACTACGCCACGTCGGCGGCGGGCAGCATACGCGTCGAGTTGCACGACGAGGACGGCGCGCCCATAGAGGGCTTCACGCTGGACGATTGCGACGAGATCATCGGCGATGACGTCGACCGGGCGGTCACGTGGAAGGGCAACATCGATGTGAGCAAGACGGCCCGACGTCCTATACGGCTGCGATTCGTCATGAAGGACGCCGACTTGTACTCATTCCGGTTCTGGTAGGCCTGTGAACGGACAACCGTTACCCTTGTCTGCGGTCTGTACACTGGGGGAAGGTTAGGATCGGGGCGACCTATTGCTAGATCGCGGTCTGGAGCCTTAGCGCTTCACGGACCAGCACGACCAGGCTGGTGACCAGTATCACCCCGATTACGCCTTGGCGGAACCTGGCCTCGTCCATTCTTCTGACCAGCACTGTGCCGAAGGCGTAGCCCAGCAGCACCGGCGGGGCTACGATCGCGATCAGCCAGAGCCGCTCGGGGGTAAAGAGGCCGGACACCGCGTAGCCGGCAACGGACACCGACTGCACCATCAGGAAATATGCGGACAGGTGGCCTCGGACGGCCTGGCTCGGGAGCCCTCGCGCCAGCAGGTAGACGACCACCAGCGGTCCACCGATGCCCGAGGTTGCCAGCAGCGTGCCCACTACCAGGCCGATGACGGGCGCGGCCGACTGGCGGTGGGCCAGCCTTGCGGGTGAGTTGAGGCGTAACGATAGCGTGAACGCCACGACCAGCACCGTGATCCCGATGCGAAGGGCGCCGTCGCTCAGCGTGCTCAGGGCCAGCACGCCGACCGGCACTCCGAGGACGCCTGCGGCGCCGATGGGAAGGACCTCGCGCGGTCTTATGTGATGCCGCGTTTGGTAGATGATGAGCGCAAACAGCGCCAGCGACGCCGTGTTGAGCATCACGACTGTGGTCTGGGGCTCCAAGACCAGAAGCAGCAGTGGCGAGGCGGTGATGCCGATGCCGAAGCCGACGGTGCTCAGCACCGTAGACCCGAGCAGCATCACGGGGACGGCGATGAGGATCTCGGCGGCGTTGGGCATTGGGCCGGTGGGCTACGGTATGGCGCGGCCGGCGAAGACGCCCGTGCACCGATCCTGGTCCACCGCCACCCGGCCGTTGACCAGCACGAAGGGTATTCCCGTTGGGAACTGCTTTGGATCGTCGTACGTGGCGGTGTCGATGATCCGGTCGGCGTCAAAGACGACCACGTCGGCGAAGTAGCCCTCGGCGATCCTGCCCCGGTCGGTCAGGTTGAAGCGGCGTGCCGGGTTGTCGGTCATTCGCTGGACGGTCTGCTCCAGGCTGATCGTGTCGAACTGGCGGCGCAGCCTACCCAGGATCCGTGGGAAGGTGCCATAGGCCCTCGGGTGCGGAACGCTCCCGACGTGTATCGAGTCGCTGCCGACCATGTAGTCCGCCCGCGCCAGGAGCTCAAGAGAGTCCCGGCTCACCTGCCGCCATACGGCTACACTGTCCGGCGGGGAGCCCCAGTAGCAGACCTGGCCATCCTCCTCGATGAGCAGCTCGCAGAGCGCGGTGCCCCCGGTGACGCCCCTCATCTCGGCGATGTCGACAAGGCTCATCCCCTCCATCTTGCGGCTCTTGCCCAGGTAGGAGAAGATGGCATCCGCGAACCTCTCCTGAGGGTTCTCGTCGAGGTCCCGGGCGATGGCGGCCCGCTGGGCCGGGTCGCGAAGCCTCTCGAGGACCGCGTCGAGTCCGTCTTCGTGTGCAGGGCTCGGGATGTAGCTCAGCGGGTAGGTGCTGCCGGTGGGGTACGGGTACAGGTCCGCGGTCACGTCGACGCCCTCGGACTTGGCCTCGTCGATCAGCGCCATGCGCTCTTTGACCTTGCCCGCTGTGATTGCATGGGTCCGATGGTGGGAGAAGTGGACTTTGACACTGGACCGGCGGCCGATCTCCAGCGCCTCGGGAATGCCGCCTTCGCCGAAGGCGCGGTCGGTGTTGACGTCCCGAAGGTGCGTGACGTAGACGCCGCCGTCCCGGACGACCTCGCACAGCGCCACGATCTCCCGGGTGTCGCTCCAGGCATGCGGATGGTAGGAGAGCCCGGTGGCCAGACCGACGGCGCCCTGCTCCATGCCCTCGGCGACGAGCTGCCTGGCCCTGTCGAGAAGCTCGCCCTCGAGCGGCACGTCGCGGAAGCCCGCGGCCTCCAGGCGGACCGCGCCGTGTGGGACCAGATAAGCGGTGTTGATCCCGACGCCGTCGTAGTGCGAGCGAAAGGCGGCGACGCTGCTCATGTCCAGGTCCTCGGGCGGCTCCCCGAGGATGCCGGCCAGGTACCGCGCGTACTCTCTGTAGTTGTCGGCGGACAGCGGGGCGTAAGAGAGCCCGTCCTGTCCCAGGATCTCGGTGGTGATGCCCTGGCGCAGGCCCTGGGCGTGCTGCGGGTTGGTCAGCAGCGCAGCGTCCGAGTGAGTGTGAGTGTCGATGAACCCCGGTGAGACGGTGAGCCCGGTGGCGTCTATGGTCCGTCCGGCTTCAGCCTCTGAGAGGTCGCCGATGGCCTCGATTCTGTCGCCGGAAAGCCCCACGTCCTCGGCACGGCCAGGACTGCCGGTGCCGTCGACCAAAGTACCGCCGCGGATAACCGTGTCTAACACTTTCGTTCCTCCCGGTGTTCCGAGTCAGAGTTTACTTCGAAACGCCATGTCAACCTGAACGGGCTAGGCCCCGTCCCAGATTCTTCCTCGCGGACTCGTCAGAATGACATAGCATGACAGCCCGAGACGTGAGGCCGGGCGGGTCAGTCCTGCTCGACCACCTTGATGTGTAGCTCGTCGAGTTGCTCCTGCTCAATGACGTTGGGCGAGTCAAACAACGGGTCAATGGCGCTCTGAGTCTTGGGGAACGCCACGACGTCCCGAATGTTGTCGATGCCGGTCAGGACCATCAGCAGCCGCTCGATGCCCGGGGCGATGCCGCCGTGGGGCGGCGTCCCGTAATCGAAGGCGCCCAGTAGCTGGCCGAAGCGGTCCTCGATCTGCTCGTCGGTGTAGCCCAGCACCCTGAAGATCCGCTCCTGCAGCTCTCGGGTATGGACCCGGATGCTTCCGCTGGCGCACTCCAGTCCGTTGCAGACCAGGTCGTAGCAGTGGGCGATGACCCTCTCGGGCTCGGTCTCGAGGTACTGCTCGTGGCCCGCGATTGGCATGGTAAACGGGTGGTGGCTCGCCCCGAGCCCTCCCTCTTCCTCCTTCCACTCGAACAGTGGGAAGTCGACGACGAAGGCGAAGGCGAAAAGGTTTGGATCGGGCAGCTCGAGGTGCCTGCCCATCTCGGTGCGAAGCGCGCTAAGAGCCAGGTTGGCCCGTTTGGCCGGCCCGGCGACGATCAGGACCAGGTCGCCGACCTCGGCCCCGGTCGCCATCGCGATGCGCTTCACTTCGTCCAGCGTCAGGAACTTGGACACCGGCGATCGGACCTGCTCCATCGTCAGGTCGTCGATGGATCCACTGCCCTCTAGGGCGATGGGCACCATGCCCTTTGCACCCCTCGTCTTGACGAACTCCACGAGCTCGTCAAGCTGGCTACGGCCATAGTGGGCGCAGCCCGGCGCCGCGAAGCCCTTGACCACGCCGCCATCGTCGACCACGGAGCGGAAGACCCGGAGCTCGGTCGTCTGCGCGATGTCGGACAGGTCCGCCAGCTCGAGCCCGAATCTCAGATCGGGCTTGTCGGTGCCGAATCTGTCCATTGCCTCGGCGTGTGTCATTCTCGGGAACGGCTTGAGGAGGCGCTTGTCCGGGAACAGGCCTTCTACTAGACCCGTGTACAGGTCCTCCGTCAGGTCCAGCACGTCCTCCTGCTGTACGAAGCTCATTTCAAGGTCGAGCTGGGTGAACTCCGGCTGCCTGTCGCCCCTGGGGTCCTCGTCGCGGAAGCAGCGGGCGATCTGGAAGTACCTCTCGACCCCGGCCGCCATCAGTAACTGCTTGAGCTGCTGCGGAGACTGGGGCAGGGCGTAGAACTTCCCGGGGTAGAGCCGGCTGGGAACGACGTAGTCCCTGGCGCCCTCGGGGGTGCTCTTGATCAGAATAGGCGTCTCCACCTCGAGGAAGTCCCGCTCGTCGAGGAAGTCGCGGATGAACTTGACGACCCGGTGGCGCAGGATCAGAATGTCGCGCATCCTGGGCCGGCGCAGGTCCAGGTAGCGGTACTTGAGCCGGACGAGCTCGTCGACGTCGGCGTCCTCGTTGACCTCGAAGGGCGGCGTCAGTGACTGGTTGAGGACCTTGACCTCGCCCGCGACCACCTCAACCTGGCCGGTGGGCAGGTTCGAGTTGGCGGTCCCCTCCGGCCGGGTCCCGACCACGCCCGCGATCTGCAGTACCCATTCGGCCCGGACCGTCTCGGCCACGCGGTGGGCCTCAGGTGCGAGCTCGGGGTTGAAGACCACCTGCACGATGCCGTCCTGGTTGCGCAGGTCGATGAAGATCAGACTGCCGTGGTCGCGCCGTCGGTCCACCCAGCCGGCCAGCTTGACGTTCTGGCCGACGTGACTGCTTCGAAGCTCGCCACTGCTAATGGTTCTGAGCACTTCTGTCTCCCGAATCAATATTGTCCAAAGGTCCAGTCCTCCGACTAGCCGAGCAGCACGAGGCCCCACATGACGGGCACGTTGACCAGCGACACGAAAACGGCCGCCGATCCGACATCCTTCGCGCGGCCAGAGAGCTCGTTGCGCTCGGTGCCGATGCGGTCTACGACTGTCTCCACGGCTGTGTTCAGCAGCTCCACGATCAGCACCAGCAGCAGAGAAGCGATCAGCGCGGCACGCTCAAGGCCCGTCTCGCCGAGCCACATGCCCGCCGGCACCAGGACGACGCCTGCGATCAGCTCCTGGCGGAACGCAGCGTGGTGCTGGAAGGTTGCGCGAAGCCCAGACACCGAGTAACGCGCGGCTTTCACGATGCGAAGGACGCTCAGCGTGCCAGGCAATGCGGCCCCCTACGCCGAGCGCCGTGTCTGGTTGGCGGCGAGGAGACGACCGCTGGATGTCGCCGCGGGGCGGATCGAGCCGAACACGGGGAGATTATAGAGGAAGTCCGGACGGCGCGCATAACCGGCCCGGGAACGCGTCCAGCCCCCCTCCCCCCGGTCGCGGGCCGACGTGGGCACTATCAGATGATGGTTCCGTAACCGCGTTTCTTGTTCGCCAGACTTACGAAAGTCTCGGTACGTCGGACGCCGGGTATGATGCCGACCTTGGTGCGCAGGAAGATGCCGAGGGCCTCGGCCGACTGCAGCGTTGCCCACGCGAAGATGTCGTAGGAGCCGGTAGTCACGGCCACCCAGTTGACCTGGCTGAGCTCGGAGAGATCGTCCGCCACCTGGTCGATCTTGTCTGGGTCGACCTGCACGCCTACGAGGGCCTGGGACTCGTAGCCCATCTTGACCGGGTCGGGAAGCGCTACGACCTGGATGTATTCTTCCTGGACCAGCCGCTTTAGCCGGCGGCGAACGGTCCCCTCGCTCACCCCAACCTCGCGGGCGATTCCGGCGTTGGACGCCCTGCCGTCCTTCTGAAGTATGTCAACTATGCGGGTATCCAGTCCGTCCATTCCGGTGTCGCCTCCTCGATGTTGGTTATCGTATCGAATGATACTATTGCCGACGAATCCTGTCAACGGGTCGGGAGGTGAGAGACCAGGGCTGTGAAATCGAGGGCCGGAGGCTAGCGTAGGCGGACTACGGCCACATAGACGGCCAGCGCCGCGCCGAACAGGTCTATCACTGGCGAGCCGCCGATGAATGCGAACGATATGACGGCGCTGATCACGCTGGCCAGCACGACGCTGGCGCCGGCCACGAACTGTAGCCTCCGGCCCCGCTTGCGCCCGGTGGCCAGCCCGATGGCCTCTGACGCCAGGTAGCCTAAGCCCCCCAGGGCCGCGAGGTAGAGGAAGCCGAACAGGAGCGGCCGCATGATCAGGCCCAGCACCAACCCGCCGCCGAGCCCGACTGCGAGGCCAGCCAGGATGGCGCGCATCAGGAACGAGGCCGAGACGTTGTAGGTCGGCAGTACAGTCGCCTTGCCGCAGTCCTGGCAGCGTATGCCGACGGCCGCGTGCACGAGGCACTGTGGACACACGGGCTTTTCGCACCTGCTGCACCGCAGGTTCGTCGGCGTGTCGGGGTGCTTTTCGCAGTAGATGGTTTCGGACATTACGGGCTATTGGTCTACGACTCGCGTCTGGTGGTCCACTGCTCGCGGGTGGAGACGTCTCTGTCCCATATTATGCGATTGGCCAGGACCCGGTGCCACCTGCGGCCCTCGGGTACGGCCTCCCGGTTGGCCGTCGCCCGCTTGGCGATCACGACCAGCACGATGGCGATGGCGGTATAGGTGAGGGCGGGTGGCTCGGCGAACATGTAGGTCAGGGGCGGTAAAGCGAGCATCGATATGAGCGTCCAGAAGGCGGTGTCCTTCATGATCAGGCGGCCGACCAGGCCGAGCAGCACGGCCATCACCAGCAGCTCCCTCCACATCGACAGTCCCAGCAGGACGCCGATGGCCGTGGCGACGCCCCTGCCGCCTGTGAAGCCTATGTAGGGCGACCAGTTGTGACCGGCGACCACCGCTACGCCCACAAGCGCCTGGACCCAAGCGCCCTGGCCGGTGGCCCTGGCCAGCACGATCGGCAGCGCGCCCTTGGCCACGCAGTCGAAGGCGCCTACCGCGATCCCTTGCCACAGGCCCACGGCCTCGACGGCGTTGGAGGCTCCCACGTTTCCGGAGCCGAACCGGCGGATGTCGATGCCGCGCAGGTATCGGGCCGTGAGATACGATGACGGGATGGCTCCCCAGAGGTAGGCCGCAATGACCAGAAGGGCCCCGGCGAGGTCGGAGGTAGCTGAGATGGTATGCCTCCAAGAGCGTCCGGGGTCTCGCTGCTCACGCGGTCTATGATATACGACCCTAGGTCGGTGCCGAGTGCCGGTGGACCGCTTCCAGCGCGGCGACGGTCTCCAAGGGCGGCCCCGTGGCGCCCGGCTCCGGTTCGCCTGGGTTGCCCGAAGCGTGGTAGTCGGTGCCGCCGCACAGTATCAGGTCCATGTCACGCGCCAGCGTCGCCAACGACTCGACCTGCTCGGGGGTGTAGTCCTTGTAGTAGACCTCCATGCCCGCGAGCCCGGCCTCTTTCAGGCCAGCGACGATCTCCCCGAGCGCGTCTTCGCCGCCTTCGGAGTCCTTCTGGACCACGTAGCTGGGGTGCGCCAGGACCGGAACCGCACCGTTGCCAAGGAGCAGCTCGAGGGCGTCTGGAGGGCGCAGGGTCGGCCGGTCCACGTAGGCCGGGCCGTTGCGCCCAAGGTAGCGGTCGAAAGCCTCCGCCGGATACTCAACGTAGCCGCGCTCGACCAGCGCCTGGGCGATATGCGGTCTGCCGATGGCGCCGCCCGCGGATATCTCCTCCACGCGCTCCCACTCGATCTGAAGGCCGAGGCCCCGCAGCTTCTTGACCATCTCCCGCGCCCGCTCGTCGCGGCCGGACCGCATCCATCGAAGCCTTTTCTCGAACGCGGCATCGCTCCTATCTACGAAGTAGCCCAGCAGGTGTATCTCGACACCCGGCGCGTCGGTGCTGAGTTCGATACCCTGGATCAGCCTCAGACGTGGGAATTCCTCCACGGCCGCCAGCGCTTCCGGCAGGCTCTCGGTCGAGTCGTGGTCGGTGACGGCGATCACCTCGAGTCCGTTCCGGGCACAAAGGCGGACCAACTCCGTTGGGGACAGGTTCCCGTCGGAGGCCGTGGTGTGCAGGTGAAGGTCGACCCGGGCCATTGTGAGTGGAGGCCTCTCGTGGCGGGGCGGCATTAGCCGCCGCTGAATACGTCCGATCGTGAGGGAATCCGCAAAGCCGGGGGGCCAGCTTGGCCCACCGGCTTCGTGTTGGAGCCTGCGGTTACCGGGCGAACTCCACAGCCCGACTCTCGCGGATGACAGTCACCTTGATCTGGCCGGGGTAGGCCAGCGTCTCTTCGATCCTCTTGACGATGTCTCTGGCCAACTTGTTCGCGGCCATGTCGTCTACGCTCTCGGGCTCGACAAGGATCCGGATCTCGCGTCCGGCCTGGATCGCGTAGCACTTCTCGACACCGTCGAAGCCGCGGGCGACGTCTTCCAGTGCCTCGAGCCGCTTGATGTAGTGTTCCACCGTGTCCCTGCGGGACCCCGGCCTGGCCGCGCTTATGGCGTCAGCCGCGGCGACGATGAACGACTCCACGCTGCTGTGGACGTCGTCATGGTGCTCGCGGATCGTGGAGCAGATGTGCTCCGCGACCTTGTTCTTGACGGCGACCTCGGCGCCGATCATGGCGTGAGGGCCCTCGACCTCGTGGGTGAGCGCCTTGCCGATGTCGTGCAGAAGCCCGCCTTCCTTGGAGACCCGTACATCGGCGCCGATCTCGGCGGCCATCATGGCGGACAGGTGCGCGACCTCGATGCTGTGCTGGAGGACGTTCTCGCCGTAGCTGAACCTGTATCTCAGCCTGCCCAGTAATGAGACCAACTCGGAGTTCAGCCCGCGGACGTCGACATCCATGACGGTCTGCTCGCCGGTCTTGCGGATGGTCTCGGCCAGTTCCTTTTCCGTCCTGGCTACCGTCTCCTCAATTCTGGCCGGGTGAATCCTGCCGTCGGCGATCAGCTTGCCGACCGCGAGACGGGCCACCTCCCTGCGCAGCGGGTCGAAGCACGACAGCGTCACGGCCTCGGGCGTTTCGTCGATGATCAGGTCAACGCCCGTAGCCTTCTCTATTGCCCGAATGTTCCGCCCCTCGCGGCCTATGAGACGACCCTTCATGTCGTCATTCGGCAGGGGCACGGTGGTCAGCGTGACATCGGAGACTACATCTGACGCGAGCCGCTGTATCGCCTGGCCAAGGATGTTGCGGGCCTTGTCGTTGGCCTCTTCCCTGGCCTGCTGCTCGGCGTCGCGGTAGCGTATGGCCACCTCGTGTTGGATCTCGTCTGCGGCACGACGTAACAACTCGTCCCTGGCGTCGGCTGCCGAGAGGTTTGAGATCCGTTCAAGGCGTTTGACCTCTTGCTGTTTTAGGTCTTCTAGCTCGATACGGAGGCTGTTGGTCTTCTGTTCTTGCTCGTTTAGCTCGCGCTCTTTGCCCTCGAGGTTGACTGCCCTCCGGTCTGCGTTCTCCTCGCGGTTGGCGAGACGACGTTCCGTACTCTGTAGCTCTGTCCGCCGCTCTCTTAGCTCGCCCTCCGCCGAAGACCGAATCCTGAGACCCTCTTCCTTTGCTTCGAGCAGGAGCGTCCGCTCCTGCTCTCGGGCCTCGTCAAGTATCCTTGAAGACTCCTGCTTAGCTGCCTCGTACCGTTTGCCTGCTACTACTCTCCTGCCTGCGTAACCACTCAGTGCGCCTATCGTCAGGCCAGCCAGGACGGCGAGTATCGTGATGGCGATATCCATCGCTACCCACCCTCCTCTTCAGTTTTAGGACCTACACGGCTTGTCCCATGCATCCAATGTTAAGGCTCGGGCAAATCTAGTGTCAAGCTGTGCGGTGGGGGCGGCGACCGGCTGGCGAACGCCGAAACAGCGGGTCAGAACGGCTTTTCGCGCCCTCCCGGCGGGCTATACAATACAGCCACGCTCAATGAAGAGCCCCTCCAGACCCTTATCAACAAGCGTTTACTTCACCGGGACGTTTCGGGCGTTCCGCGACCGCAACTACCGTCTGCTCTGGCCGGCGAACATCCTCGCGTACTCGTCTCGCTGGATGCAGTTGACACTGCTGGGCTGGTTCGTCCTGGAGCTCACCGACTCGGCGCTTCGAGTGGCCCTGGTCGGGGTGTTCGCGATGACGCCTATGCTCCTGCTGGGCCTAGTGGGCGGCATGCTGGCCGACGTAATGGACCGGCGGCGCCTGCTGATGGGTGTCCACGCCCTGACCTTCACGGGCGCCGTGGTAATGGCCGGGTTGCTGTGGACCGGTTCCGAGCGCTTCTGGCATGCGTATGCGGTGATCCTGGTGGCGGGTATTGGCTGGGCGCTGGACATGCCATCGAGACGCTCACTGATCCACGACCTTCTCGGTAGCTCGGGCGTGACCAACGCCGTCGCGCTGGACTCGGTGGGCATGAGCATCAGCATGATGATCGGTCCGGCGCTGGCCGGGGCGCTCATCACGGTGGTTGGTGTCAAGGGGGGGTTCGCAGCCGTCACCCTTTTCTACCTGACATCGCTTGTCCTGCTTCAGCGGCTGAAACTGGACAAGTCGATGGCCAGGCGGGGCCGCGTCGGGGCCATCGTGCCGTCGCTGACCGATGGACTGCGCTACATAGCGCGCAATCAGGCCCTTCGGGCCACCGTGCTAATCACGCTGGTAATGAACATCCTGATGTTCCCGTACATGAACCTCGTGCCGGTGGTCGCCAGGGACATCCTCGACGTGGGGCCGGGCCTCATGGGCCTGCTGCAGGCTGCGTCCGGGCTGGGCGCGGGCGCGGGCGCGGTGGGGATCGCGTCGTGGGTGAATCTTCGACACCACGGACGTGTCTACATCGGCGGCGCGATCATGGCCTCGGTGGCGCTGCTGCTGTTCTCATTCTCCACCTGGTACGCGCTCTCGGTTCCAATGCTGCTGGTGCTCGGCATGGGAAACTCGGGGTTCTCCACGATGCAGAGCTCCATCGTGATGCTGCTCACCGACCGGCACGTGCGAGGCAAGGCGCTGGGGGTGATAACGCTGGCGATCGGCACGGCTCCGCTGGGGGCGCTTGCACTGGGTGTGATGGCTGAAGAGATGAGCGCTCCGTTCGCCCTAAGGATCAACGCGATACTGTCGATAGTGTGCCTGGTTTTGGTGGGACTATTGGCCCCGGCCCTCCGGCGACCCATTGTGACGGGGTAATTGCTGGGTCTCGGCTCGGAGACGTCGCGCCGCGAAACGAAGATCGGCCGCCTCAAACGAGGCGGCCGATCTCAGGCGAGTCCCGAGTGCCGCGCGGGCCTAGTTAGTCTCCTCTTCATCGGCTAGGCTCTTGCTCAACGGCCGGTTGGCGTCGGTCGGGAATCGAGCCCCGCCGGCGAGATGTTCCAGCGAGACGTCGTAGCCCCCCCACGTGGAGCCCTCAATGTAGTTCATGAACTCTCTTTCGGCCCCGCACCGGCGGCAGGCGCCCTTACTGGACGGACCGGCTGGAGAGTCGATGATCCATTGGTGACGGCAGGCCGTCGTCTCATCCGAGACGACTTCGTTGTGCTGAATCGATGCTGACGTTTCCACTTTCCTCTTGAAAACCTCCAGAATTCCATTTCTGATAGCGCATATTCTGCAATTAGAACACTTGTATCAGTAGATTTTGAAGCGCCAGTCTAGCAAAGGGTAATTTCGAGTGTCAAGGCAAATCTGCGCCTTGTCTCGGAGAGCTGCCGGTGACCACGTGGCAGAGGGAAGGAGGCAGTCGCGATAGGCTAGGCCGCGGTGTCGCGACGAGGCCGTCTCGGCTTCCGAGACGAGCTCCTAAACGACTTTGCCAGATCGGCGACGCTGAGGGCCGGTGAAATGTCTTCGATGTGGCCGCACTGGAGGCACTGCACATACGCGCTGTATCTGTCGCGCGTGGTGTGCGTGTCTCCCGCGCATCGTGCACACTCTTTGAGTCCTACCACCGTGCCCTCCCTGCTCTAATCAGCGCTGTCGATGGGGCAGTCCCGAAATTCTAGCTTTTGTAAGGGGAGATTGTCAATCTTATACTGCAATTTTGCATAACAGGCATACATATCTGATTGTTGACAATAATCAAACACTCACCCTATACTGGCGGACAGAGACGGCCGGTGTAGATAAGAGGACTTATGGAAGGCCCACGGCTCCGAATTCTGCAGCTATTGCAGAAAAACGGTCCTTATACCGTAGACGGACTGGCAAAGGCCATCGGCCTGGCGCCTGCGACCATCCGCCGACACCTCGACATCCTCCAGCGCGATCGGCTGGTGGCGTTCAAGCAGGTACGCAAGAAGACCGGCCGTCCGGAGTATTCCTTCTACCTGACCGACTACGGCCAAGAGGCGCTGCCGAAGGACTATGACAAGCTCCTGGGCATGTTCGTGAGGGAGCTGTCGGCCCTGGACGCAAAGGAGATCGAAGACAGGAACGGGTACCAGGTGCTGGAGCTAGTATGCCAACGACTTTCAGCCGAGGTGTCCCGGAGCTACTCGGCCGAGCTTGTCGGCAAGGCCCTGGGCCGGCGGCTGGCCACGCTGATCGGCCATCTGGAGTCGGAGGACTTCTCTCCGGAGGCGGATGTGGTCGACGGCAGTATACAGATCAAGCTTCATAACTGCCCGTTTCGGTCCGTGGCGCTCCAGAACAAGGCAGTGTGCGCGTTTGATTTCGGTCTGGTGTCGTCGTTCCTGGAGTTGGACATCGAGCGGGAGGAGTGCATCCACGACGGCGATTCGGGATGCACCTATCGGGCGGACATCGCCCAGAGCGACGAAAAGCAACTCGTCGAGGCGATGTCCGCCTAGACGCCCGTCCCGATTGCCTCGGCCGGGCTCGCTGAGCTCTAAGCCCGCTCCACTACGACGGTGACCCCCGAGCCGGCCGACTTCAGGACCGTGGCGTCGTCTATCTTCCCAACGACGGTTACTGGACTGGCCGACCTGATCTCGTCGCCCCAGGTATCCCCCGAAGCCTCGATGGGCAGCGCATCCCACAGCAGGTCCGCAGTGGCAACGTCGTTCAGCGCCGCGGTGACGGCTGCGCCGCCGGCGGTGATCTTGATCCGTCGTTCCTGCATGGCCTATCCTGTCCGCCGCTGGCGCAATTATGACCACAGAGGATACGGAGACAGGAACGAGGGTGATCGACATTCCGTGCGCTTCGGGTCCTGCCACGGTGGCCATTCTCGGCGGAGGTGCGATCAGTTACCTGCTGCGGAAGCCGTAGGTTGTTCAGTTGAGGACGACCCACGCGCGGTTCATCGCGCCGGCCTGTGGGGTCCGCGCTGAGGGAACGCGCCTGGCGGCCGGGTAGAGACGCCCCAGCGGGGCGTCTCTACGGGATGGTCAGACGTCGGCCACGGGCGAGGCAGTCCGGGGCGACACTCAAAGGAGCGAAAAATGCCAATGCAACCGGTCGAGAGACTCAAAACCATCGCCGCCAGGCTTCTGGAGGGAGCCGGCGCGAGCGATCACGAGGCAGCCATCGTCGCCGGCCACTGTGTGGACGCGAACCTGGCGGGCCATGATTCCCACGGCATCATGCAGATACCGACCTACATAGACCGCGTGAACCAGGGGCATATAGTCCCCGGCGCTGAACTCGAGATCATCGAGGACACGCCGACCACCACGGTGGTCAACGGCAACTGGGGTTTCGGGTACGTGGTCTCCGAACGGGCGATGCAGACCACCATCGACAAGGCCCGCCAGAGTAACGTGGCGGCGACGACGGTCTTTCAGCAAAGTCACGTCGGCCGCGTCACGGACTACCCGCTGATGGCGGCCCGTGCGGGGATGATCGGCATCATGACGGCGGACTCGGGCCGTACGAGCAAGTCGGTCGTGCCCTTCGGCGGCCGGGAGCCGCGCCTGGGGACCAACCCAATCTGCATCGCCATGCCCAGCGACCTGGAGGGGCCGATATTCATCGACGGGGCCACTAGCGCGGTGGCCGCGGGCAAAGTGGCCGTGGCCGTCGCGCGGCAGCAGCCGATACCGAAGGGCTGGGTCGTCGACCCCGACGGCAACCCGACCACCGATCCGGCCGACCTGGGGCGCGGTGGGGCGCTGCTGCCTCTGGGCGGGCCCGAGGGGCACAAGGGCTACGGCCTGTCGGTTATGGTGGAGATCTTCTCGGGCATCCTCACAGGCCTGGGCTACGGCTCCGACACGTCGGAGCGCCACAACGACGGATGCTTCATGGCGGTCTTCAACGTCGAGGCCTTCCGGCCGCTGGCCGAGTTCAAGCGCGAGGTGGCCGACTTCGCCGCCTACCTGAAGAGTTCACCGCCGGCCGAGGGGTTCACCGAGGTCTACTATCCCGGCGAGCTAGAGCACCTCCGCACCCAGAAGCTGCTGGCGGAGGGTATCTACGTCGAGGACTCCACGTGGGGCAAGCTCACCGCCCTGGCGATGAGGTACGGCATGGCCGACGAGCTGGAGATGGGGTAGAGCCGTCGCGGGGACGACTAGCGTAGCAGCGTCACCGGTACGCCGGTCTGGACTCGCGCCCATGCGCGGTCCGCAGTGACCGCCGATAGGCCGAAGCGCTTCGCAAGGCCAAGACAGGCGCGGTCGCCGAGGGACAGGCCCTCTGCCCTCGTGGCCGTGCGTAGCAGGCCCGCCTGGAGCGCCTGCTCGGTGTCAAACGGAACGATCTCCATCAGGAGTCCGCCGACCGCCCTTCTCACCGCGTACTCGGGGACTCCAGCATCGTCGAGCTTGGCCACCACCTCGGAGACGTTGACCGCGCTTATCGTAGAGTTGCGGAGAAGTCCGGCTGCCGTATCCGCTCCGGGCTCGTCGAAGGGCACGCGCCAATATGGGACGCCATGCTTCGACAGGCTCAGCATCGGTCAGGTCCGTCCCCCACGCCCGGTACGCCTTTTCCATTCGCAACGACTTGAGGGCGTGGTATCCGGCGAGCCGGAGGTGATGCATTCAGGGGGAAAAACAATGGCGAAACGTTACTGGCTGTTCAAGTCCGAGCCCGACGACTACTCGTTCTCGTACCTGATGAGCGAGCCCAACCAGACTGCTGAGTGGGACGGCGTCCGCAACTACCAGGCGCGCAACTTCCTTCGCGACGAGGTGAAGGAGGGCGACGGCGTGCTGTTCTACCACTCCAACGCGTCCCCGCCGTCGGTCGTCGGCACCACCGTAGTAGTACGCGGGGGCTACCCGGACGACACGGCCTGGGACCCCGGCTCCGACCACCCGGACCTCCAAAAGCACTCCCGACAACCCGCGGTGGTTCATGGTGGACATCAAGGGCGAGGCGGCGCTATCTAACGAGGTGACGCTGCCACAGATCAAGGCCAACCCGGCTTTGCAGGAGATCTCGCTATTCAGGCGACCCCGTATCTCGATTCACCCCATCACCCAGCAGGAGTGGGACATCATCCTGCAGATGGGGCGTGGGGGCGGATAGACGGCAGGACGAGGGCATACACACGGGTCTGCTCTACCCACAACTCTGAACCCCGTACCCTGCACCCTGCTTCAGACCCTTCCCGCGATGACGTCGCCCATCTTCGACGTGCCGACCACCTCGCCTCCGTCAGCCGCGATGTCCACGGTCCGGTAACCCTCGGCCAGGATGCCCTCCACAGCCTGCTCGACCGCCGCTGCCTCGTCCTCGAGACCCAGGGAGTAGCGCAGCATCATCGCCATGCTCAGTGTCGCGCCGATGGGGTTGGCGATGCGCTGTCCCGCGATATCCGGCGCGCTTCCGTGGATGGGCTCATACAGGCTTGGGGCGCCCCCTGCCGCCTTCGCGGAAGCCGGCGCCCCCGCCAGGCTGGCTGAGGGCAGCATGCCCAGCGAGCCGGCCAGCACCGCGGCCTCGTCCGAGATGATGTCGCCGAAGGTGTTCTCCGCGACGATCACGTCGAAATGGGCAGGGTGCCTCACCAGCTGCATCGCCAGGGTGTCGACGTAGATGTGCTCGAGCTCCACTTGCGGGTATTCCGCCGACAGCTCGACGGCGATCTCTCGCCAGAGTCTAGAAGACTCCAGCACGTTGGCCTTGTCCACGGACGTCAGCAAGCGGCGCCGTCCTCGGGCCAGCTCGAAGCCGACCCGGAGGATGCGCTTGATCTCTTTCTCGGTATAGCGCATGGTGTCGACGCCGCGCCGGCCACGCGAGGTCTGCCAGCGTCTCTTGGGGCGGGAGAAGTAGAGGCCGCCGGTGAGCTCCCTCACGATCAGCATGTCCACGCCTTCGAGAAGTTCGGGTTTGACCGGGCTTGAGTTGATAAGCGCTGGGTAGACCTTGACCGGTCTGAGGTTGGCGAACAGCCCCAGGCTCTTGCGGACCGCCAGGATGCCGTCCTCGGGCCGAACGCTGACGTTCAGGTCGTCCCACTTCGGGCCACCGACGGCGCCGAAAAGCACCGAGTCGGCGTCGTCGAAGACCGCGACGGTCTCGTCGGGCAGGGGAGTCCCGAAGTCGTCGATGGCGTTCCCGCCGATCCTGCCGAATCGGAGGTCGAAATCGTGGCCGAACCTGGAGCCGACCGCGTCCATCACCTTGACCGCCTCGGCGGTGACCTCTGGTCCGACTCCGTCGCCCGGCAGGGCCGCTATCTTGAATTTCATATCGCCTCTGCTGCCTCCGTACTTGTGGCGCGAATGCTGGAGTATTATATGCGAATCTGGAAGGCCTTCACCGCAGAGACCGTCGAGAACGCAAAGGAGGGACATATGGCTGTGACTGCCGAGGCGGTCGTGATCGGTGGTGGCGTGATGGGGACCAGCGTGCTGTACAACCTGACACTCCGGGGCGTCAGGGCGCCGGTGCTGCTGGAGCGCGACGCCCTAGGCTCCGGCTCCACAGGGCGGTCATCGGGCCTGGTGCGGATGCACTACTCGACGGTCGTCAACACCCATCTCGCGTGGGAGAGCTACCGCACCTTCAAGAACTGGGACGAGACCATCGGCGGGGGGGACGTGGCGTTCGTCAAGACGGGATTCATGGCCATCGTTTCCCAAGAGTCGGTGGAGGGGCTGAGGCACAACGTGGCGATACAGCAGTCCGTGGGAGTCGATACGAGCATCGTGTCCAGGGAGGAGGCGCAGGAGTTGGCGCCGGCGTTCCACTTCGAGGACGACGAGGCCTTCGCGTGGGAGCCCGAATCGGGGCACGCCGACCCGTCGGGCACCGCGATGGCCTACGCGGCCCGCGCCAGGGAGCTGGGCGCGACCGTGGTCCTGGAGTCGCCGGCCCTGGACGTCGAGGTGCGGAACGGCCGGGTCGTTGCCGTGACGACGGCCGGCGAGCGTTACGAGACGCCCATCGCGGTGGTGGCAACGGGACCGTGGTCGCCGCGGTTACTGCCGAAGCTGGGCATAGACTTGCCGCTGGAGGCGACGCGCCACGAGGTGTTCATGATCCGGCGGCCCATGGACAGGGTGCCCTTCCACCCGGGCGGCGCCGACATGACCAACCTGACCTATTTCCGGCCCGAGGGCTCGGACCTGACCCTGGTGGGCAACGGCAACACCGAGGACGTGGTCGACCCCGACACCTACAACCCTCGCCCGACTATGTCGCACCTGGAGGACGTCTGGCTGAGGCTCAGCAAGCGCCTGCCAGACCTGGCCGATGGCGAGTTCTCTAGCGGCTACGCGGGGCTGTACACGTCGACGCCGGACCTGCATCCCATCGTCGATGGGGTGGACGGCATAGATGGGTTGTACGTCTGCACCGGGTTCAGCGGCCACGGATTCAAGCTGTCGCCGGCGGTGGGTATCTGTATGGCCGAGCTCATCCTCGACGGCGAGGCGCGCACCGTCGACATCTCGCCGCTGCGCCTGGACCGCTTCGCCCGCGGCGAGTTGAACACGGTGACGTACAAATTCAAGGTGATCGCATAGGTGCGTTTCCGAGCGGGTACGCGCGTGCATAGGCCCCGGTTGACTGACGCGCACAGATGTTCTGCGGCGTCGTTGATAGTTGATATAGGAAGGTGCAATGGCAGATAAGAGCGTGATCGAGTGGACGGACGCGACGTGGAACCCGGTCACGGGCTGCACCAAGGCAGCCCGGGCTGCGCTCACTGCTACGCCGAGACGATCACACTAAGATTCAAGCATGGGGGCCGTATCTACCCGGCAAGACCACCATCGTTCTGCATCCCGACAGATTGGGCGCGCCCGGCAAGTGGAGTACGCCGCGACGTGAGGAGAGCGGAGGAGAAGATGCATGAGGCCGTCGCGCTGCATCTTCAGGGGCTGATAGAGGACGGCGAGCCCGTGCCGGAGTCGCGCTCGTTCGCTTCGTTCATCGCGGTGCCGTAGGTCGTCAGCGGGCGACTCCGAGGCAGTCGCGGCGGGCGGCTTACTTCGCCACTATGTTGACCAGCCTGCCGGGGACGTAGACTATCCTGGCGATGTCTTTGCCGCTGGTGTGGGCCTGGACGCGGGGGCTGCCTAGTGCGGCCTGCCTGGCATCGTCGTCGGTGACCGACACAGGCAGCTCGATGCGGTCGCGTACGCGGCCGTTGACCTGCACGACCAGCGTGAACACCTCGTCTGAGGCCAGCTCCTGGTCCCACTCGGGCAGCCGGTGGTCGTGGATGCTGTAGTCGTGGCCCGTCCGCTCCCACAGCTCCTCCGAGACGTGGGGCGCCATAGGCGCCATCATCATCAGCATCTTCTCCACGGCGTCGTTCCACGTTCTTGAGTCGATGCCGCCGGCGTCCCAGGCTGCGCTCAGCGCATTGTTGTACTCCATCAGCGCCGCCAGGGCGGTGTTGAACTTGAACCGCTCGACGTCCTCCGTGACCCTCCGCACCGTCTTGTGCACGGTGCGGGTGACGTCCCGGACGGCTTCCGCGTCCACCGGCCGGGTGTCCAGCTCGCCGGCGTCGCGGTGTGCCATCTCCCAGACCCGGTTCATCCAGCGGGCGACCCCGTTCATCCCGGAGTCGCTCCACTCGCCACCCTGGTCCCACGGGCCCAGGAACATCAGGTAGCAGCGGATCACGTCGGCACCCACCTCGGGCAAGTAGTCGTCGGGGGCGATGACGTTGCCGCGCGACTTGCTCATCTTCTGACTCTCGGCGATTATGTGCCCCTGGTTGAACAGACGGATGAATGGCTCGCCGAAGTCGATCAGGCCGAGGTCGCGCAGCGCCTTGGTGAAGAACCGCGCGTAGAGCAGGTGCATTACAGCGTGCTCGGCGCCGCCCGTGTACTGGTCCACCGGGCTCCAGTGTTTGACCGACGCGGGATCAAAGATGCCCGCGGCGTACTTCGGGCTGGCGAACCGTAGCTGATACCAGGACGAGTCGACGAACGTGTCCATCGTGTCGGTCTCGCGTTTCGCCGCCCGGCCGCACTGAGGGCAGTCGACGTTGACGAAGCCCTCGTGCAGCTTCAGCGGCGACTCACCCGTAGGCAAGAACTCGGCGTCCTCGGGCAGCAGCACGGGCAGGTCGTCCTCGGGGACGGGCACCGTGCCGCACTCGGCGCAGTAGATGATGGGTATGGGTGTGCCCCAGTAGCGCTGCCGCGAGATCAGCCAGTCCCGCATGCGGTAGGCCACCGTGCGGTGACCCCAGCGGCTGGACTCGATGTGGTCGGCGATGCGCTCCTTGCCCTCGGTGCTGGGCAGCCCGTCGAACCGGCCCGAGTTCACCTGCGTGCCCTCGTCCAGGTATGCTTCCTCCAAGTCCTCGCCGTCCCAGCCCGGGGGCGACACGACGACGCGGACCGGCAGACCGTACTTGTGGGCGAACTCGAAGTCGCGCTGGTCGTGGGCAGGCACGCCCATGACGACGCCGGTGCCGTAGGTCACCAGTACGTAGTCGCCGACCAGTATCGGTACGCGCTCGCCGTTGAGGCGGTTCACGCAATAGGCGCCGGTGAACACGCCGTTCTTTTCCTTCTCGATCGACAGCCGCTTCACCTCGGTCTGGCGGCGGGCCTGCTCGACGTAGACCTCTACCTCGTTCCGGTGCTCGGCCGTCGTCAGCTCGGCGACCAGCGGGTGCTCCGGCGCCAGCACGACGAAGGTCACGCCGTTGATGGTGTCGATGCGCGTCGTGAAGGTCTTCAGGACGCTGTCGTCCAGGCCGTACTCCGAGATGTCGAACTCGATCTCGACGCCTTCGCTGCGCCCGATCCAGTTCGTCTGCATGATGTTGATCTTCTCGGGCCACTCGATCTGGGAGTAGTCCAGTAGCTCGTCGGCGTACCGGGTACTCCTGAAGAACCACTGGTCCAGCTCCCGGTGAGTCACCGCGGTCCCGCAGCGCTCGCAGAAGCCGTCGTCGACGACCTGCTCGTTGGCCAGCGTAGTGTTGCAGGAGGGACACCAGTTGGCCGGCGCAAAGTTGCGATAGGCCAGGCCGGCCTCGTAGAACTTCAGGAAGATCCACTGGTTCCACCGGTAGTATTTCGGGTCGCATGTGACGACCTCGCGGTCCCAGTCGTAGATGGTGCCCATCGATCGGAGCTGTCCGCGCATCCGGTTGATGTTCTCCATCGTGCGCGTGTGCGGGTGTATGCCTTCTTTGATGGCGGCGTTCTCCGCCGGCAGGCCGAAGGCGTCGAAGCCCATGGGATGCAGCACGTTGTAGCCCTGCATGCGGCGGAACCGCGCGTGGGCGTCGGAGGGCGCCATGGCGTACCAGTGGCCGATGTGGAGATCACCCGAGGAGTACGGGTACATGGTCAGCTCGTACATCTTCGGGCGAAGGTCGTCGTCCCTGACCTCGTAGAGCCGGTCGGACGCCCACCGTGCCTGCCACTTGGCCTCGATTTCACGAGGGCTGTATCGTAGCTCCGTTTTTCGTGCCGTCGTGGTCGCCATGATGCGCTCCCTGTTCCCGGAAAAGAAAAATCCCGCCCCTGATTAGGGACGGGATTTCGTGTCGGACTCCCGCGGTACCACCCTAGTTCCCCGATTTTCATCGGGGCACCTCAAAGGCCGTAACGGCGCCTACCGGCCTTCCCTAATCGGGCCGCCTTCCGGCGGTCTATTTCAGGAGGGACGCTCCGGGGCGAGTTCGCGGGGTCTGCCGGCCGGGATTACACTGTCCCCAGCTCTCTGGGCGGCGACGATCCAGCTACTACTCCCCTTCGTCGCGTTTGCGATATTGAGTTTCAAACCTAGCATAGCCCCAACATACCGTCAAGGAGACGGCCGCGAGCTTGCAGGGCCTCTCCAAGGCCCCCATATGTAGTGCTCTCCCGCCCTCTGCATACCCCATATTTCATCAGCCTGCCAGTGCTTTGTCGCCTGCCTCCCCCGACAGGCCGGGGAAAGCATCATCGGCCAGACTGCACTGAGGCGTAGGCTACGCACCACTCGCCCAGGGCAGGCGATGTTGGGCCAAAGTCGGCGCTTGGGGAGCTAGCCGAGGGTCAAACGGAGAGGCCGTCCACCAGGTCGAAGGCGTGTCGGGCGAGGATTCGGACGTCTTCCGGTGGTGGGACGCTGGGACCTGAGTCGTGGTCGATTGTCGAGGCGTTGGCCAGATCGTCCCGGCTGGTCCAGACCCATCTGTCGTTGAGCTCCCCCGGCGCGCCGACGGGCCGGCTGACGTAGATCATGTCGATATGCTGGTGGTATCCTTGGACCGGGTCGTGGATGTCCTCGATCATGATCGTCAGCGGCGGCGGCACGTGGTCAGGGTAGGCCAGATCGAAGACGGGACCGGTCGGCACGATGGCTGTCTTCAGACCGGTCTCCTCCTCCGTCTCCCTGAGCACCGCCTGGACCGGGTCCTCGTTCTCGTCGATGTGGCCTCCGGGGGGCAACCAGGCCCTTACCTTGAGGTGCCAGTGCAGGGCGAGGTGCCCATCGTGGACCACGAACGCCGTGGCGGTGAAGTGCCTGACTGCCGGCATCGAGTCGCTCTTGCCTCCGAGTCAGCTCTTGATCCGCCGCCAGGCAAAGAAGCCAATGGCGAGGACGGCGATCCAGACGGGGCTGAAGATTACCAGCCAGATCGCCCCGGTCGCGGCACCGGCGCCGACCGCCGACAGGGTGCGCACGGCGGTCCGGCCGGTGTCTCCAACGCTCCAGCCGCCGATCACGTAGCCCTCCTTCTCTGTGACCCGGATGCTGACCGAGCCCGAGGCCTCGACCTCGCCGGCGTCGGTTGTGCCGGTGACCGTCAGGGTGGCGGTGTAAGGGACGGGTCGGTGATCGGCGTACTTGTGGGTGGCGACGGCATTGGTGACACCCGACTCCACGTCTCCAGTCACCCGCGTCGAGCCGTCACCGAAGGTCCAACTGAACTTGAGGCCGGTGACGCCCTCAGGTCGGGTGAACGATCCGATAAGATTCGCCTCCTCGTCCTCTTCGACGACGATGCTCTCGCCAGCGAACACCTCGATTACCGGTATCTCGCTGACCGTCACCAACACCGAGGCCTTGCCCTCGGCCACCCCCGAGTCGCCGGTGCCGGTTATGGTGACCTCGGCGAAAAAGGGCGAGTCCTCCTCGTCTCCGTAGAAGTGCGTCACCGGCGCGGTCACTCTGGTGCCCTCGTCGGCGGTCTGAGCCGTGCGGTCGCTGAAGACCGTCGGCGAGCCGTCGCCGAAGTCCCAGGTGAAGGTGAAGTGCTCAAGCCCTTCGGGGGGCTTGAAGAAGGCGCGGAACCTCACCGGCTGGCCGACACCGGAGACCTGCTCGCCACCGGCGTCCACGTCCATGTCCTGCGGTTCCAACTCGAGGGTCACGTTGACGAGCGAAAAGGCGGAAGTCTGCTCGATGAGGTTGATGCGGCCCTTGAGGCTCTCGATCTCGCCCTGCACGTCCGTCAGAGACTGCTGGACCTTCAGCGCCTCCTCGACCGTCTCCGCCCTGTCGAAGAGCCGCCTGAGAACGGTCTCGGTGGCCTCAAGGTTGCTCAGGCGGGCCGTCAGGTCGACGTACTCGTCGGTGACGTCCCTGCTGCTGGAGTTCTCGGTCTTTACGTCGGCGGCTATGCTCCTCAGCCGGCCCACAACCTCGTCCAGCCGGTCTACCGGAACGCGAATGGCGATGAAGCCGCGGTGCTTCTGCGCGCGGTTGGTGGATACGACCCAGCCGCCCATCTCCCGTGCCAGGGCGCTGACTGTGTCCACGGAAGCGGCCACGTCGGCCACCTCCAGCGTCATGTCCACTGTGTAGATGATGATCCGCTGCTGGGTCGCAAGCTTGGCGACCTGCTCGCCGGCCCGACCGTCGCTCACGGCCGCCGGGGCACGAAACTGAGCAAGGGCCTTGGGTGCCGGCGTCGCCATCGCGGCTGGGAGGCCTGGTGCAATAGGCGGCCTGGGCTGCGGTGCAACCGCCGCTTCTTTAGCAATGCCGCCGGCCGATCTGTCCTGGGAGAACGTCGCGTCATCGGCGCTAGTGAACGCGAAGCTCTCTTCGTCATCCGAGCCGCACGCTGCGAGCGCCAGCGCGCCCACGACGACGAAGAGAACGGTAAGTGTGCGCATGTGCCAGATCATATTTCATCTGCCTTGTGGTGGCAATGTCGCCGGCCCTTGGGGCCGACGTGATTTGGGCCGTCAAACATGTAGACGGGTAGAGGCCCTCGGAGGGCTGCTTCGCGGTTTTCGCGGAGGTGTCGATGAAGTTGATCCCTGAGTCGAGGACCGCGTTGAGCATGGCGTCGGCCTGCGCGTCCGTCATCGACCTGCGATGGTAGGCGCCGTGGCCCAGTCTCATGACGGGAATTCCGGTGTGGCCAAGGATGGCCGTTGGCGATGTGTCTGCCTCCGTAGTCGAGCATGGTTTACCCGCCGGAGCGACGCTGAGCGCGAGAGTGCCCCCAACGGAATTCGAATCCGTGTTTACGGCTTGAAAGGCCGCTGTCCTAGTCCA
>CAZENU010000030.1:0-26052 GCA_964513735.1 uncultured Dehalococcoidia bacterium
CCATCTGGTAGACGTTGACGCGGAAGTCCGGGTTGATGCAGGTGTGCATGTAGGCGTCCCGCTCCGAGACGCCGTACTCGTCGACCATCCACTCCATCAGGTTAACGATAGCCGACTCGACCGCGTCCTCCAGCGGCCTGAAAGCGTAGAGCGACACGATCGAGTCGTCTTTCTCCAGGCGCACGAAGGGTATCCGCTTGTTCTTGATGACGCGGCAGCTCAGTGTCAGCTCGGCTCTCGTCTCGTCGGCGGTACCGTAGAACTCGGTGTCTCCCTGGCTGCCGTGGACGTCGCCGACGTAGAGGAGGCCCCCCTCATGGTAGCTGTTGACGTAGCACCGGGTGCCCTCTTTGACGTCGCGTACGTCGAGATTGCCACCCCAGGGGCCCTGTCCTACCGCGCTGGTCTCGACCTCGCGGTCCGGGGCGACGCCGATGGTGCCGATCATGGGCTGGAGGTCCCAGGTGACGCTGTCGTTCAGGCGGCCGGTGCCATCCCTGGTCGTGCCGCTGGGGCCGGGCCGATGCTCGATGATGTGGACGAACGGGCCGCGCACTGCCTGCCACCGGACCGAGTCCCCCAACGGGCTGCGTCCGGGGCGGAAGGCGGTGAACCCCTGAGCGTCGACCTCGATCCTCTCGATGGTCACTTCGAGCAGATCGCCGCGCTCGGCACCCTCGACGTATATCGGGCCGCCGATGGGGTTGGACCTGGCCGGCTCCGAGTCGAGGGTGGGTAGCCTGTCGAGCCGTGATGCCACGTCCGCCGAGCGTATGTAGCCAGAGGCGGCGTCTTCTGTTTCGACTACGAAGCTCTCGCCCTGCCGGACTCGTAGCTTGGGCTCGTGCCGGTGGTCGAACTCGTACTCCATCGCCTGGTCTCTGGGGATCCGCTGCATGGCGTGTCTCCTGGAAGGTCGTCGGTCAGGGGCGCGAAATACCCGAGGCTATCTCTTTGTACCGCCCGTCGCATATCAGGGCCCGAGCCCCGTCGGGGTCGGGCAGGCTCCTCAGAGGCAGGGTCGCGTCTCTGGTCAGAAAAGCGGCGACGGCGCCCAGCTCCCGGGGGCATGTTGCGGCCACACGCGCGTCGTCGAGGGTCATCGCCATCGCATCGCCCATGGTGCCCCCGGCGCCCAGGTGGAGGGCAAGCAGCCCCAGCCAGGCCCCGAATGCCAGAAGCGCCACGGCGACGGCCGCGAACATCGCGAGAACGGCCAACCGCCGCAGCCCTCGCCGCCGCTGCCCTTTCTGGCGGCTCCCCAGCGCGGCCTCAATCTTCGGCCTACATCTCCCAGGCCGATTTGCCCCTGGTGCCCATGTCGAACCAGCCTGTGAGTCCGGAACGCTACGGTCCGGCGCCGGCCAGACCCTCGGGACGTATGATGATCTTGCCGGCCATGCCCGACCGGAGGAGTTCGATCGCGTCGTCGATCTCTGTGACTCTCATCTCGTGGGTGATGATGGGACGCAGGTCGACGACCCCGCTCTCCAGCAGCCAGCGCGTCTTGTACCAGGTCTCGAATATCCGGCGGCCGCTGACGGCATTGACCGTCAGGTTCTTGAAGATCATGTCGCCGGCCATGTCCTCGATAGTGACCGGGCGTGACGGAAGGCCAAACAGTGTGACTCGACCGCCCTGGACGACGCCCTTGAAGGCCGCGTTGACGGCGGTCGCCGCTCCACTCATCTCCAGCACGATGTCCACTCCATAGCCCTCGTTGGCCTTCGCCAGCCATCCGGCGATATCGGCGGCTGTGGCGTCCCGGCCGGGGTTGAAGACCTGGCTGGCACCCATCTTCCGCGCCAGGTCGAGCCTATACTCGTGCAGGTCGACCGCGAGCACGGAGGCTGCGCCCGAGGCGATGGCGATGGCGATGGCGAACAGCCCGATGGGGCCGCACCCCAGCACACCGATGCTGTGGGCGGGCAGGTTGTGGTCCAGAGTAGTTAATGCCGCGTTGCCGAAAGGCTCCTGCAGGGTCGCGATCTCGGGCGGGAGCTTGCTGCGGTCGTTCTGCCAGATGACCTTCTCGGGGACCGCGATGTAGTCGGCGAAGGCGCCATCCTGGTGCACGCCCAGGATGCTGGGTCTGGCGCACATATGACGGCGACCGGAGCGGCACTGGAAGCAGACGTCGCAGGTAACGTGGCTCTCGGCCGAGACATAGTCTCCGACTTTGACGTGCCCGACAGCGGACCCCAGCTCAACTACCGTGCCCACGAACTCGTGGCCCAGGGTTAGCGACGGATTGACGTTCTGGGAACTCCAGTCGTCCCACTCCCAGATGTGCAGGTCGGTGCCACATATGCTGGCCGCCTCGACCTGCACCAGCACCTCGTCTTTGGCGACTTCAGGAAGGGGTATCTCTTCGACCACGAGGCCGGGCCCGCGCTCAACCTTGCGGACGGCTTTCATTTTCTGTGGCATACGCCTCTTAGTCTAGCAGGTGCCAAGCTCACTTTCGACCATCCCGTTTGCCCGCTTCCTCGCCGGGAAGGGGGAAGATGCTGTATCTGAGGGACACCTTCAGACACCCTGCAAAGGGGCTTCGCCCCCTCTGCACTCCCCATCTCGCATCAGCCTGCTAGGACCTTCCAAGAGCACGGGCGAGTGTAGTTGCGGCCCCCCAGAGTGTCAAGACCGCCTTAACCGCGATGAAAGCCTACCCTGCACACCGCTGTGTCCTCTGACGGCGGCGGCAGAGTGGCCTCTAGATACGCGCCGATTCGGAATCGGGGCGTATCTAGAGGCGCTGGCATCCGCGGGTTCCGGGGGCGCTGCCAGACCCGGCCGAACACTATTGCAGTGCCGCGGCGGGGGCGGCGGCGCGCTCGTTGATCAGCTTGCCCCCAGCGAACCTGGAGAGCGCGAAGGGCTTGATCATATCCGGCGTCTTGCCGGTGGCAATGAGCTCCGCGGTCGTCTTGCCGGAGATCGGGGCCGCCTTGAAGCCCCAGGTGCCCCAGCCGCAGTTCAGTACGAAGCCGTCGAGGCCGTCGACCAGGCCCATCACAGGCGAGTAGTCGGGCGTCATGTCGCAGAGGCCAGTCCACTGGCGCATCACCTTCACGTCACGCAGGCATGGCAGCAGCTCCAGCACGTGGACGGCAAGCTCCTCAAGCATGTGCAGCGTGGAACGCTGGCTGTACGTTGGATACGGGTCCACGGCCCCGCCGATGACGACCTCGCCCCGCTCCGTCTGGTAGGCGTAGGCGTGCAGGTTGGCGGAGGAGATGGTCTTGTCGATCAGTGGCTTCAACGGCTCGGTGACGAACGCCTGAAGCGGATGGGTGATAATCGGTAGCTGCAGGCCCACCATGGCGGCGATGGTAGAACTCCAACCAGCGGTGACGCTGACCACCGTCCCGGCGGAGACGCGGCCGGCGCTGGTCTCCACCCCGGTGACGCGGCCGTTCTCCCTGGTTATGCCGGTGACCTCTGTGAACGGGTGAATCTCGACGCCCTGGCGGTCGGCGCCCCGGCCGTAGCCCCACACCACTGCATCGTGGCGGAGCACTCCGCCGGGCGGGTGGTAGAGCGCCGCCACCACCGGCAATGTCTTGCCCTCGCGAAGGTCGAGGACGGGCACCAGCTTCTTGATCTCGTCAGGGCCTATCAGCCGGCTGTCGACGCCCAGCACCTGGTTGAACTCGGCGCGCATCCGCAGCCCGAAAACCGCCGAGTCGGTGTGTCCCAGATCCAGGCGGCCCTTCTGGCTGAACAGCAGGTTGAAGTCCAGGCTCTGGGAGAGTTTTTCGTATAGCTTCAGGCTCTCTCGGAAAAAAGGGATACCCTCCGGCGTCAGGTAATTGGCGCGGATGATCGCAGTGCTGCGGGCGCTGGCTCCCCCACCGACGTAGCCCTTGTCAAGCACGGCGACGTTGGTGATGCCCAACTTGGCGAGATAGTACGCTGTCGACAGCCCGTGAACGCCGGCGCCGACGATGACGACATCGTAGCAGTCCCTCAGCGGCAGCTTCCGCCACATCCGATCTTTTCTGAAAAGCTGGTTCAAGAATCAACCACAGAGGTCAGGACATTTCAAGAGTCTAGTTCGCAAGTCTTCGTATTCCGTTCTTGAGGACTCTTACGTTGAAGTTGATGAGCAGTCCGACCCTGCATCCTGAGAGATTCAGATATGAGAGCAGCTGCGCGTCGTGGATCGGTGCGAGCTGGTCGACCGCTTTGATCTCCACTATCACGGCGTGTTCCACGAGCAGGTCTAGACGATAGCCGGCATCTATGGTCACGTCGCGATATGTAACAGGTAAGGCTTTCTGTCGCTCGACTCGTAGACCTGCCTTGTCTAGCTCATAGGCGAGGCAGGTCTCGTAGGCTGATTCCAGCAATCCAGGCCCCAGCTCACGGTGGACATCGAACGCGGCGGCGATGATCCTGCCCGTCAGTTCGGCTGATGCAGCTGCCACCAAACCTCTTCTTATCTCTGTATCCTCTGTGGTCATATCTTGCCCAGGGCTTCCGTGCCGAAGGGGGTGAGGTGGTAGCGTTCGCCGGCTTCCAGGAGCGATTCCCACATGTAGTCGCCGTACTCGCGGTCGAAGTACAGGGTATAGTCAGGCAACTCTGCCGTGTCCAGACGCACCAGGGTGCCGTGCACCTCCGAGAACCGGGACTGGGCGCAGCGCCGGTCTCCGAAGGCCGACGGCGCCACGGCCAGCTCCGTTACGGCGGCCAGCAGCATGTGGCTACGCGGGCCGACGATCCTGACCGCGGCCCGAGCAGACGTGACATCGACGGTGTGGACGCAGCCCTGGACGTCGCGGGAGAGCCGTTGGGCCATCGTCGCCGCCTGGTTGAGCGCGGTAGTCACCCACACCTCGTCGTGGGTGAGCCGGGCCAGTGCGGTCTCGCCGCCGGCCCGGGCCGCCTGGCCGACGCTCAACAGCCCTGCGTCGGGGAATGCCGCGGCCAGGAGGGCGTCGCCGCCGTCGCCCTGGACCGTCAGCTTGCCGGCCGGGCTCACGTCACATATCCCGACGCCGGCCCTCAGGCCTTCGAGCTCGTCGTCGGCCGACGTGTACCTGGCAGGCCGCTGCCAGCCTTCGCTCAGCTCCATCTCGGCGCCGAGCTCGACGTGCTGGTGGTGCAGCGGGCTGAGGGCTACCGGCTGACGGGTGACCATGATCTACTCCCTCAGCCTCTTGCCCTCGGGGTCGTACACGGGCTCCGTTCTAATGGTCGCGCGGGCGGGTCTGCCACCGACGCGGACCTGGACCATCGTTCCGTCCTCCGCCATGTCGACCGGCACCCAGGCCAGTCCGAAGCCCTTGCCCAGCATCGGGCTCATACGAGCGCTTGTCACGCGGCCGATGGGGGTCGAGCCCATCATCACCGGGACGCCGTCGTCGGGCACCAGGTCGTCGTCCATGATGAAGCCGACCAGCCGGTTCTTCAATCCGCGCTCCTCGGCGGCCACGAGACTGGCCCGGCCGATGAAGTCTTCCTTGTCGAAGCGGACGGCCCAGCCGAGATCGCTCTCCAGCGGGTTGGAGACCGCGTCCGTGTCCTGGTTGACGATTATGTGGCCCTTCTCGAGACGGAGGATCCGCTGGGCCTCGACCCCGAAGGGCGAGATGCCGAACTCATCGCCGGCCTCCATGAGCGCGTCCCACATGTGTTCGCCGTACTCGGAGGGGAAGTGCAGCTCCCAGCCCGTCTCTCCCACGAAGCCGATTCTCAGGAAAATGGTGGGCACACCGGCGACGTCGCCTCGAGCCGATCTCATGTAGCGGAACTTCCTGGGTGAGAGATTGACGTCGGTCAGCTTGGCCAACGTCTCACGGGCCCGTGGCCCGGCGACGTTGATCGCGGCGTACGCGGACGTGACGTTGGTGACGTGGGCACAGGCACCGGTGCCGGCCATCCACCACCTGAACCACTGCTCGATCAGCTCCAGGTTGCCTGTGGTGGTCGTTACGAAATAGTGGTTGTCGGCGAGCCTGGTCACGGTGCCGTCGTCGAGGATGGTGCCGTCGTCCCGGCACAGGATGCCGTAGCGGATCCGGCCCGACCGCAGATCCGAGAAGCGGTGAGTGTACACCTTGTCCAGCAGCGCTGGAGCGTCGGCGCCCCAGACGTCGAGCTTGCCCAGCGTGCTGACGTCGATGATGCCGACACGATCGCGGACGGCCCGCGCCTCATCCTGGGGCGAGCCGTAGCCGTAGGGCCGCTGCCACGGCCCCAGGTCGACCATCGACGCGCCCAGCTCGCGGTGCTTGCGGTCGATGGAGCTCCGCTTGATGGGCATGTGCGACGGACCCGCCAGCGCCCCTAGCGTCACGGGACGGACGGGCGGCCGGGACGTGGTCAGGCCGAGCCTGTCGGGGTCCTCCCCCGTTCGCTCGGCGGCCAGGGCCACGAAGGCCGCCAGGCACATCTTGCCCTGACACGGCCCCATCGTCACCGTGCTATAGCGCTTCAGCGTCTGCACGTCGTCGAAGCCCTCGTCCACCGCGTGGGCTATGTCCTTGGCCGTGACGTCCTCGCAGAAGCAGATGAAGTCCTTGGCGCCGCTCCCGGTGGAGACAGCACCGGCCCTCGGCCCTGTAACGCCGCCGGGCGACACTTGTACCTCTCTCCGCACCGCGGTCAGCTCGGAGCGCGGCGCTCCGGACACCCGGACGGCCTCCGCTGCCGCCTGGAGGCCCGCCAGGCGGCCTTGCTCCAACGACACCTCCAGGCGGCGGAGGCCCGTGACGCCTCCCGCCGCGCGCACGCCGGCCGGCATATCTGAAGACACCATCTCGCGCAGCGACTCGTCATAGCGGGAGGTCGCTCCGGCCTGGTATAGCAGCGCGCCGGCCGGCTGAAGGCCGCCGCTCATGGCGACGAGATCGCATTCGAAGTGGCGTTCTTCGGTGGTCGGCCGGCCCTCGACCAGCCGCGTGACGACGACCCCGGCAACCTGTTTTTTCCCCTCGGCCCGAGCAGGGGCGTGGGACGTCAGCACGTCCACGCCGCGGGCCAGCAGGGCGTCCGCGACGCCGGCTGCCCGGCCCGCGTCATCGCGCGAGTCGGCGATGGCCGCCACCTCGACCCCGGCGTCCAGGAGCTCGAGCGCCTCGTGATATCCACGGTCGCTGGAGGTAGCGACCACCGCGCAAGACCCGGGCTTGACGCCGTAGAGACGCATCAACCGCTGCGCACCCGTGCTCAGCATCACGCCGGGCACGTCGTTGCGGTCGAATACCATCGGCACCTCGTAGGAGCCGGTGGCGACCACGATCTGCCTGGCCCTTATCTTGACCACCGTGTCGCCCTGATGCACGCCGAGCAGGTTGCCCTCGTACAGACCGAATGCCGTGGCGCCGTTCATGACCTCGATGCCGCCGGCCGCGCGCACCCTGTTCGCCAGGGCGGTGACGACGTCGTCGCCGGTGGGGTCACCCCGCAGGTGGCCTCCCAGGGTCATCTGGTCGTCGATCAGGACGACCTCGGCACCCACCTCGGCGGCCGCCAGCGCGGCCGACATGCCCGCGGGGCCGCCACCGACGACGGCAACGTCTTCGTGGCGGCTCTCGTGATGGTAACGCGCCTCGGACACCGAGTCGGCGTCGACCGAGCCCAGGCCGGCCAGATGGCTGATGATGGGCGCGGCGATGCGCCAGACGAACCGCGGCCTGTGGAATGCCTTGTAGTAGAAGCCGACGGGCATCAGGCGGTCGAGACGGTCGAGGACCGAGAGCACGTCGCGGTCCAACGACGGCCATGCGTTCTGATGGCGGACGTCCATGCCTCTGCGCACCGGCTCGGTGCAGGCTCTGACGTTGGGCACGCCGTCGACGGCCACCAGGCAGTTGGGGCAGTGGCCCGCCACGCACAGCAGCCCGCGGGGGCGGTGGTACTTGAAGCTGCGGCTGTAGACACGCACGCCGGACGCGTAAAGCGCCGAGGCAACGGTGTCGCCGGGATGGGCCGCCACCGGCCTGCCGCCGAACCGGAACTGGATGGCCGCGGAGCGATCGATAAGCTGCGAAGGGCGCGGGTCGAGCCGGCTATTGCCTGGCGTGGGTGTCATCTACTACCCCGGAAAAGAATTCACCACAGAGGACACAGAGGGTGGAAGTCAATGTCTATCTCAGGCGTCCTATGTGGGTGGTAAGTCCGCATGCGTAGTCTGGGTACGCAGAGAGGGCACTACTCCAGAGCTTCATTCTCTGTGCCTTCTTTGGTTGTCGTTACCCGTGGGCCTCTTCGGGCCAGGAGGTCTCGCTCACTCGGTTGGTCTCGGTGTCGCGAACCGCGATGAACCACCGGCGGCAGCCGAAGGAGTGGTACCACCACTCGCGCTGGTCGCCGACGACGTTGCGCCTCATGTAGGAGTAGGAGGTCCACTCCAACCGAGGCGCGTCAGGCGCCGGCCGCGGTGTGACCTCGCCGCCGAAGCGGAACTCGTCCACCCCGCGCTCACCGCAGTTGGGACAGCCTAGCAGGAAGGACATTTGCCTCTTTCTAATCCCTCGCGGGCAGGATAGAAGACCGTGGACCAGGAACGTAACGACGACGTCCAGGTTTCCACGGAATAGCCTATCCGTGTCTCGTACTGGTTTGGCTTCAGTGGCCCTAGATCAGGCCCCTTTCAGCCAGGTAAACTCTGCCCTTCGTATCCAAGGAGCACGCTGTATGTCCGTAGATAGAAAAGCCTGTATACACGTACTGCATGCTCGTTAGCCGCTCCAGGTAGTAGATCACCCGCTGTTGATTCAACTGGAGGTCTGCCGCCAACATCCCTGAACTCGGAGCTGATGGACTTCCGATTCTGGACGCCAAAGCCTCAAGTACCCTCACTTCGTCATCTTCAAGCTCCGAGTCGAGCTGTCCCTGGTACTTTCTATACAGATCTCCTGCCATCGCCAAGGATTCGTCGCGCGCTCCGCGAAACTCGGCCCTGAGCCGTCTCTTCTCCTCAGGCGGCTCCAGACTCTGCGTTGAGGGCCGAAGAGTCTCCTTTTCAATCACAAGGGCATCGGATCTGTGGAATGCATGCACCACCTGCAGCCACCTGCTCAATTCCCAGAAGTACCGGACATCGTCGTTCGGATCCAGGATTGCCCTCAAACACGACTTACTGAGCTGGACACGTCTAGCTTTCAAAAGCGCTTGCCTAGAACATCGTCAGGTAGCGGTCGAGCTCCCACTGGGAGACCTGGGCATGGTATTGGCGCCACTCGGCTTCCTTGAGCTGGATGAACTCGTCGTAGATGACGCCGAGGGCTTCCTGGACCACGTCGTCCTTGCGCAGCTCCGAGAGCGACTCGTCCAGGCTCTGGGGTAGCGTCCGGATGCCCCTGCGACGGATCTCGTCCAACCCCAACTCGTAGAGGTTGCCCAGGTTGGCCTTCCCGGGGTCCAGGCCCTTGCTCACTCCGTCCAGGCCCGCCGCCATGTACGCGGCGAAGGCCAGGTACGGGTTGCAGGCCGCCGAGACGGTGCGGTCCTCCAGGTGGCCGGGACCGGCCGTTCGGATCATCTGCGTCCGGTTGTTGTCGCCGTAGGAGATGAACGCCGGCGTCCAGTTGAAGCCGGAGCGCGCTCCGAACAGGCCTGCCCCCATCTGGAGCCGCTTGTAGCAGTTCACCGTCGGCGACGTGACGGCGCACAGCGCGGGCGCGTGGGCGAAGATGCCACCGATGAAGTTGTAGGCGAACTGCGACAGTCCCAGGTCCTGCGGGTCGTCCTCGTCGAGGAACAGGTTGTCCCTGGTCTCCGCATCCTCCACGTGGAAGTGGATGTGGCCGCCACTGCCAGTGCGGTCGGCGAAGGGCTTGGCCATGTGGGTCGCGATGGCGCCGTACTTCTGGGCGAACTGGCTGGTCATCATCTTGAAGAACGTATAGCGGTCTGCCGTCGTCAGGGCATCGCTGAAGACGAAGTTGATCTCGTACTGGCCGTTGGCGTCTTCGTGGTCCGACTGATAAGGGTCCCAGCCGACCTTCGCCATGCCGTCCATCATGTCTCGAAGATAACCGGTCACGTTGGCGATGCCCTTGAAGTCATAGCAGGGCTTGGTCAGCTTGTCGACGTCGTTGGGGTCCCAGACCGATATCGAGCCGTCTTCGTTTCGGGTCACGAGGAAGTGCTCGGGCTCGATTCCGATGTGGAAGGTGTAGCCTTCGGTGCGGGCGTTGGACAGCACCCGCTTCAGGTTCTGGCGGGCGCAGTACATGTACGGCTCGTCGTCGACGAACAGGTCTGACGCGAAGCGGGCAACTCCCTCGGTCCAGGGCGCGGGACTGTAGGTGTCGAGGTCGATCCTCGCCATCATGTCGTGGGAGTGCGGCCCCTGTCCGAGACCGAGCACCGCGGCGCCCGCGAACCCAGCCCCATCGTCAATCACGTCGTCCAAGTGGGATACCGGCACCATCTTGACCTTGGACGACCCGTTGATGTCGACAAACTGGACCAGCAGGTACTCGATGCCGTCCTCGCGTAGGCGCTGGCGGACTTCTTCACGTGTAGGCATGGCTGCTTCCCCCCGTGCTGTTGCTCATAGCAGGGTGCTGAAAAACCCTTTCGACCATCCCCCCTGACCTCATTCCTGTCCAGGAAGGGGGAAGAAACTATATCTAAGGGACACCCTCAGACTCCCGGCAAAGGGGCTTCGCTCCTCTGCACACCCCCTATCTGACGATCACCTCGATTCGCGAGCTGGGCTATCCCAACCGCCGTCTCGTTTGGCCACCCAGCTCGCTCCACGTGGCGGAAGGAAGCCACCCTTAAGAGATAGCTCGGAGACCGCGAGACAACACTGACCGTAACGCAGGAGCCAGACGCTGTTACTCCCCGAATATCTTGTTGGTGCCTGCCAGCGGGATCCTCGCCATGGCCGAGGCCTCGATGGTGAGCGCAACCAGGTCTTCCGGCTCCAGGCTGTGGACGTCGCCCTTGCCCAGCGACCGGGTCAGCAGCGCCATCTCCATGGTCATCGAGTTGAGGAAGTTGGCCACCCGCTCGGTCCCCTCGTCGGGGTCCAGCCGCTTGACCAGCTTCGGGTCCTGAGTCGTGATGCCCACCGGGCACTTCCCGGTGTGGCAGTGGCGGCACTGGCCGGCCGGCACGCCGACCTCCTTCTCGAAATCGGCCTCGGGGATGTCGCGGTTGCAGTTGAGAGATATGAGTGCTGCGATGCCGATTGCGACGGCGTCCGCGCCCAGGGCCAGAGCCTTGGCCGCGTCGGCGCCGCTGCGGATCCCACCCGACGCGATCAGGCTCACGGTGCCATAAAGCCCCAACTCTCGCAGCGCCTCTCGGGCCATCACGATGGCCGGGACCGTGGGGATGCCGCTGTGGTCGAGGAGCACCTCGGCGGACGCCCCCGTGCCCGCAACCATGCTGTCGATCACGATGGCATCGGCACCTGCCTTGGCGGCAAGCTTGACGTCGTCGCCCACGCGGCACGCGCCGAGCTTGACGTGTATCGGCACGCGCCAATCGGTGGCCTCGCGAAGCTGTTCGATCTTCATCGCAAGGTCGTCGGGGCCCAGCCAATCGGGGTGCCGCGCGGGGCTGCGCTGGTCGATGCCGGTGGGCAGGTCCCTCATCTCGGCGATCTCGTCGAGCACTTTGACCCCCATGAGCATTCCGCCGGTGCCCGGCTTTGCGCCCTGGCCCACGACGATCTCAATGGCCTGGGCCTGCACCAGGTGGTTAGGATCGAAGCCGTACCGGCTCGGTAGCACCTGGTAGATAAGCTTATCCGACGCGTCCCGCTCCGCCTGCAACATCCCACCGTCGCCGGTGCAACTCGCGGTGCCCACCATGCCGGCGCCCTTGCCAAGGGCGGTCTTGGCGTTGGCCGAGAGTGCTCCGTAGCTCATGCCGCTGATGTAGATGGGTATTTCGAGCACCAACGGGTTCTCGGCGTGGCGCGCCCCGATCACGGTCCGGGTGTTGCAGTGCTCCTTGTAGCCCTCCAACGGAAAGCGGGTTAGGCCAGTCGAGAGGAAGGTGAGGTCGTCGAAGTGGGTCACCTTCTGGAAGGTACTGAACCCGCGAATCCGGTACCGGCCCAGCTCGGCCTTGGCGTGGATGTCGTCGATCACCCAGGGCGTGAAAAGCTGGCTGGTCTCGTATACCATCCGCTGCCTCCCTCAGACCGCCGTCATCTCGAGGCGCTCCAGCGAGTCCAGGTGGTAGAGCTTCCTGGCCGAGACGACCTTGGTGAAGTGGGGCTTCTCCGTAATGCCGTGCGCTTCCAGGGCGTTCCAGATGCCGATCAGCTCTTCCTCGCTGACCGCCTCGGTCTTGGCGTCGTTGCCCAGAGACCCGATCTCGCCGCCGACGTAGATGACTCCTTCATACATCGAGTCCCCGACGGCCTCTCCGACGTCTCCGCAGACGATGATCCTGCCCTTCTGCATCATGAACCCGGTCAGGAAACCGGAATCACCGCTCACGATGAGCGTCCCGCCCTTCATGGAGATGCCCGCGCGGGCGCCGGCGTCGCCTCCCACCACGATCTCGCCTCCACGCATGCTGGCCGCGACGGACGCACCGGCGTCCTTAGTGATCGTGATCTTGCCGCTCATCAGGTTCTCGCCCAGGGCCCAGCCGGCGTTGCCTTCTATGGCGACCTCCGGGCCGTCGAGCAGGCTGGCCGAGTAGTAACCGACGCTGCCCTCGATACGCAGCTTGAACGAATCCAGTATGCACACGGCCATGTTGTGCTTAGCCTGGGGGTTGACGACAGTAACCTCAGTGCCAGCCGCGGCCAGCTCCTTCAGCCGCGTGTTGAGTTCACGTATCGTCAGCTCGGCGGCGTCTAGACGGACCAAGTCATCACCTCGTTCTGTTGAGGCTCAAGCCGGTCTATTTCCTGGGAGAAGACGCTCCTCAATGCCGTCTCTTCGGAGGCGATGGCCACCACGTCGTCGGTCTCCATCGTCACCAGGGGCTTGGCCGACCACCGGTCCTTGGCGTAGCCCAGGCCGTCGCGCGTCGAGACGAGGTAGGAGAAGGTGCCATCCAGGTCGTCGAGGGAGTCACGAAGAGACTGGTCCAGCGTCGTGCCGTCGGCCAGCTTCTCGGCCAGGTAGACGGCGATCAGCTCCGAGTCGTTGCCGGTCTGAAAACGATGCCCCCGGTCCTGGTAGCTGCGTTTGAGCTTGTGGTAGTTGGTAAGCTGGCCGTTGTGGACGACGGTGACGTCCGGGAAAGGGTATGCCCAGAATGGGTGGGCGTGGTTGATGTCCACGACGCTCTCGGTGGCCATGCGGACGTGGCCGATGCCGTGAGTGCCGCGCAGCCGGCTGATGTGGTGTCTGCTATCCATGTCGCGGGCGGTGCCCACTTCCTTGACGACCTCCGACACCCGGCCGATGCTGTGCAGGTCGACGCCCTCGGTGTCCAGCAGCGCCCGGGCCAGCCTCGGCACCTCGCCATCGTAGTCCACGCCGAGCCGGATAAAGGCGCCGATGCGGTGTTTCTGCCGCACGGTGCCGCCCGACTCGCGGACCACCTCTTCGGCTCGGGCGAGCACCGTCTCGGCGTCCGCCTCGTGCTCGGTCCAGATGCGCACCAGCAGGTCCTCCGCGACGTCTTCGCCGACAACGGTAACGCCAGAGGAGTCCATGCCGCGGTGAGCAAGCGAGTCCAGCATCTTGACCAGGTCTTCGCCCACGGGCCCCAGGCCGTCGACGCGCTCGTTCTTGTAGATTATCCCGCTAATTCCGCACATGGGGGAAAGAAGGGTTTAGGGTTTGGGGTTGGAGCGCTGGTTACCGCGGTCGATCACTGTGTTGACGGTTATACCTTACGCCCGTATGGAGAGTCAACGTGGACCAGCCAGGTAGCCCGTCGTCCCGTAGGGGGCAGGTTTCACACGCCCTATCCCGCCGCGTCACCCTCCAACGCCCACCGGCTAGCCGTAGCGGGGGTGCCAGCCGCCCTGCCAGGTCGTCATCACGTAGGGGACTATCCGCAGCAGGTAGCGGGGCTTGTCCATCGTGCCGTCGAGGTAACGGAGGCCGGCCTCGCCCCCGTAGCGCTCGGCCATCTCGCGGGCGATCTCTAGCATCCAGCCCGCCATCAGCACCGGGCCCTCGAGGATCTCGGCGCGGCCCTCGATCAGCACCCGCCGGTGCCCTGCGCCCACATCGTCGGCGCAGGACACCGCTACCCTGGGCTCGGTGCGGAGGTGCTCGACGAAACGCGAGCGACCTCTCGGGATGACGTACATTGCCTCACCGTCCCAATACTGCCACACAGGCACGACGTAGGGCCCACCCAGGGGCTTCACAGTGGCCAACCGGGCGATGGCCGGAGTGGCCAGGAACTCGCTCACCTGCTTCGGCGTCAGCTCTGGCATGCTTTCTCTTCTCCCTTCGGGCGCAGAATTGCGGCCGACAACGCTGGCCGTCGTTGTCCTTCGACGGGCTCAGGACAAACGGAGGGTTGCAGACCACCCTGACCGTTCGTGGTGAGCCCCTTCGACAGGCTTGTTGAACGAGCGCAGCAGCTCAGGGCGAGCCGGGCGGCTGGCCCCAGTCACCAGCTTCAGGAAATACATCGCCTCGACGGTGGCGGAGGGCCGGTGGTGGTCGCCGTATCTCGTGGTCCAGCCGCCGTCGTCAGCCTGATTCGCCAGCAGCTTCGGAAACGCGGCCTCGAACAGTTGGGCGGCCAGCCCACATAGAGCGCATCGCTGGCCATCTCGGTAACATCCAAAGCGTCGACCTTGTCTTCCGCCAGGGCATCCTTCAGAAAGCGCCCGCGGCCGTCGAAGATCTCTCGGGCGATCGCCTTGGGCGTTTCCATTCGACCGAGCACGATCAGCGACACCCAGTGAGTATGGTTGTAGACCGGGAACCACTCTCCATCCCACCCGGCGCGCGAAGTCCAGGGCCGCCTCGAACCCGCCCTCCGTCTCCTTGCCGTGCAGCATAAGCCTGGAGCATACGGCGGCGGTGAGCCACACCTGGTTGGAGGGATTTCCCGGTACCATCCACGCGCCGGTCGTACTCCAGTATCTCCTGGGGTTCGTCCCAGTAGCCAGCTGAGTGCTGGCTCCGCCGAAGGAACTCCACCGTACAGTCGACCGGAGACGTATCGTCGGGACGCAGCCAGTGCAGCCACTTGAGGCCGACTCAGATCTGCGAAATCGTGGACAGCGTGCCTTTCATGTTGCTGTTCAGGCTTTGCCAGCCACCATCGGGATTCTAAAAGGCCACCAACCGTTCGACGGCATCGTCGCTGCTCATCCGGCCGATCGCGTTTGCCGCCAGCGCCTTGATCCAAGGCGAGCCGTTCGTGTCCACGAAATCGAAGGCCCTGTCGAACACGTCCTCTGTTACGGTCTGCGTCATCGTGGCACCTCTCGAACAACCTTCAGCATCTCGCGGCCGCTCACACCGACGGGCGGCGCTGCGGGTCCTCCCGGGCCGACTCCAACGCGGCCGCCGCTCTCAGCAACGTCGGCTCGCCGAAGTGGCGGCCGACGAGCTGGACGCCGATGGGCAGCCCTTCGGCGCTCCATCGGAACGGCACCGAGATGGCCGGCGAGCCGGTCAGATCGAAGGGTATGGTAGCCCGCAGCGCGCTGCGGCCGGGTAGCTTCTTGCCCGCGACCTCGATCTCAGCCGAGTCGTGGGGGTGCGCCGGCACCGGTCCCACGGGGCAGAGCAGCAGGTCGAAGCCGGCGAAGTAGCGCGCCACCGCCTGGCGGAAGCCTTCGAGCTCCTCCGTGGCCGACAGGTACTCGCTCATCGGCGGCTGCGGCCACGCGAGCCTGCGGCGTATGGGCGGCGACAGTTCGCCCTCGCGGCCGGCCACCAGGGGCTCCAGGTAGTGCAACGTCTCGGGACCGTACACCCGGCTGGATATCTCCAGCGCCGACCACTGCTCCCAGTCCGCCAGCGACACACTCTCCACATTGCAGCCCGCTTCGTCCAACGCCGACGCCGCGGCGGCGACCGCGTCCCGGACGTCGTCCGCCAGCGGCGCGAAGGGCCCTTCGACGCACCTGCCGACGCGAAGACCGGCCACCGAGCCTTCTAGGGCGGCCGCGTCGGCCCTCGGTATGGGTACAGCGTAGGGGTCGGCACCGTCGGGCCCGGCGATGACGTCCAGCGCCAGTGCCACGTCGCGAACAGTACGCGCCAGGGGACCGACGTGCATGAACCTGAGCAGCACGTCAGGCCAATGGCCGGTCAGCGGGACCCGGCCGTGGGTCGCCTTGAGGCCGACGACACCGCAGTAGTTGGCCGGCTCGCGAATAGAGCCGCCCACGTCGCTGCCGAGGCCCAACGGCGACAGGCCCGCCGCGATGGCGGCGGCTTCTCCGCCGCTGGAGCCGCCGGGCGTGCGCCCATCCAGCCACGGGTTCTCGGTGCGGCTGAAGACGACGTTGTCGGTCTCCCACCACAGCGCGAACTCGGGCATGTTGGTTTTGCCTATGACGATTCCGCCGGCTTCCTTGAGCCGCCGGACCACCGGCGCATCGGACTCGGGAACGCGGTCCGCGAAAAGCTTCGAGCCCCTCGTGGTACGCAGGCCGGCGTTGTCGATGCAGTCCTTGACCGTGAACGGCACCCCGTGCAGCGGCCCCCAGGACTCGCCTCTGGCCAGGGCGGCTTCCGCCTCACGCGCCCGGTCCTCGGCACGGTGGTCCAGGGTGACGACGGCGTTGAGGCGCGGGTTGACTGCCTCGATGCGCTCCAGGTGCGCTTGCACGAGGTCCACCGGGGATGCCTGGCCGCCTCGGACCAGCTCGGCCATCGAGGTAGCGTCGTTGTAGTAGAGATCTTCGGAGGTCATGGTGGGCACGCAGAGGCTAGCATGACGGCCGGGGAGAGTCGAGGCAGGTGGTATCATGTCGTCCACCATCAGGAGCGAGGTGAGCGTTGGGCAGGCAGAGGTCGAGCGAGCTATACGCGTCGGCGTTGGGCCTGATGCCCGGCGGGGTCAACAGCCCCGCCCGCGCCTGGACCGCGGTGGGTGGCGAGCCGCTGTTCATCGACAGGGGCTCGGGCGCGCGGGTCTGGGACGCTGACGGGACCGAATACATCGACTACGTGTGCTCCTGGGGACCGCTTGTGCTCGGCCACGCCCATCCGGAGGTGATCGAGGCCATAACCGCGGCAGCCGGACGCGGCACCAGCTTCGGCGCGCCCACCGAGCAGGAGAACATCCTGGCGGGGATCGTGGTCGAGAGCTTCCCGTCGATGGAGCGCGTGCGCTTCGTCAGCTCGGGCACCGAGGCAGGCATGAGCGCCCTGCGGCTGGCCCGGGCGTACACCGGCCGCAACTGGATCGTAAAGTTCGAGGGCGGCTACCACGGCCACGCCGACGCGCTGCTGGTCGCCGCCGGTTCCGGGGCCGCCGCCCATGGCGTGCCGACGAGCGCCGGAGTCACAGCGTCCTTCGCCCAGGACACCCTTGTTGCCGACTACAACGACGTGGACTCGGTCGAGGCCCTGTTCCACGCCAGTCCCGGCCGGATTGCAGCGGTGATCGTTGAGCCCGTGGCCGCCAACATGGGCGTCGTCCCGCCGGCGCCGGGATTCCTCCAGGTGCTTCGAGACATCACCTCCCGCAACGGCGCGCTGCTGATCTTCGACGAGGTAATCACCGGCTACCGCGTGGGCTACGGCGGCGCCCAGCAGCTATATGGCGTGACGCCGGACGTCAGCACCCTGGGCAAGATCATCGGCGGCGGGATGCCGGTGGGCGCCTACGGCGGCAGCAAGGAGATCATGGACACGGTCTCGCCGGTCGGGCCGATGTACCAGGCAGGCACGCTGTCGGGCAACCCGGTGGCCATGGCCGCCGGCATCAGGACGCTGGAGCTGCTGCGCGAGCCGGGTGTGTACGATGGATTGGAGTCGAAGGCGGCGCGTCTGGCCGACGGGTTGCGCGACGTGTTCGCAGAGGCCGAAGTGCCGCTGGCCATCAACCGCGTCGGCTCGATGATGACGCTGTTCTTCAGCGCCGCCGAGGTCGCCGACTGGGCGTCGGTATCGGCCTCGGACAAAGACGCCTTCGGCCGGTTCTTTCACCGGATGATCAAGGAGGGTGTCTACCTGCCGCCGTCGGGCTTCGAGGCGATGTTCGTCTCGACGGCCCACGGCGACGCGGAGATTGACGCGACCGTCGAGGCGGCGCGCCGAGCGCTTAGGTGATCTCTTTTGAGCGAGACGCTTCGCTCTTACTTCCCAAGTCCAACCCTTGATGACGCGATGCGTGCTGTAATCAAGGAGATTCGAACGCGCGGCAAGCCGTTTATACCAGCCCTCTTATCCGTCCTTATTGGCTACACGCTCTCCTCGCCGGAGGACATGCTCTCGCCCTAGGCGCGACCCGGCCCGGACGGCGTGGCGCCTAGGATACCTCACCGGGCGATGGCCCGACTGCACCATCACGTCGAGCGGCCTCATGCGGGTCTTCAGTGGTGGCTCCATCGGTTTTCGGGGAAGGTCAGGGGTCTACGGCAGTCTCCTTCGGTCCGAGAACCGGCTCCGGCGGCATCTGCTCGTCGTCGGGTTCCCGAGCCGGAGAATGACCCCCTTGCAGGAGACTACGGGTAGCCCGCAAGCGCAAAGCGACCACGCCGTTACTGAGCAGAGCAAGGACTACGAGCGTCGCCAGCCCCTGCCCCGTCAGGGCCCCACCATTACGACGAAAAGACGCACGTCTCAGCTTGCTGCCGAAGCGATGTCACTGCCGAAGGGCCTGCTCACCGGGCTGTCGCTTCTGGCCCGAGTGTAGGTGACGATTTTAGCTTCCCGCCAGGGCCGAGAATCCCACGATCCAGACAAAGGTGCCTGTGTCGGCGGCTGCGCGCGGATATCGCCCTTCGGCACCCAGCACCGTGCCGAGGACGGCGAGTGCCACGAGCTAACTCTATGAAGGCGCCCAGGACCGCGCTTACGCGTTCTCCTCGTCGGTGGAAATGTTCTCGCCTCTCAGCGTACTGGCACGGATGTCGTGTCGCCCCGGATACCGCACAGGCAGGTGGCCCGACTCGACCATGAGGTCTAGGGGATTGACGCGGGTCTTCAGCGGTAGGTCTACACGCTCGTGCAGTCGTGCCGATTCGTAGACACCGTGGACCATCTCCAGCGCCTTGTAGCCGTGGGTCGCCTCGCCTCTGAACGACTCGGCCTCGCCTTGGACCCAGTCCACCAGATCGTCGGCCTGCGCGGCGCCGGCCTCGACGTACTCAAAAGAGAAGCCCTCGACGTCGGTCTTGAAGAACCGGCCGTCTGGCGCCCGATGGTCCCAACGCCCTCCTGTATCGGCGTTGAGCACTCGTAGGTACTGGGTGTGCAAGTCGATCATCCCTTCCGAACCGTAGATGACGCAGCCCTGATAGTAGCTTGGCGTCATGTTGCTGATTATCTCGGCCCGAGTACCCCCCTCGAAGCCAAAGACGGCCACGGCCCTGTCTTCGATACGAGTGTTTCGCTCGTGCCTGTCGGTGCCGCGCTCGACTTGCCCCATGACCCACTGGCAGTCGATGTCGCCTAGCACGTAGCGGTACATGTCCATGTGGTGCGACGCGTCGTTGGGCAGTCCTGCCCCGGACAGGCTGGTGACGAGCGCGACATCGCCAATCGCGCCCTCGGCTATCAGCTCCCTCGCCGCGGTGTAGGAGGGCAGGAACCTGCGCTGGTGGGCGATGGCCAGCTTGACTCCGTTCCGCTGGCAGACCACGCGCATCTCGTCGGCGCTGCCGACGTCCACCGCCATCGGCTTCTCGCACAGGATCGCGCCGGGCTTGCGTGCAGCCGCCGCGATGGTCCAGGTTGTATGGCCGGTGTGCCACGTGGCGATCGAGACGACGTCCAGGTCTTCGTTGTCGAGCATCTCCCTGGCGTCGGAGTAGTGGGAGGGATGGTATCCGTCGAAGTCGCCGAACAGCTCGTCATACTCCTCCATGGCCACCGCGCTCAGGTCGGCCAGGGCCACCAGCTCATAGCGGCCGCAGTGCATGTAGCCGTAGACGTGACTGCGCCCGATGCCGCCGCAACCGATGATGCCCACCCTGAGTTTGGATGACATTGCTGTGCCTCTGTCCGTCTTCCGCGAGGGACCCCTATCCTTAACCTTCGTTCAGCGCTGAAGGCCTGGGAAGACTGAGACCTGTCCCGACCGTGTCGAACAGCGATCGGTACCGACAGCCTATTAGCCGCCGGGGATGTGGCCGGTGGCCCGCAGCAGCGTCTCCTGGACTAGCAACTCGTGGTCCAGAGACCGGTCGGGCTCTTTCTCTCCCTTTATGTCCTTCACGAAGGCGGCCAGGGAGGCGACGTACCGCGGACGGGCCTCCAGCGCGATGACCGAGACGCCGGCCGGGTAGCCGCCGCGTGGCTCCATCAGAGCTAGCCGGAGCGTGTCGGCCGGCTCCATCGGCTCCATGATGGCCGAGCCCACCGAGCCGTAGACCTCGAACCGGCGGGCGGGCGGCTTCGGCTCCATCGCGGCGATGTCGATGATCGCCATGGCGCCGTCGTACTCGAACACGCCCAGCGTGTTGTTGGCGAATCCGATGGTGTGAACCACGTCCTCACGCAGGAACGACGTCACCTTGTTGGGCCGGCCAAGTATCCAGACCACCTGGTCCAGCATGTGAGACGCCAGGTCGTAGAAGATGCCGCCGGGGGGAACGCGGTCGGGAGACTGGCGCTCCGGGGCGATGTTGGTGGACATGTGGCACCGGATGGCGAACACCTCGCCGAGGAACCCGGAACGCGCCCAGTGGGCGATTCGCGAAAAACCGTCGTGGTAGCGGAACATGTACCCAAGCTGGATCAGTAGCCCCCGCTCTCGGGCGATCTTGACTATCGCCTCGAACCGCGCGTAGTCGTCGCCGGCGGGCTTGTCGTAAAGGACGTGCTTGCCGGCGGCGACGATCTCCTCTGTGTGATCCAGGCTCTCCAGGTTGGAGCCCTCGGACGATACCGCGACGATGCTGTCGTCTTCCAGCATCTCGGCCTTGTCGTCCAGCCACCGCACCTCGGACCAGGGCGGCTGTCCTGAGGCCTCGAGTTCACGCCGCCTATCCTCGTCGTGCTCGTAGAGGCCCACGACCTCCACGTCCGGGTTAGCCAGCATCACGGTCAGGACGCCGGCTGCGTGGCCATGCTTGGTCCCGTACTGCGCCATGCGTATCTTCGGCGAATCAGCCATCTTGACCTCCGGCGCAATTCTAGCACCGGCATGTGAGGCGTCAACCTCCGAGAGGACGGGCGCCTGGTGCCTCGGCCGCACAGGCTGTAGAATCCGTGCGGCCATGAAGATCGAAGAGCTTCAGATAGAAGTCGAGGGTGAGCCGTTGGCGTATCGGCTCTCCAAGCCCGACCTCTCTCGGCTTGCCGAAGTGCCGTGGCTGCTGCTGACGCTGTATGCCACGCGTCAGGACGAGCTTGGTCCCAAGCACCGCAGCGTGGTTGCCGATGCCTTCGTCCGCTCCGGCCACTACGTGGCCAGCTTCGATCTTCCCCACCACGGAGAGCGCGCCGATAGCCACGGCGAGGGGATCCCAGGCATGCGCGATGCCTTCCTGGCAGGCTACGACCCCTTCCGGCGGTTCGTCGCCGACGGCCGTGCCGTGATTGACGACTGCGTCGCACAGGGTGTCGGCGTGGAGGGCCGCGTGGTGGCCTCGGGCGTATCGCGGTCCGGCTACTGCGTCCTTCGGCTCGTCGCCGAGGAGCCGCGAATCGCCGCCGCAGCCGCGATGGCGCCCGTCACCGACTGGCGGGTGCTGCGGGAGTTCGAGGCCGTGGCAGCCCGGCCCGACGTCGCGGACCTGGCGCTCGCGGGCCGGGCGGATGCCCTGGCGCACAGGCCACTGTTCATCGCCATCGGCAACGACGACCAGCGGGTCGGGGCCGACCTGTGCGTCACCCTGGCCGAGCGCATCAACAACCGGCACCATGCCGCCGGACGCGAGCCTGCCGTCACCCTGAAGGTCGTCGAGTCCGAAGGTCACCGCCTCCCGAACGACTCCTACCGCGCCGGAGCGAGTTTCCTGCTGGAGCACTGCAAAGGGTCGTAGACCGGCACCCGGCTACCAGCCTGACGGCGTAGGTCCGACAAGCCTGTCCTGAGCACCCTCGAAGAGCTTTCAAGTGACTGCCTACGGGTCCGCGTTGGTGGGGCGGGTTTGAAACCCGCCACTACGGTGCCGGTGACAGAGATGGTCCCTACCCCAAAACCGCTACACCTATTTCCATATGTACGGCCACGATGCCACGTCGGTGATGTTGCGGGCGCCAATGAACCCGAACGTCAGCTTGGTCACGGTATCGACGCTGCGAATCTCCCAGACCGCGTCGCCCGAGGCCCGGGTGGCGTATTTGACGACGCCCGGGCTGTTGCTGGTCCGCTTCAGGTAGCTGATGTGGAAGCGGTCGTCCCGGTCTATGACCAGCGATGAGAACAGCCCCGTGTCCCCGTCATCGTCCACGGTGCTGAAATTCCATCCCGAACCGTCTCTGCTGGCCAGAGCCAGCGACTCGCTCTTCTGGTCAAAGTAGGTGATGTGTGCGGCTCCCTGCGGGTCGATGGCGACCGAGGTGTTGTGCGACACCCCTGGGCCTGCCGCGAGGGTGCGCAGGTATTACCGGGATTGTGTGAAGGGTCGTCCTGAGCCTGCCGAAGGGCTCAGGACGCGGCTTGTCGAAGGGCGTCTTGGCGGATGACCCAGCTAATCTCGCAGGCCGGCCATGATGGCTCCGGCCAGCTCCATCGTCTTGACCGCCTCGCCGAGGTCGGCCGCCGGTGGCCCTACCGGCTTGCCGGCCTTGACCGCGTCGAGGAAGTGGCGGGCCTGCTCCACGGTACCGTTGCCGCCGGTGCGCTCGATCTCGACACGCCCGCCGTCGCCCATGACGTGCCCCTGCCGCACGCCCTCCAAGTACGCCGAGACGTCGCGGCCGTGAATCTCATACCGCTCCAGACGCGCGTCCGTGGTGTAGTTGGAGGTGATCTGGGCGACGCAGCCGTTCTGGAACTCGACGAGGGCCGCGTGGATGTCCTTGTACTGCGAGAAGGCCCGGCGGACGACGCTATGCACCTGCGTCACGTCTGATCCCGCGAGGGCGCGAACCAGGTCGATGGAGTGTATCGGGGTCTCGTACAGCATGTTGTCCATGACGACTTTGGCGTGGCGTTCTCCGCCTGCCTCGAGGCGCGACATGGACTTGTGGAACTCGCCGACGATCTGGGTGATCGGGCCCCTCGACTCCACCATCTCCCGCGCCGCCACGATCATCGGGTGAAAGCGTCGGTTCCACCCGACCATCCCGATGGCGTCGCTCTCGGCTGCCGCGTCCCGGAGCTGGACAGTCTCCGCCGCGCTCATTCCGGGCGGTTTCTCCAGCAGTGTGCTCACTCCACGTCGAAGGCAGGGCAGGGCTGCCGCGGCGTTCAGGTGGGCAGGCGCCGCGACGAACGCCGCGTCGACGGTCTCGGCATCCAGCATGTCGTCGACGCGAGCGTATCTGGCCACCGCGCCGTACTCGTCGGCGGCCGCTTCACGGGCGGCGTCCGAGGGATCGCAGACCGCCGCCAGCGTCACGTCGTCGAAACCGCGGAGTGCATCGAGGTGAGCCAGCCCCCTAGGGCCGACGCCGATGACCGCGACCTGTAGTTGCGCCATGCGTCTCCTCCCGTGCAACACCGTGATTGTCTTCGAGTGCCTCCAGCGGTACAGTAGGCCAGATCAATGTCCCAGTCAAACCTTCCGTGAGTAGAGGAGTCGCTCGAAATGAAGATCCTGCGATACGAGCTCGGTGGCCAGGCGGAGTACGGTGTCTTGGACGAAGACGGCTCGGTCCTCGAGCTGGCCGGCTCCCCCTTCGACGGCCCACGCGCCGGCGCCAGGGTAGCCGGACTCGGCGACGTGCGGGTGCTGGCGCCCGTCGTCCCGTCGAAGATCATCTGCGTCGGGCTGAACTACGTCTCACACATCGCGGAGTCGGGGGCCGCGACGCCTCCGTTCCCGATGCTGTTCATGAAGCCGCCAACGGCGGTCATCGCCCAGGGCGAGGCCATCGTCTACCCCACACACGGCAAGGTAGTCCACTACGAGGCCGAGCTGACCGCGGTCATCGGCCGGGAGGCGCGTCGTGTCTCCGTGGAAGCCGCGCTGGACTACGTGCTCGGCTACACCTGCGGCAACGACGTGAGCGAGCGGGTGATCCAGGCCGGCGAGATGAAGATGGGCGCGATGCTGGTCGGCAAGGGCTTCGACACTTTTTGCCCGCTCGGTCCGGTCATCGCGACCGACCTCGACTCCACCGACGTCGACGTGAAAGCTCGGGTCAACGGCGAGACGAAGCAGGACTCCAACACGTCGGACCTGCTCTTCTCGGTGGCATACCTGGTCTCCTACATAAGCCGGTCGACCACGCTGCTTCCGGGGGACGTCATACTGACCGGCACGCCTGGCGGCGTGGGCCCGATAGCCGCCGGCGACACGGTCGAGATCGAGCTGTCCGGCGTGGGCGTGCTGAGCAATCCCGTCACGGAGGAGAGCTGAGTCGCTCGGTGATGTGTGGTCCTCGATACACCCCGCTTCGGAATCGGGTCACTCGGGGTGAACGGTATCCCCAAGGCTCCCATTCTCCCGACAGAACTCCTTGGGGAAAGACCGCAATATACCACTAGGGCGACTCAGTGAATGGGTTGCTACAGTGCGAGTATATCCAGGTAACTGGTCTCAGACAAAGTTATTTTGATAGGCTGATGTCCCGCGGAATACCGGACTCCTGCCCTCGAAGCTGGTCATGGGCAGTGGGTACGAAGCGCACCGTTGGCGGTAATCGATGCCCACGACATCGACTCCTCGTTCTTGGCGTATCCGATCCTGCCTAACTTGTCGATGATGATGAGGCCGCCCCTACCGTCAACTAGCTCATCCATCTGATCTATTGCAAGTTGGCCGGCCTCCATGTGTGAGTGCTTGTCAAGGAGACGCACGGCCGTACTACACAGCTGTACTCGCAGGATGTCTTCTCCGGTGCAGGTCGCAGATGCCGCGCCGTCCTTTGTCGACCACGTACCAGCTCCCAGCACTCCGGAGTCTCCCGTGCGGCCGTCCGGCCTGTTGCTGAGGCCTCCCGTCGAAGTGCCCGCCGCCAAACAACCGCGATCATCAAGAGCCACGCATCCGACCGTTTCTTTGGGAACCCTCTCCTCGTCGCGCTTGACGCTCAACTCCGCCTCTGGGGTCTCTGGAATGCCAACGCGAGCAGCGAATTGCCGGCCCCCCTCGCCGACTCGAAAGAAGTGTCGTTCGTCCATCAAATGTCGGGCGACTACTATGGCATGTTTGATCCGTCTCAGACCAATCACGGCCCCAGCTCAAAGAGTTTCACCATCCATGATGGAAGAGTCGAGTTGGATACAGCCTTTTGCGTCCGGATAAGCTCCCCGGCCTCGTTGAAGAGAGGGTCGGTCTTTAGTACTTTGATGGCCTCGACAACTGCATCTGTGGCGTGACCACTATCACGTAGTACTGCCCACCCTACGTGGGCAGCGGTGACGCATCCTTGACCAGATCAATCTTGATGGGTCAATAAATCTGGTGGGACAAGACAATATTCGGCATGGCCCTGAATGGGGAGAATCAGAATTAACAAAAAGAGCAAAGGGAAATGACATGAAGCCCCATCCTCAATTTCCGGACGACTCAAGATTGTGGGCAGCTCTCCAGAACGTATCCGGTGGTACTTGGGGCGGATGTGTTTTCGACGTGGACTTGATCATAGAAACCCTTAATAAAGGGAAGAAGGCCGCATCAGGGGAATCTTGAATCGGGTTAACTTTATGAAAGTAGATATCTTAGGGGTTTGCGGGTCTACGTTTAGATGTGTCTGACATTCGATTAATGCCGTAGGTGAGGTAAAGAATGTGAACAGTATTCCTAAACGTAAGTGACGACAGTATTTTGATCCTAGTTCATTGGTGTTATTGCAACCAGTAGGAGTACAGTGATCCCTTATTCAAGTTGAAGCGAAGTGATATTTCTCTACCGACCCAATCGGAGATGTTACCATCATCCCATCGTACAGCTTTGTCGGG
>CAZENU010000030.1:26062-27465 GCA_964513735.1 uncultured Dehalococcoidia bacterium
GTTCCCAGAAATTGTTTCGGACCTAGCGACGATGCTTCCTTCCCCATCCAGTATTTCGATGTCCAACGTTCCGTGAGGAGCGTTAGCATTTACACGAAGATGTGAAGCTTTGGCCGGTGCATAGAACGGAATTGTAGTTACATTGCCTGGCCCTACCAGCGAGTCAAGTGAAACAAATCCATCCCGACGTAAGACGGCCAGACAACCCGCTCCAATGCCTTTCTTTTCTTCTATGAAATGTCCGTAGTACGTCATACCCATGTAATAGAACCACAGTTCATCACCACGAACTACTGGCTGGGAGGGACTGCCAACACACTGGGTGTCATACGCTCCACTGCCAAGCCTGGAAGGAGACAGGAAAGGCTTGCGATCACCAACCCTTTCCCATTTCTTCAAGTCCCTACTGCAGGTTACCTGTACTACATGAACTCCTGTCCAGTCCCCAGTTCTTGACAGTCGGCTTCGTATGTGATCGTCAAGATTCATTGAATCAAATCCCTCCCAGTCAGGAGGTAGTTGGGCGCTTCTGAAAAACATCATGGGCAACCCTATGTACACACTCTCATATCTGAATATCGGCATCGTGTAGACCTGTGCGTTGTAAGTTTCGGGCACATCGAATTCAGGGGTCTGAAGGGTTGGATCCGAGTTGTGTCGTTCTATAGTCTCCCTGCCAATCTCCTGGTCTCGCTCGTCAGCACGAAATATCAACTGGGGCTCGGTCCAGTTTTCGTCGATACTTGTGCTGAGGGTAACCCGCCTGTCCGTAAGCTTGCCTTCCCTCATAGACAGGATAAACAGGTTTTCTTGTTCGTCGAACGAAAACGCGTAAGAGTCCTCGTTCTTCACATAACCATGTACCGCAGTCCAATTGATTCCATCAGGGGAAACACCGAACCCGTGGGGAGGCAATGCACATTTGAATCTTCTACCTGGATCAGGGTCGTTCGTATCATAGATTACGTTTCCTGGTGCAAACCTACCGGTATCTTTGCCAAGGTCTATAGATACGAAGTTGTTGTTTTTGGATCCACGGTACTCGACTTGTCCAACAACCGGATCACGCCAGTGCAATCCATCGTCACTTTCCCAGTACCCGACTACCGAAGGCATATCCTCTGTGCCAGTACTCCAGCATTTCCATACCTTCTTGTCGCGATCCCAGACCACGTGATCGGCCGAGGTGCGGAACTGGTCAACCGTCCGAATCACAGCTCCTTTTTTCTCGGGCTGATGCATGGTCTTGGTCAGATTATCTCTGCTGGCAATTCCCTGATCATCCAAAAATAGCTGGCGCTGGTTAAGCCGAACAGTTAAATAAGTCTCTGGGATCACTAGAGAGTCTCCTACGCGTTAGTGTTGTATAACGACAGGCTCTTTTATAAAACTACAGTATAGTG
>CAZENU010000031.1:0-26111 GCA_964513735.1 uncultured Dehalococcoidia bacterium
TGGCAAAGGCAGCCTCTGTTGACAGCTATGGCGGGCGGTCCCTATACTGGCTGAAAGCAACATATCGAATAGGCTGTGAACAGGACTAGTACGTCTCCAGCGGGGGCTCAGAGAGCCGGGTTAGCTGAGAACCGGTGCCAGCGCAGAGGCCGAATGGACCTGGGAGTCGCCGACCGAAGGCTGCGCGTGCCGCGGCCGTAGGCTTGGCCGGAGAGGGCACCGTTACCAGAGCTCAGGGCGTCGAGGACCCCACGAGGGCTTCTCCGCGCCCCACAGAGATGCCGTCGAGCTTCCGTTGAGGCTCGTCGGAAAAGCCAGGGTGGCACCACGGAAAGACCCGTCCCTTCGAGGACGAGTCTTTTTTTGTTTTGGGCCGAATACACGAGCTCGGTCCAGCCAGCGCCAAAGTGGGGCCGCCCGTCGCAGCAAGAACAGGGCGAGGTGAATAGACCAGTGGGTACGACGACGAATACTGGCACGACGGCGAAGGCGACCGGTGACGCAACCAGGCGGCGGGTCTTCAGCGGCATTCAGCCGTCCGGAGATCTGCACCTGGGCAACTACCTGGGCGCCATCAAGGGGTGGGTCCAGCGACAGACGGATAAAGAGAACTTCTTCTGCATCGTCGACCTGCATGCCATAACCACGCCCCAGGAGCCGGCGCAGCTCCGCAGCAGGACGCGAGAGGTCGCAGCACTCTATTTTGCGTCGGGCCTGGACCCGGACCGATGCACGGTCTTCGTTCAGAGCCACGTCTCCGAGCACGCCGAGGGCTGCTGGATCCTCAACTGCGTCACTCCGATCGGCTGGCTGGAGCGCATGACCCAGTACAAGGACAAGGCATCGCATCAGCAGTCCGTGGTTGTCGGGCTGCTCGACTATCCCGTGCTGATGGCGGCGGACATAATTCTGTACGACGCGCACGAGGTGCCTGTAGGCGACGACCAGAAGCAGCACGTCGAGCTCGCCCGGAACATCGCCCAGCGATTCAACCACCTGTACGGCGAGACCTTCGTCGTGCCCGAGCCCGTAATCCCGGAGGCAGGAGCCAGGGTCATGGGTCTCGACAACCCCACGGTAAAGATGGCCAAGACCTACTCCCACGTCCGCGGCCACCTGGTGCGTATGCTGGAGGAGCCCGCCGAGATCGAGCGCTCTTTCAGACGCGCGGTCACGGACTCCGGCAACGACATCCATTTCTCGGACGCCCCCGAGAAAGCGGGCATCAACAACCTGCTCGGCATCTACAAGGTGGTCACCGGCAGGTCGAACGCAGAGGTCGAGGCCGACTTCGCCGACGCGCGGGGCTACGGCGACCTGAAGACGCGGGTGGCCGAGGTGGTCATCGAGGAGCTGACGCCGGTCCGCGAGCGTTACAAGGAGCTGATGGGCGACGTGGCCGAGCTCGACAGGCTGCTGGCGCGCGGCGCCGAGCAAGCCCGCGCGGTCAGCGGTCCAAAGCTCAAGGAGGTCAAGCGCCGAGTCGGCCTGGTACTGCCGGGGAGCTAGGAAATCACCACAGAGGACACAGAGAAAAGACGAGGGCCAAACTTTGGGGAAAGCCGCCTCTACAGGGCTCTGGGTGAACGGAGCTGATCGGCGGTGAGGCGGGAGGTCCGATGCCGCATCGAAGAGGCGAGCAACAACCCAAGGGTGGGGTGCTCCATCTTCAAACGGAGGAACCAGAGCTAGACGGCGCGACCAGGCCAGACGTCCGCCGCGGGGGCGGTACACTAGATGCATAAACCAACACTGGAAGAAGTCAAAGAGATGGCCGGACAGGGCAACCTGGTCCCGGTCTATCGCGAGATCAACGCGGACCTGGACACGCCGGTCTCCGCGTATCTGAAGGTCGCCCGCCCGCCCTATTCGTTCTTGCTCGAGAGCGTCGAGGGTGGAGAGCGCATCGCCCGCTACAGCTTCATCGGTACCGAGCCCTACGAAGTGATCACCACCGGCCAAGGCCAGGAGTACGGGGCCGTCGACCCGCTGGTCCCCGTGCAGGAAGCGCTGACCCGCTACCGGGTCGTGGACGTGCCCGAGGTGGGACACTTCAACGGCGGCGCGGTGGGCTACCTGGCCTACGAGGCAGTGAGCTACTTCGAGAAACTGTCCTCGCCGGAGAAGGACTCCCTCGGCCTGCCCGAGGCGGTCTTCATGCTTACCAAGACGTTTCTGATCTTCGACCACGTGAGCCACACCATCCGCATCGTCAGCCACGCCGAGGTCGACGGCGACGTCGAGCAGGGCTACGCGGCCGCGACCGAGAGGATCGACGAGTTGGCGAGACGCCTGGCGCAACCGCTCATACCGCCGACCTCTGCCGCAAGGCTGTCGGAGGACGGCGCAAGAGAGATCGTATCCAGCGTCCCGCGGGACCAATACGACGGCGCGATCAAGCGCATCATCGACTACATCTACGCGGGCGACTGCATTCAGGTGGTCTATTCCCAGCGGTTCAGCCGGAAGACAGATGCTCACCCATTCGACATATACCGCGCTCTGCGGGGAATCAACCCGTCACCGTACATGTTCTACCTGGAGCTTCGCGACTTCCAGCTCGTGGGAGCCTCTCCGGAGATGCTGGTCCGGTGCGTCGACGGCTATCTCGACTACCACCCGATCGCGGGCACACGACCGCGCGGCGCGACCCTCGAGGAAGACCGGGCTATGGAGGCCGAGCTGCTGGCCAGCGAGAAGGAGCGAGCCGAGCACATCATGCTGGTGGACCTGGGGCGCAACGACGTCGGCCGCGTCAGCGAGCCAGGGAGCGTCGAGGTCACCGAGCTGATGGAGGTCGAGCGCTACTCCCACGTCATGCACCTGGTGTCGCATGTCACGGGCCGGCTCAAGCCTGGGATGAGCACCTACGAGGCGCTGCGGTCGTGCTTCCCGGCAGGAACGCTGTCCGGCGCGCCCAAGATACGGGCGATGGAGATCATCGCGGAGCTCGAGCCGGACAAGCGCGGCCCCTACGCAGGAGCCACGGGGTATTTCACCTTCTCCGGAAACATGGACACGGCCATCCTGCTGCGCACGATGCTGGTGAAGGACAGCGTAGCCTACGTGCAGGCAGGCGGTGGCATCGTGGCCGACAGCACGCCGGACGCGGAGTATCAGGAGACGGTTCAGAAGGCGCGGGCCCTCATGCGCGCCATCGACAACGCCGAGGCCGGGAACTAGGAGTCCACCACAGAGGACACAGAGAAAGGGAGTTAGGAAGTGACGTCCGGATGCCGGGCTCGCCCCTCGATACGTCCGATGGGGCATCGGGACTACTCGGGCGAACGGGCATTATTGCAGCTAGGCGGATACGAAAATCCCTGGACGGAGACTACCTTAAACCAAACGGCACCGCAAACCAAGCGGCACTGCAGGCGGGAGAGGGGTAGAAAGGGCGACACGGGAGAGACCGATGATCCTGCTAATCGACAACTACGACAGCTTTACCTATAACCTCTACCAATACCTGTGCGAGCTAGGCGCCGACGTACGCGTCGTCCGGAACGACGAGACGACGGTGGAGGAGATCGACGGCATGGCGCCGGAGAAGATCGTGGTGTCCCCAGGCCCCTGCACGCCGGAGAAGGCCGGCATATCCAACGACGTCGTCCGGCACTTCGGGAGCCATCTGCCAACGCTGGGGGTCTGCCTGGGGCACCAGTGCGTCGGCTACAGCTACGGCGGCAAGGTCGGCCCGGTGGGCGAGATCATGCACGGCAAGATGTCGCTCATCCACCACAACGGCAAAGGCGTGCTCCGGGACATCCCCAATCCCTTTGAGGCCATCCGGTACCACTCGCTGGCCATCTATCGCGACACCCTACCCGAGGAGCTCGAGGTGACCGCCTGGACCGACAACGGCATTATCATGGGCGTGCGCCACAAAACGCACCCGGTGGAGGGCATCCAGTTCCACCCCGAGTCGATCATGACCAAAGTGGGCAAAGACATCCTGCGCAACTTCCTGGAGATGTAGGGGCAACTTGGACAGACTTGAAATAGAGCAGTTCGCCGAGCAGCCTTTGCTGGCTATCCTGACGACCGTCAACGCGGACGGGTCGCCGCAGTCGACCCCGGTGTGGTACCTGTACGACGGAGAGCGCTTCAAGGTCACCAGCCGGGGCGACCGGGTCAAGGTCCGCAACATCCGTCGCGACCCGAGGGTTGCGATAGTGGTCGTCGACACTGCGGCCAACGGCGATCCTCTGACGGTACGCGGCACGGCCGAGGTGGTCGAAGAAGGCGGCGAGGCGTTCACGTATACCATGGCACGGCGCTACGAGGGCAGGAGGCGGGGCGACAAAGAGACCAGAGGGCTCATCGACCTGGCCCGCGGCATGGGCCAGCCCCGGGTGATCATCGACATTACACCCGAGCGGGTCCGCCTCGGGGACTGAAAGCGAACCACCACAGAGATCGCGGAGAGCGCCGAGAAAATGGAATATCTGGTTCTCTGCGTGCTCCGCGATCTCGGCGGTCAAATTTGGAGGAGTGACGATGATTCAGCAGGCTATCGAGGCCCTGGTGGCGGGCGAGTCGCTGTCGTTGGATGAAGCCGCTGCGGCGATGAACGAGATCATGGAGGGCGAGGCGACGCCGGCCCAGTTCGGCGCCTTCGTGACCGCTCTGCGAATGAAGGGCGAGACGCCCGACGAGGTCGCCGGCATGGCGCAGGTCATGCGCGAGAAGTCGCTCCACGTAAAGGCCGACGGCCTGATCGCCGACACGTGCGGCACGGGCGGCGACGCCTCGGGCACCTTCAACATCTCCACTACGGCCGCCTTCGTGGTCGCGGGTGCCGGCGTCAAGGTCGCCAAGCACGGCAACCGCGCCATGTCCGGCGCCAGCGGCAGCGCGGACGTCCTGGAGGCTCTGGGCGTGCGGATCGACCTGGGGCCCGAGGGCGTGAAGCGATGCCTCGACGAGATAGGCATAGGGTTCATGTTCGCCCAGACCTTCCACCCGTCAATGCGCTTTGCAGCGGGCCCGAGACGCGAGATCGGCATCAGGACCGTGTTCAACATTCTGGGGCCGCTCACCAACCCTGCATCGGCAACCGCGCAGCTCATCGGCGTCGCGGACCCGGCCGTCGGAGAAAAGATGGCGACGGTGCTCGGCAGGCTTGGGAGCGACCATGCGCTGGTGGTCCATGGCAAAGACGGGCTGGACGAGATCAGCCTCAGCGAAGCGACCCAGGTATGGGAGCTCAAGGGCGGGTCGGTATCGGAGTACACGATAACGCCGGAGGAGATGGGCCTAGGCCGGGTCCCCAATGATGACCTGGAGGTAGGTGGAGCCGAGGAGAGCGCGGTCATCGTCCGCCGCGTGCTCCAGGGCAAGTCAGGGCCAACCCGAGACGTGGTGCTGGCCAACGCGGGCGCGACGCTGGTGGCCGCCGACAGGGCCAACACCATCGCCGAGGGAGTCATCCTCGCCGCGCGCGCCATTGACGACGGTAGCGCCCTGGCAAAGCTCGACGCCCTGGTCGAGCTCAGCCAGAAACTGGAGTAGAAGAGGAGAGAACATGGACAAGACCAGATTCACTGTTGTCCTGGAGTGGGTCCCCGAGGAGGAGCAGCACGTGGTCACGATACCGGCCCTCGCTGTAGGTAGTCACGGAGCTAATACTGAGGAGGCGTTGGAAAAAGTTATGGAAGCGGCCGAGGTGACCATCGAGGGCCTCATGGCTACCGGCCACCCTATCCCACGCAGCGACGAGGACAAGGTTGCATACGTCGCGGTCCTTGCCTGATGCGCATGCCTCCCCCACTGGGCGAGAAGTCATCCGAGCTCTGGAGAGACCGGGATTCCACCAAATTCGCGTAGGAGGGAGCCACCATTACCCGGCCCACTCGTCGGCAGCAAGCAGGCGTGCAACCGTCCCCGTGTATGGGGTTCGTACTCTGCATCCGAGCATCCTCTAGTCGATACTCCGAAGCTCACGAATAACGAGAGAAGAGTTGGCCGAGAATTTGTAGCTGCTCTCATGTTGGGTTACCTCTGATGGCTGAGATACTGAAACAGATCGTCGAGGTGAAGCGCCGCGAGGTAGAGCGCCTAAAGGCAGAAGTGCCGCGGGCCGGCCTCGAGCGCCGCATCGAGACGCAGACGCCACCGCTCAACCTCTCCGGCGCGCTCATGGGCGATGGCGTCCGGGTCATCGGCGAGGCGAAGCGGTCTTCGCCGGTCAAGGGGCTGCTGCGAAAGGATTTCGACGCAGTCTCGCTGGCCAAGGCGTACGCGGACAACGGAGCCGCCGCCATCTCCGTGCTAACCAACGTAGAGCACTTCGGGGGCAGCATCGACGACATGGTCGCCGTCCGGGAACGAATGTACCCCCGCGGCGTTCCGGTGCTGCGCAAGGACTTCGTCTTCGACCCCTACCAGGTCTACGAGTCCCGCGCCCACGGCGCAGACGCCATCCTACTCATCGTCTCGATACTCTCCCCGGCGGACCTGCGAGAGCTGATCGGCCTGTCGCGGACCCTCTGGATGCAGTGCCTGGTGGAGGTCCACGACGAGGGCGAGCTTCAGACGGCCGTGGACGCCGGCGCGGAGATATTAGGCGTCAACAATCGCAACCTGCGCACGTTCGAGACCAGCCTGGCCGTGACCGAGCGTCTGGCGCCGCTGGTGCCCAACGGCCATGTCATCGTCAGCGAGAGCGGCATCGTCAGCCGGGCCGACGTGGAGCGCGCCGGGCGGGCAGGCGCCCACGCCGTGCTGGTCGGCGAGGCCCTGGTCTCGTCGGAGGACCCCGGCTCTAAGATGAGGGAGATGGCATGACGAAGCTCAAGATATGCGGCCTTCGTGATGCCGACAACGCACTGGTCGCCGCCGGTTCGGGGGCCGACTACCTCGGCTTCAATTTCGTGCCGGGAGTGCGCAGGCAGCTCCTGGTGAACGAAGCCCGCGCGGTGATCGACGACTTCCGCGACCGGCGCGAGGGGACGCTACCGGGCCTGGTCGGCCTGTTCGCCGACCAGTCGGCGGACGAAGTGAACCGCGCGGTGGCGGTCTGTGGCCTGGACTCTGTCCAGCTCTGCGGTCAGGAGCCGCGGGACTACTGGCGGCTTATCGAGGTGCCGGTCATCAAGATGGTCAAGGTGCGCGACGAAGGCGACCGCGACAGGGCTGTCGCCGGAACGATTCGCGGCGTCGAGGAGGTGGTCGCCGACGGCCACAGGGTGCTGCTGGACAAGTACGAGGCCGGGGCCAAGGGCGGCACAGGCAAGACCTTCGACTGGCGGATCGCGGACGAGGTGGCGGAGCGCTACGACTTCCTGCTGGCCGGAGGGCTGACGCCAGAGAACGTTCGGCGCGCCATCAACGAAGTGTCGCCGTGGGGCGTGGACGTCTCCAGCGGGGTCGAGACCGGCGGCGTGAAGGACCCTGCCAAAATCACCGCATTCGCGGCCCAAGTCAAGGGCGTCGCCGGCGCCGACCGGGAAACCGCCTGAGCCATGTCCTCATCTCACCTGTACGAAGGGTGAGGTGACTGCATATGGCGCGTCCGGTCCGTCTTGAGACACACAGTGTGACCATTCGGGCTCCAGCCGCCCTCGTCTTCCAGATGATGTCGTCCTTCGGCCGCGGCTGCATCAAGGCCGGCGACGGCGAGTCCTCCACGGTGCTGGAGCGGTCCGGCGACGTAGTGCTGGCGAAGTTCGAGACCCGCGCCGGCCCGTTCACGGTCACGACGGTGGAGAGGGTCACGCTGTAGCCTCACATCCGCCTGACCTTCGAGCACGTCAGCGGGCCGTTGCGCCACGCCCGGGAGGAGTTTGTCTTCCGGGAGGTGCCGGGCGGCACCGAGTTCGAGCACAGCGGCGAGTTCGTGTGGTCGGCCGTGCCTGTGGTCGGGTGGCTGGTGGGAGTGCTGCTGCTGAAGCGGTCGTTCGAGCGCGTCCTCGATCGTCACATGGCGGCGATCAAGAGCGCCGCCGAGGCCCGGGCGGAACGGAGCCACGTCTTTCGCATGGACAAGGCCTCCTGACGGCCTCGTCGTTCCCACCGCTCTACAGGCCTCGTCTCGTATCCCGCTCGCCCGGTGGTAGCCTACCTGCCTCAACCCGCGCCTTAGGTGCAGTTTCAAGTAGCCCACTCTGGGGAGTCGCAGCACCGCGGTTTCCTCAGTCCGATTATTCCCTCGAGTGCCCCGATGCGGCATCAGGGTGTAATCGAGGGGCACGGCCAGTGGTATCCTCCACCCCAGATTCCAGCGCGGCCGCGATACTCACGACGGACTGCTGCGAGAGGAGCTTAAACGCCTGGGGGCACGAAAGGCAGCACCGCAGCCGGGTTGTGCACCATAATCTTGTCTATCTGCCGGTCGGTGACTCCCAGGTCGCGCAGATGTGGCAGGAACTTCTCCAGGATGTATGAGAAACCGAAGCCACCGAACTTCTTCAGATGCACCTTCCAGCACACGTCGTGGGACAGCAGTATGCGGTCCTCGTAGCCGCGCTCCATTAGGCGTGGGATTGCCTGGCCGACCACCATCGTGATGCTCGGGCCCGGCATGTCGCGGTACTCGCCCTTCAGCACCTCACGGGTCAGCGGCTGGGTCCGCCCGATCAGGTCGAACTGGACGTAGACGCCACGCTCTAGCACCTCCAGCATCAAAGGCAGATCGTCGGCGATCTCGTCGGCGTGGCCCAGAATGACCCGGCCCAGGTCGGCGCCCTCCTCCGCCACGATATCCAGGGACCGGTGCCGCTCTGCCCCCAGGCCGCCGCGGTGAAAGCTAACAGCCCCGCCGGTCAGCACCGACGCCCGCGCCGCCGCCCTGATGCTTTTGGTCTCGTTGGCCGTGATGGGGTCGCCGTTGACGCCGATCTCCCCGATGATCCCCGAGCGAACACCGGTGTCACCGACGCCCACGGTCACGTCGCGGACGATCTCGTCGGTCAACTCTTCGACTGAGCGAGAGTCCATGTCCTCGGGGTGAAATACCTTCTGGTAGAAGCCGGTCCCCATGATGACGTGCAGCCCCGTGGACTCGGAGACGCGTTGCAGGCCCAGCGGGTCCCGCTTCAGCCCGATGCTGGTCACGTCGACGATGGTGCCGCCGCCGCGGTCCTTGAACTCCGTGACCTCCATGACGGCCTGCTCCTCGTCGGCCAGCACGAAATTGTCGGCGATGGGCTGCAGCTCAATGGCCAGGTGTAGGTTGCCCAGGCCCACCTTGGCCTCCCACAGCGCCAGCTCGGTGGCCGGGAAGTCCTCGGTCGAGTAGATGGGCTCGGAGCGGCCCTCGATCTCGACCAGCTTCAGGTGAGGCAGGTGGTTCTTGCGAAGGTCCACGAACAGGTGCTCGTGCATCAGCGTGATGCCGAGGTTGTCCGGAGAGACCGCCCCACGGACCGTAAGTACCTTGCCGACCAGGTCGGTGCCAGCGGCGGATGTACTCATGGCGACGAATCATACCTCATCAGGAGTCGGAGAGGACGTCACGTTGTAGTGGTCTGTCGGGGTCGTGCCGTAAGAACGGTCGTGACCAGGACCATGAGCCCCTTCATGATCCACGTGCCGAGGGTGCTCATTGATACCTCGCGGCCTCGAAGCTCCTGCCGAAGCTACATCTCTTCCTGGGCGTCCAGCTCGGGGACTGGGTACCCGTTTAGTTCGCAGGCATCTCGCAGGGCATCGATCTCCGGCCTGACGCCTTCGAACTCGAACTTGAGCTCCGTCTTCGCCATCAGTCGTTTGACCGCCGGGTGTATCGGCTCTGAGGAGCCGATCGACATCGCGTACATGTTCTTGATCCTGTACCTGGTCTCTCCGACCGAGACGACGTCCCCCTGGACCCCGCTTATCAGCCCCACGTTGACATCGTCGATCAGCTCGGTGAACCACTCGCAGGTCGTCCTGGCCTGCTGGTTCGTTACGAGCTGCTGCGTCTGCTTGCGCGGCGTAGGGGTTGGGTCCGTCGAAGCGGCGGCGGGGGCGCTGGAGCCGCCTGACGGTGCATCGGAGCCGGCGGCGGGAGCTTCGTCATCCGAGGAGCAGGCGGCGAGACCGAGGGCGACGGCGATCATGATGACAATAGCTGACTTCATGCGGCATTTACCTCCAGCGAAGCGCAGACGAGGCCCGTCTGGTGCAGCATAGGGCGCACCAGGAATCGGCCGATTGCTCCGTTCAGTTTCACCCAACGTAAGGCCATTTGCTTCTCGTGTGGCTAGTCCGGGCCGCCGTGGAGGCCGAATAGCTCTCGGGCCGCCCTCAGCGTCTCTTCGTCCGAGCGCTGCTTGAGCGATACCGTCGGCGAGTGTAGCAGCTTGTTAACGATGGCCCTTGTCATGTCGTCGATCACGCCGGAGTCCGTCTCGGAGATGCCGTTCATCTTCTCGAGGGCACGGGACATCTCACGCTGCCGCATCTCCTCAGAACGCTCTCGCAGTTCCGTGATGAGGGGCAGCGCGTCCCGCGTCTCCCACCAGTCGACGAACCGCGTCACCTCGTCCTCGACGACGGCCTCGGCGGCCGCCGCCGACCTCCATCGCTCCCGCAGGTTCTCCTCGGCGACGGCCGCGAGGTCGTCGATGTTGAATAGGCTCACGCCATCGATGGAGGCCACCTCTGGGTCGATGTTCCTCGGCAGGCCTAGGTCGAACATGAACGTCCCCTGCCCGCGGCGTCCGTTGGTCCGGGATATCGTTTCCGCCGTCAGGATATAGTCCAGCGCCTCGGTGGCCGCGATGACGATATCGGCATCCGCCACGGCGGTGTCCAACCGCTCGAACGGGACAGTGCTGCCGCCGATCTCTTCGGCCAGCTCCTGGGCGCGCTGCGACGTCCGGTTGGTGATCACCAGCTCGCCTATGCCGGTTGTCTGGAGCGCCCTGGCCACCAGCTCGCCCGCGTCCCCTACGCCGATCAGCAGCACGCGGAGATCGGTCAGATCGCCCAGCACCTTCTCCGCGAGCCTTACCGCGGCGAAGCTGACAGAAAGGGCATTGCGCCCCACGTCGGTCTCGTCGCGGACCCGGCGGCCGGCCCTGATGGCCCTGTGGAAGAGCCGCGAGACCGGCGCCGACAACGTCTCCGCCGCGGCCGCTGCGGCCAGCGCTCCCCGCACCTGGCCCAGTATCTGAGACTCGCCGATGATCATCGAGTCGAGCCCGCCGGCCACCCTGAACAGGTGCCGTACGGCATCGGCGTCGACGAGGTCCTGAAGGCTGTCAGGCGGTAGCGTGCCGTCGAGTCCATGGTATCCGGCCAGGAAGGTGCGGATCCCGGACGCCGCCAGGGACGGCTTGTTGGAGACGATGTAGACCTCGGTGCGGTTGCAGGTCGAGAGGATAACCGCCTCGCCCACATCGCCGCGGAGGATGGGCAACGCCTCGGAGAGTTGCTCCGCGGTAAAAGCGATGCGCTCCCTCAGGTCGAGGGATGCGGTCTTATGGTTGAGCCCTGTTAAGAGGATGTGCACGGGCGCTTCCCTGGCACGTCCAGGCCGCCGGGGGCGACGAGCGACGCGGTCGATGGTGTGTCGGTGGCGTCCCGGCCGGCTCAACGGGTCGAGATAGAAGAGAGCGGACGGCAGCTACACCCCGGCCAGTGTCTTGTACTGGCTCCTCAGGCATCGGGTGCAGATCTTGACACGCTTGAGGATGCCGTCAGTGTAAATCGTCGCCCGCTGGACGTTGGCCGACCACCGGCGCTTCGTGTGCCGTTTGGAGTGGCTAACGTTGTTGCCCGACTGCCCGGACTTCAGGCATATCTCGCATCTCGCCATGACTTACCTTTGACTGGGGTTAGACCTTTGAGTAGAATCGATGAGCCTTTACGGTCCGTCCGCGCGACAGGCCCGCGACCGCAAGGCGTGGACGTTTCTGGGTATGTGAAGCAGGTACGAATATACCATACGATAGCACCGACGGCAACGTGAAGGGGCCAGTTGGCGACTCTATCCCATACACGTGAACCGATGGCCGAAGACCACAAGAGCCGTCTTAGCGGCGACGACCTTCGGGAGATGTTCGTCGCGGCAACCGCGCTGCTCGAGCGCAACGTTGAGGCTGTCAACGCCCTCAACGTGTTTCCCGTGCCCGACGGCGACACTGGGACCAACATGTTCCTCACCCTTCGCGCCGTGGTCGACAGCGTCGAGCCACTCAGCGGCGCCCCTGCATCCGACGTCGCCCGGGAGATGGCCCGCGGCGCGCTGATGGGCGCCAGGGGGAACAGCGGCGTCATCCTCTCTCAGTTTTTCAAAGGCATCGCGGTCGGACTCGACGGCGCCACGGATTTCGGCGCCCAGGAGATGGCCGCGGCCTATGCCAGCGCCCGAGACCTCGCCTACCGGGCGGTAGGAGAGCCTGTCGAGGGCACGATCCTGACTGTCATGTCCAGTGTAGCCGACGCCGCGCGGAGCGTGGTGGACGCCGGAGGCGGCGTCCACGACCTCGGGCGGGCCGCCCACGAGGCCGCGGTCGACTCGGTGGCGAGAACACCGACGATGCTCCAGGTGCTCCGCGACGCCGGCGTCGTGGATGCCGGAGGCCAGGGCCTGGCGGTCATGCTGGCCGGCGTAAGGGGGTTCATTACAGGCGATGCTGACCTAGAGGAGATCGCCCCGCCCGAGCCCGTGGGGGTCCAAGGAGCGACCGGCGCCATATCCACCGGCTTTCTGGAATCGGTGGAGGAGAACGAGTACGGCTACTGCATCCAGCTACTGCTGGAGGGGACCAGCCTAGACGTCGACGAGATCCGCGGCCAGATGGCCGCGATAGCCGTCTCTCCGGTCGTGGTCGGCGACCACGCCATGGTCAAGGTCCACGTGCACTCCGACGATCCGGGACCCGTCGTGAGCCTCGCCGTATCCAAAGGCACGCTGACCGACGTCAACATCCGAAACATGGACACGCAGCACGCAGAGTTCTCCGCCGAGCTGCTCGACATGACTCACCATGCGGCGGCTACCGCCATGGTCGCTGTGGCCCTGGGAGCGGGTATGGAGGCTGTCTTCCGCAACCTGGGAGTCAGCGAGCTCGTGTCCGGCGGCGACACCATGAACCCAAGCGTCCAAGATCTCAAGATCGCCGTCGAGCGTGCTAACGCAGATGGCGTCATCCTCCTGCCCAACAATCGCAACATCGTGCCGGCGGCCAGACAGGCCGCCGAGAGCTCGAGCAAGACGATACACGTTGTCCCGACCACGTCGGTGCCCCAGGGCATCGCCGCCGCGCTGGTCTTTAGCGGAGAGTTGGGCGCGGAGGATAACGCCCGAGAGATGCAGGAGGCCGCCGAGGCCCTCCAGACCGGCGAGGTGACCACCGCAGTGAGGTCTGCGTCGGTGAACGGCATCAAAGTCGATGCCGGGCAGCTCATGGGCCTGCTGGAGCACAGGGTCGTCCGCGCTGGCGGCGGGCTCTCGGACGTGTTGGAGGCGATACTCCGTGATGCCCAAGTCTCCAAAGGCGATCTTGTGACCCTGTACTCAGGAGAGCCTGTCACACCCGAAGACTGCTCGTCGGTGATCGAAGCGCTGACCGACGCGTTTCCCGGCGTCGAGCTGGAGCTGGTCGCGGGCGGCCAGCCACACTATCATTTCATGGTCTCCATCGAGTGACCGCGTCCATACCTGCCTCACTCGAGGGAGAGGAACCAGGTGAGGGTGACGCTCCTCACGGGACCGGGGTCTGACCGACTGTAAAATAGAGGGCTTACAAAATGGCGATAAAGGTAGTCACCGACAGCACGTCCGATCTGCCGCGGGAGCTGGCCGAAGAGCTCGACATCGCGATCGTCCCGCTTTACGTGCTCTTCGGGACCGAGACATATCGCGACAACATCGACATCAACGCCGACGAGTTCTACGACCGGCTCACGACCGAGGGCGCCTTTCCGAAGACGTCGCAGCCGTCGCCCGGTGAATTCGTCCAGGTCTATGACGAGATCGGGAAAGACGCCGACGGAATCCTGTCGATACACGTGTCGGCCAGGGAGAGCGGCACGTACAACGCGGCGATGCAGGCGACCGGCGAGACCAGCGCCGAGTGCCCCATAGAAGTGGTCGACAGCACCCAGTTCTCGATGGCCCTGGGCATGGTGGTGATCACCGCGGCCAGGGCGGCCAAAGAGGGGGCGACGCTGGAGGAGGCTAGGGAGATCACGACGGGCGCCATCAAGCGCGCCAGGTGCATCGCGATGTTCGACACCCTCGAGTACCTCGAGAAGGGCGGAAGGATCGGGAAGGCGAGGGCGATGCTGGGGTCGGTGCTCAAGATCAAGCCCATGATCACCATCCGCGACGGGCAGGTGCACGAGTTGGCCAAGGCCCGCACCACTTCGAAGGCGGTAACCAAGCTCAAGCAGGTCGCGCGGGGATTCGCGCCGGTGGAATCGTTGTGCGTGCTGTACAGCACGACCCCGGAGCTGGCCCAGGAGGTCGCCGACGATCTGCGCGACATGCTGCCCGACGGGGCAAAGCCGTTCATGTCGCGTTTCGGCCCGGTGGTCGGCGCCTACGCTGGACCCGGCGCGGTGGGGATCGGCATATTGCTGGCCGAGGAATCCGGGGAAGGGGCTGGAGGCTAGGGGCTGGAGCGCGGGGAGGAGACAAACTCAGGCTCATTTTCCCGACCGTCCGCGATCTCTTGGATACCTCATAGGCCGGGAACGGGCTATGTCGTTTCCCTGAACGAAGTGAAGGGTCGGGGCCAGTTGGGTGGTCCCAACGACCGAAGTTGGCAGACCGCGATGACGCGGACACCACCCCACCCCAGACCCTTCGCATAGCTCAGGGTGACGGCCGGGTTTCCGCCAACTTCGTGCGTCTGGCCGAGCACACGAAACCGAGGTCTCATACGATGTCTTCCCTCGCCCATCTGCAGGCCCTGATAACAGAGACGAGAGCCAGGCGCGGCTTCGTGACGAACCCTGTCAAGATTCTGGTCTTGCTCACGGAGGAGATCGGCGAGATCGCTTCTGAGATCAAGCGGTCCTGGTCCGCCAACTACGGCGAATTCGATCGCCACGCGCTCAAAGACGAGATCGCCGATGTGTTTGTGTTGCTCGCGGCGCCGGCAACCCGTTTCGACATCGACCTCGAAACGGCGGTCGTCGAGAAGTTTCTCGATAAGGACGGCATCCGCAAGTGGAAGACGGCGGTAGAATGAGTGACGGAAGCCACCGGTCGCTCGGACTTGCTTGAATGATGACCAAGGCATGACGGTCGCGAACCCCAGACTCGACTCCCTGAGGAAGATACTGGACCAGGAGAGGTCCAGCGGCTACCAGGACTCGACTGTCATCGGCGGAATGGACCGCTTCCTCCAGCACCGGCCGGGCGAGCTGAGACCGGTGATCGGCGACACCGGGTCGTACTCCATTCTCACGCCGCTTCAGAGAGAGGAATGGGTCCGGGCGGTCGAAGCCAGACTGGCCACTTCGGACGCAGCGTCGGCGGCGCGGCCTGACGGCGCGGCCGACAGGCCGCGGGCCAAGAAGCCGGTTGCGCCGATTCGCCTGGACGCCGACGTCTCAGCCGTCAAGGGCCTCGCCAGGCAGACTCTCGCGAAGCTGAAGCGTCTAGGCGTAGAGAAGGTCGAAGACCTCGCCTACCACTTCCCCAACAGGCACAACGACTTCGCCAACATTCGGAAAGTCTCCGAGCTGGAGCTGGGGCAGGAGCAGACCGTGCTCGTCTCGGTCTGGGAGGCCTGGGTCGAGACGCGTCAGGGGCCCAGACGCCGCTCGACCCAGGCCATCCTCTGCGACGAGACTGGCAACGTCCGCGCCATCTGGTTCAACCAGCCGTACCTGGCGTCGACCTTCAAGGCGGGCACCAACCTGGTCGTCAGCGGCAAGGTCAACGTCTTTCGCGGCAACTTCGTGTTCGAGTCGCCCGAGTACGAGATCCTGCGAGGTCAGGAGGAGCTGGTCCACACAGGCCGGCTGGTGCCCGTGTACCCGACCGTCGCGGCACTGCCCCAGCGGACGCTCCGCAACGCGGTGAAGCGCGTCCTGGACTCGAGTCTGTCGCAGGTCGTCGACTTCCTGCCCGAGGACACCAGGCATCGCGCCGGGCTGATGCGGCTCCCCAACGCCATCGCCCAGGCGCACTACCCGGACACCGTGTCCGACTGGGCAAGCGCCCGCCGTAGGCTGGCCTTCGACGAGCTGCTCCTGCTGCAGCTTGCCGTCGTCCGGCGCAAGAGGGAGTGGCAGCAGGAGGACCTGGGCATACCGCTAAACACTGACGCCGCTTTGGTCGGGGCCTTCCTGGACTCGCTGCCATTCAGCCTGACCGGCGCTCAATCGCGGGTCCTGAGCGAGGTACTCGACGACCTGGCGCAGAGCCGGCCCATGAGCCGCCTGCTTCAGGGCGACGTCGGCAGCGGGAAGACCGTCGTCGCGGCCGCCGCCCTGCTGCTGGCCGCCCTGAACGACCGCCAAGGCGCGATGATAGCGCCCACCGAGATCCTCGCCGAGCAGCACCTCATCACGCTCAGAGACCTTCTGTCCAGTGGCGAAGGCGGCCACGAGGAGGCCAACTCGATAACGGTCAGAATCGGCGGGCTGCCCAGGCCGGTGACTGTCGGCCTTCTGGTTGGCAGCATGTCCAAGAGGGCCAAGGACGAGATGCGCGACCGGATCCGGGACCGGGACGTGGACATAGCCGTCGGCACCCACGCGCTCATTCAGGGCGACGTCGACATTCCGGATCTGGCCGTCGCTGTGGTCGACGAGCAGCACCGCTTCGGCGTAATGCAGCGCGCGTCGATGCGTGAGAAGGGCCGCCGGCCCCACCTGCTGGCGATGTCGGCAACACCGATACCCCGTTCGCTGGCGCTGACGCTGTACGGTGAGCTGGACATCTCCACCATCGACGAGATGCCTCAGGGACGACAGAGGGTCCGCACGCGGTGGCTGGAGCCCGAGGGCCGCGCCACCGCCTACGCCTTCATCGGCAAGCAAGTCGAGCAGGGCCGGCAGGCCTTCATAGTATGCCCGCTGATCGAGGGCTCCGAGGCCATCCAGGCTCGCGCCGCGACCGAGGAGTACGAGCGCCTGTCGTCCGACGTCTTCCCCGAGCTCCGCCTGGGGCTGCTCCACGGCCGGATGGCTCTCGGGGAAAAAGAGGAGGTGATGGCGCTGTTCAAGGCGGGCGATGTCCAGGTGCTGGTGTCCACGACGGTGGTAGAAGTCGGCATCGACATCCCAAACGCCAGCGTCATGCTGATCGACGGCGCCGATCGTTTCGGGCTCGCCCAACTCCACCAGCTCCGCGGCCGCGTCGGCCGAGGCCGGCACGAGAGTTACTGCATCCTGCTGGCCGACTCGCCGGGCCAAGATGCACGGGAGCGGCTGAAGCTGGTCGAGCGCAACAGCGACGGCTTCGAGCTGGCCGAGGAGGACCTGCGCCTGCGAGGGCCGGGCGACTATCTTGGCACCCGACAGAGCGGACTGCCCAACCTCAAGGTGGCACGGGTCTCCGACCAGGACATCCTCGCCGTCGCACAGGTCGAGGCGATCAGGATTCTGGGCTCGGACCCGGAGCTTGCGACCGAGGAGAACGCCCTTCTGGCCCAGCGGCTGGCCAAGGATACCGCCAACCTCCCCACCGAGATCAGCTAGGGGGAGATGATCACAGAGCTCATAACAGGGCGCGGAGTCGACGAAGAATCTGGGGAGGGGCTAGCCCTTTACGTCCAGGCTGCATGGCCCCCGCAACCCCAGATTCTTCACTCTGCTCAGAATGACACTTGTCGTCATATGACGTGGAACTACCGACTAGCTCTTGATCACCTCGAACAAGCCTATCGTCGGCGGCCCCTCGACGTTGCCCTGCAGCCCCTGGGACGACCTGGTCCCTATCACCGCGGCCGCCACAGCCGCCGATGACCGAGTCCACGGACCCAACAGCGTGAAGCGTAGCCGGTCATCTATCTGCGTGCCGGATATCGTCTCAGCGGTTGCCGGATCGAAGGCGGGACGGCTATAAGGGAAGCAGGTCGCCGGCGGCCTCGAAGCGCTCCGAATCTGGCGGCCTAGACCACAGCTCCTCGGCACCGGACATCGTGGCGTCACGCTCCGGGCTGGCCCGCCACTGCTCGTAGATCTCGCCGCTGTCCCAGGTCACCAACGAGGTAATCTTCGTGGGGTCGCCGAGCGAGTACAGGGTGATGCGGCGGACGAACCCCGGCGCCCTGCTCTGGGCCTCGCCGTTGCCGTCCAGCAGCGCGCGCGCCTCCGAGACCTTGTCCTCCTTCGCCCAGTGATGTGTCAGCACACCGATCATGTCTTCACCTCGCGGTAGATGGGGTCGGGGTTGAAGTCACCCTGCTCGAGGCACAGGACGTCAATGCCCGCCTCGCTCAGGCTCCAGGTGAACGCGGCGCCCGATGGGCCTGCGCCGACCACGAGCACGTCGGCGGTCTTGGAGTCCTTGGCCATCACACCTTCACCTCATTCTCTCGTTCAACTCTAGGGCGAGGAGGGATCTGGCAGTCTCTCTGTCTGTGTCAATGAAACGGCTTCGTGGTGTGTCCTTCGACAGGCTCAGGACGAACGGCCGATGAAACTCGTCCGGGTGGATGTCCTCTCGCAATTCGTCTCTTCCCACTGAGGGAAACTCTGGACTACGGCCTCACTCTAAGTGGTCGAAGTAGGTGAGGTCGGCGCCGTGGTTGTCCATCGCGACGACCTCGTCGCCGCGGAACCGGACCCGGATGTCCCGTGTCCTGTGCTTCATCGTGATCTCTTCGCCGGCAAGCGGAAAGTCGAACGAGATGGTGCGGTTGACCGGCGGCTCCGCTATGAAGAAATAGCCGTTGCTGAACCGAGGCCGGCCGGCCACGCCCTCGACCCTGACCTTGCCGCGGTCCACCCACGGCGGCACCCTCACGAACAACGGCCCCGGCCGCTTCACCCGAACCCGTAGCGCCGAGTGCGTGTACGGCGACTCCACCTGGACGTCGGGCGTCTCGTGGTCAAAGAGGAGGTTCACCCATTGACCGGCCTCGTCGAGCCGCGTCGCTTCGCGGTAGGCCTCACACAGCGAGCCCACCGAGCCGCCGACGATGTCCATGGCGAATCCCACGGACGGCAGACCGATGGGCTCGTGGCCGTACGGGGCGGGCGTGCCAAACGCGCCCCGCATGCGCTCGACGACGTCGCGCCTGCCGTCGGCGCCGTCGGGGTTGGCCGGCTCCTCCATCCAGGACACGTCGCGTAGCTGGGCGGGCAGCAGGTGGCCGCGCAGGATGCGCTCGGCGTCGTGGTAGTACTGGGTGTACCCCCAGCGGCCCAGTATTAGCGCGGTCTCGACGATATCTCCGGTGTTGTTGGACTCGCCCCGGTCCGGGTTGCGCCCCTGGGGGTAGTCCTTGTCGGGCGGGCCGCTGCCCTCTATGGACCAGCCAATCTCGTCACGGATGGCCCATAGGCCGTTGTCGTAGAACGCCCTGACGCGGTCCATGAGCGTGGAGTCCCGTGTCAGGTCGGCGAGCTGCGCCAGTGACGACATGACGCACGTCGTGGAGTGGCTGTGGGTGCCAAACAGATCGTTGTCGTGGGAGCCGTCCTCTAGGTATATCTCACCAATCAGCTTCTCCTTGAGCACGGCGGCCAGTTCGAGCGCAGGCCCGTAGCCCGTCGCCCGGTAGTACTTCACCAGCGGGCCGACCGAGCGGCCCAGGTTGTAGACAAGCGACTTAAGCGGGTGGTCCCAGAGCTCGACTCCATGGTCTCGCCGCATTCGGGCCACGTCCCAGCCTGAGTCAGGGTCCCATAGATCGAAGATGGTCGCGATGCTGGCCTCGGCCAACTCTCTGGCCCTCTCCGAGTGGCGATACTTCACCAGCGAGTAGAGCGCGTGGAACCCCTCTCGTATGTCGTGTGCCAGCAGCTTCGACGGCTGCCCGGCAGGGTCGACGCGTTGCAGAGGCAGCGGCAGAGAGGCGCCGTAGGAGAAAAAGCAGGCCCGGGCGTGCTTGTCGACCGCGTCCTCTTCCAGCGCCATGCCGGCCGCGTCCTCGGCGTTGAGCAGCGCGTTCAGGTGGCGGCCCGGAACATGGCTCTCCGAGGTGCCACCCAGCATCGCGACGGGCCGCGCGCGGGCGCCGAAGTAGGGGACGTCGCGGTCGCCGGGGTCGAAGATGCTGGACATGGTATGGCAGCCCAAGGCGACGGCGTCGCGGATGTCCCTGGTATTGACGTCGCTCAGCTTGACCACGGGCGGCCTCCATAACGCATGGTATCGCTGGGCCGCGATTATATATCAAACGGGTCGCGTCCGACCGGCAGCCGCGCACCGAATAGCGGCGACGCCATCGTCGGCGAGCTCACCGGGCAGCGGCTGGACTTCCTGCCGGCGACCATCATCGCGTTTGCCGATTTCAGAGAGGCCCACCTGGACGGCCAGTTGCTGTCCCGCGAGACTGGGTTCGCCAAGGCGTACGGTAGAAACCCCTACGCCGGCTACAACCGAGCGTACAACAACCCGTTCCTGTACCGCGTACCGCGGCGAGTCGGACGACAGGCTACTGTCCAAGGAGCGGGTCGTCGCCGTCACCGTGGGCGACGTGGACGCCACCTTCCCTTTCACCATGCTGGAGAAGAAGCGGATGATAAGCTACCCGGTCAACGGCCAGGAGCTGGTCGTGTTCTTCAAGCCGGGCACGACTTCGCCCCTCGACAGGGACTCGATCAAGGACTCCAGGGACGTGGGCGCGACGGGGGTGTTCGACCCGAACGTAGACGGCCGGGTATTGACCTTCCGCCCGGAGGGTGACGGCTTCGTGGACAATGAGACCGGCACCGTGTGAAACATCCTGGGGCGTACGATAGAGGGCCCGCTGGCAGGCTCTCGGCTACGGCCCATCGTCAACGGCAACCACTTCTGGTTCTCGTGGGCCGCCTTCAAGCCGGACGCCAAGGTCTACCGCGGCGACGCGTAGTCCAACCGTAGAGCGCGCAGAGAATCGGCCGATTATCACCCCGAGCCCGATGCCGAATCGGGGCCTGGGACCGGGAGGGACCCCTACCCAGATGCTTCGCAGAGCCTCAGCACAGACATGCTCCGTTCAGTTTCACATCGCGTAAGGCCGCTTGCGGGACAGTAGGCTAGGAGCTCTCGATAAGCTCAATCCAGTTGCCATCCGGGTCCTGCATGTAGCAGACCTTGCGTCCCGGGGCGACCTCGACCGGGGGGTTCAGCCCCACGGCGCCTCCGGCGACTATGGCCAGGTGCGCCTCCTCAATGTCGTCTACGTCGAAGCAGATGTGGCTGCCTCCCAGCACGGCGCGCTCTTCCGTAGGCCGATCGTCGGGGGACGGATTCGCGTACTGGATCAGCTCAATGCTCGTATGCTGGTCGAAGCCGACGTTGGCGATGATCAGATGGGCGCTATCGTAGCCGACGACCTTGTCGATGGGACCGCCGTCGCGCTCCCTTCGGGCCAGCACCTTCAGCCCGAGCAGGCCGTGGTAGAACTCCAGGGCCTTCTCAAGGTCCTTGACGACGAGCCCGGCGTGGTTTATCCCGGTGATCATGTTCTTTCTCCTCTGCCGACGGCTTCAGGCCCCTCGGTGTCCCGAGGCGGACCGGCGTAGGGACCCTTCCCGTTCGTCCTGAGCTTGTCGAAGGACTTGCAGCGCGGGGAGGGGCTACTAGTACCGGGAGAAGTCGTAGCCCTCTTTGACCATGCAGTCCAAGAGGGCCGGTCGGCCGGTCTCCGTTATGGAGATGGCCTCGTCGAGGGCCGGTAGGAAGTCATCGGGCTTGTCGACCACCCTGCTCCACGCGCCAAGGGCCTCGGCGATGGTCTTGTAATCACCCCCCAGAGCCAGCGAGTCCATCGTGTTGGCCGTGTAGGGCTGATTGCTGCGCTCAATCGCCATGACGTCGTTGTCGAACACGATCGTAAGGATGCCCAGCTTGTTCCGCACCGCCGTCTCGATGTCCATCCCGACCATGCCGATCGCCGCGTCTCCCATGATGTTGATGCACAGCTTGTCAGGCTTGGCAAGCTTGGCGCCCATGATCAGCCCGAGACCATAGCCCAGCTGCGTCGACTTCCCCCAACCCATGTACGTCCTCGGTGCAACGCACTGCCAGAACGGGACGAGCTGTTCCCGGGGGCTGCCGGAGTCGTGGGTGACTATAGTGTTGGCACGGTCGACATGGTGAAGCAGGTCCCAGATGATCCTGTACTGGTTGATCGGCACTTCGTCCGAGGTAAGCTGGGGCATCCATTCGTCCAGCCACTCGTGCTTGACCTTTGCGACCTCGGTCTCAACGTCATCTCCTCCAGACCTGCCGGCTCCGCCGGTCTTCGCCTTGATCTCCGCGATCAGTGCCTGCAATACTAGCTTCGCATCGCCAAGCAACGGGAAGTCGACACTGACGTCCTTGTTTATGTCGCCCGCGTTGGCGCTGTTGTGGACGATGATCTTCCCGGGCGGGATAACCATGCCGTATCGGGTCGCGGTGAAGCTGCATCCGACGCCGAAGATCACGTCTGACTGAGCGATGAAGTGGGCGGCCTGTTTCGTCGTGGAGACTACGGCCGCGCCCAGCGCCAGGGGGTGGTCCTCCGGGAAGACGCTCTTCCCCTGCATCGTGGTCATGACCGGCGCTCTAAGCAGCTCGGCGACTTCCTTGAGCTCGTCCCACGCCTCTGCGTACAGGCAGCCCTGGCCGGCGTGTATCACCGGTCGCTTGGCCGCAAGGAGCGCCGCCGCCGCCTCGGCGACGTCCGCGGGGTCCGCCGCCGCCCTGCTCGGCCTCACCGGCGTGTAGTCAAGCTCTCCTTCGATATCGGAGCCCCAGACGTCACCGGCTATCTCCAGAAGCACCGGTCCGGTCTTGCCCGTCCGTAGCTGGTAGAAAGCGCGCCTCATCAGCTCCGAGATCCGCTCCGTCGATCCGATCCGCGCCGCGGACCTGGTTACGTGGCGGTAGTTCTCGACCGCGTCGAAGACGGGCTCCACGTGGGCCCTGGCGTTCATGTCGCCGCCGGCCAGGTGGAGAATGGGCACGTTGTCGCCGAACGCCTGAGCGGCGCCAGGGAACGAGTTCTCGGTCCCTGGACCCGCCTGCGACGCAAAGACCCCGATGCGGTTGCCGTTGGTGGTGCGGCTGAAACCGTCCGCAATGGCCACGCCAACACGTTCCTGCCGGCATATTACCGGCCGCACGCCGATCTTGGCGCAGGCGTCGATGAGTGGCTGTGCAGGGTAGACGGACAGGTACTCGATGCCCTCCCGCCTGAGCACTTCGGCGATCACGTCGACTCCTTGCATTCTGTTACTCCGTGAGTTGATCAGACGTAAGACTTGGACGACTGCCGCCGCAGGTAGTCCGCTCTCCAGTCGCGGTACTTTTGCAGTGAGAACCCGGGCTCTGCGATCACGTCCTTTAAGGTCGACTCCATGGACCGCGTGTCACGAGCCGCCTGGAGCACGGCGTTTAGGTCCTGGTCGGCGGATATTTTGGTGCAGCCATCACCGTCGGCTACGAGCAGGTCGCCGGGAGCGATACGCAGTCCGGCAACGGTCACCGACGATCCGAGTCGCACCAGGTTGAACACACCGTGGCCCGGTACGACACCGGTGCTCCACATTGGCAGTCCGATTTCCCTGATCCCCGCCACGTCTCGGATAGAGCCGCCTACGACAGCGCCCTTGGCCCCCAGTGCATTGTGCACCGCAGCCATGCCGTCGCCAAACGCGGCACCGCGGCCAGGCTGCGAGTCCACGTCATTGAGAACCGCTATCGTCGGTCCGTCCACCGCGTCTAGCATATCGTAGTAAGCGTCCCAATCGAGCGGCTCGGAGTCGGGATCCATGCACGTCACCTCAGCGGTCACAGCGTAGCCGACGACAACGCCCATGTCAGGCATATGGCTACTGAGCTCGGGGCCGGTATAGTTCACCGGGATGCCGCCCTTGCCCTCGAGCTCTTTGCCTCCCTGGGAGCCTCCCATGGCCTTTACGACCGCGTTGAATATCGTCGCCGAGTCGAAGTCTGCAATGGCGTCCAGCAGTTCCTGCGATGCGGTCTCCAAGGGTGTCCTCCTGGTGATTGCGGGCTGTCTGCGGCGTGTTCGTCGTCCGCCGCAGGCGATTATATCCGTGGCCCGGTTGGGCATCAACTGGCCCACCCCTCGGTGCGATTAGTCACGGCGGTCGCGCGTGGTGAAGCGCTGGAAGATCGAGCGGCCCATCCCGGCGCCCATCTCGAGACCCTCCGCTCCCGCTGCGGGCTTCAGCTCTTTCGAGACGGCGGACTTCATTTCTCCGAAGCTGCTCGCGGTACGTCCGACCGAGCGTATAACTGACATCGCCTTACGGAACAGCACGAGCGTCGTAAACAACAACACGACGAACACCGTGATGAAGGCTAAGTCCCGGACCAGCGCGACGGTCTCGGTCCCGTTCATGACACTCCAGCCGGGAGGACGTCAAGATGCAGCGTACTATAGCATGGGCAGTACCTGACCTCGGAGAATCGACATGACTCGCCGAGATCGCTGGAGCGGACGCTACACGAGGTCGGCAGGTGGGCCTGTGGGTTGCTCGTCGCCACCGAAGACCGACCGCTCCCGCTCGTTGGCCACGGTGTCTGCCAGATCCGCCAGCCTCCGCGAAACTGTGTCCGAGAGCGCCGCCATGATCTTGTAACCGGTCTCGGGGTGAGACTCCATAGCGTCGCGCATGGGCCGGGCATCGACTCGGATGAGCCGGCTGGAGTCCCAGGCCGTGGCCAATACCGTGTGCTTGTACGGCTCCAGCAGCGCCGGCCAGCCTACGACCTCGCCTGGGGCACAAAGCGCCAGACTGGTACGTCGGGACCTCCGGCCGTGAGGCACTCGGACCGCTTTCTGGAGCGCGATCTGCCCGTCGGTTACAAGGTACAGATGAGAAGCCGTCCGCCCTTCAGAGAAAAGGATCCCTTCCTGAAACACGGAGAACGTCGAGCAGAGCGGGGCGACCATCGACAGATCATCGGCACAGAGGGCACCGAAAAGCTCGCTCTGCTTCAGCGGCGTGAGATCGGTGATCATTGGCTTCGCGCGACGTCGCCGGACTGGCCCGTAGGCAGGAATTAGGCGTGCGGCGAACATAACTACGGCAAGGAACGTTTGTCAACATTGTTCCGCCGTTCACAACCGTACTCACCGCGCTTGGAGCAGGGACCCCGACGTAGCACTACTCGACGGTCCAGAGCGGTAAGCCCGACAAGCAAGAAGAAGAGGTGAGGCTATACGCCGCCGCCGAGCATGCGGTCGAGATTGTAGGCGGCGCTGATCAGGGACAGATGGGTAAACGCCTGCGGGAAGTTGCCCAGGGCCTCGCCCGACGGGCCGATCTCCTCGGAGTAGAGGCCGAGGTAGTTGGAGTAGCCCAGCATTCTCTCGAAGATGAACCGGGCCTCGACCAGCCAGAACGTGCACATGGAGAAGCTGCCCTCCTCCTCGTCGCCAAGCCCGTCTTTGGCAACCTTGCTAACGTCGTAGCGCTGAACGAGACCGTCACTGGTCTAGAATCGGCGGGTATTACACTCGACTACTCGGTCCACACCGAGGTCGGCCGAACGTCGTCGTGCCGGCACGGCGCAGGCAGGACGAAACGCGCGGAGAGCAGCCAGGAGCGAGAAGAAGCCACAATACAAAGTGCCCGCGATGGACCCCACGGCCATCGGCCGGGGGAAGCGGACACTTCCTAATGCAACAGTCGAACGGAGTCGAGTCGGGGCTGCGTGCCCGCCTACTTCTGCGCGACTTTGTTCAGCTCGGCGCCGGCGGTGAACCCGACTCGCTTGTGGGCGGGGACGGTGATCAGTTTGCCGGCCCGGCCTCCCCGAATGGGCTTGACCCTTCTGGCCTTGACCTCTCTCACCGAGAACGACCCGAACCCGGTAAGCACGACGCGGTCGCCGCTGGCGAGAGCGTCCTGAATGCTCCCAAGGACCGCGTTCAGGGCGGCTTCGCCCTGCGCCCTTGAGCTCCCTAGATTGGTAGCCACTCGAGTCGTCAGGTCGCTTTTCCTAAGCGTAGCCATTAACGAGCATCCCCCCAGAGCGTGATTCTTAAGTCAGAACCGATAGTATTGGGAGTCACAGAGCAGTGTCAAGCCCCGTCCCGTCATCT
>CAZENU010000032.1:0-26105 GCA_964513735.1 uncultured Dehalococcoidia bacterium
AGTTGAGCTATATCCCCACGACAGTCGGCGGCGAGTCCGATTATAGCGCCGCGCCAAACGGGCAGTCAATCTGCGTCCAGGCGTCGGCGTGCGCCAACGACGGCCTTGTGCAGACGCTCCATGACGTCTCCGAAGGCCAGCCCAGCAACGGCGCCGACAGAGTCGTATCCGAGGTCGCTCCAGGCCGGTACGCGGCCTGGGACGAAGGCCTGGTGCAGCTCGTCCGTCGCGGCGTAGCCAATGGCGAGCACCAGTGTCGCCATCCAGAGGTAGACGGCGGGCCTGAGGTCGTAGGCCGCAAACAGCCTGTAGGCGAGCAGGGCCAATACACCGAACTCTACCACGTGGGCGAAGGCCAGCCTGAAGGATAGGCTGCTGGGCCCGGGAGCCGAGGTTACAGGGCCGCTGACGGTGCCGCCGGACAGGCTCGATACGGCGAATATGCCGACCATGCAGGCGACCAGCAGCGCCCATCGGAGGACCAGCCGCCTGCGGTCCTTAGCCAGCGTGGCGGTCCAGCTCAACTGATCGACCGATGTTGGCACCGGCAAGCCGTTGTGTTGTAAGATCGGTTCACGAATTTCGTCGCGCCCTACTTCCCGAGCCAGGACAGAGCCCAGACCCTCCATGCCCATAGACCGCCACCTGATCAGCACCAAACAGCTAGAGCGGTCGTGGACCGAGCAGGAGATATTCGCGGCCTGCGAGCGGATCCGCACGGGGAATGCGGTCAGCGAAAGGCTCAAGGGCCAGTCGCTGTACTGTCTGTTCTACGAACCCAGCTTCCTGACCCGAACGTCCTTCGAGCGGGCCATCGGGTTGATGGGTGGCACCGCCTACCATACCGAGGACGCTTCCCAGTTCTTCCCGGTCCAGACGCCGAACTTCATCGATAATATCATAGGTATGCTGGCCAGCCTCCACATTGACCTGGTGGTGCTCAGGAGCAGTGAAGAGGGTGCCGTGGACAGGGCCGCCGAGGTCGACGCGGTGCCGATAATCAACGGCGGCAACCAGGTCGACCACCCGACGCAGGCGCTGGCCGACGTCTACACGCTGCACCGCGAGCTAGACGGTGTGGATGGGGCCGAGATCGCGGTCGTAGGCAGGCTGGAGCACCGGAACGTTAGCGCCCTGCTCATGGGCCTGACGATGTTCAGCGACGTCAGCGTCACGCTGATCCCGCTCAGCGGCCAGGCCAACCCTGACGTGGTCGAGTACTGCCAGAAGCGCGGCCTGAGGCTCACGACCGAGACGTATGTCGAAGCGGTGAGAAGCGCCGACGCGATCTATCTGAACGCGCCGCGCACCATCGCCCACGCCCAACTGCTGAGGGCCCGAGGCTACATGACCGTGCGCATCGACGCCGAGTTCATGTCGATGCTCAAGCCGGGCTGCGTCATCCTGGACCCCATGCAGCGCAGCGGCGACTTCCCCATCGAGGTGCAGGACGACAGGTTGGCATTCTACCGTCAGGCCGAGAACGCGCTCTTCGTCAGGATGGCGCTGCTGTCCCATATACTGGGCCGACAGACCTCCCGGAGTGGCCATCCCGCGGGGACAGGCGCCGGATAGAGGAGCGGTGGCTGCAGGGCCTCGAGCGCTGGGGGCTGCAAGACTTCCTCCCCGACCCTCCGACCGAGGCACCCTCGGGGCTGGACCAGGCCATCGACCAGTTCAACGCCGGCGGGTTCTGGGAGAGCCACGAGACCCTGGAGGCCGTGTGGCTCAGAACGCCCTACCCGCTGCGGCTCTTCTACCACGCCATCATCAGGCGGCGGCAGGGTTTTACCACGCGTCGAGGCACAACCGTCACGGCACCCAGGTCAAGCTGAGCGACTCGGTGTGCGGCCTGGCGGTGTTCCCGTCCGAGTACCTGGGAGTGGACACGGGTCGCCTGCGCGATGAGCTGGCGGCGTGGCTGCGGCACATCTACGGACCGGAGCCGGTAGACTGGACGTCGGTGGATGCGCAGCCGAAGCCTCGGATCCACAGGGTGATGGACCAGTAGGCCGGTGTGCGAGCTCTTCTCGATGTTTCCCTTCGTCCTTCCAGGAAGGACGAAGGGCCTGGGTGGTTGGGAGTCTTAGATCCAGAGACCAGCAAAGTCGGGCCATTTGGATTTTGCTCCTCAATCAAATTCAAGTCAGTCCATGGATTGTAGAGGACTGACTTGAAAGCACTAGTGCTCGGCGGAACCGGATTCATCGGCTTACGGCTGGTGCAACTCCTCCACGCGTAAGGGCATGAAGTCAGTGTGCTGAACCGCAGCGTCACATCGGCTCAGCGCCCCAACAACGTCGTTCAACTCACCGCAGATCGGGTTACGCTAATAAAGCTGAGGAAGGCCGCGGTGACAAAGAATTAGGTCAGTGCCCGGCTACGAGTCTTCTGACCACACCAGCGTTTCTCACATCAGTACATCGGGCTAGTAGTTACTACGGCCGCACGGGGGCTAACCGCACCGGGAGAATATCTCGTCGGTCTGGGCCGCCATGATAAAGTCGTTGCGGTGGAGCCCCTTGATCTTGTGGGTCCACCACGCCACGTTCACCCTGCCCCACTCTACCCTGAGGCGAGGATGGTGGCCCTCCCGCTCGGCCGCCTCGCCTACCCTGTCGGCCAGCACGATGGCATCGGCGAAGTCGCCTACCTTAAAGGTGCGGTCCAACCGCTTGATCCCGTCGTCCTCGGTCAATCGCCACTCCCGCACCAGCGGGTGAAGCTCGGCGATCTCCTCGTCGGTCACCCTAGGCGAGTCCCTGCGGCACGCAACGCACTTCTCTCTGGCCAGTGTCACCAGGCACCTCCTTCAAACGGGGTGGATTAATCCTCTCTACAGGGATATTATCCCACCGGGTCGGCATTCACAAAGAATCGGGAGGGGCGACGTGACGGCCATCGACTTCGCCAACTCGTACATGACGTGGTCCGGCCGCGACAGCGGCAGCATCTCCCGCATCGTGCTGGATGCCGCATGCACGGTGACGGACCCGAACACGGGGCTCTCGGAGTCCTACTATCTGATCGCGCCATGCCGGGCCGAGCATACCCACTCCGACGGCGATCTGATCGTGATGCCCAACTACGACTTCCGGGCCATCTTCAGCGCCGACGAGCACCTTATCCTGCGCAAGCACTGGGTCAGCGACCCGGACTACCTGGACAACCCGGGGCTCGAAACGACCGGCGGCCGCAGGCTCGAAGAGTACGGGATGAACGACGACCGCTGGGCCGAGGTGCGGCTGGACATCCAGAGGTTCGCGGCGGCGCGGACCCTGCGGGACAACGCCGCGATAGTGGACGCTACCCTCCGCAACGTCCCGCTGGTTGGTCGGACGGAGGTGCGGGACGACAAGACCGGGAGAAGCGCCGTTCTGGAGTACCCGATCAGGACCATGAACATCATCAGGGCGCCGGCGCGCTATCAGGTGGACACGGGCCCGCTGATCACCCCGGACTTCGGGTCGACGGCTGAGCACCCCATCGAGCGCTTCGACGTTGCCCACATCGTCTACAATCGCTTCGACGGCGCGGAGCTCATCCTCAGGAGACCGACGCCCGTCCTGGAGGGCGGCCGGCCGCCGTACTCGGTTACCGATTACTCGGTGGTCGACGTTCGTGCCGTGAAAACCCAGGTTCTCGCGGCGGAGGCCGGGTAGTTTTCGGCGTACACGAGCTGTTGGTATAATCGGACGCGCTTTCAGCTAGGACCGCCATGACAGTGCGCAAGGTCGTCGTCCCCATCGCGGGTTACGGTACCCGATTCCTTCCGGCCACCCGAACGGTGCCGAAGGTGGTGTTCCCCGTCCTGGAGACGTCTCCCCTGCACTACTCCGTCAGCGAGGCGGCCGACGCCGGGATCGAGCAGATCATCCTGGTCGTGTCCGACCGCCAGGAGTCCGCGGCCGCCTACTTCGACCGCCTGCCCGAGCTCGAGTCGGCGCTGGCAAACCGCGGAGACGACGCTCTGCTCCAGCGGATGCTCGCCATACCGGACATGGCCGAGATACGGGTAGTACGGCAGGACCGGCCGCTCGGCCTGGGGCACGCCATACTCACGGCCAGGGACCTGGTGGGCGACGAGCCTTTCGCCGTGTTCCTGCCCGACGACCTGATCTGGGCGGACACTCCCACCATAGGAGCAATGGCCGATATGCAAGCGCGGACCGGCAGCCCCGTCCTGGCCGTGAAGCAGGTCCCGGACGAGATGCTGTCCAGCCTCGGGATCATCAGCCCCGGACCGGCCGAGGGCGACATCTTCACAGTGCTGGGACTGGTGGAGAAGCCCAGCGTCGCCAAAGCACCCTCGGACCTGGCGATCATCGGCCGATACGTGTTGACACCGGACATCTTCGACATTCTTGCGCGGACTCCGCCCAGCGGCAGGGGTGAGATTGAGATCACCGACGCCATCGCGGCTCTGCTGCCGGCGCGGGAGGTGTACGCGTACCGTTTCCCGGGAGTACACTTCGACGTCGGGACACCCAGCGGCATGTTGAAGGCGTCGGTGTACGCGGCGCTCCAGCGCGACGATCTTGCCGCCGACCTGAGGCAGTGGCTTGAGGAGCAACTCACAGACGACGAATGACCGGTGACTCGCTTCTGGAGAGCGGCGGTATGTTCCCATTCGGCATCCGCACTGGGCAATCGAAATGGATTTCGAGGATTGATGGCGGATTGCAGCTTTTCCGCGGTACCGTAGGGGCGGGTTTAAAACCCGCCCCTACCAGACCAACACGGCATGCAGCTGAAGGAGGCAGCACGTGAACCTGATGATCGTTGGGTGCGAGTACGCGGGCAAGACCACGCTGGCCAATGAGATCGTCAAGTGGACCGAGCGCACGATTGGGGGGGGAGGGGTGGTGGTCGTGGCTTCCACAACCACTTCAGCATCCCGTCGCCGGAACTGACGCCCGAGGGATGGAAGCAGATGCCTGCGGCGTCTGTCGAGATCAAGGAGATGTTCCAGCGGTACGTGATCCAGTACCACATGAACCACTCTTTCTACTCCCACCCCGACACAACCTGGTGGGGTTCCACGTCGAGAACCACGTCTACGGCACCATGTATTACGGCTTCAACCCCGTCTACCAGGACCGCAGTCTTCGCCCACGAGGAGAAGGAGCTGATGAGGGAGGCGCCGCAGAGCATACTGCTCCTGTTGCGGGCCTCGCCCGACGCCATCAGGCGGCGCATGAAGGACGACCCTCACGAGTACCAGGTGGTCCAGGAAGGCGACGTCGAGACCGTCCTAGAGCGGTTCGAGGCGTCGGCAATCCGCAGGAAGTTCGCGCTGTACACCACCTCGGCGAAGGTCGAGGAGACGCTGTCGGAGTTCGAGGCACAGGTCCATGAGTACCTGACCGAGGCCGACCGGCTCAGAATACTGACCAACCAGGCACTGGGCGGTTGACGTAGGACCGACTCACACAGGAGGCGACCATGATCAGCAAACTGCGCCCTCTTGACTTGGAACTCTCATTTGAGGACCGCACGTACAGGCTCGGAGATTCCATCGACCTGGAGATCGAGCTGACCCCGCGGCGCGACTGCCTGGTCAGGGAAGGACGCGTCGACCTAGTGGTCGAGGCCCGCTGGACGGAACGGTCCACCCGGAGTGTAGAGGAGCCCGTATACACCGAGACCGGTGGCGGCATGTCGTCGGCAGGTGTTCACTGGATACAGATCGGCACCAAAGTCGAGACCAAGGAGTCTGTCAGGGACTTCAGGGAGAAGTCATGGCACGCCAGCGTCGTCTTCCTGAAGGACGCGAGCCTTCGATCGGGCAGGCTTTCGCGGCACCGTCTGCCACTCGACATCGCGACGGACGCCCCCCCGAGGCGTGAAGCCAAAACACGGTGGTGGCTTCAGGTGGTGACCGACGTCGCCGGCGCCCGCGACATCAAGCCACGTCACAAGATCGACGTATCCGTCTAGCGATCTCGAATCGGGCACGCCAAGGCCAGCAACAAGGAGCATTCATGAAGCTGATACTGGTCGGATGCGAGTACTCGGGGACGACGACGCTGGCACTGGGGATAGACGGCTGGCTCGAGAAGCTGAGCGGTGCAGGCTTCCGTCTGATCCACGACCACTGGAAGCTCCCACACACGTCGGGGCACCTGCCCGTGGACCTGGACCACTTCCTGACGCCCGAAGAGCAGGCACAGGTGCTCGCCCTCAGCCCGAAGCTGAAGGAGATGCACCAGCGCCACAGCCTCTACTACCACACCCCCCACGGGCCCACTGACGGCAACAAGCTGATGATCGGCTACACCATCGACGACTTAGTCTACGGGCAGCTCTACTTCGAGTACGGGCGGCCCAACGACCCTCAAGACCGGCGACTGGTGGCGCCCCAGGTCGAGAAGACGATGCTGACGCACGACCCAGATACCATAATGGTGCTGCTGAAGGCAGACCCCGACGTCATACGAAAGCGTATGAAGGCCGACCCGCACGACGGCGGTGTGTTGAGGGAAGAGGACATCGAGCAGGCTGTCGACCGGTTCGCCCAGGAGTTCAAGTACTCGCTGGTCCGGAGCAAGCTGACGCTCGACACAACCTCCAGCACGCCCGGGGACACTCTGACGGAGTTCGCCGAGAAGATCAGGCCTTACCTAACCGAGGCGGACCGCTCGCGCATCCTCGCCCACCGGGCGCTGGGAGACGGATGAGGCGGCCCGGCGGGCACGCATAACGCCCGCAAAAGGCCTTCAGTCAGATTGACCTTCCCAGGGAATGGCGCTTTCATGGCATTAGACGAGAGTTCCGGCGTACTACACTAGCCTTGACGGAGCACGAAATGGACCCGATCAACCTTTTCGACATGGAAGCCGAGGGCCAGCGCCGCCTGCCCCACGACTACTGGGACTGGGTTGCGGGAGGCGCGACGGACGAGATAACGATTCGTCGCAACCGCGAGGCGTTCGAGGAAATCTCGGTGCGCCCGCGGGTGATGATGGACACTACCAGCCGTGACCTGTCCACCACGATGCTCGGCCAGCGGATCAGCTTTCCGGTCTTCGCCTCGCCGGCCGGGACGCAGTGGATGGCCCACCCCGACGGCGAGGTAGCGGTGGCCAGGGACGCCGGCGCCGCGGGTACGCTGAAGGCGGTCGCGACCGGGGGGCACAAGACCGTGGAAGAGGTGGCATCGGCGGCCTCGGGACCGCTGTAGTTCCAACTCTACCACTTCACGGACGACGTCACCGAGTACATGCTGCCGCGGGTAGAGGTCGCCGGCTACTCGGCCGTCTGCCTCACCATCGGCAGCGCCGGCGGGCGAGCCAGGGAGAGGAACATACGCAATCAATACCACACCCCTCCCAGGATGTCGGCTGGGGCGACCTCGACGCGGTCCCGCAGCTCAGGGAGCAGGTCGACGGCCTAGACCGCTTCGCCTCCCACGGCCTCACATGAAAGCGGATCGAATGGCTGCGCGGCCTCACGGACCTGCCACTGGTGATCAAGGAGATCCTGACGGCTGAGGACGCCCGGCGCTGCGTCGATCACGGCGCGTCGGGCGTACTGGTGTCCAACCACGGCGGCCGGTCATTCGACACCGTGCAGGCGACCATCGAGGCGCTGCCCGCCATCGTCGAGGCCGTTGGCGACGAGGTGGAGGTCTACATCGACTCGGGGGTACGCCGGGGCGTTGACGTGCTAAAGGCGTTGGCGCTTGGAGCCAGGGCCGGCGGCGTGGGGCGTCCGTTGTTCTGGGGCCTGGCCATCGACGGAGAGGCCGGCGTGCTCGCGATGTTCGATCTCCTCAAGGCGGAGTTCTCGCGGGCCATGGACATCTGCGGCTGCCTATCGGTCGGCGACATCGACGAGTCACTGGTGGTGCTACCGAACCACCGGTAGCGACGTGACCGGGAGAACACCACAGAGGTCACAGATATCTCTTCTCCGATGTCTTTGATCACGTCGCTTTCTCCTCCTCCTCTTCACCCCTCTGCGCTCTCCGCGGCCTCTACGGTGGATTCTGTTCCCAGGCTCTCGTCGAGGATCTCTAGGAGGTCGCGGGCCTGTTTCTGGCCCTGGACGCCTTTTGCGGTGATGCCCTCGCCCAGCATCTGGAGGCAGAAGGGACACGAGACGCCCACGGTGTCGGCCTCGGTCTCCAGAAACTGGTCGGTGCGCAGGTGGTTGATGCGGTCCCCCCTGCTCTCCTCCATCCACATGTGGCCGCCGCCCGCGCCGCAGCAGAACCCGCGCTCCCGGCAGCGCTCCATCTCGACCAGTTTCACGCCCGGGATCGCCTCCGCTATGCGACGTGGAGGATCGTAAACGCCGTTGTGGCGCCCCAGGTAGCATGAGTCGTGGTAGGCAACCGTCGAGTCGATGGTCACCACCGGCTTTATCTTCCCGGCCTCGATCAGCTCGGCTACGAGCTCGCTGTAGTGCTGCACCTGGTACTCGCCGCCCAGGTGCGAGTACTCGTTCTTGATCGTGTTGAAGCAGTGGGGGCACAGTGTGACGACCCGCTTGACGTTGTAGCCGTCCAGGATCTCGATGTTGCGCCGGGCCATGGTCTGGTACAGGTACTCGTTGCCCAGGCGCCGGGCCGGGTCGCCGGTGCAGGACTCCTCGTTGCCCAGGATGGCGAAGTCGACCCCGGCGCGCTTGAGCACCGAGGCCATCGCACGCGCGACCCTCTGGCTCCGCTGCTCGAGGGCGGCGGTGCAGCCGACCCACAGCAGCACCTCGGCGTCGGGGTATTCCGCTAGGGTAGGCACGTCCAGTCCCTCGGCCCAGTCGGTGCGGCCGTAGGTCGTCCCGCGCCAGGGATGGCCGCGCTGCTCCATGCTCGTGAGCGCGTTCATCGCCGTGTCGGGGATGCTGCCCCGCTCCATGACCAGATGGCGACGCATGTCGACGATGATGTCGAGGTGCTCTACTCCCACCGGACACTCCTGCTCGCACGCCCCGCAGGTGACGCAGTTCCAGAGCGCCTCTTCCCCGATTATGCCGCCGATCAGTGGCCTCGACGCCTGCTCTTCTTCCTCCCCGGCGGCAACGCCTGGACCGACGTCGGCCACGTGCTCCTTCAGCCCCTCGACTATGTGCATCGGCGACAGGGTCTTGCCGCTGAGGTGGGCCGGACAGCTATCGGTGCAACGCCCGCACACGGCGCAGGCGTAGCCGTCCAGGAGCTGCCTAGCGGTGAACTCCCCCAGCCGCGAGGCGCCGAAGATCTCGGCGGTCTCCAGGTCTCTCGGCGTGGAGAGAGCGCCCATCGGCTCCAGCCGGCGCAGGAAGAAGGCGAAGGGGGCGCCGATCAGGTGGGTATGTTTGGAGAAAGAGACGTAGATGCCAAAACCCACGATAGTGGCCAGATGCCCCCACCATGCGACGGTCCCCAGGTCGGCGGCGGTGCCCGCGCCCAGGCCGGCGTCACCCAGGAGCCCGCCGATGACCGAGCCCAGCACTCCCGAGGCCTCCGGCCCAATGCCCCCGGAGGCTACGTAGAACGCCCCGATCGCCAGCGTGAGCACCATCAGGAGCGCGGTCAGCGCGATGACCACGACAGCATCGCGGTTCCGGGTCAGGTCGAAGGACAGTCGGTGCGGCCTGGCGACCCATCGTCGCAGCATGGCCCACACGAGCACGACCAGGAATATGCCGGCCAGCACGTCGATGTAGACCGCGAAGGCGCGTGCGCCGCCCTCGGTGAGCAGCCTGGACGAGAAGCCTCTCGAGATCGAGTCGCCGTAGATGAACACCACGTAGCTGGTGAGGAAGGACAGGAAGCTCCAGAAGATGAACGCGTGTGCCAGCCCCGCGCGGTCCCGGCGAATCGAGACGCTCTGCAGTACCTTGCGCTGGCCGAGTACGAGCGGGACAGCGCCCAGCAGCCTGTGCAGCGGCCGGTCGAGGCGGTCGGTAGGCCCGCCCAACAGCACCAGCCGGAACACACGACGGTAGACCGCCCAGGCGGCCATCGCAAATCCGGCTGCCGAGCCTGCGTAAACGGCGACCCACGCCGGCATTCCAAAGAGAGATTCAGGGGGGATCATGGGGGAAGGGTACAGGGTTGGGGGTACGGGGTACAGGGTATGGAGTATGTGTATGGTTGGACTAGAGGCGTATATTCGTTCCTGGATGTGTTTTCACCCCAAACCCCGAACCCTTCATCCTGTACTCTTTCTTCTTGTCATCGGAAGACGACGAGGACCGTGGCGGCGGACGCCAGCCAGAGGACGATGGACACCATGAGCGGGACGTCGGTGATCGGTATCTCCTCCGGCCTCTCGCCCATGTCGGTGTTGTGGACCAGGTACATATACCTGAAGAGGCCGTAGACGACGAAGGGGATGGTCAGCATCATCGTGTGGTCTTCAGGAACGTTGGGCGCGGTGAACGTGTAGAGGGTGTAGGCCAGTAGCGTGGATGGCGCTACCACCGCGATGAGCTGGTCAAGAAGCGACACGGTGTACCGCTCCAGGGTGTCCCTCTGGCCGCCTGCGCCATCGCCGGCCTGGGCCAGCTCGCTTCTGCGCTTTCCCAGCGCTATCAGGAGGGCGCCCAGGCCCGTGCACGTGTACAGCCACGGCGAGATGGGCACGTGCAGCGCGGCCGCCCCCGCGACCACCCGGAGCATGAAGCCCGCGCTGATCGAGAACACGTCCAGCAGGACCATGTTCTTGAGCGCGTATGAGTAGGCCAGCATCAGCGCGAGGTAGCCGAGGACGACCCCGCCGAACAGGGGCTCGAACCGGAACGACAGGGCCAGGGCGGGCGCCGCCAAAAGAGCCGCGGCGATCCACGCGACCGTGACCGGCAGCGCGCCCGAGGCGATGGGCCTGCCTCGCTTGGTCGGGTGGGCCCGATCGCGCTCGACGTCGAGCAGGTCGTTGACCAGATACACCGCGCCGGTGATCGCGCAGAACAGCACGAAGGCCGTGGCCGACTTGCTCACCTGAGTGACGACCGCGTCGAGGTCGCCGAGCTTCCACTCTTCCCCCACGGTGAAAAAGAGGGCGAAGAAGACCAGCAGGTTCTTGGGCCACTGCTTAGGCCGCAGCGCCAAGACCAGAGCGCGGGCCATGCCAGGTACGGCGCTCTCCTTCCTGGGAGTTTCCATCGGTCGATGATAGCGCCCGGTTTTATCGACCGTCAACGCCGACGCGACTCCGCTGCCGGGCGGCGGCTCCGCCGATCCTCCCGGCCGGTGCGAAACCGACCCGCGAAGTCGACAGCAAATTGACTCCAGATCGCCTGGCCGGGGGCTTGATTCTCGTCGTCAGGAGCGCTGATAATGACGCGGTATCTGGTCGGACACAGTGCCCGGCACCCTCCACCCACAGTTGCCCGCGGGCGGCTCCACCCCCTCGGAATCGCATAACCTGGGGCCCGCGACCCTTGGGCCCGAGAAGCGGCCCCTACGGGCCACGGTGACAGCGCTGGACGACGAGGCGGCTGTCGCCGGCAGGGCCTCTCAGACGACCCTGAATCTTTGACCGGAGGACGCTTGTTCACTCACCTGCACGTTCACACCGAATACAGTCTCCTTGACGGACTCTGCCGAATAGAGCCCTTGCTTGCCCGGGCGCAGGAATTAGGTATGGACGCGCTGGCAATAACGGACCACGGTGTGATGCACGGGGCGATCGAGTTCTACCAGGCCGCCGGCGCCGCCGGCATCAAGCCCATCATCGGCTGCGAGATGTACGTCGCCAGGAACGACCACAGAGAGCGCAGCCCCCAGGAAAGAAACCCGTACCACATGACCGTTCTTGCCCGGGACGTCAAAGGCTACGGGAACCTGGTCAAGCTGGTTACCGCGGCCCACCTGGACGGCTTCTACTACAAGCCCCGGGTCGACCGCGGGCTGCTGGAGCGCTACCACGAGGGCCTGATAGTGATGTCGGGCTGTCCCAGCGGCGAGGTGCCGGGCCTGCTGGCCCAAGGTCGCATGGACGAGGCCAAGGCCGCGGCGCGCTGGCACCGCGAGGTCTTCGGCGACTACTACCTCGAGCTCATGGAGCATGGCGGCATAGACAACCTGCCGGCCATCAACAAGGGCCTCATGGAGCTGCACCGCGACACAGGCATCCCCATCGTCGCCACCAATGACGCTCACTACGTGCGCAGGGAGGAGGCCCGACTCCAGGACATTCTGGTCTGCATACACACCAACACCAACGTCAACGACGATACGCGGATGAAGATGGCAGAGGACTCGTACTACCTCCGGAGCGCCGAGGAGATGTCGGCCCTTTACCCGGAACTCCCGGAGGCGATCGCGAACACGCGGGTCATCGCCGACAAGTGCGACCTGACGTTGGACTTTTCACAGCTCCACCTGCCGCGGTTCGCCATCCCCGACGGCTCCAGCGCCCACAACTACCTCGCCCGCCTTGCCGAGGAGGGACTTTGCCGGCGCATCCCCGGCGCAGGCGAGGCGGAGGAGCAGCGTCTGGCTTACGAGCTGGACGTGATCCGGCAGATCGGGCTGGCCGACTACTTCCTGGTGGTCTGGGACATCACCCGGTTCGTACGCGAGACCGGGATTTACTTCGCCGTCCGGGGCAGCGCGGCTGGAAGCATCGTGCTCTACTGCCTCGGCGTCACAGACGTGAACCCCCTGGAGTACGACATCGTCTTTGAGCGGTTCCTGAACGTAGAGCGCCAGGAGCTGCCCGACATCGACATGGACTTCCAGGACGACCGTCGCGAAGAGGTCATCAACTACATCGTCTCACGCTATGGCCGCGAGCACGTGGCCCAGATCATCACCTTCGGCACGCTGGGCGCCCGCGCGTCGATCAGAGACGTAGGACGTGCCCTGGCCATGCCCTACGGCGAGGTCGACAGAATCGCTCGCCTGATACCCCAGCGGCTCAACATGAAGCTGGACACGGCGCTGGAGGAGAGCATCGAGCTGCGAGAGGTCTATGGCGCCGACGAGAGCATCCAGGCCCTCGTCGACACCGCCAAGGGCCTGGAGGGCATCACACGACATTCCAGCACCCACGCGGCCGGGATCGTGATCGCCGACGAACTCCTGAGCGACTACGTTCCCCTCCAGAGACCGGCCAAGGGCGATGAGAACAGTACGCCGGTCACCCAGTACGCAATGGAGCCGGTAAACGATATCGGGCTCCTGAAGTTCGACATCCTCGGGTTGTCCAACCTGTCGATCCTGGCCAAAGCTCTGGAGCTGGTCGCCGACACCCAGGGCCTTCAGCTCAAACCTTCCGGAATCCCTCTGGACGACGTCGCCACCTTCGAGCTGATGTCCCGGGGCGACACCGTCGGCGTGTTCCAGCTTGAGGGCTCTGGCATGACCCGCAGCATCAAGGACCTCAAGCCGAGCTCCCTGGGTGACGTGGCGGCGATGATCGCGCTGTACCGACCCGGGCCCATGGAGCACATCGACACGTTCATCGACGCCAAGTACGGTCGGATCGAGGTGAGCTATCCCCACCCGTCTCTGGAGGACATCCTCAAAGAGACCTACGGCGTCATAGTCTACCAGGACCAGGTCTTCCACATCGCTCAGGCCTTCGCAGGCTACACGATGGGCGAGGCCGACATCCTGCGGAAAGCGATGGGCAAGAAGATCCCGGCCATCATGGCCCAGGAGCATGACAAATTCATGTCGGGCGCCATGGAAAGGGGCCACTCCGAGGCGAAGGCCCAGGAGGTATTCTCTCTCATAGAGCCCTTCGCGGGCTACGGCTTCCCAAAGGCCCACGCGGTCAGCTACGCCCTGATCTCGTACTGGACCGCCTACCTGAAGTCGAACTACCCGGCGGAGTTCATGGTCAGCCTCCTCAACGCCTACTCGGGCAACATCGAGAAGGTCTCGGTCACGGTCGAGGAGTGCCGGCGTATGAAGATCGCCGTTCTCCGTCCCAACGTCAACTGGAGCAGCGTCCACTGCTCGATCGAGAAGCAGGGAGACGGAACGAACGGCATACGGTTCGGGCTGGCCTCTATCAAGAACGTCGGGCCCGGCGCGGTGCAGCCTCTGGTCGAGTCCAGGGCCGGCGCCGATGGGCCGTTCGAGTCGGTCGAGCACATGTGCCGCGAGGCCGACCTGAGCTGGATGAACTCCAAGACGCTGGAGAGCCTGGTGAAGGCGGGCGCCCTGGACGACTTCGGCCCCAGGGGCGGCATGTTCGAGTCGGTCGGCCGCATCCTGAAGCTCGCGCAGAGCGAGGCCAGCCTCAAGGAGTCAGACCAGGGGTCGATGTTCGACCTGTTCGGCGAGTCGGTGCCGGTCCCCCTGTCACATATCAGCATCCCCGAGATCGACACGCCGAAGGCCGAGCAGAGGGAATGGGAGCTGGAGCTGCTTGGGGTCGACCTGACCGCCAACGGATCGCTGCAGACCATCTTCGCCGACGTCAACTCCGACGCCATCGTGTCGCGGAGTCAGATCTGCGCCGAGATGACCGACCGTAAGATCGTGCTGGTGGGACAGGTGGCCTCGGTCACGGAACGGGTAACCAAACAGGACAGGCCCTACACCATCGCCAAGCTACAGCTCCAACAGGGCGAAATCGACGTGTTCATCTGGGAGAACGTGCAGTCCGAGACTCGCGGGCTCTGGACGGAGGGCGCTCTCGTTAACGTCGTGGGCACCGTCCGCGCCAGGGGAGACCGCGTCAGCATCTCCTGCGTCAGCGCGAGCCGGTACGAGATCGTCGGCGAGGGAGTGCCGGAAGATGCTTCGCCGGAGCCTCCGCCGTCATACACTCCCTCGCCGACGCCGCCCGCGGCGGTCCCGGCTGCTCAGCCTGTCCCAACCCCGGTCTACAATGGCGGCGCGACCGCCAACGGCGACTCAACAGCGCCCACGCCCTCGCGGCACCTGGCCCTGCGGCTGAAGGAGAGCAACCACCCGACAGACGACACTCGACTGCTGGACGACATAGTGCGGCTGCTGCTCGAATACAGGGGCAAGGACAGCGTCGTGATGGAGATCGCGACCGATGGGAGGCTCGTACGGCTGAGCTGGCCGTTGATACAGATAGACATCTGCCCCGAGCTGGAGAGCGGTCTGCGGGAGCTGCTTGGCAGCACGGGCCGGTTCCTGATCGAAGAAGGGGCCGGTGTCTAGGTGCTTCCGTCCGTTCAGGTGGCAGCACAGACTGTTGACCCTGGCCCGGACCACGTTGATGACTTGGAGCTACGCCAGGACTCTGCGGGGGGTCTGAGTCGGTCTCTCATGCCCTTGCGAGCGCGGGCATGAAGTGGGTCTACCTGGCCACGGCTCCGAACCAGCTCGAGGGCGAGATGTGGCGCGATTTGCTGATGAACGAGGGCTTTACCGTGGTCGTGCGAGGGGGAGACACCAGCTCATACCTGGGGATGTCCAACTACCCCTCAACAATACTGGTTGACGAGGAACAGCACGACGACGCCAAGAAGCTGCTCCAACACAGCCTCGGCCGGCAGGCCGGCTAGCCCCCGCCCTCCAGCTCCAGCAGCAGCCGCTTTAGGTCTAGCTGAGACGCGCCCTTGCCGAACCCACGCAGGCTCCCGTCGCTGGCGATCACCCGGTGGCAGGGAACGATGATCGGCAGTCGGTTCCTTGCCATGGACTGTCCCGCGGCGCGCTGCGCTCGCGGCTTTCCCGCCTGCTCTGCCAGCCACTTATACGTGCGCGTCTCGCCGTAGGGGATGGTCAGGCAGGCTGCCCAGGCGGCCTTCAAGAACGGCGGCGCGTCGTCGACGTCGACCGGCTCATCCGCGAAGTCAACCCGCTCGCCCAAGAAGTACGCTTCGATCCGGTCTCTGAGCGGGGCCAGCCGGTCGGGTGACTCGATGGAGCCGGCAGCCTCGGGCCCCATGATCACGACGCAGTCAGCCGGCGACGGCTGCGGCAGGGTCGTGCGCCGGACCCCTTCGTCCGACGACAGCAGACCGACCCATCCGAGTGCCGTCTCGAATACGTCGTGGAATTGAGCCATTCGGTGTCTCTCTCTTTACGTCTCCTCCGATGGCAGAGGAGACAGACCAGCCCCCCGGACCGCGCCGGCTAGGCGTTGCCGATCGGGACGAGCCGTCGCAGCGCACGTAGCAGCAGCCAAGCCCTTACGCTCTTCCAGGCTGCGTCGATGCCGTCCTCTCCAACACCCTCCCGCCCATAGCGCCCCAGGGCGAAGGCCCAGCCGAGAGCTTGCGCGCCGGCCGCGGTCCTCGGGACCGCCCGGCCGACGCTCTTGGAGTACTCCAGCGGCGTCTGATGAGCCTGCCTCCGGACTCCCGCCAGCGTGCCCAGCCTGCTCATCTTCACGTAAGCCCGCTCGCCGGGCAGGTCGCCGAGCCGGCGTCTCCAGGCGACCACGGTGCCGATGGCCAAGATCCCAAGCAACCCGAGCACGATTCCGACCGCGATTATCACATCGACCAGCACCGAGTCGCCCGGGAGGATAGCCAGCCCATCCTGCGAGCCGAATAGCAACTCGTCACACGGGTCCACTTCCTGGGCGAAACCTGCGGCCTGCGCCTGTTGTCCCTGCTGGTGCGGGTGGTAGGAGACCACCATCGCGAAACCGTCAAGCAGATCTTCCGGCCTGAGGCAGTCGAACGGTGTCTGCTGGAAGTCGCTGGGGGGCAACAAGGCGGACGCGTTCGAGCCGGCGGGGTCGCCACCGACCAGCCCGGTCCCAGGCCAGTTAGGTGTGGGCTCAAAATCAATCCAGCCGTGCTCGGGGAAGTAAACCTGCGACCAGCCGTGGCTGTCGGAGTCCTTCACGGCGCGCCGAGTCGACCCCGCCTCGAACTCACCTGAGGCGTAGCCGGCCGCCATCCGCGCCGGTACGCCTGCGGAGCGCAGAAGTATCGTCATGGCCGACGCAAAGTAGTCGCTGTAGCCCTCTTTCGTCTCGAACAGGAAGTTGTCGACGCCGTCCGAGCCGCGGGGCGGCTTGTCGATGTCCTGGGAGTAAGTGAAAGTGCCGCCGCGGAGGTATTCCTTGATGGCCAGCGCCTTGTCCAGCGGCGTATCGGCGTCCTGAGTGAGCTCGGCGGCCATGTCGCGCACCCGCTGGGGCATGGAAGCCGGGAGCTGCAGGTAGTGGTCCCTGATGAACCCCTCGTACTCGGTGCCCGCCGCCCTCAGGTCTTCCAAGGTCGCCTGCGAGACGAACGAGTTCATCTCATAGCTGTCGTTGGCTTCCAGGCGTTCGGTGAATCTCCACGAGACCACGTCGGGGAACTCCGGGTCCGGCCGGGCGAGATGGACGGCCCGCACATAGGTCTTGTTCTCGTCGTCCCGGGTGTAGGCCACCCTGACCAGTATCAGGTCCTCGGGCAGCATGCGGGTGATCCTCGATTCGACGAAGCTAGTCACCGGGAGGCCGAAGGTCTCCCGCATCTCCTGCGCAAGCAGACGTATTTCCTCGGGGAAGTTGCTGTCCTGGCGATCACTTCGCATGTCGATCTGGAACCGAAGGGGCGCCAGCGTCTCGATCACCGCCTCGCGGCTGATCCAGTCGATGTTCCCGCCCGACAGCAGCCGGTTGGTGTCGAATGAGAACTGGAGGGTCTGGGCCGTAAGCTCCCGCTCTTCAGACTCTTGTGCGGGCGGCTGGTCCGAGTCGGGGCCGATACGCCTTTTCTTGGTGACGCCGGCGAACCAGCCCTGCGACGTGTACTCGCTGTACGTCCGTGACAGCCAGTAGTTAGGCTCGGCGGACTCGGTCCAGAAGACCACCTCACCCTCAAACTTAATCTTACCTACGAATGGGAGGGAGGTCCCGAAGAACCGGCCCATCTGGTCCTCGCGAGACGGGATGGCCGCAAGCAGGCGGCTGAAGTCCTCTTCGAGGAAGGATATCGGAGTCCTTCCCAGGTCCCAGAAGTACACGGCGACGTCCGAGCGATACAGCCTGAGCGGGACAATGGCCCCCAAGAGCAGGACGCCGATGGAGAAGATGACAGTGGCGCGCACAGTTAGCCACCGGCTGATACCGAAGGTTGCCACCCGGGCCACCCGCCACTGCTCGCGACGCTGGATCATCGTGACCCGGGCCACTAGCATCATCGCCAGGAAGGTGAACACCAGGAAGTTGGTCAGGTACCGGTCGGGCAGGAAGCTCAGGCCCGTCAGCATCGTCAGGCCGGCGAAGAACAACCCCGGCCACACATTATTCCGCCGAAACAGGAACCAGGCGCCGAAGTATCCCAGCAACCATGTCCCACCCAGGACCACGAGGGAGATAGGCATCAGGTCGGTGCTGATCCCGCCGGTGGTGGCCGCCTCGTAGAAGAGCTCGAGCCGGGGCCACAACTCGCCAAGGCGGTCGGAGAGACTGTCTCCTTCGGTCAGCGTAGAGGCCTGCCACGTCACCAGAAGGGCGCCCAGAACGACCGCACCCAGGTGCAGGACCGGCCACGGCACCTTGAGCTTGGCGAAGGCCAGGCCGACGAGGGTGCCAACGAAGACCAACATAATGATGCCAGGCGTGTCGACCCAGTTCGCGTCCCGCACCGTCCACGCGACGGTGCCGAAGCTCAGTAGGAGCAGCAGGTAGGTGTCCCACCTCTGGGCCGGCGTGAAGCGCTCGAACCACTCGGGGACACGGTACTCCCAGTCCGTGGGGCTGTGCTCCCGGGGCGGGGAGAAGACCGCCGAAATGTCTCTGGTAGTCATGCGGGTGCGCCAACGTCGGGAACAGATTGTCTGGAGGCGGCGTTGACACTACGACCGCGGCGGCTCAAAGCGGCCGCCAGATCGTCGCCCTTGCTTATCTCGTACGTCGGGACCCCCAGCCTGTTGAGCTGCTCCAGGTTGGTAGACGTTTCGAAGGTGCCGCCGAATGACTTGGCGTTCATCAGCGCCACCCCTATTCTGACGCCGCGGTCGGCCAGGTCCCTGAGGCCGACCGCCCACTCCTTTCGCGGCGATGAAGTCACGACTATGAGCGCGCTGCGGTTGTCCCAGAGAGGCTGTTCAGTGGCGAGTATTATCTCGAGCGGAGTGGTGCCCTCCGCCTTGCTCATGGCGAGGTAGTCCATGATACGGTTGAACTGCCCCGCGCCGGTTTCGGCCTCCAGGAAGTAGCGTTTGTCGCCGTACGCGATCAGGCCGACCGGGATCGTCGCCTCTTCTAGGTACATCTTCGCGAGCGATGCCCCGATTGTGACGCCGTACTCGTCGGTGCTATCGTCCAGCTCGCCGGCCTGGATCGTCTGCTCCATGTCGATGATGACCCACAGCTCGCCCGATCGGCCTAGATCGAACTCCTTGGACATCAGCTTGCCCAGCCGCGCGGTGCTGTTCCAGTGGATCCGGCTCAGGCTGTCGCCGAAGGCGTAGTCCCGTACCGTCGACGCGTGCGGCGTGACGTTGTGGGTACGCTTGCGCATCCGCCCATCGCCCGCGGACTCGGCGGTAAGTATGTCGAAACCGGAGAGGTCGACGATCCTGGGGTACACCATGACAGTACCCTCTTCACCAAAGGTCTCCTCGCGATGGAACAGACCGAAGGGGTCGGTGTTGGAGACCTGCACGGGCCCGAGGCGGTACAGACCGCGCTTGCGGGCCGGAGTGCGCATGGTCCAGGCGAAGTTGGACCGGACGTAGCCGGAGAGGTTGCCGCTGAGGCCGACCACCGCGCCGCCAGAGTACCCGGGCAGATCGGTAACGTCCCGGACCTCCAGCGAGAGCTTGGGCAGCCGGCTCTGGCTCTCGATGCTAATCTCCTCTTCGATGGTATCTCCTACCCGAGCCTGGTAAGTCCGGCGGCCGACGTTCAATGTGATAGACCTGACGGACAGCCGGTTCCAGACGTACGCCAGCGCCACGGTTATCGCGAGGACGTAGAAAAGCCTGTAGGACAGAGCATCTCTGGTTGCCAGCCCAGACAGAAGGGAGAAGGCCATTAACGCGACGACGAGGTAGAACCTGCGCTGGAGCTGTACCTGGAGGCGAGGGAGCCTCATCGGGAGAACCACCCCGCTGTTTCGGCGCCCGGCACCGGGATCTGGTCGACGGCTTGACGGACCACGTCGGCACCCCCGATGCCACGCATGCGGGCCGCAGCCGAGACGATGATGCGGTGGCTGAGCATGGGAACAGCCAGCTCCTTCACGTCGTCGGGGAGCACGAAGTCCCGACCTCGTATCAGCGAGGTCGCCTGAGCGCCCCGGAACAGCACCAGAGAGCCTCGGGGCGAGCTGCCAAGCGACAGATCGGCGTGGTCGCGCGTCGAGTGCGTGATGCTCACGATGTACTGGCGGATCAGGTCGTCGACGAACACTGACTTGACAGCCGCCTGGAGTTCGATGATCTCTTCCGCGGTGGCCACGGGCTGAATGGACTCAATGGGGTGGACCGTCTCCTGGCCCAAGATTATCTCCAGCTCTTGCTCCGGTGTAGGGTACCCCAGCGTTATCCGAAGTATGAAGCGGTCGAGCTGGGCCTCGGGCAGAGGGAAGGTGCCCTCATACTCGATGGGGTTCTGGGTAGCCATGACGGTGAACGGCCGGGGTAGCTGATGTGTCACGCCCTCAACGGTCACCTGACGCTCTTCCATCGCCTCCAGCAGGGCCGACTGGGTCTTCGGCGTGGCACGGTTGATCTCGTCGGCCAGCACGAGCTGGGACATGATCGGGCCGTTCTTGAACTCGAACTCTTGCGTCTTCTGGTTGTATATGGAGACGCCGGTAATGTCGCTCGGAAGGAGGTCCGGCGTGAACTGGATTCGGCCGAAGCTGCAGCCGATGGACTTGGCTAGGCTTCGAGCCAGCATCGTCTTGCCGACGCCGGGCACGTCCTCTACCAGCATGTGGCCCTGGCACATGAGGGCCACGACCGCCAACTCCACCGGCTCGTCTTTGCCGATGATGACCTTTTTGACGTTGTCCACGATCCTCTGGGCGGTATCGCGAGCCCTCTCCAAGTCGGCCAATGGTGTCTCCTTCTATCGCTGGCCCGCCCGGCTGTTCGCCCATGCGGCCGCGGTTGATTGTCACCCTTCCCTGAACCAGTCTCGCCGCCGCTGGACCCCTGCCCCCGAGACTCCAGACAGCGGCTCTCACCGTAATTCTAACAGGAGCGGCGCGCCCGCGTGGAAGCTCGAGAACGAACGAATGACCGAGCGTTTGGATTCAGTCCAGCGTCTCGGGCGGCGATACTGGACGGCTACAGTGGTTATATAATCCGCCTACGAAGGCGGTCCAATCCTGTCGGGGCCGCCCACTCGACGGAGACCAAGAGCAAGAGGAGGACCAGATGCACGACTACGAGCCCATCGATCTTGCCGACGTCTGCAACAGCGGCGCCGACGTGCTCGGCGAATGCAGCGATGTGACCCTGGGGAGCATGACCCTCCGTGGGTTGCCGTTCCTGCTGGGCGGTGGCGCGGATGAAAACCGAGTCGTGGTCGCGGGCGGCCCAAACGGGCCTGTCAGGGTCCCCATAGGCAAGGCGGCGCACCGGGTGATCGTGGCACACCGGCTGCTCGAGGTGCCCGTGGATGCGCCCACCGGGACTCGGGTCGCCGAGTACGTGTTCCGTTTCGCCGGAGGAGGCGAGGAGCGAGTCGCTATCCGAGAGCAGTTCGAGATCGGGACTCCACAATCGGTCAGGGGTACCTACAACGCGGTCGGCAACGAGTACACCTCGCTCCAGCCTCGGTACCAGGGTGATTTCGGCCGAACCGGGGCCCGTCAGATGGAGGGCGCGGCCGGCGGTGGGCTCTCGTTCACGCTCTGGACGTGGGAGAGCCCGCACCCGGGAGAGACCGTCGAGTCGCTGGAGATCATCCCGGACGGCGCGTCCATCGTTGTGGGAGGGCTCACCGTTGGGTACGTCGACGAGCACCCGTTCGCGCGGCAGGGTCGCCGTCCGGTGCGCATCGACCTGAAGCACCGGGAGGCCGCGGACAGGCCATTCGACCTGGAGGTGTCGGTGGACCGCGGCGACGCCACCTACCCCTACGCGTTGCCGGAGCAGTCCACCGACGAGTTCGTTCAGGACCGATTCAAGGGTTGGGGCGAGGCCCAGAACACATCGTCCAGCCCCTCCTACGTCGAGATTTCGGCTGTGCCGTCCGCCACGGTGTCGGTGACTCAGGGCGGCCAGCCGGTCGCGGACGCGAGCTGGGGCGAGATGCAAGACAAGGGCGCCGCGGACACGCCGGCGGCGCGTTTCCAGCTACTCGACCGGGGGAAGAACTGGGTGCACGTCACCGTCGTCGACGACGACACCGGGAAGCCGGTGCCGTGCAGGGTGCACTTCCGCTCTCCGGAGGGCGTTCCCTACCAGCCATACGGCCACCACAATCACGTCAACTCTAACCTGGACACCTTCCACGTCGACATCGGCGGCGACCTGCGCCTAGGCCAGATCACCTACGCCTACATCGACGGCACCTGCCAGGGCTGGCTGCCACGCGGCGACGTCATCGTGGACGTGGCGCGCGGGTTCGAGTACGAGCCGCTGCGTACCGCCGTCACCATCGAGCCGGGACAGCGAGAGCTGAGTCTGCGACTGAAGCGTTGGACTGACATGAACGCCCAGGGCTGGTACAGCGGCGACTCCCATGTCCACTTCGTCGGCGCACAGGGCGCGCACCGGGAGGCCCAAGGCGAAGACCTCGACGTCGTCAATCTGCTCCAGTCGCAGTGGGGCAGTCTGTTTACGAACGCCGAGGACTTTACGGGACGGCCCAGCGTCTCTGAGAACGGTGAAAGCATCGTCTACGTGGGCCAGGAGAACAGGCAGCACTTCTACGGCCACCTCATCCTGTGGGGGCTCAAGCGGCCGGTGATGCCGTGGTGCACCGGGGAGTTCGGCGAGGCCGAGATCGGCGGCACGATGGAGGCCACGCTCTCCGACTGGGTCGACCAGGCCCGTGCCCAGGGGGCCACCGCGGTCGCGCCTCACTTCGCCGGCCTCAACGGCGAGACGGCGGCGCTGGTGGCGACGGACAGGCTGTCCGGGGTCGAGATGCACCGGCAGTCGGAGAACATGCACTGGGAGTACTACCGCAGCCTCAACGCCGGCTATCGGCTGCCCCTGCTGGGCGGCACCGACAAGATGTACAGCGACGTCCCCGTCGGCATGTATCGGACCTACGTGAAGATGCGGGACGGCGAGGAGTTCAGCTACCGAAGCTGGTGCGACAACGTGGCCAGAGGCCGCACGTTCCACAGCGGGGGCGCAATCATCCATATGACCGTCGACGGCCACGAGATAGGCGACACGGTCGGCATGTCCGGGCCGGGCACCGTGGAGGTCGAGGCCTGGGCGGAGAGCGTGTTGCCCTTATACACGCTGCAGATCGTCCATAACGGAGAGGTGATCGCGTCGGCCGACTCCGCGACGGGAACCCGGCGCCTGGAGATCCGAGAGCGCGTCAAGATCGACGGCCATTCGTGGCTGGCGGCACGGTGCGGCGGCCCGGACTATTTCGCGCCGACGAATCTGTCGGCCTCAAAGGTGCCGTCGTGGTCGGACCGGGCCAGCGCCCGTAAAGACGTCCCCGGGACCCACTACGACGGCTGGCGCCGGGGCGTCTTCGCCCATACGTCGCCCATCTACGTGGCGTGCGGAGGGGACTGGTGGATGTTCAACGAGGCGACGGCGCGCCACATGCTGACCGTGTTCGAGGGCGACCTGACGTTCATGCGGAACGTCGTCCACCAGCACGAGCCCGGCACCGTAACGCACCACCACGGCGAGGACGACCACCTGGCCTACCTGTCGCGCCCGTTCCTCGAAGCCCGCGACGCGGTCCTCAAGCGGATGAAAGAACGGGGGATTACGGGGTAGTTCTCGCTACCGTCTCGGTCACTCTGCGCCGTGGTACACTGCGCCTCGAATCGGAGGATGCGCGTGAATTGCCGAGAGCCAGGTCGAAGTAACTTCTGACTCTTCTAGCTCAGGACACCGGATGAGCGGAGGTCCCGCATGCAAACTGCGCCAATGGACGTAGGCTCCCAGCGGCAGCTCTTCCTCGACGACACATGGTTCGATTCCCGACAGAGGGTCGAGCTCAAGATGCACCAGCCGGTCATACGAGAGGTCGCCATCCCCAACGACCGGCCGTGGGAGCTGGGAGGCATGCACTACTCTACGGTCGTGAAGGACGGCGGCCGGTTCAAGATGTGGTACCGCTCCGACCCTGGCGAGGACTCCAACAGGGACATCCTCTCGATGAACTGCTACGCGGAGAGCGACGACGGCGTCACCTGGGAGAAGCCCAGCCTCGGCCTGCGGGAGCTGGACGGCTCGACCGACAACAACGTCTTCTACCCTCCGGAGGGCGACCGGTCCATTAACGCGTCGGTGATCGTCGACGCCAACGCGCCCGCCTCCGAGCGGTACAAGATGGTGAACCGCGGCAGCGTCGACCTGCTCGGCTACACGTCGCCGGACGGCCTGCGCTGGACGCCGCTGGAGTCGAACCCGATTCAGACCGAGAGACCCTTCGATAGCCATAACATCCTGATCTGGGACGACGAAAACAAGAAGTACGTCATCTACATGAGGGGCGTCTCGACATCTGTGACGGGGACGTTCAAGGGCGGTCACCGGAGCATACGGCGCAGTGAGTCGGCTGACTTCCGGACCTGGACCCGGCCTGAGACAGTGGTCGAGGCCGACGAGGCCGACCCGCCCGGCTTCCACTTCTATACCAACGCCGCTGTCAAATACCCGAGAGCGGCCAACGCGTTCCTGATGTTCCCCATGGTCTACCATTCGGACCGACAGTACCCCGGAGCGCCTCAGATCGGTCTGGCCGACGTCCAGCTCATGTCCAGCCGAGACGGCATCTCGTGGGACCGGCGCTTCCGGGAGGCCTTCATTCGGCCCGGCCTCGACGAGCGGAACTGGGTCGACCGCAACCCCATCATGGGCGCCGGCATACTCGAGACCGCGCCGGACGAGCTGTCGCTGTACTTTGCGGAGCTGTTGCGCGCGGGCCTGAACAAGACCCGCATCCGCCGGTGCACGATTCGCACCGACGGCTTCGTGTCCGCCCACGCGCCCTACGTCGGCTGGAGCGAGTTCACCACGCCGCCGATGACCTTCGTCGGCGGGCGGCTGGAGATGAACTACAGCACGACGGGCGGCGGCAGCATCCTGGTCGAGCTACAGGACGACTCGGGCACGGCGATCCCCGGTCTCGGTCTCGACGACTGCGACGTCGTGTTCGGCGACAAGATCGAGGGGCCGGTGAGCTGGGCCGGCAGCCCTGACGTGGCGAAGTTTCAGGGCCGTCCTGTGCGAATGCGCGTCACGATGCGCGACGCCGATCTCTTCGCCTTCCGCTTCGCCGAAGCGTGAGGTTTGCCGCCGAGATCGCAGAGAACTCAGACGGATCTGAGCGGTTTCGGAGGCTGTCTTCTCAGTGACTACTCAGGCGCCAGGAAGCAGTCAGAAATGTGGTCGTTGACCATGCCGACTGCCTGCATGTGAGCGTAGCAGATGGTCGGCCCGACGAACCGGAAGCCGCGGGCTTTCATGTCCTTGGACATGGCCTCGGACTCGGGCGTCTGGGCGGGCAGGTCCTCCATGGTGATGGTGCCGTGTCTGCGCAGCGTCTTGCCGTCGGTGAACTGCCAGATGTAGCGTTCGAAGGAGCTCAGCTCTTTCCGAACGTCCAGCACCCGCCGGGCGTTGCCGATCGTCGTGCCGATCTTGGCGCGGTTCCGCACGATGCCGACGTTGGCCATTAGACGCTCCAGGTCGGCGTCGGAGTACACGGCGATCTTCTCGATGTCGAAATTGTCGAACGCTCGCCTGAACGCCTCACGCTTGTGGAGAATGGTGCGCCAGGACAGGCCGGCCTGGAAGCCCTCCAGCGTCAGGAACTCGAACATGACGCGGTCGTCGTGGACGGGCACGCCCCACTCCTCGTCGTGGTAGCTCATCATCAACGGGTCGTCGGGCCCGCCGAAGCAGCGCGTCTTGTCGCCGTGTGCCACGGTCGTCACCTCTCAGTTTACCGTCAATAGCCCTCCGACAAGCCGCGTCCTGAGCTTGCCGAAGGGCTCAGGGCGAACGGAATTCATGGCTGTTGCCCAGACCAGACCTGTTTAACGCCTCCAACAGAACTCACCGCAGAGCACGCAGAGAACGCCGAGGTAGGGACCTTTCAAACTTGATTTCTCGGCGGCCTCTGCGC
>CAZENU010000033.1:0-5001 GCA_964513735.1 uncultured Dehalococcoidia bacterium
CCGCTCCCGTTGATTCGAGCAAAGCGCGCCAGGCACCCTCGTTAGCCGCCGCAGCCGGATACGGGGTCGGGGCCCCTCGGGACAAGTGGGACCGGCCGAGACCGGGGGAAACGCAACCGTGCGTGATAAGATTCTCGCGCCGACGACCACGGACCGGCACACAGCCAGCTTTCATGGAGGGTATCCATGGCCAATTACACAGTCGCGATCATCGGGACAGGCAGGGTCGGGACTCAGTTCGACTTCGATCCCGCGCTTCCCGACAACCACGCCGACGCCATCACCCTCAGCGACGCCTTTACGCTGGTCGCAGGTGTCAACCGCGGGCGAGAGAAGCTCGATATCTTCGGCAGTCGCTACAAGATCGACGCCCTGTACCACGACTATCGCGAGATGCTGGAAGTGGTCGGCCCGGACGTATGCATCATCGCGACGCACCCGGAGCTCCACCGCGAGATGGTCGAAGGCTGCGCGGCCGCGCCAACGACGCGCGCGATAATCTGCGAGAAGCCCATGGCGCTGTCGCTGGAGGAGTGCGACGCCATGATCAACGCCTGCCGAGGGACGGACGTCTTACTCCAGATCAACCACAACCGTCGCTGGCACGGGCAGTTGCTGAAGGTCAAGGAGTTGCTCGACTCGGGCGCCATCGGGGACTTCAACCACATCTACTGCTACATGGACGGCGGGAAGCCGGCACCGTGGTGGCGGGCCGAGAATGAGGGTCCACTGCTGCACGATTTCACCCACTACTTCGATCTGATGGACATGTACGCCGGCGAGGTGGACTGGCTGTGCGGCATGGCCGAGCAGCGCATTCGACCTTGGGCCGTGGAGGACTTCGCAGCCGCCTTCATCAAGTTCAAGAGCGGAGTCACGGGACTTATCTCGGGCGCGGAGCTGAGCGAGTACGATGATAGCGGCATTGAGCTCAGGGGGTCGACCGGCGTCATCCGCATCAAGGGCGAGGGTGTGGAGCTGTTCCAGACCGAGCAAGACGTCTACGAGCCCGACAGCGGCTTTCAGTGGAGCACGCTCCAGCCCAGAGAGGTGGACCTCCCTCCCGCCAACTCTACGTATGTCTCGGCTCTGAAGGAGTTGGCCGACGCCCTGGAGGGCAAGACGCCGCTGCGAAGCAACGGCGAGGTAGGCCGCCGGTCGCTGGAGATCGTAATGGGCATCTACCAGTCACAGCTAGAGGGCTGCACTCCCGTGCACTTCCCGGTGTCGCTGAAGTCGTCGGGAGTCGAGGCGCTTCGCGAGGCCGGACACTTCGTCGAGCGGTCCGACGGCTGATCGTCCCGTCGCCCCCAACCTGCCCTTGCGGCCGCCCGCCTTCGCCTGCGCCTCGGTCCGATGCTCAGTTCTAGACTGGGGACCGGCAGGCCCATGCTGACCTGGTCGGCATCGCTCAGATAGTGGCCACCCTGAAGGCACAGGACCATCTCGCCGTAGAGGTCTACGTGGGTCGTCAGGTCGCCATCGTCGCATCGTGGACAGGACTTGAATAAGAGCATCTTCAGCCCTCCTTCCGCCCGGCGCGCAGCCAGGCATCTATCTGGGTCCACGGTACCGCCCATACATGAAGGAAATATGAAGGAGGCGGCGCAGCCGGAGACTGACCAGCCCGGCCACCGCCCGGGACATATCGCAGGGCGCGCTCGCCGTGGCCGAAGTGCTAATACACCGACTCGGGTATGGCGGAGCCCGTGTCCACCCCCAGCAGTACCGGCAGCGTCAGCGATATCACCACGACGAGGGCCCACAGCGCCGGAGCAGACGTCAGCACCTGCTCCTTTCGGCGTTCCACGCGTATCGCGTCGACCTGCCTTTGCGGGACCCACCACGGCTTGTAGCGCGACTCGAGTAGCTGCAACGTTGTACCCAGGCCGGCACCGTACGCCAGGTGTCCGATCAGGTTGGGAAAAACCTACGCGGTGGCTCCAGCGGTCCAGTCGGGCGTGGTGCCCAGCAGGATGGGCATAAGGGTCAGCGGGCCGATCAGCCACCAAACAAAGCCGTAGGAGACACCCCATCCCACGGCCGATACCATTTCGTAGCTCTGGCGATGAAACGGGACCGCGTAGCTGGCGCCGACGACGATCGCTATAGCCATGTGCACTGCGAACCCGGCTCCGGCGGCCACTCCGATGAGCGCTGGCCGTTACGCCGCGCCGTCCTTCAGCCTACCTCACCGCGGTGATTGGCATGATGCCGCCGAGCACGCGCCTCGCTTCTCCCGGAAAGACCTCGCGGTTCAGTCCCACCAGAGCGAGAACAGCTCGGCATCGGTGAGCCTGACGACCACGTCGACCGGCCGGCCGCCGAGCTGCGTGGGGCACCGCTCGCCGTCCCATTGCACAACGTGGTCCAGGGAGTCTGTAGTCATCGGGACGCACGTCGCAGCCCCGAAGCCTGGTACTGGACCGCCATCCGCGGCGAGCTCGACGGCCAGGAAGCCACCGGCCGCGTCGGCGTTTACGTGAAGCTGGCCACACACCTGCTGCGCGGTGAGCCGGACCTCGCCGCCGCCGCGCCCGGCCTCGATCCCGACGAACCGGTCCCTGGACCACGTCACGTAGCCGATAGCGCCGGTCTTGGGCTCGCCGCTGGGGGTCCGACCGGCGTGGCTGTGGTTGCTGCCGTTGTAATAGGCCCTTATCTCATCGCCGTCAAGGACGAACGAGTTGCCCGTTCTCACGATTCCCCAGTCCCAGTCCCCTTCCTCGCCGCGCTCAATGATGGCCCGCCGGTCGCCGACGCGCTGCCAGTGACGCCCGTCGCGGCTCGACACGAGCTGTATGTCGATGGTGCCCTCGGTGGAATTTTCGCCGTCGGTGCACCTGAACACCTGAAGGAACGCCAGGACCATGGACTCGTAGCGGACGATGGGCATGCCGTAGAACTGGGTGAAGTGGCCGTCGCGTCCCTCGGCCCACTCCTCGTCAACGAGGTCGGGGATGATCGCCGCGCGCGGCATCGACCAGTCAAACGCATCGTAGCTTTCCGTCCAGAACACCGACCGCCTACGCCATCCACGGATGTTCAGAAAGTCCTTGACGACGGCGCGAAATACCCCGTCCCGCTCGTCATACAGGAAATAGCCGACGTCGGCATGGCCGGGGATCACCGGGTCCTCAGGGCCATCTGTCCAGCATATGCCGTCCTCCGAGAACGCCAGAAAGTACCCGTCGTAGGCGCCGTAGCCGGACCGGCCGTAGTCATACGAGAGCAGCGTGTAGGTCCGGCCCTCACCCATGTGGGGCGTGTACAGGATGCTGGGATGCACGTCCTGGTTCACGCTGGGGGGCGCTGGGTCCCCGGACCGGAGCCCTACCCGGCTGAGATAGATGTTGTTCTCCAGGCTGCCGGTGTCGTCTTCGTATTGCCCCAAAACCGGGGTCATCCAGTGGACCCCGTCCTCGCTATCCGCATACAAATTGAAATTTCCGCTCTGCCCTGTGCCGTGATACCAGCTCCGGTACAGGCCGTTCTCCAGCCTGACCGTGCCGCCGATGTGCAGGCTGTCGACCCACGGCTGGTCGGGGGTCAGCACGGGGTTTCCATCGTGCTTCTTTCCGGGATGAATGACGCGCTCGACGCCTTCGCTGGAGGCTATGTCACGGTCATCGACGAACAGCGTCCGGTCCCTCGCCTTCCCAGTCCGGCCGATCCCCACTTCGCTGTTGGCCATGTCACCCTCCAGTTGCCCTCGGCGAACGATGCGATCTGGGCGTCCATTGTGTCATGGCGGCCGCGCTCATGCCACTTAGGTGGGTTTACTGGAGGGCCGCCAGGATGTACCTTTCGTCACGTATACGCCGGAACCTGAGGGAGCGAACACGATGCCTTACGACCTGATGCTTCGCGGTGGCCATGTCATCGACCCGAGGAATGGCATCGATGCGGTAATGGACGTGGCCATCGAGGACGGGAAGATAGCGGCGGTAGGCCCCGACCTGCCTGTGTCCGGGGCTGACGCCGTGGATGAAATCCCCCCTAGCCTCCCTTTGCAAAGGGGGGGGCAGAAAGAAAGCGGGGAACAGAGCGGGGCCCCTAGAGCCGCTGACGTATCGGGCTTCTACGTCACCCCGGGCCTGATCGACCTGCATATCCACTCGTACGGCTACGGGGCATGGACTTTTCCCGACGAGTACGCCTTCCCCAACGGGGTGACGACCGTCGTCGACGCAGGTGGCTCGGGCTTCAGGAGCTTCGAGGACTTCAAGTCCACGATCATCGACCGGGCCCGCGTTCGGCTCCTTGCGCTACTCAACATCGTTGGGTCCGGGATGCTGGGACCCGTGGAGCAGGACCCCACGGAGATGCAGCCGCGGCCGTGCGCAGAGGTGGTACGGGCTTTTCCAGACGTCATCGTCGGGGTCAAGGCCGCTCACTATGGTGGCCCCGGCTGGGACTCGGTCGACGGAGCGGTGACGGCGGCCGAGCTATCGGGCACCGTCGCGATGATCGACTACCACGACCATCCCGACCGCTCGTACAGAGATCTGATCATGGAGCATCTGAGACCGGGCGACATGCACACCCACATGTACGGCCAGCAGCACGCCCAGATCGACGGCGACGGACGAGTCCGCGACTACGTCTGGGAGGCCAGGAAGCGCGGCGTCCGGTTCGACGTGGGCCACGGCGCCGGTAGCTTCTGGTTCCGCGTCGCCATCCCATGCATGGAACAGGGTCACACGCCGGACACCATATCGACCGACGTCCACAAGAGCAGTTTTTTCATACCCAGGGCGACGATGCCGATCACGATGTCCAAGCTGATGAACATGGGGATGTCGCTGAAAGACGCGGTCGAAAAGTCCACGTCGGCGCCCGCCGACACCATCGGGCGTGGGGAGCTCGGGTCTCTCACCGTTGGCGGTCCGGCCGACGTGTCGGTGTTCGAACTGGAGGAAGGCGACTTCGGTTTCGTAGACTCAGGGCGCGCTCGAATGCGAGGGACACGGCGCCTGCAGTGTCACATGACAGTGATGG
>CAZENU010000033.1:5011-24973 GCA_964513735.1 uncultured Dehalococcoidia bacterium
GGACCTGAACGGCCTGTCCAGGCCGGACTGGGGGACGCAGGGCGATTACGTAAGGCTGCCCTGACTCCCGATGGTCACAGCGAGAGTCGGACGGGCGCTCCGGTCTCCTGGGACCTGACGGCCGCGATGGCCGCCTCGGTGCAGGCCCGACCGTCGTAGGCGGTGACCGCCGGCGGCCTCCCCTAGCGGATGCTGGCCAGAAACTCCTCGAACTCCGCCCTGAACCCCCGGTAGCCGATGGCGTGGGGCACGTTGGAGAACCCCTCCGGTTTAGGAGCACTGTCGTACGGGTATGGCACGTCCTGCCAGTCTCCTCTGCCCAGCCTGAGCCCCGAGCGGTCGTCGAACTCGATGATGCCTTCGGGGGTCCGGTCATGCCGACGGCTCTGCCGGTCTACCTTGAGCCCGTCAGGGTAGCGGCCGGGTCCACCTAATTCTGCCCTGACCGAAGTAAGCGTCCATCGGCTTGAAGTAGTTCTCTTCCCACCAGTCGGCGTTGAACGTAGTCTGAGCCGATGGGAGACCGGAGTGGCGCACGATCAGGGTTGTCCCTGCGAATGGGCTGCCAACACCACCTTTGAACCGCCATCCCGTGATGAGCTCCAGCTCCACCCGGGACTCCGAGACGCCCAACCCTGGCTCCTTGGTCCTCCACCGCTGCGCTATGTGGCGGTTGGGCTCGACTTCCAGGTTCGTGCCCGTGATAAGTCCGTCGAGTACGCTGAGGGGGTCGTCCACGCCCCAGCTCACGGTGGCCGCCCGTCCCGTCATGCTGCCGTGCTCCCGGCTGTCGAGCCAGACCTCGAACAGGCGCTTCGGAGTGGCCGGGACCACCCGCGTAATCTCGTAGCCGTCTGTCATGGTCGATCAGTCCTCCGATTTCGGTCGGGTCTGCGGGCCCAGAGATCCAGATTCAGCCACGACGTTGGGCGGCTATCGGTCCACGGCCCACTTTGTGGACTCGATGTACCTGATCTGGTCGTCTCCGCGCCAGCCATCTCGCGATCTTCCCCTGACCACACGCGAGATCGCAGACCTCCTGGCCGGTAACATCCCCGATCAGGGTGTCAAGTGCGACCGCCTCTTGGCCCTCACCGTCGGGGGCGCACAAGCCAGAGCGGACCTTGTTGATCATACCACTCTGCTATCCGGTCATATCGGGTCGTTGGCATATCTCTCGGAGCTTTAGCTCTGGCGGCTGGGAGCACCGCTGTTGGGTCAGCTCACATATCGCTTTACGAACTCCCGAGGGAAGGTCGCCACTTTGTCCAACACGTATTCCGGTGACAGCTCGCCCCGATTGCCCGGTGCATACGCAGCTTCAAACATGAACCAGCCAGAATAGCCGATGTCCTTGAAGGCGGCGAATACCTCGTCCCACTGGATGTCACCGTCCAAGGGTGAGAAGTGGTCTCGGTCCACCCAGTCGTGCAGGTGAAGATGTATCAGCCGCCCCCCACACTGTGCCATCGTCTTGCGGGCAACCCCCTTTTTGACGAAGGGATTGACACCATCCTCATCTCGGGTGTGACCAATGTCGACCACCATTCCGAAGCGCTCAGAGCCGACCTTGTCAACGAACGCAGTGTAGTCCGCCAGGTCTTGGCCATTCTCAATGGCAAGCTTGATGGAATGCCCCTCGAGCTGTTCGAGCATCTCGTTGACACTCCGCTCAGAAGGCTCCTCAGGCCGAAAATGGCAGACCATCACCTCCGCTCCCATCTCCTCCGCTATCTTGGCCGCGACAACCCCTTCGGTCACAGCTCTCCTGCGGTTGCTCTCGTCGTCCGAGTTATACAGATAGCCCGGGCTATGTATCGAGACGACTGAAACTCCATTGGCGGCGCACTGCGAGACCACTTCGGATATGTAATCGCGGTCGTCGAAGTCGAGGTGCCCCGGGTTGCCAAGCCCGCAGACCTCGATTCTTACGATACCGACCTCCCTCATCCTGGCGATGTCTTCGGCAAGCAGAAGACGGTCTCGGGGAAAGACTATCGTCGAACACGCCAGGCGTCCTTCAATCTCTTCGGCCGTCCACTGGTAAGACGGGTCGGCGGTTGCTGCTTGTTTCAAAGCCGCCTCCTTTCATGAAAGCTCGTCTGCCCCTACAAGATGTCCGCCGGATCGAGATGAACACCTACTAGGTGGCTACGACCGGGTTCGTCACCGCAGTTGGTGTAGTCGACCAGCATGATACGGCCGTCGGCCAGATGCAGCCAGGACGTGTAACCATGGTCGGGGGACGGCTTCTGGTCAGGATCGTTGGCGTGAATCTGGACCATTCGCGTCCTCTGGTACTCGTCGGGCAGGACACCGTCGGACACATCCCACGACCATTCGACGTCGTCGAGCGTCGGGTTCTTGACCGAGTAGCTCACCCGCCTCCAGAAGCTCCGGCCCGTCTCGCCTAGCTGACCAAACTGGGTCCGCTTGGCCGGGTTGCCGCCGGAACGGTCGTCCAGGGTCTGCCCTTCGCGCCTCACCCGATACCGTATCAGTATCTCACCGTCCACGCTCACCTCGAGCATGCCTCGCCTGTGGTGGATCGCGACGGTGCGCTCGCCAGTCATGTCGGCCGGCACCCGCATGTTGTGCTTGCCCTCGGTCAGCATGACTCCGTTGGACGCGATCTCGACGACTGTGCCATCCGGAATCAGCCCGGCGACGGACAGAAAAGCCACCGACTCGCCGCTCGGACCCTCGACGCTCAGTGTGCCCTCGAGCAGGATCTCGCTTAGGCTCGATTCGGGTGGAAGCAAGGAGTATCGACACTCGTGTCCCGGCCTGTTATCGATGACCAGTGCTTCAGCCGTCAGCTCTGCTGTGTGCTCCTTGGCGGGCCCACCCACCTGCCACTCGCCAGCCTCGGCCTTCAGGTCGCCGCACCACGCATACGTCCCGAGACCGCCGTTGACGTGTCTGCCAGTGACGAGCACGCGACCGTCCGGGAGCTGACTGGCGTAGGGCCGATGGATGGCGAAGGGCATCATCTGAGGCTCGGACCAGGTCCTGCCCATGTCCGACGAAAAGGCGACGAAGCTGGGGATGCCCGTGCAGTGGCTCTCGCGCAGAACACACGCCAACTCCTTGCCGCCGTCCAAGACTACGATGGCCCCCTCGCAGAACCGATGATAGCCGTCGTAGGCGATGGTGGCCTGCTCATACCACGTCTCGCCGCCATCCTCGGAGCACGAAAATATCTCCGCGTACTCCATCGTCTCCCCCCGCATTAGCTGGGAGGCGACGGCCAGCCGGCCGTCGGGGAGGTCCATCACCCGGTCGGGCTCGAAGCCCTTGATGCCCGTCTCCTGTCCCTCGCTCCACGTGTCGCCTCCGTCGTCACTCCAGAAGGCCAGGATGCCGGGCGGCTGCTCTTCGTGGAAGTGGCTGAAGTCGTCCTGGTCCACGAGGACGACCACACGTCCGTCATCGAGCAGGCTCAGACGAGGCGTGAGGAGGCGGCCATCGCCCTTGTCGAGGTCGTGGCGGACCACCTCGCGGTGTTTGGACCACGTCCTGCCGCCATCGTCGCTGGCCAGAAGCATCATGATCTGGCTTTCCAGCGACCAGTGAGCGTCCGTGTCGCTGTAGACGAGCAGCAGCCGACCGGACGGGAGCCTCACGATGTCTGGGTTCTTGGTGAATCGCCCCGGGCTACGCCAGACCTCGAAGACCCTGTCCGCGACGGACCTTGTATGGACGTACATATGGCACCTGAGCTCCTTGAACCGCGCTGTAGGGATACTTCGGGTCACGATTGACGGCATCGGAGGCTGGTGCTATGGTTCAGCCCCGTCACCGGCGCCCGTCCATCAGGGGTTCCGGCGGTCCTGCCCGGAAGATGCTTGCGACGGACACTGCTACCTGAGGCTCACCGAATAGTGTGGCCGCCGCGAGATTCACCAGAAGCGACACCGCATGATTAGACAATATGCACAGACGGCAGCGAAGGTGCTGGTCGCCGTATCGATGCTATCGCTTGTGTTGGTGGTGGTGCTCTCGGTAGCGAATGCTTCGGAGAGCACAGTCGGCCCCTTTGTATCCATCTTTGTAGTCAGTAGCCTTCTAACGATGGCTGCCTGGGTTATCTCTCACCGGTGACCGCGCATCAGCCATCTCGCACATCGACCCGCGGGGCGCCCCATGCCGCCAGCCTGTCCGCCTTACTCAGCCAAGCTACCGACTCAGTGTCGCTGCGGAGGACCATCCGACACTGGGAGGAAAAGTGGTGGCCACTAGGTACTCCGGACTGTGGTGGAGCGGGAGACGGGGATCGAACCCGCGACCCTCTGCTTGGGAAGCAGATGCTCTACCGCTGAGCTACTCCCGCTCACCCTCAGATTAGGGCTCGGCGCCCGCACAGTCAAGCCCAGGGGCCAAGCACCGGACACCGACGTTGGGGGGCGTGTCAAACGCGCTGAACCATAGTACTATGTCACCCACGCGGGGGCGGTACAACACCATGGGCCGAAGAGGCCGCCTGCACAGTCCACGGACGCAGCGGAGCAGGGAATGGGCCAGGTCAATCTGGACTTCAAGCCGGCGGTGCCGGTGTTCGACGCGAACGCAGCCCTGGGCAGACGCCATGACAAGCGAGTCGCGGTCGATACGGCGGACGGCGTCATCGGGGTGATGGACGAGGCCGGCGTGGAACGCGCGCTGGTGTACGCTCCCCACGCGTCCACCTACGACCCGCGCGACGGCAACGCTCTGCTGATCGAGCAGATCGGCGACGAGTCGAGGCTCGTCCCCCAGTTCGTCTGCAGCCCGATATTCAACCGCCTAAACGCCTTCGCGGACGAGGTCGCGGCCGCCGGCGTACGCTCGGTGCGCATGCTTCCCGGGCTTCACAACTACCCGTTCCGCGACTGGGTGGTCCGACCCTGGCTGGAGTGGATGGCTGACACGCGGACCCCGGTGTGGCTCCCCATCGATGCGCCCTCAAGAACAGGCCCTTTGGCCATCGACCCACGCGACGTGTACGAAACGCTCAAAGCCAACCCGGGAGTCACGGGCGTGCTGTGCGAGGTCAAGTACAACGACCTCTCCTGGGCACTGTCGTTGCTGCGTAGCCTCCCCAACGTCTACATCGAGATATCGCGTTTTGTCGTTACCGGTGGCATTGAATACCTGCTGGAGGCCGCCGGAGAGGAGCGCATCCTGTTCGGCTCCAGGTTCCCCGACTCGGGGATGGCGCTCCAACTGTACAGCCTCCACCACAGCGGGCTGAGCGATACGACCCTGAGGGCGATCTGTGCGGGCAACCTCGACCGCTTGCTGACAGGGGGTCAGGAATAGCAATGAACACCCCAGTGATCGACTTCCACAGCCACCTGGCGCGCTGGGAGCGGCACGGAGTAGACGACGAGCCTAGCAGGTATCTGAGGATTATGGACGCCGCGGGCATCGACCGATCGCTGGTGAATTGTATCTACTACGGTGATGCCCGGCGCAACAACGACATCACGGTCGATTTCGTGGCCAACAACCCGGACCGGTTCCTCGCCGTGGCCTTCGTCACGCCGCACTACCCTAACGAGGCCGTCTCCGAGTTGGAACGGTGTTTCGACGATCTGAGCATGAAGTTCCTCAAGATCTACCCGGACTATTTCGGCAAGCCCAACGACGATCCCGCGTATTTTCCGATCTACGAGTTCCTGAACGACCGGGGGCTGGCAGTCATGGCCCACCCGGCGTACCCCTTTGACGACCCCGACGTCATCCTCACGAAGAGGTACACGGCGCTGGCGGAGCGCTTCCCACGGGTACGGTGGGTCCTGGCCCATGCGGCAGGCACCGGTAGTCCCGACGCCGTGGAGGCCGCTCGGGCGGTGCCCACCGTCTATCTCGAGACCTGCGGCTCCGGAGGAAATCACAACGGGGTCAAATCCGCGGTGGACGGCGCGGGCGCCGACCGTGTCCTGTTCGGCACCGACATGCCGCTGCTCGACGCCCGTCACCAGATCGCGAAGGTGACCACGGCCAACATCTCAGACGAGGCCAAGCAGCGGGTCCTGGGCTTGAACGCTATCGAACTGCTAGGGCTCGAGACCTAGCACCTGCGGTTTTCAGAAACCGACGGGGTCGCTCACGTCGTCAGCAGCTCGACCACGTCGCCATCGGATAGCATGTGGTCCGACGACACGGTCTGGCCGGGCTGTCCGGCCGAATCGCTCCATACGCGAGCGCCGGTCAGCCGGCGGGCCAGATCTCGGTGCACCGCGGCGCCAGCACCTCGACTGTGGACCCAAGCCCTACCCAGAGACGGTCCGTCTCCTCGGGCGACTGGCCTGGAGGCTTGACAACGACCTGCATTGCCGCCACAAAGGGTGTTGCAGGCGAGAAGGAGTAGGCGCGACGTGGAGTTGGATGTCAGCGGCATCCGTGGGGACCGTTTTGGCGAACACCCAATGTGCAACGCTAGGCCGGACTACTAATCCCAGTCGAAGAAGATGCCCATCCAGCCCTTGGGCCCGGCCACGATGTCGTTGTAGAGCCTGTCGGCCTCTTCGGGCTTGGCCACGTGGCTGATCAGGTGGTCGGTCTTGAGGTCGCCGGTGGAGATCATCCTCATTACCGCGTAGCGATCGCGGTTTGGCGTCCACGGATAGTACTTGTGGGCGCCATCATCCAACCAGTGCGAGCCACGGACGTCCAGCTCCCGCACCAGGAGATTGCGGAGCCGAATCTCCAACTTGCCCCGTGTGGCCCCGACTAGGATCACCTTGCCCGCGTACCGGGCTGCGTCTATGCAGTCCGCCAGCACCTGGGCGACGCGGTTGGCGTGAAATACGGTCTGGGCTCCGCCGCCGGTCAGATCCTTTACCGCTTCGACGGCGTCGACGGCGGACCCGTCCACTGTGTGGGTCGCTCCGCTGGTCCGGGACAAGGCGAGCCGCTCCGGCTCCAGGTCGACGCCGATGATCGGATATGCGCCCGCGATACGGCATATCGCCGCGATGAGCTGGCCGACGACACCCTGCCCGAATATCGCCACCGACTCGTCCGGCTGGATCGCGGCCCTGCGGACGCTGTGCAGCGCTACGTCGCCCAGACGAGAGAAGCACGCCTCCTCGTCCGTGATGTCGAACTCGATCCGCTGGACGGGGCGGCGCAGCGTATCATTCTCCACCCGTTCGGTGTTGATGATCAGGTGCGAGGAGTGTCTGCCGATAGCGAACACCCTATCCCCCGGACTGAAGCCGCCGACGTCGGGCCCAACGGCCTGGATGCCCCCGACCGCCGTGTATCCGGGAGCGTCCTGCGGCCCCGTGGGCACCACCGGAGGCGTATCGCCCTGGGTGGCGGCGGCTTTGGCGCCGGCGGACCGGGCCGACCGGACACCGGGGTCGTCCGGCGACAGCGGCAGCAGAAAGCCCTTCTCGGTCCCGGCGCTGACCTGAGTCCGGCTCACCCGGACGAGGACCTGGCCCGGCCCGGGGTCTCGCACCTCGAAGCCCTCCACCTCGACCCGCTCTCGGTCGACGACCTTGAGCCTCTTGCCCATCTCCGCCATGCCTGTCTCCTCCCACTCCCACACCTGTTCAGCGCCTCTGGCGCCGCGGAGCCAGCCGTACCGGACCTCCTTGCCGCGTCGGGTACTCTCACTTCAAACCGGCGAGATGCGCCATTTGACAGCCTATCCGGCTGTCGTGGTCCAGCGCAAAGCGTTTGACCCCCTGGAAGATCGACTCGGGGTCCAGGTGAGCCTCCTCGATCACATCCGACTCCAAGCCACCGGTCAGCCACTCATCATGCCAGTCCGACACCAGAGAGTAGTCGTCGGTCAACGGGCCTACATCCTGCAGTGGCCAGACTCGCCGCGTCCCGGTGCTGACCACCATGAGGTCATAGCGGGCCTCGGGCGGACAGACCGAGTTCCGGTACTCTTCGGACTGTCTTCGGAAGAGATCTTCGCTGATGACCGATACGACCTTAACGTTGATCCCTTCCTCCTCCAGGCGGGGCAGGATGGACAGCAGATTGACGGTGGAGGACGACCCCTGTACCACTACATAGCCGTGCTTCGGCTTGCTGGGGTCAAAGTCTCTGATTACGTACATCCCCTTGGCCGCCGCTTTGGGGTCCTTGTCAGCGAACTTCGTCCGGTCGGCAACCGGAAAGTCCGGACGGGCCACCTCGAGGACGATCACGCCTACTTTCGGGTCTCGCGCCGCGATTTCCACGGCGGCAAAATACCCGGATGCCACGTCGTTGTAGTCCCAGAAACTCAGTGTGATGGCCTGGCCTCTCGGGAACAGCTTCCACACCTGAGGCGAGAAGATCCCGAAGTGGGTGCGCGCATCAGCCGCCGTCTCGGGTCCGGAGTGGCCGGCGAGGATGTTCAGGACACCGACCCGGAAGGGGCTGTCCTGGCTCTGCTGGCTCCAAACACGGGCCGGCAGGTACATCAGCGGGGTAAACGCTCCGTAGCTGCCGCTGAGCGCCCAGAGGCCAACGTGCTGGTCCGGGTCAAGGGACACGGTCTGTCCCACGAGACCTACGGCAGTAGACGCGTTTCCGGCCTCTTGAATCGCCGCCTTGAGTTGCGTGCCGACCGGATTTTTCACCGGATCGTAGTGTCCCGATAGGGCACCCTTTTCAACGTTTATCGAGTCGGCCAGGTCAGCAGCAACCGTCACGAACCGGTTCTCAGTTACATAGTTCATCCACTTGATGATCTCTGAGATAGCCTTACGGGTCCCACTGACTTCGCCAGGCTCCGCGAATAGCTTGATGTCCACTTCCTTCTCTTCCCCGGTACTGGGGTTGCGAACGGAAACGGTCTGCGGCTCCATGGGCAATTTGTCGACGGCGAGGCGGGGGTCCTGGAACGGATCGGTCTTCCGGTCGATACGTAGCGGCATCTCGTCGTCCAGGGAATCGCCATTCTCTACCAGCCGGTCAGCGAGCCAGTCACCCAGGCCGTCATGGTCAAGTACCGACATGACGACGTCTATGTTGCGCTTGAACTGAATCAGGCGCTCCCCGTTATCGGATAAAGCGCCGCCCCTTATGCCTTCGAACTCGACTCCAAAGCGCTTTTCGAAGGTCGCCGCCAAGGCCTGAAAGTAGTCGCCGTTCATGTCGAACTTGTACGGGTGGCTAGAGTAGCTAACGATCTGTTCGCCGTAACCAGGCAAGCGTCCGTTCTCAGCGGCGGGCCACCACCCCTTGACCGTTCGACCCACGACGATCATCGGCCTGTCGTCCTTGGGGTCCCAGTCCTCCATTGTCTTCAGAGCGGCTACGACCTGATCGTAGTCGTTCCCATTTTCGAGGGCCAGGACGTTCCACCCGTATGAGGCCCACTGGTCTTCAATCTTGTAGCCGTCGTACTGGGGCGCGATCACACTACCGACGAGCTCGTCGTCTATCCCGGCATTGTTGTACGACAGCAGCATCCTCAGACGCTTCCCCACCTGCTGCGCCACCGCCGCTGTCTTCATCTCCTGCGAGTGGCCGGACGTAAGCGCGAACTCCCCCTCGATTGCGAGGATCTTGAGGCTATCCGGCGCCCCCACCATGTCCCAGAACGCGGCCTTACCCGCGGCGGTCGCGATGCCGATGCCTGAAGGCCCGCCGTTCACATCGTTGGTGACGTCGGTCGTCTCCGCATGGCCTGCCAACGCCCTGATGCCCCTGAGCTTCGCCTGCGCCATCGCGGGGTGGTCTTCAAGGCCGTTGTTGCGCAGCAAGGTCTTCAGTACGCCACTGCCCCTGCGAAACCCCAGCGCGTCGATTGGCAAGATGGCGATATTGGGGTCTACGGCGTACCGGTCATCATCGGTCTCAGCGTATTTCTGCGCAAGCGCCTGTCCCATGATCATCCAGAGCGCGTACGTCACCGGGGCATTATGCCCGCCGGCAAGCATGAACTTATCAGCATAAGGGTGCTTCGGCCGGCGATAGTCGAACCGTAGACCGCCGAGCTCCGGCCCCACCAGATGCGCAGCCACCGTGTAAGGCGTATATGCAAGCGGGCCGCCGAAGTGACCAGTCTGAGCATAGTTGCCCAAAACTACCAACGTCATCGCCGTAAGAAAACCTACGTCCTCAAGGCGAGCCCGGTCGTAGTCCGGAAGAGAGATCGGGTTGCCGGTTGTGTCGCTTGAAAGCGCCACGCAATTCACTGTAGCTACGGAGCTTCCGTTCGTTCTCGCCTTCATTCGCTCTCTCCCTAGTGTATTGTGCGTCCCGGCCCGGCAAGGACCGGGCTACTCATCAAGGTTGTACGCCCCATGCAATGGTGCGGCATCGGCCCTTCGAGTCCTTACCTCGGGCCGTCGCCGTGATCCCTGAGCAGGTCTGACACTACTCGGGCCGGAACGGGCGGTCAAGCCCTTTCCGTGGACTCAAGGGCCGGCCGACGGCCTCTGCCCCGCGCCCCGACAGCCCGACTACCCTACATCCGGCCATTCTCCGCCACTGCCAAGTCGCTCACCCCACCGGCGTTCAAGTCGCCAGCAGGTCCATCAACGCGCTGGCGATGACTATATGCCCGGCCTGGTGGGGATGGACCGGCTCCGGCGCGAAGTCCGAGGGATCGCGGTAGCGGAGCTGATTCTGAAACACGTCGTTTACGTTCAGAAGCCGCGCACCGTGCTTCCTGCTCATCGCCTCTACTATTGCTATGTACTCCGGCAGCAGCCCCATCACCTTGCTCTCGAACGAGCCGCCGGAGCGCTCTGTGGACAGATAGAACGGGGTGATGAGTACTACGGGGCAGCCCACCTCCCGAGCGGTGATACCGAGTATCCGGTCGTACGTCTCCTCGAAACTCGCGGGGCCAACGGCGCCCTCGTCGCCACGAAGGTATAGGTGCAGGTCGTTGATGCCGACCTTTATTGACAGCCGGTCAGGCCTGTGGTCCAGCACGTCGGTCTGCCACCGCTCCAGCAGGGCGACCACCGTGTTTCCGCCGATGCCCATGTTCACGTAACGGATGCGGCGCTGCGGGAAGCGCGCGGTCGCCAGTTCGCTGAACAGGTTCGCGTACCCGTTGCCCAGCGGGGCGTGCTCATCCCGGCGGCCGCAGTCGGTGATGCTGTCGCCAATGAACAGCATCGTCTCGCCGTCCTGTACCCAGAAATCGCTCACTCCATGCTTACCTCAGCGCAGTAGTATACGCCTCACGTCGTTCTCGCCGCCATTCGGCGGCCGGGGAACGTGCCTATAACCGGAGCTTAATCATGACATAGCGGACGGCGAATAGACGCGTAAGGGCACGGAGGTTAGAATTAGGTGCAGACCTCAACCCCGTGCGTGGAGACACCGATGCTCAGGCTCGCGATTAAAAGCACCCTGCTGGTGGCCATCCTTTGATTCGCCTCGCTCTTCTTCGCCGAGGCGCTGGTCGTGTTGGCACTGATCCTGGTCACCGTGGCCGTTACGGCGGTGGCGCTGGTGATCGGTCCGACCGCGGAGCTCGACTCCCCCGCCGAAGGCGTCGCCGGAGCCGACTCGGAATAGTGCTCCTTTCGGCCGCCGGACGCCGCTCATCTCCTCCCGTTGGCGAGATCAGATGTCCTTCGACACCCTCGTACTGAACGGCATTGTCGTAGACGGCACCGGCGGGCCGCGTTACACCGCTGACCTCGGCCTCACGGCCGGCAAGATCGAGGCCATCGGCGAGCTTTCCCACGCCGACGCCGCGCTCAAGATCGACGCATCCGGCCATGTCGTGGCACCGGGTTTCATCGACATGCACACCCACTCCGACCTCACGCTCTTCGACGATCCCGGCGGCGAGAGCATGGCCCACCAGGGCGTGACCACCCAAGTCACGGGCAACTGCAGCTACTCGCCCTTCCCCTCGGGCAGGGCCGGCCCCGAGGCCATCCGGCTGGTCCTCAGTGGGGGCTTCCAGACTGAGCGGGAGTGGACCTGGGAAACACTGGACGGGTGGGCGGACGCCCTTACGTCGAGCGGGATAAGCATCAACGTCGCGCCGCAGCTCGGGAACGCAGCCCTCCGTGCCGCCGTCGGCGCCTTAGAGGACCGGCCTGCGACCCCGGACGAGACCCGTGAGATGGCGAAGCTGGCCGCCGAAGCCATCGAGCAGGGCGCGTTCAGCCTTACCACGGGGCTGTCCGTGGTGCCCTCAGCCTACGCGTCCATGGACGAGGTGATCGCCATCGCCAGGGCCGTCGCGCGATACGAGGGGGCTTTCTACGCCACCCACGCCCGCGTGCTGCCAGGATGGCACGTGAAGATGGTCGAGGAGGCCGTAGAGATCGGCCGACGCGCCGAGATCCCAGTCCAGTTCTCGCATATGGCCATCGTCGACCGCCGCTACTACGGGGCCGGCCCCGAGATAGTCGCGGTGATCGAAAAGGCCCGCGATGAGGGCATCGACATCACCTACGACATGTACCCGTACACGGCCGCCGGGGCGGGCCTGAGTCAGCTTGTGCCGCTGTGGGTCCAAAAAGGCGGCATCCCGCCGTACATGGAACGACTCCGCGACGGGGCCGTCAGGGAGCAGGTGCTGGACGAGATGATTTCCGGACGCGAGGGTGGAATTCCACCGCTGTGGAAGACATGGGTCATCAGCAACGTGAGCTCGGACGCCAACCGCGGCGTCATCGGGCTGCCGCTGACCGAGGTGGCCGAGTCCAGGGGAGTGTCACCAGCCGAGGCGGCGCTGCAGCTCATCGAGGAAGAGGAGGACGCGGTGATGGCCGTCGTCCACAACCGGGTCGAGAGCGACATCCGCTTCTTCATGGGGCACCCGCAGGCGATGATCGGCTCCGACGGCAACGCCGTCTCGCCTGAAGGACACTACGCGGCATACAAGCCACACCCGAGGTTCTACGGCACCTACCCACGCATTCTCGGGCGGTACGTCCGAGAGCAGCCATCGGTGCTGACGCTGGAGGAGGCAGTCTACAAGATGGCCGGATTCCCGGCGAAGCGGCTCAACCTGAAGGACAGAGGCCTGCTCAAAGAAGGCCGGGTCGCGGACGTCGCGGTCTTCGATCCGGATACGGTCGTCGACAACGCGACCTTCGAGGACCCTCACCAGTTCCCGACCGGCATCCCGCACGTCCTCGTAGCCGGCGAGCCGGTGGTGCTCAACGGCAAGCACACCGGCGCCAGACCGGGAAGGGTGCTCCGCAGGGGACGGTAGACACATCGGAGCCCTGGAAAGATCGTCATGAAGCCGTTGCGCGAGCTACCTGCACCCGCGTGGGCAATCGTCCGTAGCTGACTAACCTCAGGAGGAGGGCGTCCCGTCGCATCAAGCAACGAGGCGGAGTACCCGAGGCCCTGACTTTCCGCGACCTACGACATCACTGCGGAAGCTATCTATTGTCAGAGGGTGTGTCCATCACCATGGTCAGCAAGATTATTGGACACGCGAATCCCGCCATAACCATGAGTGTCTACGCACACGAGCTCGAAGAGGACGCCGAACAGGCGCGCGAGGCTATGTCCCGGATTGTCGTGTAGGTGGTGCCGTTTCCATCCGGTTGCAGTACAAATCGTCGAGAGGGGCATGGCTTAGCGGATACGTCTACAAGGTCTAGGCCACCCCCGTAGATTTGGCGTCGCAAGAAAGGCCTCAACACGCGCTGCCGGTTGCAGTTCGGGGGTGGGAGTCATGAGACTGATGGCCCCGCGGAGCGGAGTCTAGCTAGCCCTGCCCCCTCTCTCATTGGCCCCTGGCCTATACTGCCCCCAGAGGCAGGGTTATGCGGGGTGCGACATGACTCCAATCTCGAACGGTGAGGAGCCAAAATGAGGCAGGTGAACAAGGCGTAGATGGCGACTGGATCACCCTGTACAAACACGCCGCCGAGCTCGCGTCCGCCGTTAGGAGTCTGGGCAGCAAGTAGCCAAGCGGGGTTCTCTAGCCGTGCCCTGAGGAGTCGGCGACGAAGGACCTGGCGTGGGTCCGCTCCCGATTCGACGTGACGGCCGTCATGGACCGCCCCGCTTTCCCAGACCCTTCGATTTCGATCAGGGCACGGTGTGGCGGCGACTTGACTCGCTCTAGCTCGTCTGGAGGTTCGCATGGCCGAAATGGGTAGACGGCTCAAGGTCATAGACCGTGAGCGGGTCGAGGTGGAGGGCTTCGAGGTGCGAGACCCCGGGCCGGGCCAGGTGCTCGTCCGCGTAAGCCGCACCCAGGTCAGCGCCGGCAGCGAGATGGGCTTTCTCCAGCCCCTGCCCCCCGACCATCCGAGCGCGCGGATGGACCGGTCCACCGACCCTGACCCAACAGCCAACGCCGACACCATGCCGATGATACCCACCTCTCCCCAGGACAGGCCCGGCTATACCGCCGTCGGACGCGTCCAGGCCCTGGGGCCGGGTGTCGCCGAGTTCGAGGCTGGGGACCGAGTATTCGCGCTGGGCAGGCACGGGACTCACTTGATCGTGAATGTTGAGCAGGTCGAGAACGAGACGCTGCGCCGGCCGGTGCAGAAGATCGAGTTCGACATCACCGACGAGCAGGCCTGCTTCAGCCGGCTCGGCGACGTCGCCTTGCACAGCATCAGGCGGGCGGCGCTACAGCCGGACGAGTCGGTCGCCATCTTCGGGCAGGGCGTCGTAGGACAGCTCATCGCATCCATGTCTCGAATTGCAGGCGCCTACCCCATCATCGGCGTCGATCTGGAGGCCGAGAGGCTCGCGCTGTCGAAGACCAGCGGCGCGAGTCACACCGTCAACGGCTCCGAGGTCGATTCCGTGGGCGCGGTCATGGAGATCAGCGAGGGCGGCGCGCAGACCGTCTTCCACGCCAATCGAGTCGCGCAGATGCTGGCCGACTGCATCGACTCCGCTCGGTATGCGGGCAAGGTTGTCCTAGTCGGTGCGACGCGGGGCAAGCTGGAGATGCGGCTGCGCAACCTGCTGGTGCGGGAGATCGACGTCCGAGGCTCGCACTGGCAGGAGGACGAACCGCACAAGTACTACCATTGGACGACGAATCGCGACCGCCAGGCCGTGATGAGGATGATAGCCACCGGCGACCTGAAGGTCGACCACCTGATCAGCCACGTGGCCAAACCCGACGAGGCGGACCGCCTCTACCACGAGATGCTCGGCGGCCCAAAGGGCTGGATGGGGATATTCTTCGACTGGGACGATTAACCTCGGCGGCTCGCCGGCCGGTCTGCACGCTCGACTGGCCCTACCACTTCGTTCTGCCCTCACTCCAGCGACCCCGCCGCGGTCAAACGTCGGTCCCACCCCGAGGGCAAGTCCAGAGCGCGCATGGGCGCCGCGATCGACTTAATATCGGCCTGCCCCACGTCACGGAGGACAACATTGGCGGGGATGCCGTGGAGCTGTTGTCTTTGCCGATCTGCGTGTGCCACGATTCCGTCTCATCTTCGGAGGTGACGACGAGTCTGATGGTTATTCGCTCGGTCAACACAACCCCGCTCTACGCCAAGGCGTTCGGCCGTGAGCATTGCCCGTTGGGGAGGATCTAGGACTCTACAGCCCGGTCGTTTTCTCTAGGAGCCTCCCGGTTCGGGAGGCTTTTTTGGTTGCGCGAAATCCTTTTCTGATGGACGACTGACGGCGTCATGATAAGAGCTCTTCGACTCTATTCCGCGCTGCAGGGCCAGTACCTGAAACCATACTGGCCTCTGGTGACGCTGCTCGGCGTCCTGCTCTTCGGCGTCACCAGTCTGCAGCTTGTGGTGCCGCAGATCGTGCGCCACTTCATAGACAACGCCGTCGAGCGGGAGGCGCTCCAGTCCCTGTACGTTGCGATTGCTCTGTTCCTGGCTGCAGGCCTTGCGGTCCGCCTGCTGCAGGCCGTGACCAACTATCTGGGACGGGACGTCGCCTAGAGGGCCACGAATCAGCTCAGGGCAGACCTCACGCTGCACGTGCTGCGGCTCGCGACATGGGGTTTCACAACGCCCGGACGCCCGGAGACCTGCTGGAGCGCATCGACGGGGACATCGAGACGCTGGCCAACTTCTTCTCCCAGTTCTTCATCCAGCTCGTCGGAGCGCTCTTGCTTTTTTGTCGGGATCGTGGTGGCGACCTGGCTGGAGGACTGGCGCTTCGGGCTGTCGGTGGCGGTCTTCGCGGCGTTTTTCTTGCTGTCGCGCGTCAAGCTTCTCGGCTTTCAACGTGCCCTTGTGGCACGTTGAAAGCCAGGCCAGGTCCGAACTCTACGGGTTCCTGGGAGAGCGGCTTTCCGGCGTGACGGACATTCGTAAGAGCGGGGCGGTCTCCTTCACCATGGCCAGGTTCTACGGTGTGCTACGACGGCGGCTTTACTCGTGGCTGAAAGCCGGAATCCTCAGCAGGCTGGCGTGGGGCGGCGTATCGGCCTTCAACAGCTCCCGGCTCATGATCGGTCTCGCGGTCGGCGCCTATCTGTTTCAGCGTGGGGAAACCACCATTGGGACGGTCTATCTCATCTATCAGTACCTGGAGTTGCTGTGGGTGCCGATCAACGCGATCTCCAGGGAGTTCGAGGACCTGCAGATGGCCGGCGCCAGCATTCGACGCGTCAAGGAGCTGCTCGACGCTCCGTCCAGCGTCCAGGATGGCCACGGTGCTGCGCTTCCCACGGGGCAGCTAGGCGTCGGGTTCGCCGGAGTCTCATTCGCCTACAGGTCCGGGGTGGCTGTCCTCGACGACATCTCATTCCAGCTCGAGCCGGGCGATTCTCTTGGCCTGCTCGGCAGGACCGGGAGCGGGAAGACGACTCTTTCCCGCCTTCTGTTCCGGTTCTACGATCCTGAGAAGGGTTCCGTCCGGCTGGGAAACGCCGACTTGAGGCAGCTGCCGCTGAATGAGATCCGCAGCCGGGTGGGAATGGTGACGCAGGAGGTCCAGCTGTTCCAGGCATCGGTGAGGGACAACCTCACCTTCTTTGACGGCCGAGTCCCCGATCAGCGAATCGAGGGTACGCTCGACGAACTGGGCCTGGGACGATGGTACGCCTCGCTCCCCCGCGGTCTGAACACAGAGCTCGCGCCCGGCGGTGGTCAGCTCTCGGCGGGCGAGGCCCAGCTTCTTGCCTTTGCTCGTGTCTTCCTCAAGGACCCCGACTGCGTTGTGCTCGACGAGGACGACCGGTGGAATGCTGACTAGTACCCGCCGAACTCCAGGGCGGCCTCGTACAGCGCCCGGGTGTTCTCGGCCGGGACCTCCTCCCGGATCGTGTGGCACGAGGTGATCACGAAGCCGCCGCCGGGGCCCAAGATCTCGATCTTGGTCTTTACATCCTCGCGGACCTCCTCGGGCGTGCCGAAAGGAAGGGCGTGCTGGGTGTCCACGGCGCCCCAGAAACCGATTTTGCTGCCGAACTCGGCTTTGAGGCGGGCCGCGTCCATGTTCCAGGCCGTGGTCTGAACCGGGTTGATGGCGTCGACGCCTATGTCGATGAGGTCTGGAATCAAGTCAGATATCGCGCCGTCGCTGTGCATTACGGCCTTTGCGTCCGTATTGTCGTGAATCGCCTCCACGCACCGGGCAAGATAGGGCTTGACCTGTCTCTGGAACATCTTCTTGCTGCAATAGGCACGGTCCTGGAAGCCCAGGTCGTCTGAGAAGGAGACCACGTCCACGAACTCGCCTGCTTCTTGCAGGATCGCCTGCGTAGATCGGACAGTCACGTCGGTGACGTGCTCCAACAGCGCTTCGGCGAGGGCGGGCTGAAGGGCCAGGTCCTCCATAAACTCGGCGAAGCCGCGGAGCCGCTGACTCGGCGCAAGGGACGAGTGCCCGACTGACAGGACGACAGCGTAGTCCGTCTCCTCGTGGACCTTCCGGGCCCTCTCCTTGAGGCCGGCGACGCGGTGGGCTGCTTCGGGGTCGGGCCAGGCGTATTGCTCGATGTCGGCGATGGTGATGTTGTCGCGCTGGAAGGGCCCCTCTTTGTACATATAGGGCCCGGCCTCGTGCACCGGTCTCTTCCACACGACCCCCCACTCATCGCTGTAAGTGTAGTCGTCGATCTGCTCGCGCACCAGCGCCTGGGAGTCGATAGGGGCGTCGGGATGGAGCGCCCGGGTGTCCACGCCGAACATCTCAAGTATCTCGCTGCACGGAGTGACGTCCTTGGACGGGTTGATCGGGTCGTTGAGGTCCGGTCGTTCGAGCTCGCTGGTCATTCCCAGCAGCTTCGCCAGCCTGGCGTAGGCCTGGTTGTCGATCGCGCTGGCAATCGTGCCGAAGTCGATAGGCACGCGGTCCGGCTCTTCATGGTTCAGGGCCGCTCTCACCCTCTCGCGATGGGTCATGGCTGTCATCGGTCTCTCCTGATTTTGCCGGCCCTAGGTCGTGACCCCAAGGTCCTGCTTGATCATTTTCACGGCGGAGCCGGCGTCCGAGGCGTATCCGTCGGCCCCGATCTGTTTGGCAAAGTCGCTGGTGACCGGCGCGCCTCCCACGTATATCTTCACCCGGTTGCGCATCTCCAGCTCCTCCGCCCTGTCGATCGTTACCTTCATGTTCTTGATGGTCGTCGTCAGCAGCGCGGAGAGGCAGAGCACCTGAGCTTTGTGCTCGTCGACCGCCTCAAGCAGCGCGTCGGCCGGCTGGTCCGGGCCCAGGCTAATCACCTCGAATCCCGCGCCCTCCAACATCATGCCGACGAGATTGACTCCTATGTCGTGCAGATCGCCCTGAACGGTCCCGCACACCGCTCGGAGGCCTGAAGAGTTCTCGCCCTCGGTCAGCAGAGGCTTCAGAAGCGCCATCGACTTCTTCATGGCCCTGGCCGCCACCAGCATCTCCGGCATGTAGTACTCGCGGTTTTGAAACCTCTCGCCGACCACGTCCATTCCAGGGATGAGCCCCTGGTTGATGATGACCATCGGCGCCATGCCCTCGTCGAGGGCCCGCCGGGTCCACTCCTCAGCCTCGTCGGCCATGCCTTCGATGACGTAGCCGGTGATTTCTCCAAAGTCCAATATCTGCCTCCTGTAAGCCACGGTCTCCGACGATTGCGGGTTTACCGGTCAGTGAGACCCCGACCTTAGATACGATGGCCCAGTCAGCATATCGTAAGTCCGCCATCAGCGGGAGTCAACGCGCGGACCCGTACCGCCGTCGACGCGCTCCCCGACCGGACATGGCGTACACTGGTGTTGCGGCTGCATACGTCGACGCGTCGACAGCGAAACCAAGAGGCGAGCAAGAGACCTGGTATGGTGATCCGCGACGAGGGAATCCAGAGCATGCCCGTCCGCCTGGCGGCCGATGACGTGATGAGCTGCCTGGGTTCACGGGGCAGGGAGTATCCTGCTCTCGACGCCGACGTTGTCTGGGCTATCGGCCTGGCCAACGAACTCTGCGTACCACGGGCCGTACGAAGACGGTTGGCCGTCGAGAAGGCTGAACGCGACCGAGTGTCGTTTGCGCTAGGGCCGACGCTTACGGGCCGGTTCATGGCGCACTTGCTGGAAGGAGCCCGCGAGGCGGAGTTCATCGTCCTCACGATCGGACCCGCGCTGGAGGACGAAGTTGCCAGACTGTTCGCCGAGGGCGACGCCGTGGAAGCCTTCATCCTGGATGCCGCCGGGGCTGCGGTGACCATGAACATGCTGACCCAACTGCTGACCGAGATCTCGGACGAAGCGGACGGCCGAGGCTGGCACGTCGGGACCTGCCTCAGTCCTGGACAGAGCTACTGGGATGTCACCGGACAGGAGAGCATCTTCCAGGCGGTCCCGGCTGACATGATCGGGGTGGAGCTCCTGGAGTCATCCTTCCTCAGGCCTCAAAAGTCGCAGACGGCCGTCGTCCCTTTGGGCGCGGAACTGAAGATCCACGGCCACGACGACTCAAGCTGCCGGTACTGCCCGGCAACGAACTGCCCACTTCGGCTGGAGCCACAATCCGTGGGCTAGGGGAACGCAAGCCGCCTGCGCGGGTGTGCGGTAACGGGTCTCCCTATCGCCTCCATCTCTCCTGGTCTCGCTCATAGTCTTTGCCCGCCAGCGTCAAGGCGCGTTCTCGTTCGTCGGCGAGTTT
>CAZENU010000034.1:0-3205 GCA_964513735.1 uncultured Dehalococcoidia bacterium
GGGCGCGTTGACCGAGACGAAGCCGTCTATTCGCAGCGTCGCCCGGCGAAGGCGATCCGACGGGTGCTGGTAGTTCTCGACATAGTACAGCGATATCTCGGTGTCGCTCGTCGGGACGACGCCCACGCCAACGATGGTGTTGCGGTCGGTCCAGTTGCGTGGGTCGGGGCCGGGCCTGATGAACGCCTGCATGAAGTGCCGGTCGAAGAGGGACCCGTCACGGCTGGACATGAACACCGCCTCGGAGATGCCGTTATGAGGCCAGTCGGCGTCGAAGGTCCGCTCGGGCACGAACCGCTTCGGGAACATCAAGTAGATGTGAGGCGCCCGGTAGTACTGGGTGCATGCGTTGGTGTACAGGTGCTCGTAGGGCGTCTCGCCGGGGTCGATGAGCTCCAGGGGCGTCCAGTTCATGAAGTCCTTGGAGGTCGCCCGGCGTATCCACCGCACGCCACCCTTGAAGTTGCCTTCACCGGCGACGCCCCGGGTGTAGACGACGTACTCCTCCCGGTTGGTGTCCCAGAAGGCGACGTTAGGCGAGTCGAATGGGCCATCGGTCAGGACCGGCTCTTCCCTGATCAGGCTCCAGTGAGTCCCGTCCGGCGAGGCCAACGCGTGCACGACCTTGGAGCGCACTATCGCCTTGTAGCGCTGGTCAGGAGTCGCGGCGGGGTTGGCGTCGAGGAAAGGGTTCATGTTGCCGCCGGGCTCGGTCCAGATCAGGTTGTTGTCCTTCGAGCCTTCGAACTCGACGATGCCCAGGCTGGGACGCTCCCAGTGGACCCCGTCGGCGCTCTCGGCATAGGCCCCGCGGGCCTTGCCGCCCTCGGGCCAGGCGCGGTACCAGAGCCGGTACCGGTCGTCCTCCTTGATGACGATGGGCGCCCAGCTCGCGCTTCCCTCCCAGGGCCGGTCGAAGTCCAGGGCCGTCTCCTGTGGCGCCGGGTGGTGTAGCTTCAGCGATGTGCCGCTCATCCTGTCGATGAGCCAGTCGTCGACGAACAGTTCTAGTCGGGAGCCGATCTCACGGGTAACACCCACTTTAGTCTCCTCCGTTGTTCATTGATCTCTTGCCGCCACGATCCCTTCTCAAACGAGGCTTCTCCTCCAGAACTGCTCCAGCAGGTGCTCGGGCCGCCAGCCAAGGATGCGTTTTGCCTTTTCGTTGGAGAACTTCTGGTGGGGTATGTCGGCGGATATGTTGAATACCTCGCACCGTGACGGGAGCCGTTGAAAGTCGATGGCGATGGCCGACTTGAAGGCTGCCGCCGCGTCGCTCCACGCGACGATGAACGGGATGCGGTAGTGGGGCTCGATCGTCCGCTCGTCGGGCTCGTCGGGATAGCACAGGATGTAAAACAGTAGAGTGATCACGTGCACATCGTGGTTTTCGGAAAAGACCCTGCATATCTCCAGACCCAGCGACTTGGTCAGCGCGTAGAGGCCGGTGCCCGGCTGAGGCGGGACATCGGGGCCAAGCTGGTAGTCGAACCGCTCGTAAGTGCTCGGACCGGCCACCGCGAAGTGCGGGCCCGTGTTGATTACCCTGCGGATTCCGTGCTCAACGGCCGCGGCCATGGCGTTGTAGCAGCCCCGTGCGCTCACGTCGAAAGCCCGCTGCCGGTCGCTCCGCATCACCGATAGGTTGATGATGGCGTCCATCCCCTCTGCGGCTGACATCACCTGGTCCAGGTCCGACGAGTCGAGCTTGTAATACTCGTGGGGCGTGCCTTCCAGGTCTGTGATGTTCGGCAGCCGCAGGCCGTAGTTTTCGAAATACTCCTGCGGCGTCTCGTCCAGGTCGATGACGTCGGTGAGGCGCAGCGTATGTTTGTCGCCCAGCGCCTTCACCACGTGGCGCCCCATGCGACCGTTGGCTCCGAGGATCAGTATCTTCATCCTCTGACCTGGCCTCGCGACACCGGCTGATAGCCCAGCGACTCCTCTGCCGAGGTGGTAAGGAACCGTGCGCCGGAGACCGCCGACTGCACGTGGAACACATCCCAGCCCTGAACACTGGCCTTCAGCGCGGATTCTACCGCCTGGATCATGTCGTCCGGATAAAGGGCGGAGGTGAGGAGATCACCCGCCTTGACGTCGTCCCACACGAGCCCGCCCAGCCTGAGGAATACGCAGTCGATCTTGCTTTCGCGGACGAACTCCCTGCACACGTACTCGCCCACGTGGTAGCGAAGCACTGACATCTCAGTTATGGGCACCGGGCGCCATTGCTCCGTTACGACGAATTCCTCATCGTAACGGTCCATCACCCGTAGCGTACTGAGGTAAATCAGCCGGGGGACGCCCTCCTCGGAGGCGGCCCATAGCAGGTTGTAGGTACACCGCATCAAATAGTCAAGCTGGTCTGACACTCTGTCGCCGGCAGCGACCTCGCCCGGGTGGATGATGGCGTCCATGCCCCGTACCAGCTCGTTGGTGGATTGGTCGTGGCCAGGTCCGAGCGCGCGAAACTGTATTGCGTCGAGACCTGCCTTCGGTCTGTCAGGACGACCTCGTGGCTCTTCGCCAGCGCACCGGCCAGCTCGTGCGAAAGTCGCGATGAGGCGGCGGTGATCAGTATTCTCATTGTGTCTCCTTTCCACGCTTGATACAGAATCACGCTACTGGCTGCGCGAGGCGTTCCCCGCGCATTAGCCGGGTCCCGGAGCGGCCTCCTATTTCGCGCCGACCTTCATGCGCTCGCGGTCTTCAGCCGTTAGGTAGTCGTCTACCTTGCTTATGAACTCCTGGAGGCTCTCCTCGACCGTCGCGTTGGTCGTGTCTATGGTGAACCGCTGTCGGATCAGCAAGTTGTCGAACTCATCTGCACTCTCTGCGGTTAATGTCCTAGTCGACCTTGAGGGTGCCGTCGGTGAATATGCCCGCGCGTGAGGCCTCGCGGATCGCCGCCTTCGGGTCGACGACACGGGGACCCGACTCCCGCAAACACACCCGGGCCGCCTGACCCGGCCTCACCGTCAGTGACCGCTCGCCGTCCAGGGCGATTGTGCATGGTGTGAGGCTTATCTCTACCGGAACGTCGACCTGGAGCGCCGACCACTCGCTGACCGGTACCCGTCGTATGAGACCCGGGCCTACCGGCGCGACCACCGACCTCCCTCCGGGACCGAGGCGGACGTGAAGGCCTGTGCGGCCGTCCATCGAGCGCATCGGCAGCGCCGCGCCGATGGCCGACAGGCCGATG
>CAZENU010000034.1:3215-24550 GCA_964513735.1 uncultured Dehalococcoidia bacterium
CGATGCTGGCCGGCTCGGCGCGGGACAGGAAGATCTCGTGCACGGTGCTCATGTCCCAGATGGCGCGGGCCCCGACGAAGCGCTCCTTGCTGATCGCCAGATCGATGAGCGCCACCTCCGCCGCCGACTCTTCGACCTGGATCTCCAGCACGTTGGACCGGGCGGTCACCGTGTCGGCGTCGACCAGGCCGCAGGCCAGGAGCCCGGCTGCCAGGCCCGCCACCGTACCCTCGGTGGCCGTCGGGAAGACGTTGTTGGTGCCGGTGGATATCGGCACCAACGGAATGTCGCCCAGCCCCCCGGCCACTGCGCGATTGGTGCCGTCACCTCCCAGGGTCACCACGCACGCCACGCCCGTCTCGGCCATCAGTTCCACCGCCTTGCCCGTGTCTCCCTCGTCGTTGAAGATGCTCATCTCCAGCAGCCTGAAGCCCACGTCGTCGGAGGCCCCGCCCCGGGCGGCGGCACACAGGTTGGCCACGTCGGGCATGGCGATGATCTGCTTGACCCCCGCGGCCTCGAGGCCTACGAAGACCCTCCTGAGAATGTTCACCTTCTCATGGGCCGGCACGTTCCAGCCGTGGGCCACGAGCCGGCGGATGTCCTGGCCCGCGGCCGGGTTGGCTATGATGCCGACGGTGGTCATCGGTGGTCCTGCCGCCCCGCGCTCACAGGAGAGAGTCCGACTGGAGGACGGCGGGGAGCAGGTCGGGGCGGAGGTGGGACCCCGTGAGGATGGCCGCGATGCGCTTGCCGCCTATCTCGCTTCGGTGGTCAGCGAGTCCAGCGATGCAGATGGCGGCGGACGGCTCCACCATCGTCTGCTCCAGCTCCATGAGGGCCCGTACTGCCTGCAGCAATCTGGGCTCGTCCACCAGCCATACGTCGTCTATAAGCTCCCTGATCTCCTCGACGATCGGCCGTATCGGCACCCGTACGGCAAGGCCGTCGGCGTACGTGGCAATCGGCCTGCCCTCGTCCCAGCTTCCGGTCTCGACGGCCCGGGCCATCGACGGTGCCCCGGCGGGCACCAGGCCGACGACCCGGGTCTCGCTACCACGCTCCCGGACGGCCGCCGCGATGCCTTTCACCAGTGACCCGTTGCCTAGGGGGACTGTGATCAGGTCCCAGGGCGAGGAGTGGTCGAGTATCTCCGTGGCGATGGTCCCGGCGCCCCACGCCATCTCCTCTATTGTGCCGTCCTCCCAGAACGCGGCGCCGTCTCGGGCCGCCGCCCATCGGGCGTGCTGCTTCACGGAGTCGAAGTCGCCGTCGCGCCGGACGACGGTCGCGCCCATGAGACGCATGCGTTCCAGCTTGGACGGCGTGGCGTCGGGTGGGACGAATACCGTGACCTCGATGCCATGGCCCTGCCCTGCGGCGGCGATGGCCAGGCCATAGTTCCCGGCGGTGGCTACGTAAACGCCGCTGCCCGAGAGGCTTTTGGCCCGGCCTTCCATGGTCACCAGCGCGCCCCTTAGCTTGAAGGAGCCGATCGGGGTGCAGTCCTCCCGCTTGACCCACAGGCCGGCGCCCAGGCGGTCCCCGATGGTTGGTGCGGGCAGCAGAGGCGTGGGCGTCCACGCCTCCTGCTTCAGTAGCTTCTGCGCTGAGTCCAGTCCGGTCACATGCGGGGCCTTCCAGTCGGGCACGTTTGAGGGCGACGGCATTATAACATTGGTCTTCCGAGCCCTCGGCAATCGCAGGGCTTTGCCACAAGTAGCGTTGGCGGTATCATTCTGACATGCCAAGCCATGCACTGGTCGCCGATCTCGGCGGGACCAACATGAGGACCGCCGTCGTGGACGAAGATGGCGGCATCGTCAACCGGAGCTCGTTGCCTACGGACGCGCAACAGGGCAGGGATGACGTGGTAGCGAGACTGCTCTGCGCCCTGCGGGATACGCTCTCGGCGGTGGACGGCCGGCAGGTCATGGGCATAGGTGTGTCCGTGGCCGGCCCGACAGACCCCGAGACCGGGATGATGTACCACCCTCCGAACCTGCCGGGATGGCACGGCTTCTCGGTGAAACAGGCCCTGTCCGAGCAGTTCGGGCTGCCGGTGTCGGTGGCCAACGACGCCAGCCTGGCCGCCCTGTCGGAGCATCGGTACGGCGCGGGTCGCGGCTACACCCACATGGTCTATCTGACCATCAGCACCGGCATCGGCGGCGGCATCATAGTGGACGGCGATCTGTACGAGGGCGCCCAAGGGCTGGCTGGCGAGATCGGGCACATGACCATCGACCGCGGTGGGCCGCAGTGCACCTGCGGCAATGTCGGCTGCCTTGAGATGCTGGCCTCTGGCACCGCCGTGGCCCGGATGGCGCGGGAGCGGCTGCAGTCGGGTGACGCCAGCGTAGTGCTCGACAGTGCGGGGGGAGACATCGAGCGTATCGATGCCGCAATGGTCACCAGAGCGGCCAGGGTGGGGGACGAGATGGCCGTCCGGATAGTCGACGAGGTGGCACGCAACCTGGGCATCGGAATCGTCGGTGTGGTCCACGCCCTCGATCCTGGCGTTATCGTCCTGGGCGGCGGCATGACACGAGAGCTCGACCTGTTCATGCCGGGCATCGACGGCGTGCTTCAGGCTCGGGCCATCAGACTACCCGAGGACCGCCCGCTGATCGTCCCGGCGCAGCTCGGCGAAGACGGCGGACTACTGGGCGCCGCGGCCATGGCGCTCGAAGCCTCGGAGCCCTCGTGAACCACCGCTGAGATCGCGGAGACTGCAGAGAACAAAAGCTGACGAGATAAAGACCTCTGCGCTCTCCGCGTGCTCTGTGGTAAGTCCTCTTCACCTAGTCGAAGCGCAGCGCCAGTGGGTCCTCGTCGAACTCGATGTCGCCGAGAGCTTCCTCGGCGGCCTGCTCGATGACCTCGTCTTCCATCTCCAAACACCTGTTCAGTGCGCGTTTGGCAAGCGGTCCCCCGACCTCACCTAGGGCCTTGACGGCGGCGAGTTGCACCTGCAGATCCTCGTCCTGGAGCAGGCTGATCAGGTGGGGAACGACGCCCTCATTGCCGAGGTGACCGCAGGCGACCGCGGCCTCGTACCGGATGGCGGGGCTCTCGTGGCCCGTCTCCTTCACGACGGTGGGTAGCCAGTCCACGTCGGCGCTACGTCCCATGGCGTAGATCGAGCTTTGCAGCAGCCGGGAGTCGCCGCTGTCGTAAGCGGCCTGGATGATCCTGTCGCGCAGCGGGGAGTCCAGGCTGGCGATGGCCTCTATTGCCCTGCGCCTGACCTCCAGGTCCTCGCCATCACGGCCGATGGCGGCGATCATAGCCGCCTGGATCCGGCTCTCGTCCTGGGTAATCAGTTTGCCGTCGCGGGCCAGCTCGGCGAATTTTCCAAGGGCTGCCGCCGCGGTCGCCCTGACCTCGGTCGCCGGGTCCTTTTCGAGCAGTCTCAGCAGCGGCCGGATCACGGTTCGGTCCTCGGACTCCCAGAGACCTCGGACCGCCATTTCGCGGACGCCCGCCTCCTTGTCGGCCAGGCTGACCTTGAACACGCTGCTGAAGTCGAGCTCGAGGTTGTCTTCGCTCAGATCCACCAGATGCCCGATCACCGCCCGCTTCCGTTCCTCGGAGACCAAAGGCCAGACCGCCTTGAACTCCTGTAACGACTCGGACGGCAGGGCCGAGAGCTGGAGGAGCTGCGAGTACCGCGGCGAAGCGGACTCGTCTTTTAGCTCGGCCAGAAAGTCTTCGAAACCCACGTCGTTAACCCGGTTCTCCTGTCATGCTGGTGAGGTGAGGCGTCGTGTCGATGCCGCCGAAGGCCGGCAGCGATATCGAATGTAAATCGAGCCGCGTAGAGATGTCAAGAAACGTTACCGGCGGCCTCCCAAGCCGATTAATCACCGTCTGTGTTACCCTTTCGGCCCCAGCGTCCGACCGCTACGGAGGCCCGAACTCCACTCCCCGGCCTGACCATGCCCCACGCATCCCATAGACAAGACCGTCAGGTCACCGTGCGGGACGTGCTGTTGCTGCTCGGAGAGGAGTACGGCCCGATGGAGTGGCGGCCTCGCTACGAGCCCGCGGCAGAGTTGGTGTACACGATACTGTCGCAGCACACCTCGGACATCAACTCGGGGCGCGCTTTCGGGACGCTCATGGCCACCTTCGAGTCGCTGGAGGCGGTCGCCGCGGCCGAGGTCGCCGACATCGAAGACGCGATCCGATCGGGCGGTCTGGCTAGGGTCAAGGCGCCGAGGATCAAGGCCATCCTCAATGACGTGGCGGAGAAAGTAGGCTCCTACGACCTCTCGTTCCTGGCCGAGATTCCGCTGGACGAGGCGAAGGCATGGCTCAAGGAGCTCAAAGGAGTGGGCCCCAAGACCGCAGCCATCATCCTGTGCTTCTCCCTCGGCCTGCCGGCAATGCCCGTCGACACGCACATCCACCGTGTGGCCATGCGGCTCGGATTCATTGGCCATAAAGTCTCTGCCGACCAGGCCCACGACGTCCTGGAGCCGATGGTCGCGCCGGAGGACGTCTTCGCCTTCCATCTGTACCTCATCAACCACGGGCGACAGGTGTGCAAAGCTCGGCGCCCAAGGTGCGCCGACTGTGTCCTGGCCTGGGGATGTCCGTCCCGGGACGAATTCATCGGCGCCCCCCCGTAGGACCCACCCACATCTCAGGTGTGGGGATTCCCGGCTTGCCTACCGTTCGCGGTGAACACCCTTACGTCCGCGGGGCGGACCGAACATAAGCAAGTGACTCCTCAGAGACAAAAAACGAGCTGTTACTTGAGAGCCTGTCGGACCACACCTTCCCACACCCGGGGGGACCAAGAGACCCTTCGACGAGCTTGTCCTGAGCCTTGTTGAAGCCTGTCCCGAGCCTGTCGAGGGGGACCACGGGTGCGTCAACGATCGAAAGACCCTACAAAACGTGCTTCAGCCGTTGACTGAAGCGAACTATCGTGCTAAAATGGTCCGCGGGGATGGACCCCTGAGGGCCGTCCCTTCTTTTGTCTTCTCCCCGCCTGGAGGCTTCCTGCCCGACACTTTTGCTAGAGGGCCCAGACGGGGAGTCTCCCAAACCCCAAATTCTTTGCCCCCTTCCTAGTTAGGAAAGGGGTTAGGGGGATGGCCGAAAGGGCGCGACAGCGGCCTGCTTTGGCGCCGTGCAGAAAAACTGTCGTGTAACGAGCTCTCTGGGGAGGAGACAAGGTGGAGGTCAACCTATAACCCATTACTCCGACCTCGCAGCCCTATCGCGGGCGTCACGGACGTCGCCCGACACCGAGGTGTCCGCAGAATGTACGACACAATGAGTCACGACGAGACAGAAACCCCGATTAGTCTCACCACCAGACAAGAAAGACATCCGTCTTCTTGTTGTCGCCATACCTGACGGCATATACTCCTTTTCGTGTATACGTGATCCCCGCTAACTTTCCTGACGCCGAGGTCTCAGGTTGAAGGTCGGAATAATCAACGTTTCAGGATACGCCGGTTCGGAGCTGGTCAGCCTGCTGTGGCGGCACCCCGACGCGGAAATCGTCTCGGTGACCGGGCGGAGCGCGGCGGGCAAGCGGCTGCCGGAAGTGCTGCCCCACCTGTGGCAGGTGGACCTTCCCGTCACCAGGACCGTTGACGTGTCGGTCGACGTGGTGTTCTCCGCCCTTCCCAGCGGCGCCAGCGCCGAGGCCCTCGCGCCCATAGTCGAGGACGGCACCAAGGCGGTGGACATCGCCGCCGATTTCCGGCTCCATGCGCCCGAAGCCTACAAGGAGGCTTACGGATCCGAGCATCCCGCCCCTCATCTGCTACCGGAGGCCGTGTACGGCTTGCCAGAACTCCACCGGGAGGCGATCAAGACGGCGTCGCTGGTCGCCAACCCAGGGTGCTACCCTGAGGCCGCGCTGCTGGCGCTTGCGCCGGCGGTACGGGAAGGGCTGGTGACTGACGACGTGATAGTGGACGCCAAGTCCGGTATCTCCGGCGCGGGCCGCGCCGGGCTGGCGACCGGCACCATGGACCACTTCGCCGAGGCCAACGAGAACGTCGTCGTCTACGCGCTGGAAGGGCACGGCCACCGCTCCGAGATCACCCAGGAGGTGGCGGAGCTCAGGGAAGCCGACGACGCCCGAGTGACCTTCGTTCCCCACCGCATCCCGATGACCCGCGGCATCCTGGCCACCTGCTACGCGCCTCTGACCGGCGATGGCATGACGAAGGAGGCCGTCAGGGAGGTCTACCGCGATTTCTACCATGACGAGCCCTTCGTCATGGTCACCGATACGCCTCCGCAGACGAAACAGACCGTCGGCTCGAACTTCTGCCTGGTCCACCCAACCGTGGATCGGCGCACCAACAGACTGATCGTCGTGAGCTGCATCGACAACCTGGTCAAGGGCGCGGCGGGCCAGGCGGTGCAGAACATGAACCTGATGTTCGGCCTCCGTGAAGAAAAGGGCCTGGAGCGGCCTGCCCTTTACCCGTAGGACCTGATCACGGCGTCCGAACCGCGAAATACGGCCGTCGGCTCCAGTGGGGCGCGCCCGACGCTGGCCGCGGTGTTCACCGCAGTGGCGGCCGCTCTCGTCCTTGCTGCCTGCTCTTCGCCTCTGCCGCCCACCCCAACGCCTGACCCGCGCATTGATGAGATCGAACGCGCGGTCGAGCGCATCGCCCCCGCCGTCGAGCGGATGGACCAGGCGATAGGGCGGCTCGAAGCTACGCCGACGCCGTCCCTAACACCGTCCCCGGCCCCGACACTGGACGACTTCAGAGATATCGTCGCGGCGAGCCTGGCCGAGGCCCTTGACGCCAGACCGACCCCGACAGCCGTTGCGACCCCGATGCCGGGGCTGACGTTGTGGCAGATTGAGCGGTTGGTGGACGACCGCGTAGGGTCCGCCATTGCGTCGCTCTTGCCACTGGTCGCTCCGGAGCCGTTAGCGACGGCCGTCGTGGGGACCTCGCCGATGGTGGCTCCCCAGATTTCCGGCCCGGCCAGCGCGTCCCTCGGCGACGGCGTGACGCTCGCCATCGAGCCGGGCCTGCCACTGACCGGCCGCGACGTGCGCTTCGCCATTTTCGGACTGACGCCGTGGCAGAGAGTCGCGGTCGAGTTCGTCGATCCGTCGGGCCGGCCGGTCCAGTGGATCAGCGACGACGAGGCGCCTCTGACCGACCCGGACGGCGGGCCGCTGCTCGAGCGCATCCTATTCGCCGACGAGACCGGAACGGTCCGGTGGCAGCGGATAGGGGCCCTGGACCGTGAGGGGGTATGGTCGGTGCGGATCACCACGGAGGGCCGGACGGCCACCGTGACGTACCCGCTGGTCGAGCTCCAATTGCCCGGCGACCGGACCGAAACGGTCGGCGTGGAGCTGAGGCGACACAATGGCATCGTTTCCAACACCTACTACTCGTTTCTGGTGGCTTCCTCCCTGGCCCTCGATCTACAGTCGCACCTGGCGTGGGTAGTCGAGCGGGTCGAAGAGGACCTGGGACTTCAGGCGCTCCAGCTCCCGGATGTCTATCTGGTGGGCAACGGTCGGGCCCTCGAGGACATAAGCCGCGCCGTCGGGGTTACTCTGGGACTCGAAGACGGATACTACAAGCCGAGGTCGCCCCGTGCCGGGATATATCTGCGGACCGATTTCCAGCGGTCCGAGGTCCAGCGTATTCTTACCCATGAATATATCCACCTGGTCGTCGTCGAGGCCGTCGGAAACGTGCCGTTGCCCGCCTGGCTGAGTGAAGGTCTCTCCAGCTATCTCGAGTTCGATTTGGCGGTCCGCGGCGAGCGGCCCGACTCGACCCGGCGATGGCTCTATGCAAGTGCCGAACTCGCGCAATCGGCCGCCGTCTCCGGCGCGCTGATGCCGCTGACTTTGCTGGAGAGCCAGCGTCAGTGGGCCGAGCGCACCGACCCGTCCGTCGCCACACTCCAGTACTCCCAGGCGCACATGATCGCGCGCTTCCTTGCGGAGGAGTACGGCCCGACGGCCGGCATCGACATCGCCACCGGCATCGGGGAAGGCGCCACGCTGACGGAGTCGGTGCTTGCGGTCACGGGAGTGAGCTACGGCGACTTCCAGGAGCTTTTCGAGGCGTGGCTCGTAGACTGGAGTGACCCGGTGCGAGACGAAGTGGAAGCGTATTTGGGCACCCTCGGCACCGTCATGACAGCCCAGGCTGCGCTGTTCGATCGCCGTGAGGCAGTGCTGGCGTCGCAGCCGTCGCCGTCGGAGCGCGTCGCCGTCAGCCAGGCCTTGGCCGCCGACTCCGGCGCGCTGCTGGAAGTCCTGTCCGCCTTAAGTGCCCCGTCGCCCATGGAACAGATACACGACGACGCGGTGACCTACCTAGACCGGCTGGCGCTGTGGCTGACGCTGGAGTGGGAGTTCGTCAACACCAGGACGGACGACAAAAGGCGAGCGGCCAACGGCATGATCCTCGAGATCGACGCTCGCCGCACGCAGGTCCTGAGGGCGATATCTGATATGGAGTTCCGCTACTACCTCGACCCCTAGTGTCCTGTCTCACATATCACTTGTCTTAATGACGCCGCCGAAGTGTCGACGCGGCCCGTCTGGTGCAGCTAGGGCGCACCGGGAATCGGCCGATTGTCACCCCGATGCCGAATCGGGGCGCATTCGGAGGTGTCCCTAGAACAATTCCTTCGCCGTACCTGCCGGGCCTGTCTCGAGTCTGACGAAGGGAACGGGGCAGGGGGATACGCGAAAACGTTTTTCGACACCCCGCTAGTCGACCAGCAGAAGTACGTCGATCAGGGCCGAGATCCGGTCGCCCGCTCAGCCTTTCCGGGCGCCGTCGGCCTGGTCGTAGGGGGCCCGCATCAGCACCGCCGTCATACCGACCTTCGTCGCGCCGGTGAGCTCTCCACCGCTGCCGTCGCCGACGAAAAGACACCGCCCGGCGACGACGATGCAGGCTTGACACTCCACAATCCACAGGCGTAGCCTCAGGCTCATCGCTCGCATCTCTACGCGAAGGCGAACCAGGCATGCCAAGGAGTCCCGAAGTGACCAACTTTGCCGATGGGAAGGTCTACGAGAAGCTGGGGATACGGCCGCTCATAAACGCCGTGGGCAACTCGACGCTGCTGGGAGGGTCCACCCCGTCGGAGGCGATCAAGCAGGCCATGGAGGAGGCAAGCCACGGTTTCGTCGACATGCCGGACCTGCTGGCCAAATCCGGCGACTATATCGCGAGCCTGCTCGGGACGGAGGCCGCATACCCGACCTCCGGCTGCGCGGCGGCGATGACGCTCAGCTCCGCGGTGGTGATGACGGGCAGCGACGTGAATAAGATGGGGCGCCTGCCGGACACCACCGGGATGAAGAACGAGATACTGATCCAGAGACCGCAGCGCTACGGCGCTGACCCATGCTTCAGGTTCGCCGGAGCAAAGCTCGTCGAGGTCGGAAGCCCGTCGGGCTGCACGGCGGACGAGCTCGAGGCAGCGGTGGTAGAGAACACGGCTGCCATCGCCTACATACAGCACCCTGACTACACCAAAGGCGCGCTGACGGTAGCGGAGACGGCGGCCGTCGGACGGCAGACCGGGGTGCCGGTCATAGTCGACGCCGCGGCCCAGATATACCCCATCGAATACTTCAGGCGGACGGGCCAGTCGGCGGATCTCGTCTGCTTCAGCAGCAAGTACTACGGCGGGCCCAACTCCGCCGGCTTCGTGACCGGCAAGAAGGAGCTGATCGACGCCGTCGCGGCTCTCGGCTTCCAGACCAACCTGCCATATGACGACATCCCGACCGGCAGCGGCTACGCCATCGGCCGTGGTATGAAGCTGGACCGCCAGGAGATCGCGGCGCTGCTGGTCGCCATCGACACGTGGTTCACGATGAACCATGAAGACCGATTGCAGGAGTACGACCGTAAGATGGCGGTGGTCCAGAAGCACCTCGAGGGGGTCGCCGGCGTGCGGGCCCACCCGGAGCCCTACGATGCGTACTTCGCGGTGAGGCTGCACGTCACGGTCGATCCGGCCACCGGCAAGACGGCCCAACAGGCGGTGGACGAACTCGACGCGGGGACCCCGCGCATCAGGGCCGGGATTGAGGGTGACGACGTCATCATCGTGCCGCACACCCTGAACGCCGGCGAAGAGACCGCGGTGGGCGAGCGCCTCAGAGCCGCGCTGGTGGGCTGAGGATATCGTAACCGCGCCAAGCTGGTCGACGTCTCGGGTCCGTTCCGTGACGTGCGCTCCGGCCTGAGACCTATTCGGGTCGTAGCGCGGTGGGCGGCGGGCTGACGTCAGGATCTTGCGGAATTCAATCGATCCAGTCGAACGGCGACTCCCACTTCTTCCCCGCGTGTGGTGGGCCCTTGGGCGCTGAGTCACCGAACTTGAGGTCGAAGTCACCGGGAGACCCGAATCTGGCTCTCTGGTTCAGCCAGCGCCAGTCGTCCGACCACATGCCGCCGGCGTCCGGCTCGGGCATGATCTCAGTCTGCACCATATGCCGAGTACCTTCGGCCCACGAGGCGGTGTAGTCCCTCAGCTTCCGGACAGTGACCCAGACGTTGCGCAGAATCAGCAGGTCTTCGTCCAGAACTCGTGGAGATCGTTGGTGGGCTGCCAGCCGAGAAGGCGTTTGATCTTCTCGTTGCTGAATTTGTGGTGTGGTAGGTCGGCGAAGACAAAGAACGACTCCCATTTCGAGGGCAGCGTATCGAGGTCGACCGACAGAGCCGATGCGAACGCGCGTCCGGTGTCCTCCCAGGTGACTGAGAATGGCGTCAGGTCCCGCCCCAGTTCAGACCCTTCGTCTGGGTGGCGGAAGCCGGCGAAGAACAGCCCGATCACGTACAGGTCGTGGTCCCGCGTAAAGACACGGCAGATCTCGTGTCCCAGCGACTTGGTAATCGCGTACAGGTTCGTGCCTGGCTGGGCTGGGATGTCGGGGCCGACGTCGTGGTCGAATCGCTCGTAGGTAGCCCCTGATATAGTGAAGTGCGGCCCGGTGTTGATCACCCGTCGGATGCCGTGGGTAACCGCAGCCGTCATCACGTTGTAGCAGCCCCGGGCGTTGACGTCGAAGGCGATCTTGCGGTCGTTCCGCAGCACGGACAGGTTGATGATCACGTCCATGCCCTCGGCTGCGTCGACGACGGCGTCGATGTCGGCGACGTCAATCTTGCGGTATTCGTGCGAGCTGCGCTCCAGGTCGTTGACGTCGCTGAGGCGCAGCTCGTGCTCCCTTTCCAGCGCCTTGACCACGTGCGGACCCATTGCTCCGTTGGCCCCATACACCGCTATCTTCATCTCGATGCCTTCGCCGTCAAGGGCTCGAACCCCATCTTCGTCCGGGCGGCCGCTGTCGCGAATCGAGCATCCGGGACATCCGACTGGATGTGGTAGACGTGCCACCCAAAGGGATCTGGCAGCAGGGTCCAGCGTGAGTCTTCATCAGCCTTGGAGGTGAGAGCCAACTGGACGGCCTGGACCGCGTCCTGGATCAAGAGCGACGAGGACGAAGCTGCCTTCCCGTTCCACACGAGGTCGCCCAGCCGCAGGCACACCACGGACAGCCGCTGCTCATGAGCGAACTCGCGGCACACGTACTCACCCAGGTGATAGGACAGGCCAGACATATCGGATGTCGGTTTCGGCCTCCACTGTTCGGTGACTGTGTAGTGGTCAGGATATTTCTTGAGCAGGTCCAGCGAACTCAGGAAAACCACTCGTGAGACGCCCTCGTCGGATGCGGACCTTAGGAGGTTGTAGGTGCAGTACATTGCCCGGTCCAACCGGTCCGAAGCATCGACCCCGGGGTTCGTGCCGCCCCAGTGGACGATCGCGTCCATACCTCGGACCAGGTCGTCGGTCTCGGAGTCGTGACCCAGGGTCGACACTACCAAGTCAGGCATCCGCGGCTCCGCGTGGCGGTCCGTCAGGCAGATGTCATGAGAGGTCGCGAGGTCGTGGGCCAGCCGCGCAGGCAACCGCTCGGTCGCGTAAGTGATCAGAACCTTCATAGGAGACCAGTTTTTCGCGTTCGTCAGCAAACCTTGAACCCCACCTAAATCCCCAGCGAGGACGCTATTAATCTGACGCTGTTATTAGGTAGGTGGCTTATGTGCTCCCGGAATGGATCTATAGAGATTCCACGAGTTTACACGATCAAGTATCATGAATCTCGTACCTATTGTATCTCAAGGCTTCCACTGTCAAAAACAATTCTATAGCATAACTATTAAAAAGGCTGGCATCTATCATCGATTCTGCATTCTATGTTTCGTAACAGGAGGTATTAATGCCACTTATTAGTCTGCTGAAAACAAATGGCCCCAATGGATTGGGATTTGCCAGCACTGCAGAAGATGTCACTGAAGGACTTGTTCTTAAAGAGAAAAAGGTTTTAATAACAGGGGTAAATTCTGGATTGGGGCTAGAGACTGCAAGAGTGCTTTCAAAGCGAGGCGCTAACGTAATAGGACTAGCAAGAACACTTGCAAAAGCCGAATCTATATCTCCTTTACTGAATAGTTCATATTTCCCGTTGGCCTGTGAACTTTCAGAACCTGAATCAGTTTTGGAGTGTGTGGCAACTTTGAAAAACGCCAACATTAAGATTGATGCGCTAATTTGCAATGCCGGCATAATGGCACTTCCTAAATTACAACAGAAATATGGGGTTGAACTACAGTTTCTGACGAACCATATCGGCCATTTTATATTGGTAACCGGATTGATCGAATTGCTGAATAAATATGGTAGGGTAACAATGGTATCAAGTGTGGCACATAAACTGTTCTCACACAGTGATGGCATCCAATTTAGGAATTTTTCCGGATCACACGGATATGACCCTCATAAAGCCTACGGCCATTCAAAATTGGCAAATCTGCTGTTTGCTAATGAGTTAGCAAAACGATGGGAGGGCACAAAGTTAACAGCCAATGCGATCCATCCAGGGGTTATTCGCACAAACTTGGCAAGACACTACAACCCTGTAGTTAGGCACGGCTTACGGATAGTAGGAAAGGTTTTGTTTAAAACCGTGGAACAAGGCGCCGCAACTCAATGTTATGTCAGCGTACATCCTGACCTTAATTGTGTGAGCGGGAACTATTTCTCCGACTGTAACCCTGCAGAAACGTCAAAACATGGCGGAGACTCCGATATGGCGAGTCGATTATGGGACGTTTCAGAAGATATAGTGTCGAAGTTGCGAAATGGAGAAACATGGGTAGATAAGTAGCTCGAAGTCTGGTGGTTTATTGGAGTGCCCAGCGTTACCATGGAGTCTGGGGCTATACGTAGGACGGAGAGCAATAGTGGCAGCAACCAAGGAAACATTGGCTACTTGAATCCTAGGCTGTACGGTGGCATCGATATCAAGGGCTAAGGAAACAAGAAGGCTAAGGAAACAAGAACATGAGGATTGGGATCGACGTAGGGGGCACCAACACCGATGCCGTGCTCATGGACGGAAGCCGCGTTGTCAGGGAGCATAAAGAGCCGACAACCCTTGACGTTACTACGGGCGTAACGTCCTCATTACAGGCGGCCTTATGCAATTCTGGCGTTCCAACCAGCCAGATCGATGGAGTTATGATCGGGACGACTCACTTTACCAACGCCTTCGTGGAGCGCGATAGGCTAATGGAAGTCGCTGCCATACGGTTGGGCTTACCGGCCACAGAATGCTTGCCTCCGATGGTCGATTGGCCCGCTGATCTAAGAGAGGCAGTAGGTAATCATGCGTATCTATGTCACGGCGGCAATGAGTTCAATGGACGATCGATCTCTCCCATAGACGAACGAGAGATGCGATGGGTCGCCCAAGATATGGAAGACAAGGGACTCAAGTCCGCAGCCATTTCCTCCGTCTTCTCGCCGGTTGATCCCGACATGGAGAACCACGCAGCGGCGATCCTCAAAGCGGAGATGCCCGACATCACGATCAGCCTGTCCCATGAGATCGGTCGTATCGGACTATTGGAGCGTGAGAACGCCGCGATCATGAACGCTAGCTTAAGAGAACTAGCCCAGAAAATCATAGGTTCGTTCCGAGACGCGCTCATGGAGATGGACATCGACGCCCCTTTTTTTATCAGCCAGAACGATGGCACGCTAATGAGCGCCGAGCTCGCCAAGCGCTACCCAGTGCTGACCTTCGCGTCAGGTCCGACCAACAGCATGCGTGGAGCCGCCTTCTTGTCGGGTGTTGAGGATGCAGTGGTCGTTGACCTAGGCGGCACGACCACGGACGTGGGCATGCTGCTTCATGGCTTTCCTCGAGAGGCGTCCGGGGCGATGGAGGTCGGTGGGGTTCGCACCAACTTCAGGATGCCCGACGTCTACTCTGTAGGGCTTGGAGGTGGAAGCGTCGTATCGCATAATCCGCTCAAGATCGGTCCTCGAAGTGTAGGATATGAACTTACGAGACAGGGAATGGTCTTTGGAGGACCGGTGCTCACTGCAACCGACGTCGCGGTTGCAGGAGGCCTTGCCTCTATCGGGGAAAAGCAAGCGGTCGAATCCCTGGACTCTAGCCTGATTGAGGACTCTCTGACAGCGATACAGACAATCGTAGACAACGCCGTGGACCGGATTAGGACCAGCGCCAAGCCCATCCCAGTGATTCTGGTTGGAGGGGGTTCAATCCTAGTTTCCAAGCCGGTACAGGGCGCGTCCGAGATCATTAAACCCGACCACTTCGTCGTTGCCAACGCCGTCGGAGCAGCGATAGCACAGGTTGGAGGGGAGATCGATCGCGTCTTCTCGATGGAGAATATGTCTAGGAACGAGGCCCTCGACCAGGCCAAACAGGAGGCCAGAGACAAAGCGATAGAGGCAGGAGCGAAGCCGGAAACCGTGGAGATCGTGGACATCGAAGAAGTGCCTTTAACCTACCTGCCCAGCAATGCCACCAGGGTCAGAGTCAAGGCTGTTGGCGACCTGGCACTGTCGTACACCTCCGCCTCCTGAGAAGCGAACATTATCGATGCGACTCATTCATGCGACCGACATGGACGACATTGCCTTGGGAGCAGCCGTGCTGGGCACTGGGGGAGGCGGTGACCCATACATAGGAAAACTGATGGCCATTCAAGCCATCGAAGAGCATGGTCCTGTGAAGCTAATCGAAGTCGATGAGATTGACGACGATAGCTTGGCGGCCACCTGCGGCGTCATGGGCGCGCCCACCGTCTTCATTGAGAAGATCCCAAATGGAGATGAGATAGTCCGAGCTTTCCAGGCTCTCGAAGTGCACATAGGAGCCAAGCTGGACTATACAGTATCCATCGAGGCGGGCGGTTTCAATTCCACGACCCCGTTCATAGTGGCCGCTAGTCTAAGAATCCCGTTGGTGGACGCCGATGGGATGGGGCGAGCGTTCCCAGAGATGCAGATGGTTACGGCCACAATGCTTGGCATATCAGCGACACCGATGGCCATGGCCGACGAAAAAGGGAACTCAGCCATCATCGAGACCATCGACAACCTTTGGGCAGAAACATTGGCACGAGCCATCGTAGTCGAGATGGGGGCGACAGCCCCGTTCGCGATGTACTCCATGACCGGGAAACAACTCAAGGAAGTGATGATCCCGGGCACCATCACAATGGCAGAGGCGATCGGCCATACAATCCGAAAGGCGCGGGCTACCCACCAAAACGTCGTGGATGCGGTCAAGGATGTCACCGGCGGATTCGAGATCTTCGTCGGCAAGATCGTCGACGTGGAACGACGGACGGAACGAGGGTTTGCAAAAGGAGAGGCGACATTCACCGGCATCGATCGCTACAAAGCCAGCACTCTTAAGCTACAGTTCCAGAACGAGCATCTGGTGGCCATTGTGGATGATGAGGTCGTCGTTTCGGTGCCGGATCTGATAACGGTCTTGGACGCTGAGACCGGGGAGCCCGTTACGACCGAGGGGATGCGCTACGGGTTCCGTGTAGTCGTGGTGGGCATCCCCTGCACTCCGAAATGGCGAACCCCAGAGGGACTAGAATTGGTGGGGCCACGTTACTTCGGCTACGACGTCGATTACGTTCCAGTAGAGCAACGATACGGAGCGTAGATCCGCTCGTAGGCCGCTGGCGACGAGCGGAAGAAGAGAAGCGTTGCTACTACCGTCTAGTTTGCCGCCGGGGACTGCGGTCAAAGACGCGGGCTTCGAGTCCCATGAGGTACGGGTACATGGCAGCGGATTGGGTCGTAGATTTGGGCAAGGCTCCTGTCGTCAATCGCGGCTGTTCGTTGGCTCTTGTCGGACTCGTAGTCATCCTCCTGTTTGTGTTGTTCGGTTGCTCGAACAATGATCCGCTTATACCAGCGGCACCGACTCCAACGCCAGTCGCCGACCCGGCGGGCCGCCTAGCCTGTCTGCAAGTGCGGTACGCCGCCGAACGTGCGGCCCGTCAGGGACTTGGCCGACTGTCCCCGGCCCAGTACGAACGTGTAGTCGAACAGCTAGCAGCAGACTACGCAGTAGCTGCGAAACTGGCGGAAGACGCCGAGCCCTCAATCCGAGATGCGATGGCTAGACTCGCCTGGGTTTACGCGGCGCTTGACCAGGTCGATCCGGACGAGATCCTTAGGGCGCCTGCGTTCTCCAGGTTGGCTTGCCAAGCCGCCGGTCACGTCGTGAACGAATGAGCCAGTTTGTGTGGCGGCTGGTAAGACATTCGCATAAAGGTGCCCTGAGGAAACGACGAGGTCCTTAACGGACAAAGGGGTACGGCAAGCTCTCCGTACTTCGGAGGGCTTTTTTAATTGCCTCTCGGCTACCTGCTCTACGGCGGCAGAAAGGAGGCTCCCCAACTAAGCGGTAGCCCCTATTGCATGCGGTGGAGAGGTGGCAGGAGCGGCAGGATTTGAACCCGCGACCCTCGGTTTTTGAGTTGTACAGTGCCTGTTTTGGCTTGTATCAGCCCGTCCCAGAGAATACCCCTCCATACCATGGCACAGGGGTCAGTGGTGTTAGACCGTCACAACCCGTACCGGCCACTCTCTGACAGTTCGTGACCATTCTGTGACCAAGATTTGTGGGTCACGACGGCACCACTCCTCGGCCCCTCCTTACCCCTAGTCTATACTGCCCCCAGAGGCAGGGTTATGCGTGACACGATGAGACATGCTGTTGTCCTGGTACTGGGATTCGTGCCGATCTTGCTAGGGATGGCTTGTACAGGGGCCGACGGAGCGACCAGGAGAAGCCGGGTCGCAGGGTGCTCCGTGAGTGATATTACATGGCTCTCATCGAGGATGGAGCGTTGCTTGGATCCAGGCAGCTTGATATGGGGAATTCCGGTTAAGGGATAGTTGGAGCCGAATTGGACTGACGCACGAAGCAGGTGTAACGCGGTGAATGCTTTATGGCACAAGACTTGATAGAATAAAACAGAATGATTGACAGACTTTATGGGAGACAGTCATGGTGTCGATACGTCACCGAGAGAAGGCGCTGGTCGTATTGCAGCTTTCAGGCGGAAACGATCCTCTGAACACGGTGGTGCCCTACACTGACGGTCACTACTACGACCACCGGCCGAAGGTGAACATCGCGCCGGAAGACGTCCTGCAAATAGACGATGAATACGGCTTCCACCCGAGCATGGGGCCCATCAAGGAGCTGTGGGACCAGGGCAAGGTGGCGATGGTCCACGGGCTGGGCCACGGGATCTCCGAGAGGTCTCACTTCAGGTCGATGGACATCTGGCACACCGCCGAGCCGGACGCGATCGGCACGGAAGGCTGGCTCGGTCGCGCGATCAAGCACATTGATCCCAAGGGGGAGAACGTGATCCTGGGAGTCAACTTTGGCAAGGGGCTGCCGAGAGCGATGGCCAGCGTCGGTGTTCCGGTGGCCTCAGTGGGCAACCTGGAGACCTACGGGCTGTTCCCGGACCTGGAGGATGAGTGGCTCAAGAAGTACGCCATCGAGGCGTTCGCCAATATGTACGGGCGGCACATGGTCGAGAGCGGCGTGATGGGCTATCTCGGCCAGACCGGCACCAACGCGCTCAAGGGAGCCGACATCCTGAGAGCCACGCCGGAGAAGTACAGCTCGGCCGTCGAGTACGCGTCCAATCCAATCGCCCAGGACTTCAAGCGCATTGCCCAGGTACTGCTGGCGGACGTGGGCAGCCGGATTTTCTACTCCCAGCACGGAAGTTTCGACACGCATTCCATGCAGGCTGCCACGCATGCCCAGCTGTGGGATGAGGTATCCGGGGCGGTCGGCGACTTCTTCGACGACATGAGAGAGCACGGGCGCGAGGACGACGTGATCGTGCTCATGTTCAGCGAGTTCGGTCGCCGCGTGGCCGACAACGGCTCCTTCGGCACAGACCACGGAGCAGGCGCTACGGCCTTCGTGATCGGCGGCGCCGTCGACGGCGCCGTGTACGGCGAGTACCCGTCCCGGGACGAGAAGGACCTTTTCGACGGCGATCTCCAGTACACCAACGACTTCCGGTCGACCTACTCCACCGTCCTCGATCATTGGCTCGGCCTGGAGCCCGACCCCATCGTTAACGGCCGCTTCGAGCAGTTCGACATGTTCAAGAACTAGAAAGAGGTCCACCACAGAGAGCAAATAGGGGAAGAGTGTCTGCAAAGCCTTTTGCTCTCGCCTATCTCTGTGTCCTCTGTGGTTCACTTCCCGCTTAGGAGGGGCATCATGAGCGCCAACGACATCGCACTGATGGCGCACCTGATGCGACGGGCCGGATTCGGCGCGACGTTCTCGGAGCTCGAGGACCTGGCCGCCCGCGGCTACGAGGCCACGGTCGAGGACCTCGTGCACCCCGAAGGGTCTCCACCCGCCGACGAAGACCTCTTCGATCGCTACGAGGCCCCTTCCGATACCGTAGGCTTCCGGAGGTCCAGCCTACCTCGTTGGCTCTACAACATGGTCCGGACGGGCCGGCCGTTGGAAGAGAAGATGGTGCTGTTCTGGCACGGGCTCTTCGCCACGGCGGCCGTTAAGGTCGAGCCTAACGAGTTGCTGGATGCTCAGATCGGGACCTTTCGAAAGCACAGCCTGGGCAACTTTCGGACCATTCTCGTCGAGCTCTCCAAGGACCCCGCGATGTCATTCTGGCTGGACAACTGCCAGAGCCACAAGGACGAGCCCAACGAGAACTACGGTCGCGAGCTGCTTGAGCTGTTCTCGATGGGGGTCGGCAACTACACCGAGGACGACGTAAAGGCCGCAGCCCGCGCCTTTACCGGCTGGACTTTCCGCAGGATTGGGGCCGGCCCCTACCGCTCCGTATTTCCAAAGTTCGAGTACATACCCGAGGACCACGACGATGGGGAGAAGGAGTTCCTGGGGGAGACGGGCCGGTTCAACGGCGAGGACGTGATCGACATCATCGTCCGCCACCCGGCAACTGCCAGGTTCATCGCAACAAGGCTGTACAACTTCTTCGTCTCCGACGAGCCCGACGAGGAGGCTATTCAGACCCTGGCCGAGGTCTACGTCGAGTCGGGCTACGACATCAGGTCGGTCATGCGCGCCCTGCTGTTGTCCAACTTCTTCAAGCAGGCGCGATTCGCTAAGATGAAGAGCCCTGTGGAGACCATAGTGGGCGTCAGCCGGCTTGCCGGCGACTTCGACATGACCGGTGGCAGGTACCTTGCGGAGGCGATGCCCATTGACCTGATGGACGACTCCGTCGTGCGGTCGGTGAACATGGGTCAGGAGCCCCTCAACCCTCCCACGGTAGAGGGATGGCACACGGGCAAGGAGTGGGTCGACAGCGGCTCGCTGATCGAGCGGATCAACTACGCCTCGTCCAGAATGGGCGATCTCGACAGGCCCGGCGTACGGGCGATCCATGAGCGGCTGGCCGCCGCGGGCCACGAACTCACGCCGGCAGAGCTGGTCGATGGCTGCCTCGAGCTAATCGGATGCTACGAGGTATCGGACGCCACCAGAGAGGGCCTTGTCGAGTACGCCACTCAAATCGATAGCCGGGGGCTCGACACGGCGGAGGGCCGCAAAGCCTTCGGGCGGACCGTGGCCGGCCTTCTGACGTTCATAGCCGCGACGCCCGACTTCCAGCTCGCGTAGGCACCAGTACTCCGGCCGTCCGGACCGCAATGCTCCGGCGGCACGGGAAACGGCGCTAGGTTGAGGCGTCCCGACTCTATATCCATGAGGTGATCGCTATGGCCAAGCAAGAGGTGCTGCTGCGAGCGGGGTGGCGGTACGTAAAGTCCATCGGAGGCGCCGACAATATCTGGTACCACAACCCGTGGGACCTGGCGCTCAGACCGGATGGTGTGATGGCAGTTCTGTGCCGTCAGCAGCTGGACCACGCCAAGATCGTCCTCAATACCTTTGACGACGAAGAGTACCTGGGTGAGTTCGGAGAGGTCGGCACCCGGGTAGGGCAGATAGCCAGACCCACCTCTTTGGCCTTCGGCCGCGATGGGCTACTTTACATCGCGGACGAGCTGACCAACCGCATCAACGCCTTCACCATCGACCCTGAAGAGGTAGCTGCCGATGGCGGTGTGCAAAGTATCATCCGCAGAGGCCAGATAGTACAACAGTCTGGGAAATTCGTTTCCCACTGGGGGACGACCGGAAGAGGCGACGGTGAGCTGAACGGCCCCAGCAGCATCGTGTTTGACCCCGATGACAACCTATTCGTGGTCGACCACTGCAACAGCCGCATCCAGAAGTTCACGAGAGACGGCCGGTTTCTGCTCAACTGGGGCTCTCCAGGCACCGGCGATGGGGAGTTCAATCTCCCGTGGGGCATTACGTTGGACCACGAGGGCAACGTCTACGTCGCGGACTGGCGCAACGACCGTGTGCAGAAATTCACCGGCGACGGGCGGTTCCTCGCATCTTTCGGCTCGTCAGGGAACGACATCGGCCAGTTCAACCGGCCCACCAGCGTGGCGGTGGACCTGGACGGGGACATCTATGTGGCTGACTGGAAAAACGACCGGGTGCAGGTGCTTGCACACGACGGACGCTTCGTGGACGTCTTCCACGGCGCAGCGACTCTCTCCAAGTGGGCCGTCGCAGCCGGCGCCGCCCAAAGTACCGAGATCATCAAACAGAGGTTCATGTCCGAGGACGTATACCTTGAGAAGTTCTTCCGACGTCCAGTGTCGGTCAAGCTGACCGATGAAGGACACGTCCTGGTGGCCGACAACCAGAGGTTCAGAGTGCAGGTCTACCAGAAGGAGGCGTATCCCTCACTCCGTCTGATGGAGGTGGACCTGGAGGAGGAGCCGATCGTCGTCTAGCCCTGAGCCCGCCCTCGAACCTGTTCCCGGCTCGAGGGTCGGGACCTTGTGTTGATCGACTTCCGCATATAAAGTTTCGAGAA
>CAZENU010000035.1:0-23677 GCA_964513735.1 uncultured Dehalococcoidia bacterium
ACCGGCGTGGGCAAGACCTACCTGCCCAAGAAGCTGGCCGAGTTCATGTTCGGCAGCGAGGACGCCGTTGTACGTATCGACATGTCGGAGTTCATGGAGCGGCACTCCGTCTCCAGGCTCGTAGGCGCACCTCCGGGCTACGTCGGTTACGAAGAGGGTGGCCAGCTAACCGAGGCCGTGCGCCGCAAGTCGTACTGCCTGATACTCCTGGACGAGATCGAGAAGGCCCATCCCGAGGTCTTCAACCTGCTCTTGCAGATCTTTGACGACGGCCATCTGACCGATGCCAAGGGTCGGAAGGTGGACTTCCGCAACGCGATCATAGTAATGACAAGCAACATCGGCTCCGACCTCATCAGGCAGGACCGGACACTGGGCTTCACTCCTCATGCCGAGGGTGAGGAAAAGGCTAAGAACAACTACGAGCGGATGAAGGAGAACGTGCTGGACGAGATCAAGCGCTTCTTCCGGCCCGAGTTCCTCAACCGCATCGATGGTACCGTCGTGTTCCACGCGCTGAGCGAGGAACACATGGGCCAGATCGTGGACATAATGCTCAAGGACGTGGCCTTCGGGCTGATCGAGAAGGGCATCAGCCTCGAGGTCAGCGACGCCGCCAAGCAGTGGATGGCCGAGAAGGGCTACGACCCCCTGTTCGGCGCCAGGCCGCTTAGGCGGGTCATCCAGGACCACCTAGAGGACAAGCTGTCGGACGCCATCCTGGGGGAGAGCTTCTCACCCGGCGACACGGCGATGATCGACGTCGACGAAGACGAAATCACCGTCAAGACACAGTCCCCCATGCCGGTCGGCTCGGCCTGACCCGAGCACGGCGAGCAGCGGCAAAGGAGCCCGGGACGATTCCCGGGCTCCTTTGCTTTTGCGCCTGATCTTGAGGCAGGCACCTGGGGACACCTAAGAACTGCCGCCGATCGCCCGCTGCCCTGGGCGTTTGGGCCCCAAGTAGCCCCGATTCGGAATCGGGCTACTTGGGGTAGACGGAGCCAGCGTTAGGGTCTGGGTGGGACGCATGGAGGCGCGGCGGCGTCCCTGTGAGGGCGAACCCGTAGACGACCCGTAGACTCCCCTGACCGCACGAGCTAACATACCTGCGCAAGCGCCCCTAAGCGGCTACTATGGCAAAGTCTCGAACAAAGACGACCTTCCTGTGCGAGTCCTGCGGTAACGAGAGTCCCAAGTGGGAGGGCCGCTGCCCGTCCTGCGGCCAATGGAACTCCCTGGTCGAGCACCGGGTAGACCGCCCCGGCTCCCGCGACGGCCGCAGGGCCCCGCCGGAGTCGGCTCCGGCCCAGGAGCTCTCCGCGCTGTCCTCGGACGAGCTTCCTCGGCTTCAGACCTCGTCGGCCGAGGTCAATCGCGTCCTCGGCGGAGGCGTCGTCCCCGGCTCGCTCTGCCTGATAGCCGGCGACCCCGGCATCGGCAAGTCGACGCTGATGCTCCGCATAGCGGCCGACGTCGCCAAGGGCGGAGGCCGCGTTCTCTACGTAAGCGGCGAGGAGTCGTCGGCCCAGGTCAAGCTCCGCGCCGAGCGCCTCGAGATCGCGGGCGACGGCCTGATGTTGCTGCACACGACCTCCCTTGACGCGGTGATGGCGGAGCTGGAGCGAGATGGGCCGGCGCTATGCGTAGTCGACTCGATACAAACGGTCTACGACGAGTCGCTCTCGTCGGCCGCGGGCAGCGTGGGCCAGATACGGGAATGCGCCCGTGTCCTGATGGGCTGGGCCAAGGCCCAGGGCGTGCCGATGGTGCTCACGGGACACGTGACCAAGGGCGGCGACATCGCCGGCCCACGGGTCCTGGAGCACATGGTCGATGTCGTGCTGTACATGGAGGGGGACCCGATCAGCTCGTGGCGGCTGCTGCGGGCGGTCAAGAACCGGTTCGGATCGACCAATGAAGTAGGCGTGTTCGAGATGGGAGAGAGGGGACTGGCCGACGTCGCCGACCCGTCGCGCACGTTTCTGTCTGAGCGCAGCGAGGGCGCCGTCGGCTCAGTCGTAGTGCCGACTCTGGAGGGCAGCAGGCCGCTACTGGTCGAGGTGCAGGCGCTGACCAGCCCGTCCATGCTCCCGGTGCCGAGGCGGGTGGCCTCCGGCATCGACCTCAACCGCCTGCTGCTGGTCTGCGCCGTGCTCACCCGACGTGCGGGGGTGTCGCTGGCCGGCGAGGACGTGATCGTGAACGTGACCGGCGGGCTGAGGATCGATGAGCCCGCCGCGGACCTAGGCGTTGCGCTGGCCATCGTGTCCAGCGCCCGCAACGCGCCGGTGGCCTCAGACCTGGCCGCCATAGGTGAGGTCGGCCTGAGTGGTGAAGTGAGGCGGGTGCCGCAACTTGGCCGGCGGACCGCGGAGGTCAGCCGGCTGGGGTTTCGACGCTGTCTCGTGCCGGCCGGAGACATGCCCGCCAACGACATGTCCGGCTCGGTAGACGAGGTAGCCCGCACGCTACGCGAGGCCATCAACGCCGCGATTCCACGCCAGCGCCGCGCCCAGCGAGTCTGAGCCACAAGCGCGGCCAGCCAGAGACATACCCGGGTGCGAGATACGCTTGATGCACGGTGTCTGTCCGGCAGACCAACAAGCAGGAAATCAAGGAGATAACGCGATGCGAACGATCGACTACCGCAGCGACACCAAGAGCCTGCCGACGCCGGAGATGCGCCGCGCCATGGCCGAAGCCGAGCTAGGCGACGACGTCGCGGGTGAGGACCCCACCGTCAACCGCCTGGAGGCCATGGCGGCCGAGATGCTGGGCAAAGAGGCCGCAGTGCTCGTCAGCAGCGGCACCCAGGGCAACCTGCTCTCGATCCTGGCGCAGTGTCAGCGGGGCGACGAGATCATCCTCGGCGACAAGTCGCACATCTTCAACGCCGAGAGCGGCGGCGCGTCGGTCCTGGGTGGCGTCGCGTTGCACCCGCTGCCCAACGACGACCGTGGGATGATCGACCCCGCCGCCGTGGAGAAGGCCATCCGGCCCGACGACGTGCACTACGCGCCGACTAGGATGATCGCGCTGGAGAACACCCACAACGCGGCCGGCGGCGCGGTTCTGACTCCCGAGGACACGGCCAGCGTGGCCGACGTGGCCCATGCCAATGGCATCGCCTTTCACGTCGACGGCGCCCGCATATTCAACGCGGCCGTACAGCTCGAGACACCCGTGTCGGAGCTGGTCAAAGACGCCGATACGGTTAGCTTCTGCCTGTCCAAAGGCCTCGGCGCGCCGGTGGGCTCGTTGCTGTGCGGCACGAACGAGGTGATACAGGAGGCGCGGCGCTGGCGTCAGATGCTGGGCTCGGGGATGAGGCAGGCGGGGATCATCGCGGCCTGTGGCATCGTCGCCCTGGAGAATGTCGACCGGCTGGCCGAGGACCACTCCAACGCCCGCAGGCTGGCCAGCGGGCTGGCCGAGATCCCCGGCATAGAGATCGAGCCGGAGCGGCTGCCGACGAACCTGCTTTTTTTCGAAGTTACCAACGACCGGTCGTCTGAGATGGCACGGCGTCTGGGAGAGCGGGGCGTGAAGGTCGGGGAGCGCGCCGGCACCACCTGGCGCCTGGCCACCCACCACGAAATCACCCCTGACGACATCGACTACACCCTGGCCGCCTTCCAGGCGTTGTTCAGCGCGTAACCGGCGGACCGGCAAGGCCGTCGTGCGGAATGTAGGCATCTAGGACACAACATGCCGCCCGCCATCTACCAGCCCGGCGCTGGTGCAGCGTTCACGCTGAGCGCCTTTGGGGACGAGATCGACGCCGACCTGGATACCCAGCTCAGGGTGATGGGCGAGCTGCGCATCGGTTTCCTGGAGCTTCACGCCGCCTGGGGAACGAACGTGTCCGACCTCGACGACCGTCAGGTGGACGCGATCAAGACGGCCTGCGAGCGGTCCGGCGTAGGGGTGAGCTGCATCGACAGCCCGGTCGGTAAGTCGGTGATCACCGACCCATCGGAGACGGATCTGGACAGACTGGACCGTGTGCTCCGTGTCGCCGATGCGCTCGGCACTGACCGGGTGAGGGTTTTCTCCTTCTATCCACCCGGCGGGGGCAATGGCCAGCAAGACCGATACCTTCAGGAAGCCATCTCCCGTCTTGAGCGCATGGCGCGAAGGGCTGAGGACGATGGCATCGTGCTCTTGTTGGAGAACGAAGTGGGCGTGATGGGAGACACCCTAGAGCGCTGCCGGTCAATCCTAGAGGCCGTGGACTCTCTGGCCCTGAGGTTCGTGTGGGACACGGCCAATTTCTCCGTTGTCGGTGTCACGTCTGCGACGGAGAAGGGCTGGCCGCTCCTGAGCCCTTACCTGGGCTACGTGCAGATCAAGGACTTTCACATAGCCGACCAGACCGTGTGCGCCGCCGGCGAGGGCGACGGCCAGATACCGGAGCTCCTTGCGCGGCTGCTGCGTAGCGTGATGGTCGAAGCCGGTTGTGTGGAGGCGTAGCAGTAGAGAGCCGCGTTCGCTGTAGCTGAACGATGTTCGAGTTTGCGGTCCAGGTTGTATCATTGTGAAAGTCTCTGTGTCGTCGTCCAGAGTCGCAGGAAGGGACACCATGAAGCTATACAGACTGCAATTCGTCCTCCGAGAGCCGTTAGAAGACACGGAAGAAAAGTATCTGGCCGAGATTCCCGACTTACCGGGCCGCGGGGCATTGGGCGATACCGCAGCCCAGGTGCTGGAGAATCTTTAGGGTGTCACCGCGGCGTTCCTAGAGTCCTATCGCGACAGGGGAGATGCCCTTCCCCCTCAGGTCGAAGCGGCCACAGAGGCTGTCGGTGGGCAGCAAGGCTCGAGCGAGGTTATGGTCTCGGTTTGAAATACCGGGAGCTCACCCGCAAACTGCGTAGACTAGGATGCGAGCTGGACAGACGCACACGTCGTGTCTATGGGATATCGGTGAGGGGCGACTCGCGGTAGGTCGACTTTCCTGAGCCGCAATACGGATGTTGTCGATACGAGGCCGAACCTTCCTAACGGTTCCGGTCTAGTGATCGGGCGAAGAGTTCGATCGTTCGCAAAGTGTCATCTGTGAAGTACGTCCTATCGTTCCGAAACGTCTCGGCGATTTCCTCCAAGATCTTCCGGAAGTCCCACAATTCGATGGCCTCTTGTCGAGCCTTCTCCGTGGCTTCGTCGGTCCTATCTCAAGTTACGATCACTCTCTTGTAGTTCCGGCCGGTGAAGCCATACTTGGCAAGTTGCCAAAGCACGTCATCTGCGCCGAACGTTCGCTCCAGGAAGAAATCGATCGTGCTTCGCCGACCCGCCTGCTCTATTCGCTGTCTGAGCTTCTCGACTGAAAATTCCCTTCGCAGTCCGCTTCGAGTATGACCCCGAAATGGAGACGCGACTCTCTACGTGGTATCGCCGGACGCCACGCCTTGACGACGGATCGATGGCGAGACGGTCAATCTCGCGCTGCCCTTGGCACTTGATGTTCGGTATCGTAAACCAACCCTTGACGTATCGACAGTATGGCTCCACGATTTCCTCGGTGGTTTCCATGTGTGTTCAGTCTCCCTCTCGCTCCTTTTTCGGCTCGACTGGCCCCCACCATTTGCGAAGACGGGCGGATACCTTGGGCTCATAGCCCTGGTCGCCGGGGTGGTAGTAGCGGCGACCTCTTAGGCTGTCGGGCAGGTTTTGCATAAGCGCGAAGCTGCCCTCGTGGTCGTGTGAGTACTTGTAGTCCTTACCGTAGCCCATCTCCTTCATCAGTCCCGTGGGCGCGTTTCGCAGGTGCATAGGCACCGGGTCGTTTCGGGTCTGGCGCACGTCGTCCAGGGCCGCATCGATGGCTTTGTGTGAGGCGTTGCTCTTGGGCGCGGTCGCCAGATAGACCGTCGCCTCGGCCAGGAGTATGCGCCCCTCGGGCATGCCGACGAAGTGCACCGCCTGCTGCGCCGCCACCGCTACCGAGAGTGCCTGCGGGTCGGCCATGCCCACGTCCTCGGCCGCCAGGATGACCAGGCGACGCGCGATGAACATCGGGTCCTCGCCGGCCTCGATCATGCGCGCCAGCCAGTAGATGGCCGCGTCCGGGTCCGAGCCTCGCATCGACTTGATGTACGCCGAGATGGTGTCGTAGTGGGCGTCGCCGGCCTGGTCGTAGAGCTGCGTGCGCTGCTGCGCCGCGTCCTCGACTGCGGCCAGCGTAACCCGACGGACGCCGGCCTGGTCGGGCTCCGTCGCATCGGTCGCCAGCTCCAGCGCGTTGAGCGCGATGCGGGCGTCGCCGTTGGCCACCGTCACCAGCGCGGTTACGGCGTCGTCGTCCAGCGCGGGCCTCCTGTCTCCGAGGCCGCGCTCTGTGTCCTCGGCGGCGCGACGCACCAGCGTCTCGACCTCCTCGTCAGTGAGCGCCTTCAGGGTGAAGACCCGGGCCCGGGAGAGCAGGGGAGAGATCACCTCGAAGGACGGGTTTTCCGTGGTCGCGCCCACCAGCACCACGGTCCCGTTCTCGACGTGGGGAAGAATGACATCCTGCTGCGCTTTGTTGAAGCGGTGGATCTCGTCGATGAACAGGATCGTCCGCCGGCCTTGCATGCCCAGCAGGTCGCCGGCCTCCTTGACGATGCGACGCAGGTCGGCGACCCCCGAGCCCACGGCGCTGACCGGGCTGAACTGGCTCTTGGTGAGCGTGGCGATCAGGTGCGCTAGCGTGGTCTTGCCGGAGCCGGGTGGCCCCCACAGGACCATCGACGGAATCTGGTCGGCCTCGATGCTCTTGCGCAGCACCCGGCCGGGGCCGACGATGTGCTCCTGGCCGACGAACTCGTCGAAGGTCCACGGCCGCATCCGGGCGGCCAGCGGCGCCTCACGCCTGAGCTGGCTTTTCGCCCGGTGCTCGAAAAGGGTCAAGAGATCACCACAGAGGACACAGAGATAACAGAGGTGTCAAAGCAGGAAAATGGAGAATACATTCATCTATTCTCCGGACTCTGCGCGCTCTATGGTAGATTGCTTCAGGGCCGAGGCGACGATGCGGAGCAGCGGCTCTTCCTCGTCCGGGAGGACTGTCCTGGGGTCGAGCACGACCCGCTCGTTGTCTATGCGGGCGATGACCGGCGGCTCGCCGGCCCGCAGGGCGGCGGCTAATCCGGTGGCGCCTCCCGGGGCATCGCCGGCGTCGAGGCTCAGCAGGCTCGTGGGCAGAGACTCGCCCGGCAGGCTGCCTCCACCGATGGCTGAGCGGCCGCTGACCACCGAGCAACCCTGGCCCAGCGTTCCGGCCCATCGCCTGGCCCTGAGCTCCAGCGCCCCGGCCGACTCCGACAGCATCCGCCACACCGGGACCTTTTCGGCGGCCTCGCCTTTGAGGTAGTGGACGAGGGTCGCCGTCAGCGCGGCTATGTTCAGCTTGTCGATGCGTACCGCCCGTGCCAACGGGTGCTTCGCTACAGTGCTCACCAGCGTGGCGTCGCCGGTAATGATCCCGGCCTGTGGCCCGCCGAGGAGCTTGTCGCCCGAGAAGAAAGCCAGCGACACGCCGGCCGCGACGCTTTCCTGGGGCATCGGCTCGTGGGCCAACCCATACCGCGCAGTGTCCAGCAGGCAGCCGCTGCCGAGGTCGTGCAGCACGTGAACGCCCCGCTCTCGCCCCAGCGCCACCAGCTCCGACAGATCCGGCGCGTGGGTGAACCCCGTAACCTTGAAGTTGCTGGCGTGGGCGGACAGGATGGCGCCGGTCCCCTCGGTGATGGCGGCCTCGAAGTCGCCCACGTAGGTGCGATTGGTGGTGCCGACCTCTACCAGGTCCGCGCCGCTCTGCCGCAGCACGTCGGGGATGCGGAAGCCGCCGCCGATCTCGATGGCCTCGCCTCGGGAGACGATGACCTCTTTGTCCGCCGCCACTGCGGCCAGTCCCAGAAGCAGCGCGGAGGCGTTGTTGTTGACCACCAGCGCGGCCTCGGCCCCGGTGACCTGGCAGACCAGCGCGGAGACGTAGTCCTGCCGCGAGCCGCGCCGGCCGGACTTCAGGTCCATCTCCAGGTCGCCGTAGCCTTCGGCGGCACGCTGGATGGCGTCCAGAGCGTCCCTGCTCAGCGGCGCCCGTCCAAGGTTCGTGTGCAGGACCACGCCGGTGGCGTTGATGACGCGGTCGGGCCAAGCCTGCCAGCTCGACGATGCGCGTCCCTCGACCGCGGCGGCGATCTCCTCGATCACGGGCGCCCTGCCGCCGGTGCGGACGGTCTCTCGAGCCGCATCTAGCTCGGAGCGCACCAGCTCCACCACCGCGTCGTGGGAGTAGAGCTGTACAAGCCGTCGGACGCGCTCCTCCGACAGCACGCGCTGGACACTGGGCAGGTCCCTGAGATGGGAGGTCATCCGCGTTCCTTTTACCGTGTGTGCCGACATTATATCTCAGGCGGTGCCGCGGCTATGCCATGCGACGCGTGCCGGGCCATTCGAGTGTTGACCCTTTGTCGTGGCCGTTGCTAGAATAGTTTGGGCTAGTTGAATCGCCCTATGAGTATGCGTGTAATAGGACTCACTGGCGGCATCGGCACGGGGAAAACGAAGGTCGCCCGGGTCCTCGAATCGCTGGGCGCCGCGGTCATAGACGCCGACCTGTTGGCCCACGAGACATACGCCTGGGGTACCGACGGGCTGACGGAGGTGGTCGCCGAGTTCGGCGGAGGTGTTCTGACCGCCGACGGCGAGGTGGACCGACGCAGGCTGGCCGATATCGTCTTCAACGACCGAGGCGCGCTGGAGAGGCTCCAGAGCATAGTACATCCGCGGACAAGGGCTGCCGTCGCCGGCAGGTTGCTGCATATGCGTGAGCGCCGGGTCGAGGCGGTCGTTCTCGTGGCCGCGTTGCTGCTGGAAGCCGGCTGGGCCGATCTGGTGGACGAGATATGGGTGACGGTGGCTTCGGAAGACCTAGTGGCCGATCGGGTGGGCCTCCGTGACGGCCTAGACGCCGGTGCATTCCGGGCGAGAGTCCGGGCACAGATGACCCAGAAAGCGCGGCTTGCGCGCGCAGATGTCGTGATAGACAATGGCGGCGGCCTCGATCAGCTACGAGAACGTGTTACCGGGCTATGGCGCGAACGGGCACCGAATAAAAGGAGCTAAGACCGCAGCATGACGACTCCGACTCAAACGCTGTACCGCAGCTACATCATCGAAGAATACTCCATGACCGAGGAGCCCTTCTACATCCCGGTCAGTGACGAGGTCGAGCTCTTCGAGGCCGCCTACCGAGAGAAGATCCCGGTACTCCTCAAGGGACCAACGGGCGTAGGCAAGACCCGATTCGTCGAGTACATGTCCTACAGGCTCGGCAGGCCTCTGACCAAGGTCAAGAAGGGGTCGAAGCAAGACGCCGCTATGGTGGACCAGCGGAACGGGTCCAGTGTTCCACTCGTCACCATTGCGTGCCACGAGGACCTGACAGCTAGCGATCTGGTGGGCCGCTATCTGCTGGAGGGCACGAGCACGGTCTGGGTCGACGGCCCGCTCATGAGAGCGGTCAAGGCGGGCGGCATCTGCTATCTGGACGAGATCGTCGAGGCCCGCAAGGACACCACCGTCCTGATCCACCCGCTGACCGACCACCGGCGGATACTGCCCGTCGAAAAGCGTGGCGAGCTGCTGGAGGCGGCCGATGGCTTCCTACTGGTCATGTCCTACAACCCGGGCTACCAGAGCGCGCTGAAGGACCTTAAGCACAGCACGAGGCAGCGATTCGTTGCCTTAGAGTTCGACTCGCCGCCTCTGGACGTCGAGACGAAGATAGTCGCACACGAGGCGGGCATCGACGAGGCCACGGCCCGTCAGCTCGCCAAGCTGGGGCAGAAGGTCCGCAACCTGAAGGAGCACGGGCTGGCCGAGGGCGCGAGCACCCGGCTGCTAATCTACGCCGGGCGGCTCATGACCCAGGGCATCGCGCCCCGCCGGGCGTGCCAGGTGGCCATCAACTGGGCCGTCACCGACGACCAGTCCATCTATGCCAGCATCGAAGAAGTGATCACCTCGATCTTCGAGTGATGGCGGTCGTCTCCTAGATGGAGTCCGCGACCATGGCGGCGGTCCGCCGCATTCTGGCCGAGAACCCCAAGAGAACGCTCGGCGACCCGACTCTCGCCCCGGCCGGCGTCATGCTCCTTCTGTACCCGAAGGACGGCGAGTACGCCATCCTTCTGAACAAGCGGAGCGACACCGTCGACGACCACAAGGGCGAGGTCTCCTTCCCTGGTGGCCGCAGAGACGGTGCCGACCGCACCCTCTTGGATACGGCCCTTCGGGAGACGCACGAAGAAGTGGGAATCCGGCCGGATGACGTCGACGTGCTCGGGGAGCTTGACGAGGTGGCCACGAACTCGAGCTACGCGATCGGGACCTTCGTCGGGACGATACCAGCGGGCTACCGCTTCGTCCCAAGCCAGGCCGAGGTGGCGGAGATAATTGAGCTACCGGCCGGTCCCCTGATCAGCGGCGCCTTAGACCGAAACGAGACGCGGTTGATCGACTGGAAGCCGGTCCGATGGCCTTGTTACGCTTACGACGACCACGTGATCTTCGGGGCAACGGCCAGGCTGCTGCTCCGGTTCGTTGAACTAATGTCCCAGGCGTCAGGCGAGGAGTTGACTTGGAAGACGCAGCCGGGCTGACCAGAGAGCATCTAGCCGAACGCCTCCAGGATGCGGCGCCCTCGGTCCAACGGGAGTTCGAGGCCGCGTGGGACGCGTTGGCCGCTTCGCTCACCGACGTCCAGCTATCCGAGTGGGCCGCCGTGGGGTTGGCCGTGGTCGCCAAGGTCGGCCGCTCTTCGGAGCCCGCCGAGGCCTTCCTGAAGGCGAGTCCGAAGGTCGCCGGCCTCATGCCGTTCAACTACTTTCTCAAGTGGTCCGGCAGCGGCAGGACGTTGTGCGAGGAGTCCCCCTCAATCGCCGCGGCATACTTCTCGGCGAGTCCCGCCGCCATGAGCAAGCTGAGGTCCCGGCACATAGAGAGCTGGGCCGGCATGGGCAGGAGCCTGTACAAGGGTACCTGGAAGTCCAGTACCCTTTCGTCGAAGTTCTTCGAGACTAGCCCGGAGTTGCTCGAAGCGATGACGGTGAAGGAGCTCAAGGGCTTCGTCGCCTTCCTCGACACCCTCGCCCGGCGCTCGTCGGACCTGGCGGCCGAGTGCCTCGGGCTGGGGCTGCAGGTGTTCCCGCTGCTGGGCGACGGCAAAGAGGTGTTCATAGCGCTGGCCACGGCGCAGGTGGAGACCAACTGGCGCCAGGTCAAGGCGCTCTTCGACGCCTCCGCCAAGGCGCTGCCCGTCATAAGCGCCGGCGAGCGGGTGCGGTTCCTGGGGCTGGCCGACCGCCTGCGCAGTGTCGGCTACGCGAACCCCCCGGCTGCGATGCTGGACGTGTCGCGCTCTCTGGCTGAGCTGGGCGACGACAACCACGCGCAGCTCCTGGGTCTCGCCGAGCACCTGATGGACGTCTCGCCCATGGCGGTTACCGACTTCATCAAGTCGTGTCCGGCCATGCTTGGCCGGATCACGCCGGCCCAGCTCGAGCGCTGGTTCGAGGACGGGGTACGGCTGTTCGGGCAGAACGAAGAAGCCGGGCTTGCTTTCTTCCGCGTAGAGTCCGCCTTCGCTCAGGAGCTCTTGGAGGCGCTCTCGTCCAGCGTTGAGTTCGACCGAGTCAAGGGCGTGATGGAGCTGTACTGCTGCGCTCTCGCCGGCTCCGACGTCAGTCTGGCGGCAAGCGAGGATCTGGCCGAGAAGAACATCGGCTGGGTCTCCGACGAAGCGCCGTCGACCGAGGGCTCCACGGTGTACGTGCCGTCTCAGATCGACAAATACGGGAGCAAGAACGAGAATTTCGCCCTCCTCAAGGTCGTGTCCACCCACCAGGTGGCGCACCTGGAGTTCGGCAGCTTCGACTTCGAGTACGAACGGCCGTCGACACTGTTCACGGACCTGCGCCCGCGGTTGCAGACGATGGGCGGGCGAGCCGCCGCTGGCGGCGCGGCGGAGGGCGAGGGCGTCGAGCGCGCCTGGCTGACCGACATGCAGCGATTCTTCGACATATTCGATCAGCGCTCTGTGGCCCTGGACGTCTTCACGGTCGTCGAGGACGGGAGGCTGGACGCCCGCGTCAAGTCCGAGTACAAGGGCATCAGGGGCGCATACGTGATCGTTCAGAGAGATTCGCTGAACGGCAGGCCCGACATCCGGTCGGCGTCTGCCCTGGAGGCCCTGGTCGAGTTCCTGGTCCGGTACAGCCTACTGCAGGACGACGGTCTCGAGGCCCCGGCGAAATACGTGGTGGAGGCGCGCAAGATCGCCGCCATCGCTCGGCGCGTGCTGGCCGACGATGCCACGGTCGAGGACACGGCGGAGGCCACGATACGCATCTACGGCATCCTCTCTCAGATACCGAACGAAGAGGTGCCCGCCGAGGACTGGGAGAACGTGGACCTGGGAGCCGACGTTCAGGACGAGGAGACGGAAGCCGATCTCGCGGAGACGCTGCAGCAGATCATGCAGGGGGCCGGCCAGGAAGGTTCGTCCGAGGCCGAGGACTACACGCTCAGCGAGGACGTCGACTACCGTGGGGACTTCAAGCCCGAGCTGGTCCAGTTCCTTTCACAGCTCAGGCTGCGGCGGAGAGACTCGTCCGAGGAGGGCGCCGAGCAGCAGATCACCCAGGAGATGCTGGAGGAGATGCTCGAAAACAGCGCCGAGCTGGACCTGGAGGCGTTGGCGGGCGTGGCCCAGGCCTCCAGTGAAGCGCTGTCGAGCAACATGCTTAAGGAAGCCAGCCAGAACATGCCCGATGTCCCTCAGATGGGCCAGGGCCCACTGGTCCATGTCGACGAGGAGGGCGGCGCGCTCGACCCGACCGAGCCGAAGACATTTGCCTACGACGAGTGGGACTTCCGCGCCGACGACTACAAGCCCCGCTGGTGCATGGTCCACCAGAAGGCCATGGCGGAGGGCGACGCGGACTACTACGGCACGACCCTCGCGAGCTACGGCTCGCTGGCGAGCCAGCTCAAGCGACAATTCGAGCTCCTGGTGCCCGAGATGTCTCGAAAGGTCCGCAAGCTCGAGGACGGCGATGAAATCGACATCGACGACGTCATCGAGGCGTTCATAGACATCCGCACAGGCGTGGGCCCGAGTGAGAAGCTCTTCTGGCGGCGCAACAAGATACAGCGTGACGTCGCGGTGGTATTCCTGCTGGACACCAGCGCGTCCACGGCCGAGGCCATCGAGGAGGCCCGTAGCGCGGCCGACGACTGGGAGGCTCCTGAGGACCCGGTCGAGTACATGGTCTGGCTACGCAACCGGCGCGGCGAAGGCGCCAAGCGGTCCTACAAACGCATCATCGACCTGGAGAAGGAGGCCATCGTTCTCCTGATCCACGCCCTGGAGTCGATCGGCGACCTTTACGGGATCTACGGCTTCTCCGGGTACGGTCGCGAGAACGTCGAGTTCTACATCATCAAAGACCTCGACGAGGCGTTCTCGGAGCGCGTCAAGCGCCGGGTAGACCGCATCGCTCCGCTGCACGCCACCCGCATGGGTCCGGCCATCCGGCACGCCACGACGAAGCTGGAGGCCGAGGACGCCCGGACCAAGCTGCTGTTCTTGATCAGCGACGGGCGCCCCCAGGACCGCGGGTACAGCCGGGAGGGCGTCGAGAAGGAGTACGCGGTCCACGACACCAAGATGGCGCTGGACGAGGCCAAGGCGAAGCGGATCAACGCCTTCTGTCTGACCGTGGACAAGAATGGGCACGACTACCTTAAGACGATGACCGAGGACATGGGCTACGAGATCCTCGACGACATCTACGAGCTCCCTCGCCGGCTTTTGCAGCTCTACAAACGGCTGACGATGTGATCGCAGAGGGCCACGGCGGCGCCGTCTTGCGGCGGCTCGACGAGGTGACCGAGCTGCGGCTGCTGGATGAGGATGACGCCGACGCGCTCTTCGTCCTCACCCTCGCCAACCGCGACTATCTGCGGCGGTGGTTCAACTGGCTCGACGACCTCGGTACAGCCGACGACACCAGGAGACGCATCAGCCGCTCTAAGGACCGAGCGCCGGAACGGCGAAGGGCTCAGGGCCGGCATCTGGCTCCACGGCAGACTGACCGCAAGGCCTTGATGGGCTACTGGCTGGCCGAGGAGCACTAGGCAAGGGGCTCATGACCATGGCCTGCAGTGCCGTGCTGGACTCCGCCTTCGGCGAGCTTGGCCAGAACCACGTCGAGATCTGATGCGCGGCCGACAACGCCCGGAGTCGCGCCGTACCCGAGGGCCTGAGGTTCACCCACGAGAGCACCACTCGCCAGTCTCAATGGCTCCGCGATCGTCATGTCGACGAGGCCGTCTACGGCATGCTCGCTTCTGATTGGGAGGCCACGCGCTTTGAGTAGGGGACCGGCCTCAGCCCGCGGCTGGTGACCTGTAGCATTTTTCTATGAACCGGCGCCAATCCGCCGCCCTACGTCGGTCTATTCCATTGCAACCGATTCGGAACCTATTGGGTGAGCTTCTGGGACCAAGACGGCAGGATTTGGGAGCGAACTCCAAAGGTCCCGACAACTCAGTGACAGTTCATCAAGCCTTTTTTTGGACAGTACCTTCCTGCAATCTCGGGGAAGCCAACGTGTATGAAATGTGTGGTTCTTTGATTCGAATGTCTTGGTATAGCCAACTTTCCAGTCCACCGATGATAGCCTTTCAAGGATAGAAGCTTCCCCTGCCAGGACGGGGTGCTTGCCAATCAGGAACAGGCCATCCTGAATTGGATTAGGAGTGAGACCCAGCAAGCTCGTGTTCACGGCTGAGTTTGGCTCTATCTCGGGATTCTTCATAGGGTCCCACTCGGTCGGCAGATATAAGGCTCTCAATGCATATGAGGTGACGTGATCAACCGACGGTTCACCCGTTCGACCAAGTACTGAAACGTGCCAGTACTCAGCTTCACCGATGTTCCCTGATCTTACGATGTGCTCGATCGCGTTCTTGTATTCGCTCATCACTTCAAGGTAGCTGTCGTAGTCAAGCTCTTCGAAGGCCTTCGGAGTGCACTCGTAAGAGAGTAGCCAGACAGCGACGACATCATGGTCCAACTTGGTGAGCCAATAGTTCAGATCGGCGAAATTTGAGGTGAAGAGTTCCGTCGAGTGCGCGAGTTGGTCAGATTTCCTTACAATCAGCGCGACCACCAACGTTGGGCCTTCACGGAGCCACTCTAGGACCTGGTGTTGGGGCCCCTCGATACATCCCGATTCTGCATCGGGGCGCTCGGGGTGAGCGGTGTAGTGTGGCCCCTCGGGTGTTACACTATCGGTCGTTTCCTATCCGGCCAGCCCAATCCATTCTCCTGGAGAGTTACAGCGTGCATCTCGTCGTCGACGGCTATGGAGCCGACCATGACAAGCTGACGGATGAGGACCAGTTGTTCGCCTTTCTGGACGAGTACCCGGCGACCATCGGCATGACGAAGATGATCACGCCCCAGGTGTACACCTATCGCGGCAAGACGCCCGAGGACTGGGGTCTGTCCGGGTTCGTCCTGATCGCAGAGAGCCACATCAGCGTCCACACCTTCCCGGACCGCGGGTATGTCAACATAGATATCTTCTCCTGCAAGGAGTTCGACCCTCAGGGCTCCCTCAACGACGTGAAGAAGACCTTTGGCCTGGCCGACGTAAAGGTGTGGACTCTGGAGAGGGGCATCGAGTACAGCGACCCTCGCACCGCCTTCAGTGGCATGGTTGAGGAGAGGGTGGGCATCATCGCGTCGGGCGGCCTGTCGGATGGCTGACAGCGGCGTCGATCCCTTGGAGGGCGTGGCCCGGCACTGGGATACGTTTGCCGACATGCCTCCGGAAAACGGGACGCTGGAAGATGCCCGCGTCGTCCTGGTACCGGTCCCATACGACAGCACGACCTCCTACCGCAGCGGCGCGCGACACGGGCCCAGGGCGATCATCACCGCGTCGAGGCAGCTTGAGGACTACGACCTCGAGCTCGACCGGGACATCTCCGAGATAGGCATCCACACCGCGGCCGAGATCGTCCCCGACGCCAGCGGCCCCAGGGCCATGACCGAGGTAGTTGAGCGCGTCGTGCGGGCCCTGGCCCGGCCGGGCCGGCTCGTCGGGCTGCTGGGCGGCGAACACTCCATCACCGTCGGCGCGGTGACCGCGCTGGCCGACTCCTACCCCGACGTCAGCGTGCTCTATCTGGACGCCCACGCAGACCTGCGGGACGAGTACATGGGCACCCGCTGGGGCCACGCCTCCGTGGCCCGGCGCCTCTTTGATGTCTGCCCGCTCGTAGAGGTAGGCGTTCGTAGCCTCAGCGCCGACGAGCGCCGCTTCATCCGCCACAACGAGCTTCCGGTGGTGTTCTGGCCGCCCTTGAATGGCGACAGGGCGAGACTTGCCGAGACCGTGGTCTCGGCTCTATCGCCCAACGTTTATGTGAGCATAGACCTCGACGTCCTGGACCCCTCCATCATGCCGGCCGTTGGCACCCCGGAGCCCGGTGGCATGAGCTGGGAGGACGTGACCGGGCTGCTCAGGGCGGTCGCCCGGAAGCGAAAGATCGTCGGCTTCGACGTCACGGAGTTGAGCCCAGGAGAGGGCCCCGAGGCCGGCGCATTCATCGCGGCCAAGCTGACGTACAAGCTGATCGGGTACGCCGTCTCCGAGGAGTAGCCAATTCTGGCAGACGGCCGCCGACGGACTGTCGTGGTTGGTCGGGCCCCTCGAGTTCCGCCTTCAGCGAGGGTCCGATCTGACGGAGGAGTCCGCATACGACTTCGCTGTCGCGCACAACCACACGCTGGGATTCATGGCGGATGAGGAGCTCGCCGAGCACTTCATGAGGATTCGAGCGGCGATCAGACCGTCTGGGAAGTTCCTGCTCGTCCTAGCCGGCCCTAGGCTGTTGCCAGATATGGAGACCGCGCCGATCAAGAACTGGGCGGAGATTGCCGGCAAGTTCATCCTGAGCGAGAAGTAGGTGGACGACGAAGGGTACCGTAACGAGTTGGGTATCGTCATTGATACGAACGCGAACGAGATCAAGGAGTTCCACGAGCGGCAGAAGGCGTTCTCACTTGACGATGTGACGTCTCTGCTGCGGAGGGCCAACTTCGAGGTGACAGACCGTCTGGTCAATCTGGACGGTGGGTCGGCAACAGCCGGCGAGTTTGGGGTATTCGTGTGTCAACGCTAGGAGCCCTGATCTTAAACACACGCCCCGAACGTCATCTAATTAAGACGAGGACGCACTGATGTGAGCGGCCCAGAACAGACCCCTGATTTTTTCGAAGCGTACGCGGAGTTCTGCGACCTGGTCTGGACGGGCGGCCAGAGGCGGGACACCAGTTTCTACCTCGATGTCGCCAACGAAGCCGGGGCCCCCGTTCTTGAGTGTGGCTGCGGCACCGGTGCGTTGGTCAGGACCTGGCCTTGGCCGGCTTCCTTGTGATCGGCATTGAGACAGGTCACCCAAGATACTCGACGTGGCCCACTCGAAGGTGGCTTCGCTTGACTGTGGGCCACACTGCGTCGGCCCCAGGGGAGGGCTGGTCCCCGGGGCCGACGCAGTGTGGCTGGGAAGAAGCCGGCGCATAGCGCCGGCGCCGGCTTGATATGCGATCACATCATTGGGCCAGAGGAGGGCCCGTGGTGCGATAGACCCACTCCGTGACGATTATGTAGTTACCGGTGATCAGCAGCGTGGCGAAGCCGACCATGATAAAAGCGCTCGCGGCGCTCATCCACCTGACCAGGCTCTCCAGCTTGGTAGCATAGGCTGGCCTGGGCCTCGTGTTAGCTGACCAGATAAAGCGTCGGGTAGATCAGCACCCAGGCGACGTCGACGAAGTGCCAGTACTTCACAGTGCCTTCGACGCCCCAGTACGAGCCGGTGGTAAACCGGCCGTCACGGCCCATGTAGTAGATGATTCCCAGCGCGACCAGTCCCGAAAGAACGTGGAACGCGTGCACGCCGGTGAGTGTGAAGAACACCGTGCCGAATTCGGTTGATGGCGGGAAGTGTTTTAACGCCTCGGCCCACTCAACTCCGACGCCGACCAAGAACAATAGACCTAGCCCGATCGTGTAAATGATGTTGCGCTTGAATCGTTTCTGGTCGCCGTGGGCGGCCGCCGTCTCGGAACGGTATGCCGTGAAGCTGCTCAGGACCAATATCACGGAGATTCCGAGGCCCAACACCTGGTTCAGGTCCGAGGGTCGGTCGAATCCCCGAAGGTAGAACCGGCTGGAGATCAGCGCTCCGAAGAGGAAAGCCTCCGACAATATGAAGAGCCAGAGTCCGAGCCGGTTTATCGCGAGCGTGTCGTGGTGGGTGTGGGATGTTCCGGTGGCCACGTTTTCACTCCTCCCGATGCCAGAGCTGCGAGATGTGCATGAAGTAGTAGACGATCAGTCCGGCACCGGGGACTGCAAGAACGACTAGAGGGATGGTCGCACCACGGTCGAAGCCGACGCCGACGTAGTACTCGACTACCTCGACGATCATCAACACGATGAAGATGACCAGCCCCAAACGCATGCGCTTGCCCTGATTGGACTCGTTCATTCGCTAGCTCCTCGCTGTTTTGTTGCCGGGTCGATGGGGTTCCTACCCTCCGTCACCATCGCCACCGCTCGGCTCCGGCTCGATCCTCGCGTGGACTGAGCCCGACTTGCCGTAACCATAGGGATCATCGAGCACCTCGGGAATTTGGGAGAAATTCTCCTCGGGCGGCGGCGATGACGTTTGCCACTCCAGCGTCCTGGCCTTCCAGGGGTTGGCCTCCGCCACAGGCCCGCGGGCCCATGACACGATCATGTTGTAGACGAACGGGATGAACGCTGCCGCCAGCAAGAAGGAGAAGATGCTGACTATCAAGTTCCCGTTGGTGAATTCCTCGGGGTAGTCGGCGATTCGACGGTTCATCCCCTGGGTTCCGACCCAGAACATCGCGATGAATGTCAGGTTGTACGTCACCATCATTAGCCAGAAGTGGACCTGGCCAAGTCTCTCGTTGTACATCCGGCCCGTTATCTTCGGGAACCAGTAGTAGATCGCGGCCATGATGGCGAATATCTCGCCGCCGACCATCGTGTAGTGGAAATGAGCAACGACGAAGTAGGTATCCTGAAGATGGATGTCCGTGGCGACGTCGGCGAGGAAGATGCCGGTCAGGCCGCCGATCAGGAAGGTAAAGAAGACGCCAAGAGCGAACAGCATAGGGGTCCGCAGCCACAGCTTGCCCAGCCAGATGGTTCCCAGGGCCGACAGGAAGACCACGCCGGTCGGTATCGAGATCAACTCCGTCATCACCATGAACGGCAGGTGTAGGAAATTCCCCATGCCGCTGGTGAACAGGTGGTGCGCCCAGACGAGGAAGCTCAGCGCGACGATTGAAAGGAACGCTGCAACCACCAACTTGTACGCGAAGACGGGCTTACGAGAGAAGTGGCTTAGGATCTCGAGCCAGATTCCGAAGGCCGGCAGGATCATGATGTAGACCGCCGGGTGGGAATAGAACCAGAAGACGTGCTCGAAGAGCAGGGGGTTCCCGCCCGCCGAGGCGTCGAAGAAAGCCATCCCTACCACTCTGTCCAGCACTACCATGAAGAGGCCGGCGGCAACCACCTGTGTCGCGGTAAGGCTGATCAAGGCGGCGGCGAAGATCGACCAGACAAATATCGGTAGCCGGCCCCAGGTCATCCCGGGGGCCCGCAGGCCGACGATAGTAGCGATGAAGTTGAGCCCGCCCAGGATCGACGAAAGTCCGAACGTGATGAAGGCCAGCAGGAACAGCAACTGGCCGTCGGCGTTGACCACGCTTAGGGGAGGGTAGGCCGTCCAGCCGGAGTCGAAGCCGCCGAAGAACGGCGTCAGGATCAGCAGCACGGCGACCGGCGGAATGATCCAGTAGCTCAGCGCGTTGATGCGCGGGAACGCGACGTCTTCCGCGCCGATCATCAGAGGCACGCCGAAGTTGGCGAAACCGCCCATGATCGTCGCCACGGCGACCGCCACCATGATGATTCCGTGGAGACTCATGGCGGTGTTGTAGTCTTTGGCCCCCACCATCATCTCGCCGGAATCCATCAACTCAATCCGTAACAACACGGCTAGCAGGCCGGCAAGTAGGAAGAGCACGATGAACGTGGTCAGGTACTGGACGCCGATGACTTTGTGGTCGGTGCTGAAACCGAAGTAACGGCGCCATCCGGTCACGTCGCGGTGCTTTGGGGAGCCACCCAGCCATTCGCGGGGCCACGCATCCCACACTCCGATGCCCAGTATCCAACCGACCAGGGCAAAGGCATAGCCGACCGCGATCCTCACCTCAGCAGTTGCCGGGTTGTCGGCCAGGTTGGCCAGCAAGCCACCAAGTACGACTCCGATCGCAAGGCCTACGATCGCGAAGATCAGACCCCGAAACAGGGACGAAAACGCTGACAGGACACCCATAGGTTTGGCCTCCTAGCGGATCGGACTCTGCTCGGCTATCCAGGCGTCAAACTCGCCCCGTTCCACGACGCGAACCGGGATCTGCATCAGCGCATGTCCCAGGCCGCAGAGCTCTGCGCACTGGAGTCGGTAGTTGGCATCGGTCGTGGAGTCTCCGAGTTTGTTTGGCGTAGCAGCGGTCTTGGTCACCAGTCCGGGAACGACGTCAATCTTCACCCGAAAAGCAGGAATCCAGAACGAGTGCAGGACAGGGTGTTCGTTTTCTGTTCGTGGTTCGGCGTTCTGGATCTTGAATAGCGTGTGCGTACCCACCGGGAGAACAAGTTCCTTACGGCTGAACACTCCTTGCTCGGGATAGGTGATATTCCAGAACCACTGGCCGGCTTCCACCTGCACCAGTAGATCGGGGGGTTTGTCTTCGCTCGCTCGCAGTTCGTTCAGGCCGGTGATCCCCGGGTGGATGATCACCGCAACACACAGCGCGGTCGTTATCGCCAGCCAGACGGTGATCGCCCCTCGGTGTGTTCTCAGGGGCGAGCCGTCTTCGTCAGGCGTGCCGACACGCCGAAACCGGAACGCGCTGTAGGCCAACACCGACATGACGAAAGTGCCAACCGGGACGCCCAATACGGCGAGCAGAGTGAACGCATCGTCCACGATTTCGGCCTCTTCGGCGCCGCTGACCGGGAAGGGGATCAGAGTGAGTGCGGCCGCCTCGCCCGCAATCGTGAGCGAGACCCACAGTACGGCCACTATGACGATGTGTCTTGCCACTAGCTGCCTCCGCCCCGGTCGGGCGCGGTCCGCGCCGCTACACCGGTCCATTTAGGGCTGCCCCAGCGTACCGGGATCGAGTGTGGGATGTCAATCAACGTGCCCGCCACGGCTTTTGACGCACTGCAGTGGAGCAGCGGTCGATTTGCGATCCGCCGTGCCCCATAGTCACCTTTGGCCCGGGCCGACGGCCCGAGGCGTCCGGCTAGCGGCGGTTTGGCAGCACCACGAGCGATTCGTCGATGTCGTCGACGGACAGGCAGCCGCAGATGGCCATGGCGCGGGAGAGCTCGTCCCGGAGCATCTCGAACATCGTGCGCACCCCGGCCTCGCCGTCGGTCGCCAGGCCCCAGAACAAGGGTCGTCCGACCCCGACCGCCCTCGCACCCAACGCCAGCGCTTTGAGCACGTCAGTGCCCCGACGAACCCCCGAGTCGAGGTAGACCTCGATCTCGTCGCCGACCTCGCCAACGATTGCCGGCAGCGCCTCAATGGTCGCCTGCTCCATGTCGAAGGAGCGTCCGCCGTGGTTGGAGACGACGATTGCCGACGCGCCGTGATCGACACAGCGCCGCGCGTCTTCCGGTGTCAGGATCTCCTTGACCACCAGCGGCAGTTTCGACAGGCTGCGGAGCCATTCGAGCCGGTCCCACGTGAGGCCGCGGATGATGAATCTGCTGACCTGTTCCCTGAGATGGGGGAGGTCCTTGAGGTCGCCCCACCCAAGATCGTTGGACGGCCGGTAGTTGTTGCGCGCGTCTCGCTCCTTGCCGCCGCGCCCGCCGGCGCCGCCGACGGTAAGGCATATGGCCGAGTAGCCCAAGGCCTCCGCACGAGGCACGATGTACTCGGTGACCTCGTCCGTGAAGTGGTAGAGCTGGAACCAGCGCGGTCCCGAGGTCGCTGCAGCCACTTCCTCCAGGGTATTGTGGGCTCCGCTGGCGACCGCCATGAGGGTGCCAACGTCGCTCGCCGCCCTGGCCACACCTACCTCGCCATCAGGGTGGGTCAACCACAGCGTCCCCACCGGCGAGGCGAAGACGGGAAAGCTAATCGGCTGGCCTAGCATCGTCGTGGACAGGTCGCGGCCGGCGGTGTCCACCAGCACCCGCGGGCGCACGCTGATCTCCTCGAACGCCTCGCGGTTGCGACGTATCGTTATCTCGTCCGCCGAGCCTCCCTCGATCCAGTCCCAGTAGTCGTGGTGCAATCGCTGCTTGGCCATCGCTTCCATGTCGAACAGGTTGACTGGATTCATTTATCGCTCCATCCGGGCAATGTGGATCTAATTCAGTCGAACTGGGCCGGCTGGGTGAAAGGCCAAACGTGAGAAGACATATCTGTCGCGTTTAGGCTGGGCTGACCGTATCGAATTTGAGAGAGAATTCAAGCTGCCGGTCTCCCAGAGGACATCTGCAGCCCGCGCTCTGGTTCCCCTCTTCCGGCGACATGGTCGCCGCCTGTTCAAGAGCGTCGAAGGCCGTTTGGCAAAGAGGGGCCAAAAGGGCACCTCGCTGGTCGATGTGAAAGACGTCTCCTACCTTGAACCCATATGGGCAGCTCCCCCAAAATCCAGTCACCGCCACTTGACATGAGAGTAGTCTCCTTCCGGGCGATGCAAACAACAGGCGCAGCCCCGGCATCCCCACAGGGATGGTTATTCCCCGGCAAGACAAGCTGATAGCGGCCCATATGAGGACCAGCGCGTATGCCCCGCCGATCACTGCCAGGGCCTGCCCTGGTATCCGAGCTCCAAACACCAGATAGCCCGCAAGCATAACCACAGCAGAGGCTATGGCCAAAGCCGATGGAATAGCGAACCTAGCCGCGTACACTGGTTTGTTGTCTACATCGTCGTCTCCTTGCTGTGAAGTACCCCGGCGTTTCGTGCCCAGCGTTGTCATTTGCCCAGGCGACCCAGACCCTGTGCGAGCGCCTTGAGCAGCTACAGGGCGTCACCGGGATACCCGATATTCACGCCTGGTCCCTTACTACGGCTACGAGGTGCTGAGCGCGCATCCCTGAAGGCGGCTAACCGAGCGGCGGTTCCATTATCCGGTGTTCCAACTCGGTGAGCAGCTGCCGGTCTGCCGGCTCCAAGGCGTCGGCGAGCCAGTCGATTATCCACCGCGGGTCATCTGAGTCTTCGTCGAAGAGCAGGCGCCTGGCGACCTCCAGCTGTTGCCGTTCGTCCAGCCGCTCGCGGATTACAGGGAACACGAAGGCCTCTTCATTCTCGAAGTGGTCGAACTCGGCGACACGGAGAGCGACGACACGACTGTACAGGTGTCTTCTGGTTCGAGCCAACACGGCATCTCCGTTCATCTCTTCCGTCAGCACCTCCTCCACGTCGCGCAGTCGGCGCTCCAACTCCTGATGCTGATGCTCCTCG
>CAZENU010000036.1:0-23410 GCA_964513735.1 uncultured Dehalococcoidia bacterium
CCGACTTCTACGGCAACTCCGACAGCTACAGCGACCGCAACTGCGACGGCGACGGCTACGGCTACGGCTACGGCTACGGCTACTGCGACCGCCACTGGGACGCCGACGCCTAGGCCTACGGTTGCCACTGCGACGCAAGTGCCCACGGGTACGCCGATTCCGCCGCTGCCGACGGCGACCGTACAGCCTACCGCGACACGGACGCCGACACCTCAACCGTTCGAGGTGGGAAAGGCGATAGCGGAAATCCTTAAAGACCCAGAGGAGGCCGGAGAGGCGCTCGCCGAGATGGCCGAGGAGTCGCCGGAAGCCTTCGTGGCTGCAATAGCCGCCGCCGCCGCACAGGATCTGGAGGCGGCAGGTGCCGCCCTGGCAGCGGCCGCGAAGGAGAACTCAGAGGCAGTCGGCGCCGCGTTGGCGGCGATGGCATCGGCGAACGAGGCGGCGGCCGGTGCCTTGATCGCGTCGGCGGCGGAAAGCGACGCGGACGCTACGGGCAGGGCCGTGGCCGTGGCCGCGGCAGTTGACGCGCAGGCGACGGGTCTTGCCATCGCCGCGGCCGCGGGTCAGAACGCAGAGGCGACGGGTAGGGCTATCGCCGCCGCCGCGGGCCAGGATGCAGAGGCGACGGGTAGGGCTATCGCGGTAGCCGCGGCAGCTGACGCGCAGGCGATGGGTGTTGCCATCGCCGCTGCCGCACGCCAGGATGCACAGGCGACGGGTGTTGCCATCGCCGCTGCCGCACGCCAGGATGCGCAGGCGATGGGTGTTGCCATCGCCGCTGCCGCGGCATCTGACGCGCAGGCGACGGGTGTTGCCATTGCCGCAGCCGCGGCATCTGACGCGCAGGCAACAGGCAACGCGGTAGCCGCGGCGGCAGCAGAAGACGCGGTGTCAACGGGCAACGCAGTGGCAGAGGCAGCCCGGACGGACCCGGTGGCCACCGGGTCCGCGGTAGCCCAGGCAGCGCAGGTCAACGCGGAGGCGACGGGTAACGCCCTCGCCAATGCGGCTGTGCGAGACCCGGTGGCCACCGGTAACGCAGTGGCCGAGGCGGCCGTATCAGACCCGGAGTCCACGGGAACCGCTCTGACGAGTTCGGTCAAGAACAACGCGGAGGCCACCGGCAATGCCGTCATTGCCGCGGCCGGGCGTAATGCGGCCTCGACTGGCGCGGCGTTGGCCGCTGGGCCGGCTAAGGACCCAGAAGCGCTGGCCCAAGTGGGCGTGTTCATCCCGGTAGAACCCTGGGTACCGGAAACGGAGCCGCCGCTCGGGGATGACCCCAACAGCGCAGGCTTCTGGGAGGACGTGGGTTCTCCGGCGCCGATCGACAACATACTTGGCAAGTACACCAGGTCAATACCCGACGCCAAGGTAAACGTCTCGGATATCCCGATGGGCACGCTGGCCGGAATGACGCCGCTGCCCGACGGCCGGGTAGTCAACAGCTTCCTGAGCCTGACCACGGACGGCTTCCTTGAGGGCGATTTCGTCGCGGCCCACGTGACGCTGTTCGTCGAAAAGAGCTGGCTGAGCGCCAATAATATCCACGAATGGTCGCTGCAGTTCACCAGGTTCGACGAGCCGTCGGCCCAGTGGCGCCCGGTGACTGCCAAGCGGGTGCGAGAGGACGAGACACGGGTGTTCTTCAGCGTCGTCGTCCCCGGCTTCTCTCAGTGGACGATTACCGGAAGCGAGGATGTGCCCGAGGTACAGTTCCTGATCGAGAACCTGACCATCGGGCCGCGAAACCCGAAAGCAGGCGATGAGGTCGCTATCCAAGTGGACGTGACCAACGTCTCGAACCAGGAGCTTGAGCTCAACCTCGCGCTGTGGTTGAACGACCAAATCGACTCGATGAGACGCGACGTCTTCCAGCCGGGCGTCAAGCGTCCCATTGCGTTCTTCATACATCCCAAGGCGGGTGAATTCGAAATCCGCATAGACCGGCTGCGGTCGACGATGAGCGTCGCCCCCGGAGAGTTCGTACCCACCCCGGTCCCACCGGTGGTCGTTGTGACGCCCGGGGAGCGCGGAGCGGGCGTGACCGTGGGTATTGTCGTCGGATTCCTCGCGGCGGTCTTCGTCGCGGGTGCCGCCGCCGCGCTGTTCTTGGGCCGCTCCGGCACTACCCCGGAGGGCTCGGATGGCGGGCCAGAGCCCACGCCGGAGAACGCGGACGCCGAGCAGCCGGTGGCGGGCGAGCCTGAAGGCACAGAGAACGCTGAAGCGGCGCCGGACGCCGGTGGCGGCGAATCTGCGCCCGAAGACGAAGCCCCGCGACAGTAACCAGCCGACGTTCCGCTCTTAGTCCAGCTCCGGGTCCACGTCCTCAAGCGCCCTGACCTTGACGTGGCGCATTCTCTTGCCGGTGCCCTCCATCCGACCATCGGGGTCAAAGACCTGTACCCGCCCGTCTTTGTCGGTGGCGATGTTGTGGATGATGTTGAACCGGCCAGGATCGGTCTCAGACTCGCCCCACGAAGACAGGTGGCGGCCGTTCCTTGAGTACCTGTGGATGCGGGCGTTCCCGTAGCCGTCGGACACCAGAAGGTCGCCGTTGCGACGGTCTATGGCGACGTGGGTCGGCATGTTTAACGGCTGTCCGCCTATCTGCGGCCAGCCCGGCCCGGCTCCCCAATGGTCATCAGCAGCTCGCCGTTGGGCGTGAACTTGCGGACAGTGTGGTCGCCGGAGTCGACGCAGTAGATCGAGCCGTCCGGTCCGACGGCGACTCCGTGAGGAACCGTGAACACACCTTCGCCCCAGGAACGCAGGAAGTTGCCGTCGGAGTCGAATACGATCACCGGGTGTTCGCCGCGGTTGAACACGTAGACGTTGTCAGACGAGGCGACGGCGACCGCCGTGGCCTCCAGCAGGCTCCATCCAGCGGACATCTCGTAGGTGAACATCCCGCTTCCAGCCAGTGCCATGGGGCCGCCCTTGAGGTGTTGTCTGAGGACTAGGCCGTCATCGGGATCAACAGCATGGACACGCCCATGTCCCGGTACTTCTGGAGGTCGTCGCGAGAGTAGACCCTGAAGCAGACGGCGACGCTGGTCCCGCTGAGCTGGTCCACGACGTGTTTCACGCAGTCGTCGACTGTCTTGAGGGGATGTATGGGGTTGGACTCGAGGCTGAAGCTCAGGTCGGCGGGCCCGAAGGACAAGCAGTCGACCCCGGACCTGGCCAGCTTTCCCGCGTTGGTCACGGCGTCGGTCGACTCGATCTGTATCCACAGGACGCCGGTCTGGCCCCACCAGTCGGCGTAGTCCAGCCGGTCCGAATGCTCGTCCAGGCCGATCCGGCCGCGTCCGCCCCAGCTTCTGATACCGGCCTGCGGGTAGTAGAAATTGTCCACGGCGTCGTCCACGGTGGATCCGAGCTCCACCTGGGGCAGCTCCACTCCGGCCGGGCCCAGGTCCAGGTAGTTTCCGATCAGGTACGTCTGCCGGGTGTGCTTGATGCGGAACTGGACGTGCACCCCGAGCTCCGCCGCGGCGTCACAGAAAGAGGCCAGCCTGTCTTCACTGTAGGGCGAGTGCTGGCCGTCGACCCACACGAAGTCGTAAGAGCCGCGCTCCATGACCGACTTCAGCTCGTCCTTGCCGAGGGTCATGGGCACGGAGACACCGAGGATGCTCTCTCCCGCGTGAATTCGTTTCTTGAGATCGTAGGCTTGAGTTGCCACGGACTGGCCTCCTGAGGAATTCGAGGGCCTGTGCGCCGGCCCGCCGGACATTATATACCCGTCGTCGTGGGGGTCGTTTGACCCTACGAACCGGACGCCAATATAATCCGAGACGCCACCATGATTCCCACCCAAGGAGCGGCCTCCCGTGCCCGAATCGGTACGAAGATGATCCCGCTAAAGCTTACCGTCCGCAACTTCATGTGCTATCGCGACAACGTCCCTCCGCTGGACCTGGAGGGCATCCACGTCGCCTGTCTTTGCGGCGACAACGGCCATGGCAAGTCGGCGCTGCTGGATGCCATGACGTGGGCGCTCTGGGGAAGGGGCAGGACCCGGACGCCGGAGCTGGTCCATCAAGGGCGTACCGATATGGCGGTGGAGCTGGAGTTCCTGGTGCGGGAGCAGAGGTACCGCGTGATCAGGAGGTACTCGCGGTCCCAACGACGCAGCCAAGGAACACCTCTGTTGGAGTTGCAGATACTGTCGGAGAGCGGTGTCCAGCCCATCACAGGCAACACGATAAGCGAGACCGAGGTGAGGATCCGCGATCTCCTGCACATGGAGTACGACACCTTCATCAATACCGCCTTCCTGCTACAGGGACGCGCCGACGAGTTCACCAGGAGCACTCCGGCACAGCGCAAGGAGTGCCTCGCCGAGGTGCTGGACCTGTCCTACTACCAGCGATGGGAGGAGCAGGCCAGAGAGCGCAGCAGGAGCGCCTCAGGGCGACTGCGGGAGATAGAGGGAGCGGTCGAGCAGCTACGCGGGCAGCTCGACCAACGGCCGACCTCGGAGGAGCGCCTGGCGGCTCTCGAAGCGACCCTCGAAAGCGTGCGGCCCGAGGCCGACACCCAGCGGTCGTGGGTTGAGTCGCTGCGCGACGGCGTCGAGGCGCTCAGAAGCAGACGGGACGAACTCGAGTCGCTGGAGCAGCGACTGAAGGCGAGTCGTGGTGAGATAGACGACTTTGACCGTCAGGTCGAGGAGTACCAGACGAGAATCCGCCGGCTGGAGTCCGTCCAGGAGCGGCGGGCGGAAATAGTGGAGCGGTCCGCGCGAATCGAGCAGGTGAGGGCAGAGGCGGATCGTCTCGACCAGGCCACTCTTAGGGCGAACGCGCTTGACCTGGAGAGTGTGCGGCTGCAGGGCTCGATAGCGGTGGAGCGTGAGCGGCTGACTGGCCAGATCGCGCGGCTGGAAACCGCCATCTCCAACGACTTGGAGCCCAGGGTGAAGCGCCTGCCGAAGCTGGAGACCACGCTCCAGGCCGACAGGGCGGCACAGGCGTCAATGAGAGAGCAGGAGACGGCGCTCAACGGGCTCCGGGAAGAGGCCCAGGCCCTAGCCGCGCGGGTGCACTTCCTGGAGGAGTCATCGGCCAGGCTAGTCGCGGAGATGGAGGAGACACGCAAGAAGTTCGACATGCTCGGCCAGGACCAGGCTGCCTGCCCGCTGTGCAAGCAGCCACTGGGGAAGGATGGCCAGGAGCACCTTGTGCTGGAGTACAGGACGCAAGGTGAGCAAGCCAAGCTCTCCTATCGGCAATACGGCGGCGAGGCAGAACGGACCAGGCAGGCGCATGCGGAGAAGCTTTCAATGGTCTCACGCCAGCAGTCCGATCTAGAGCGCCGGAACCGCGAGCTTCAGTCGAAGATCGCAACGCACGAACGCGACTTGGACGACTCCAAGAAAGCGGAGGCCGTGCTGAGCGAGTCCGCCTCTCGGCTGGACGGTCTGAAGAGCGTGATCGAGAACGGCGACTTTGCCTCGGACGAGCGACGCCGGCTGGCGGAGGTGCAGCGCGAGGCTGAGGCCGTGGGCTACGACGCCCAGCTGCACGGGCGCCTGAGGGAAGAGCTTGGCGCGCTGGAGCCCTACGCCGACCTGGGACGCAGGTTGGCGGAGGCCGCGGAGGCGCTGCCTCGGGAGCATAATTCGCTGGTGAGGGTGATGGCGATGCGCGACCGCCGGCGGGGTGAGCTGGCCGAAGACCAGCAGCGCAGGGATGAGCTGGCGGCCGAGCTGAAGTCGCTGCCGGCCTTGGAGTCTCAGTTCTCCGAGGCCCAGACCCGGCTTTCGAGCCTGGACCGGCAGCTTCAGCAGGCGCTGATCGACCACGGCGTGGCCAGAGGAGAGCTCCAGCGGCTCGACGGGCTGGAGCAGGAGATGGGAGCCCGCGAGCGCGAGCGTCAAGAGCTACAGGACGCCAAGGGCATCTACGATGAGCTAGCGGTGGCGTTCGGCAGAAACGGCATTCAGGCGCTGATAATCGAGACGGCCATACCGCAGCTCCAGGACGACGCCAACGAGCTATTGGGACGGCTGAGCGACGGTCGGATGACGCTGAAGCTTCAGCTCCGCGAAGGCCGAAAAGAGCGGCTGACCGGCACTCCTTCGGAGGAGCTGGACATCCGGATCGGGGACGACGTCGGCACGCGGGCCTACGAGACCTTCAGCGGAGGCGAGGCCTTCCGCATCAACTTCGCGTTGCGCATCGCGCTGTCGCGGCTTCTGGCGCAGCGGTCAGGCGCGCCGTTACCGATTCTGTTCATCGACGAAGGGTTCGGGTCGCAGGACTCGGCAGGCCAGGAGCGACTAAAGGAGGCCATCCAGTTGATCAAGTCCGACTTCCGTAAGATCATCGTGATCACCCATCTGGAGGAGATCAAGGACTCGTTCCCTACGCGGATCGAGGTCACCAAGACCGACGGCGGCTCGACGTTCACGCTGGTCTAAGCGGGAGGCTAATAGCGGAGCACGCGGAGGTGTGAAGGTCGGAAAACGGAGGCTGTGAACTGAGCGATAGCCGAGTTGGAGCACCTGGCTGGGGAGACGTACCCGGAGATGCTGGAGGAACAGATCGAGACTCTGAAAGGGGACGACATCCTTCGAAGGTTCCGGGAATCGAGGGAGCGCCTGGCGGCCGACCCTTACCGGCCGCTGTACCACTTCTCGCCGCCCGAGAACAGCATGAACGACCCCAACGGGCTGTGCCAGTGGAACGGGCGCTATCATCTTTTCTACCAGTTCGTGCCTGAGAACGGGGACCGCGTACACTGGGGCCACACCGTCAGCCCTGTACCCGGACAAGGAGAACGACTGCTTCAGCGGCCAGTCGTTGGTGGAGGCCGATCGCGTCGTCGCCATCTACCACGGGACCCAGTCCGGCAACAGCATAGCCACCGCGTGTCCACGTGCTGCGACCGGGAGGACGTCTGGCCCTGACAGACGTAACAGTCCGGGGCGAGCTGCCCGGCGAGATACAAGAGGTGCTGCCCGCCGTCGGCTGTGTCGCCGGCGCCGTCTCGCTGGGGGCTTACGCCGACCTGATACGCGACGCAGGCCTGGAGATCGAGCGCAGCGAAGGCAGGGTCGCCGACGCAGCCTCGTTCTTGAGGTCCGTCAGAGGCAAGCTGCTCGTCGCGAGCCTCGCCAACGATTTCGCGGGAGCCGGGGTCGCCCCCGCGCTCTTGTACGAGGCTGACAGGCTGCTCGACCTCGCCGAAGAGCAGGTAAGACAGGGCACCATCAGCTACGGCCTGGTCGTGGCCCGCAAGCCGTCCTAGCCGCCGGCACCGGCCGCGCGAGGTCCACTCAGACCGCCTGCCGTATCCGTCGTCGGCATATGGCCTTGTGATATAATTCGTCGACTCTTCGACCCTATACTACCGGCGACACTCTACCAAGGCAGGAGACCGTGATGGCAGCGACCGGCCCTGACGCGAAGTCCCTTCTAGAGATGTACGACACGATGGTAACGATCCGCCTTTTCGAGGAGCAGTGCAAGCGCGAAGCCGACTCCGGCAAGCTGAGGGGCATGCACTCCTCGGTTGGGCAGGAGGCGGTACCGACAGGTATCTGCGCCCACCTTAAGGACGGTGACTACATCCTCGGGACCCATCGCAGTCATCACCACTGCATCGCCCGGGGCGTCGATCTGAACCAGATGATGGCGGAGCTGTTCGGAAAGGCCACCGGCACTAATAGCGGGAAGGGTGGCACCATGCACATCGCCGACATCAACAAAGGAATGCTCGGCGCCAACGGCGTCGTCGGCTCCAACATCCCCGTTGCCACCGGCGCGGCCCTCAGCGCGAAACTCATGGACACCGACAACGTCAGCGTCGTCTTTTTCGGTGACGGCGCGGTGGGGCAGGGCAGCCTCCACGAGTCGATGAACCTGGCGTCGATCTGGAAGCTGCCGGTGATCTTCCTGTGCGAGAACAACCGCTACGCCGAGTCCACTCCGTTCGAGTACGCGGTGGCGGGTGGCTCGATCGCCGATCGCGCCGCAGGGTACGACATGCCGGGAATCCTGGTCGACGGCCAGTCCGTGCTCGACATGTACGAGGTCGGCGGGCAGGCGGTGCAGCAGGCCAGGGCCGGCAAAGGGCCGACGCTGATCGAGGCACAGACGTACCGGTATCTCGGACATTTCGGTGCCGACAACCCCCTGGGCTACCGGTCAGAGGAAGAAGAGGCCCACTTCAAGGCCAGAGACTGCATCGAGCGCCTCAAGAACCACATCGTCGAGACCGGCATCGCCGGCGAGGCCGAGCTCCAGGCCATCGACGATACGGCCGATGCGGCGGTGAACGAGGCGGTACGATTCGCCGATGAGAGCCCGTTCCCGGACATCGAAGAGCTGTTTACCGACGTGTACATCTCGTATCCGGAGCAGAAGTTGACTGCGGGCGCGGCCTCCGAGATGATCGGCTCCGGCGGCCGCAGCGGATGACCGGACTCGGAAGATGCGAAGCCGAGACCTGGGGCTGCCGGAACGACTCCGCCTCGCGCGGACACCTTTCTCCTTGACCAAATTAGAATAGTCGGTCACTTGAACATTACCCCACGCTCATCGTGGGGCGCGGGGTCCGCTTCTCGCACACCAGGGAGGACTTAGATGGCGCAGGCGCAGCAGGCAGTTCGGGCGATCACGTACGTGCAGGCCGTCAACGAGGCGCTCCGACAGGAGCTCGAGCGCGATCCGACGGTCTTCATCATGGGTGAGGACATTGCCGGCGGCGCGGGCCGGGCGGACAAAGAGGACGCATGGGGCGGCCCATTCAAGCTCACCAAGGGCCTGATCGGCGACTTCGGCCCGGAACGCATTCGCGATACGCCCATCTCCGAGGCGGGTTTCATGGGCGCAGGCGTGGGCGCGGCCGCCTCCGGGATGCGCCCCGTGGTCGATCTGATGTTCGTGGGCTTCTTCGGGGTCTGCGGAGACCAGATCCTCAACAACGCCGCCAAGATGCATTACATGTTTGGCGGCAAGGTCAATATCCCGCTGACGATCATGACGAGCACCGGCGCCGGCACCGCCGCCGCGGCACAGCACTCCGAGACCCTGTACTCGGTCTTCGCGCACTTCCCCGGGCTCAAGTGCGTCGTCCCGTCCGACCCGTACACCGCCAAGGGGCTGTTCATCTCGGCGATACGCGACGACGACCCGGTAATAATATTCAACCACAAGCTGCTCATGGGGAGGACGCCCACCCCACAGATGACTGATGGCGTCGGCTACGGCAGCCACGTGCCGGAAGAGCCCTACGAGTTCCCTATCGGCAAGGCGATGGTCGCCCGGGAGGGGACCGACGTGACCCTGCTCGGCGTGGGGTACACGACGCTGGTGTGCCAGGAAGCCGCGGAGATGCTGGTGGGCCAGGGCTACTCGCCCGAAGTCATTGATCTTCTATCGGTCTCGCCTCTCGACGAGCAGACCATCCTGGACTCGGTGATGAAGACCAGGAAAATCGTCATCGTGGACGAGGACTATCCACGGTGCAGCGTGGCCAGCGACATCTCGGCGCTGGTCGCTGAGGAGGCGTTCGACTACCTCGACGCGCCGCCCAGAAGGGTGACCCCGCCACATACCTCCGTGCCTTATAGCCTCCCCCTGGAGATGGCGTTCCTGCCGTCCAAGGATCGGGTCTACGAGGCTGCCATGTCCGTCCTCGAATAGGCCGTCAGACCCGAACTCAGGAGGGTTGCGTTGGCAGTACCGATCGTAATGCCCAAGCTCGGCATGGTGATGTCCGAAGGGGTAGTAGCCAGGTGGGCGAAAGCTGCCGGCGAGACGGTTAGGCGCGGCGAGGTGATCGCCGAGATCGAGACGGAGAAGATCAACTACGATCTCGAGGCGGCCGAGGACGGAATACTGCATCCCGTCGTCGACGAGGGCGCCAGCGTGTTGGTGGACGGCGTGGTCGCCTATCTGCTGGCCGAGGGAGAGGAAGTCCCTGAAGCGCCGCCCGAGCCGCCGGCTCCGACGGCGTCCGCTCCGCCTTCTCCGCCCAGAAGGGCGAGGGCTGCCCAGCGGCCCGCGGGCGGCGAGGTACGCTCGACACCCGGCGCCAGGAGGCTGGCCTCCCAGCTCGGCGTGGACATCGGTGCCCTCACCCCGACGGGTCCCGGCGGCAGGGTCGTCGAAGCCGACGTCCGGGCCCACTCCGAGCAGAAAATCGAGGCCGCCGGGCCGGCCGTTCCGCCTGTTCCCCCCGGCCTGCCCGAGCCTGCTCGGACCGTCGCGATCGGCGGCATACGAAAGTCCATCGGCGACCATATGCGCCGCAGCATCGCGGATACCGCGCAGCTGTCCTTCAGCCTGGAGGTGGACGTTACCGACGCCCAGGAGATGAGGAAGGAAGCGAGCCGGGGTGGCGTGACCATCGCGCTGGCGCACGTTCTGACGAAGGCATGCGCCGTCGCTCTGGGTCGGCAGCCCGAGCTCAACAGCGTGCTCGGCGGCGGCAACATCCTCTACTTCGACCAGGTCAACATCGGGGTCGCTGTTGCCCTCAAAGAGGGGCTGATAGTGCCCGTGGTCCGCGACGTGGCCGCCAAGAGCCTGGCCGACATCTCGCGAGAGACCACCGAGCTGGCCGACAAGGCCCGGGACGGTAAGCTGCTGCCGGACGACACCGCCGCCGGCACCTTCACCATCAGTGTGCTGGGCAGCGTGGACAGCTTCACGCCGATTCTCAACTCGGGGCAGAGCGCGATTCTCGGTGTCGGCAGGTCCGTAGAGAAGCCTGTCGTCAGGGACGGCGAGGTGGTGGTACGGCAGATGATGACCCTTAGCCTCACCGTCGATCACCAGGTCATCGACGGTGCCGTCGCCGCGGGCTTCCTGCGCCGCCTGCAGCAGAACATCGAGCGCCCCGACGCGCTCTTCAAGTAGCTCCGTAATCCTGACGAGGTGGGCCGGACCGACGCCGTAGTCTACCTGCGTCCCACCTTCCGGCGCGCCCTTGGACACTATCTCGCACCTGGAACAGAATCCAGGCGTAGTCTATGCGTTACCCAACTCAAACCGGCGATGTCCCGGCTGCTGATTCATATAAGTAAACAGCCCCGAGCAGCAAGCTGCACAATCCCCAGATCACGAAAACGATACCGAGAGCCCACCAATCTTCGTGTGCGGCCGGTTGTGGATTCAACCATCGGCCTCCGGGGCCCGACCGGTGATAGTGGACGGGTTGCGTTCTCCCCTTGGCATACTGGGCTCTTATGGCACGCCTGTCGGCGGCCGTGAGATCACCTTCCGATTTCTAAGATGCCGTAGCTATCGCGAAGACCCCGACAGTTTGGACGTAGTTGAACTGTTGGTCCGGATCGATCTTCTTCCGCAGATTGGCTACGCAGACTCGGACCCGGTTCTTGTAGTTGTCGCCTGTGGCGTCATCTCTGTCGCTCAGGTATTCATCGAAAACCTGGCAGAAGACGTCCCAGCTTCCGACTACTCCTCCATCCGTATCCACCAGCGTCTGAAGCACTTCGTACTCCAGCGGCTGCAGACGGATTACCTCACCTCTCGGCGCCTCGTCGCTCTACAGTCCTCCGCTTCCGATCGATGCGAAGACGAGAGCCCAGTTCCTGGACGTCCGCCGGCAACTTGGCACGGATACGAACTATCAGTTCGTGAGTGTCCGGCGCCTTTGCTGCGACTTGAACGTTTGCGACGTCCCCGTCCTTTTCTTGCATTCTGCGCAGCTCCTTGAGCTTTCTCACGTAGTCGGACCCGGCGCCCGCGACGCTCAAGCCTTGCTCCAGATCTTCTACCCTCGATCGCACGGTCAGGAACACCACCGGCATCTTCAGTCCCAGATTCCTGATTCGCTTGCAGACGTCCAGACCATCCAGACTTGGACCGCCTAGCTCTATATCAAGGACGATCAGCTCAGGGCGTCGGGCCTCGGCCAGATAGATTGCCTCGTCGCCGTCGACCGCCTCAATACAATTGAACCCGCTATCTTCAAGGGCGGGTTTTATGAACGAGCGTATGTGTGGATTGTCATCCGCGAGCAGTATCAGTGCCTAGGTGCTGCCGCTCATCATCGTCCTTTCGAGAGGCGGGTGGACGGGCCACGGCAGCCGTGTCCAACCATGACCCGGACGCGGCTTGGCTTTGACCTTAACAGGGAGCTGCTCCGGTGAAAGGCCCCTCGTGGGCTGTCTCATGGCACACGTGGGTTTGGGCATGTGGATCGGGACCAGGGTCAGTCCTTTTCTAACCCGAGTCCGCTGATTCCGTGGTGCCGACGTGCCATCGAGGTTGAATATTGCTCAAACTGAGAGTAAGACTATGCCTAGACACAAAGATGTCGATATGGGAAATTAGCGCTACAAATTCGAATACGGGGCGCCCGTAGGTAGTATCTTTCAAGGAGGTAACATGGAAGGGCTGTTTTTCATTCTTGTGGGAGCGGCACTGTTCGCTCAATCTTGGCACCTGCTCGGTCTCTACTCCGAGGGACGGACGATGGGAGTGTTCGTCGGAGGCATAGGCCTGCTGATGCTGGGCACCTTCATGCTTGGCTCCTCGGTGGAGCCGATGCTGTTCACCGAGACCGGTAAGAAGGCCGGAGGCGCGGTCAAGGCGATCAGCGAGGCCGACGTCAGCACGTCGGTGGCGGTGCTCACCAGCATCGTCGTCGTCTGGGCCATATACGCCGTCGGCGTCGGGGCACAGGGTCTGTGGGACTTCGAAGAGCGGGCCATCGGCTTCTACAGCGCGTTCGTAGCCGTCGTCACCCTGGCAGGGTTCGCTTACTTCGCGGGCGAGCTCAATACCCGGTACGGCGACGACGTCATGCTCGCCACGTCGGGCGCAACGATCCTGCTCAGCGTCCTGGCCGGCATGATGTTCTTCTACCTGGCCTTCGGGTTCAACGTGCTGCGGCTGGTGGCGGGCTGGTTCTTGCTGATCGGTGGCGGAGTCGTCGGCGCGATCGGGCTGGCAATCGTGTCTGGAGCGGTAAAGGTCGCCGCATAGCGCCGGACTCGACTTGCGCCTTTTCCGGCCATAGAGACGCCCGGCCATCCGGGGTCTCTATGGCCGCTCGCTTTTTCCCTCGGACCGGCCGGCGGTCCTGATGGCGTATCATAGGCATTCCCTCGTTAGTGAGATCAATGACCAACAGACCCTCGATAGACGACATCCTCGCTGAGAGTGATCGAGAGGTGGGCCGCTTCGCCTGGGATGGTACCTTTGCCGACTATCTCCGCATGGTCGTTAAGGACCCCTCCCGCTCGCGGCTGTCCCACTCGCTGATCTATCACGCCATCGTCTCTAAAGGTGTTGCGACGACACCTGAAGGCGTTCCGGTTTACGGCCTCTTTGATGGCCGCATCTTCGGCCTCGAGCGCGCCCTCGACCGGATCATCCGCTACTTCGCGGCCGCGGCCAACAGGCTGGAGGTGCGGAAGAGAATACTCCTCCTCCTCGGCCCGCCGTCGAGCGGCAAGTCCACGGTCGTCGACATGATCAAAAGGGCTCTGGAGGAGTACACGCACACCGACGAGGGCGCGGTCTACGCCATCAGCGGATGTCCCATGCAGGAGGAGCCGCTACACCTGGTCCCCGAGAGATTGCGCGAGGCACTCCTGGACCAGCACGGCATATACATTGAGGGCGACCTCTGCCCACGATGCCGGTACACCCTCAAAGCCGAGTACGACGGCAAGGTCTCCGAGATGCCTGTCAGCAGGGTTGCGTTCTCGGAGAAATCGGCCCTGGGCATCGGCTACTTCGTGGCCTCGGACCCCAACCCTATAGACTCGTCGATCCTGGTAGGGAGTGTTGACTCCAGTCTTCTTACGGGCGAGCGGGAGGAGGTCGCGGGAAGGGCCTTCCGACTTGATGGCGAGTTGAACATCGCCAACCGCGGGCTCATGGAGTTCGTCGAGATGTTCAAGGCCGACAAGCACCTGTTGGTCTCGCTTCTGGGTCTGGCGCAGGAGCAGATCATCAAGAACGAGAAGTTCGGCTCGATCTACGCCGAAGAGGCAATCGTCGGACACTCCAACGAGGGTGACTTCGCCGCTTTCGTGAGCGACGAGCACTCCGAGGCGCTCAAGGACCGGATCATCGCGATCGAGGTGCCGTACAACCTGCGGGTCGGCGAAGAGGTGAAGATCTACGCCAGGATGCTGGCCTCCGGCGTTCTGGAGAACGTTCACCTGCCCCCCCTGACCCTGCGCGTCGCCAGCGTCTTCGCCGTTCTATCTCGCCTCGACATGCCCTCCCGACGTGGGATGAGCCTTCTCGAGAAGCTGCGCCTCTACGACGGCCAGATGGTGGTGCCTTACGACAGGAACGACCTCGTCGAGATGCAGAGACACCAGCCCAACGAGGGGATGACCGGCCTCTCGCCTCGATACGTCATGAACCGCGTCGACAACGTGGCGAGCTCGCCCAACGTTTCATGCGTTTCTCCCCTGGCGGTGCTCGACAGCCTGTGGCAGGGACTGAGAGAGAACGTCAGTCTCGACCAGGGACGGCTGACCGGCTACGTCGATCTGGTGACCCAGTCGGTCAAGGAGTACAGCGAGCTGGCTATCAAAGAGGTCCAGCTAGCCTTCGACGAGAATTTCGAGCAGACCGCGGGGATGCTGCTCGAAGGATATCTGAGCGCCATCGGGTCAACCTCGACAGGAGAGCCCCAGCCCGCCGCGGATTCCAGAGACCGGGGAGTCAGCGAGCGCGACATGCGGGAGATCGAGCGGGAGGTCGGGGTGGCCGAGCGTGAGAAGGCCGAGTTCAGAGAGGAGATCGTCGGCATCGTCGCGGCCTGGCGCGACAAGGGTCTTGTCTTCGACTACACATCGGAGCCACGACTGAGGGCGGCCGTCGAAGCGCGACTCTTCCCGTCCCGCAGGAAGCTGCTCAGCGCCCTGTCTCGGCCACGGCTCGCTCGTCAGAGGGCGGAGTGGGCGCGGTTGCGGGGTTCGATCCAAGGCCGGCTGGTCAGCAACTACGGTTACTGCGACCACTGCTCAGACGACATAATCAACTACGTGGCGCGGGTCCTCAGAAACACGCCGGTGCACAAGACGCCAAAGAACGAAGGCGTCGAGTGGCTCTGGCCCCTGACCCACGACGCCAACGGTACCGCCCGCGCCGCCGCGCAGAAATGACCTTCGGCGCCGAGTCGCTCTTCGGCCGCCCCCGACGTCATACCCTCTCAAGGGTCGCACCTTTGTCCTCTCCATCGACGTCCGGGCGAGAGTCGGAGACGGGGCGCAGCACCATGTCGATGCTCGCCGCCGATAGCCTGACGCCGTGAGCTCCCGCCGTCGTCGAAGGAGGTTTCCTGAAGCGCCGGCGACGACGCAGGCCCGTGCCGCACCTGTCCTGGTGGGCCATTGCCGCGATAGCCTTGCTCGCGCTGTTTGTCGTCGCGGCCAGGACTCTGCTGTAGCCAGGGACGCGTGGCCCGCGCGCCTGACCGCCGGCCCGAGCCGGACTACCAGGCCGGGGCTTCGTAGAGTTCGGTGTGTGGGTTCCAGTCCTTCCACGCGAACCAGAACGAAAGGTGCGACGGCACACGCTCCAGCCGCTTGCCGTTGAGCGGCCCCTCGAACGCCTGTCCGGTGATGGCCATCCAGAGCGACCCGGTCTCGTCGTCGATCAGAACGCTGCGGGCGCCGGAGGTTTCCGGAGAAAGGCTGAACGTCAGACTGCGTACGTCCACCCTCCGGTCGTAGGCGAGGGCGGTCTCGGTGCCGCGGTCCATGAACACCAGCACGTCCTGGCCGGCGAAGGAGTCGTTCAGGACAGGCACCACTAGGAGATCGCCGAACGGGTACGCCTTACCCAGATCGTCGCTCGATGCCTAGCACCAGCGCCTTGCCCTGCACGCGGCCGCCCTTGTCCAGTACCAGTGTGTTGGGGGTGCGCCTCCAGCCACAACGACCACTTGGTTTGGACCACTGGCACGAACTCAAACTTCGTGCCCTTCAGCGGCCCATGGACTCCCTCGCCCAGGATCTGGCTCTAGAGCGTCCTCGTCTGATGGGCGTTCATGATCAGCTTGCCCGACACCCTGAACGTGAGCTCCGCTTCGTCGATCCCACGGACATACACTATGTCCGTGAAGCACAGTGGTCACCACGTCACGGCGACGGGCAGACCTCCGACCACGTCGTTGACGATCTCGTGGCGGCTGAGCATGTTGATGGAGTAGGCCCGATGGTCGCCGTTGATGGACAGGCCCAGCACCTGCTCGTTGGGCTTCATCCAGAGCTCCGCCTGAGACGCGTTGACGAACTCCGTGTCCATGATGGAGGGGATGGCGTCGTAACCCAGCAGGGTCACCAGGATGACCTCTCGCTCGCCCGCCTCGCCTGTATCGCCGGACGGCGGCGCCGGGATGGTGATGGTCTCCGTCGAAACGACGAAGAACGGCGCGAAAACGTCTCGCACTACGGGTACGAAAAAGAAGACCACCAGAAGGCCACCCACCGCGACGAGGAGGAGCTTACCGGGCGACACTGTCCTCTAGAATGACTTCAAAGCGTGAACGAAAACGTAGCCTGACTGTTTGAACCCGCCATCCGTACCAGCGTCTCTGAGCTTAGATGCGTTGACACCCACGATGGGTCTGTCTAACCCCGACGCACGTGTTCTTCTCGATGGTCCGGCGATTCGAAAACTTGCACATCGGGTTAGCCAGCGGAGAAACGTGCCACGGCCGGCCGTCGATCTGAGAGCGGAGCGAAGCGAGGGAGGCCGGTCTGACTCAACCGGAAAAGAGAGGCCAGAGGTCTCAGTGTGCTCGTGCGAGCAACAGGTCTGCCCGGCCCCACCGGCGCCGGTGCTCCTCCTTGGCGTCCGCGAAGAGCTCGCGGTATGACGGGTCCCGGATCGCGCCCGTGCTCATGATCAGGGCGTCCTCCCGGTCGTCCGCGTAGTAGGCCTTTCGGACTCCGTTCACGTCGAAACGGTACTTGCTGTAGAGGTTTCTCGCGACGTAGTTGGACGGCCGCACCTCCAGGGTCATCGTGGCGGCTCTCTTGGCGTAGGCCTGCTCAATGGCGGCGATGAGCAGCAGCTCGCCGACGCCACGGCCGCGGTAGGCCCGTCGGATGCCGACGGTGATGACGTGCGCCTCGTCGACGATGTACCAGGCGCCCAGGAAACCGGCGATCAGCTCGCTGGTCTGCTCCGTCTCCGGCCGGAGGCCCGCCCAGGTGGCGCGCACGGCGCTACCGAGCCTGTCGGACACACCGTCGGCTGTCGCGGGCCCGCTCCTTGCAGGTTCCGTGGGCGCGTCACGCCGGGCATGCGGCTGCAGCGTGGCGACCAGGTAGCTCGCCGAGCGGTTCTGGAGCTCCCGCTGGAAAGACGTAGGCGGGAAGTGGTCGGGGAACGCCTCCCGCTCGATCTCCTGGGCCTGCAGTACGTCCGCGGCCTCCAGCGGCCGCACCGCGAACGGCATTGTCGAGATACCGGGTCGCTTGCCAGAGATGATCATATTGGCCGTCTCTCGGTCGAGCTTGAGTCCCTGGGATTCTAGCACGGTGCCGTGGCTTGCCCGCCGGCCGGAGCGGGGCCCGTTCTGGGGCGGGCACTGTTGGACCGAAAAACGGAATGGGATATGAGGAATAAGAATTCAAGAAAAAGCCCTCTGGAGGCCTTGAATTGTTTGGTCGATGGATTAGAATAGACTAAGAAAATGAATTGGGCCGGCTTGCGTCGCCGGCCTATTTTTCTGACCCGAACATTCCGGCCTCAAGCCCAGCGAGAGTCTGATGCGAATCCTCGCCCGAATAGTCGGCCTGGCTCTGCGCCACAAGTGGATGCTGCTAGGCGCCTATCTGTTCATGGCCGGAGCGACCACCGCCTATCTGTTCCTCCCGAAGCTGGTCGGCGGCGCGGTGGACGAAATGGCTGGCTACGCCGACGGCCAGTCGGTAGACAATTCGGCGATGGTGACGACCGCCCTGCTGATCCTCGGTCTCGGCGCTCTGCGCGGCCTCCTGGCCTTCGGACAGACATACATGGGTGAGACCCTAGGCCTGGTCGTCGTCTACGAGCTTCGAAACCGCTTCTACGACCACGTCCAGCATCTCAGCTTCGGTTTCCACGACCGGCAGCACACCGGAAACCTGATGTCGCGCGCGATCACCGACATCGAGGCGATGCGTATGTTCGTCGGCAGCGGACTCGTGCGCAGTCCCTACTTCTTAGTCCTCGCCACCGTCGTCTCCGTCCTGATGCTCCGGCTAGATTGGCGCCTCGGTCTGGTGGGCATGAGCTTCATGCCCGCGGTAGCGGTGATCTCCGCCGTTGTCCGGCTCCGGCTGGCACGGATATGGCGGAAAATCCAGGAGGACATGGGGGACTTGAGCACGGCGTTGCAGGAGAACCTGACCGGCGTCCGGGTCGTCAAGTCCTTCGCGGCCGACGAGTACGAGAAGGCCAAGTTCAACGCCGACAGCGGCGAGGTCAGGCGAGATATGGTGAAGGCCGCCCGGCTTCAGGCGGTCAACAGCTCGTTCATCCTCGGCATGTACCTCCTGGCGATGGCCCTCATCATGCTGTACGGAGGCAGCCGCGTCATTGACGGGCACATCACGGTCGGGGAGCTGGTCCAGTTCCTGATCTATCTGCAGATACTCAACCAGCCCGTCAGACACAGCGGGATGATGGTCAACAACATCGCCCGCGCCATATCTGCTGGCCATCGTCTCTTTGAGGTGATCGACACCCGGTCCGCGGTGCGTGAGGCCAAGGGCGCGACCGAGATGCCCAAGGTGCGAGGCCACGTGCGGTTCGACAACGTGAGTTTCTCGTATGACGGTGAGACGGAGGTCCTTAGAGGCATCAATATCGACGCGCGGCAGGGACAGGTCGTCGCCCTGCTCGGCGCTCCCGGCAGCGGGAAGAGCACCACCACCAATCTGCTACCTCGGTTCTACGACGTCACTTCCGGACGGGTCACCATAGACGGGATGGACATCCGCGATATGACGCTGAAGTCCCTGCGCCGCAACATCGGCATCGTGCAGCAGGACGTTTTCCTGTTCGCCACCAGTCTCAAAGGAAACATAGCCTACGGCCGCGAGGACTCCACGATGGAAGAGATCGTGGAGGCGGCCAAGGTCGCTCAGCTCCACGACTTCATCGAGCAGCTCGACGGCGGCTACGACACCGTCATCGGAGAGCGTGGCGCGACCCTGTCCGGCGGCCAGCGCCAGCGAATGGCCCTCGCCCGGGCCGTTCTTCTAGACCCGCCGGTCTTGATCCTGGACGACTCGAGTTCCAGCGTCGACGCCGGCACCGAGGAGTTGATCCGTAAGGGAATGGAATCGGTGATGAGGGGCCGGACTACCTTCGTCATCGCCCACCGGCTCAGCACGGTCCACCGGGCCGACCAGATACTCGTGATGGACAAGGGCGAGATAGTCGAGCGCGGCACACACCGCGAGCTGCTGGTTCAGGGCGGGCTCTACCATCGAATCCACGAGCTCCAACTCCGTCCGCAGGAGGAAATCATGCTGGAGATCGAAGTGGCCGGATCGGCCGACCGCTGGAGGGGCACGTAGATGTACGGCTCAGGCACGGGTACCGGCGGGAGGATGCCTTCCTCGGGCGGCACGGTGCGGAGCGCCCGCGTACAGGGTCCCCTCAGCGACGAGGACGTCGCCGGCAGCATCTTCTCATACCGCGTAATCGTGCGCCTGTTCCCGTACGCCAGGCCGTTCATGCACCTGGTGGCCATCGCGACGATTGCCATGTTCGCCTTCGCGGCGACCCAGGTCGCAGTGCCCTGGCTGATCATGGTCGGCATCGACGACTACATCAAGGCCGGCGACCTCCGGGGGCTCTCCTGGATAGTGGCGCTGTTCGTCGGCAACGCACTGTTGAACGTCGGCGCCTCTCTTGCCCAAGAGGTGGCCATGAGCAAGGCAGGCCAGGGTGTCCTCTACGCCCTGCGCGGCGAGATGTTCGCCCATCTTCAGAGGCTGTCGCTCAAGTTCTACGACAAGACCGAGGTCGGGCGCCTGATGTCCCGGGTGCTGGGCGATGTATACCAGCTCCAGGAGTTCATGTCCGTGGCCGTCATCACGCTGGGCGACCTGCTGAGCCTGAGTCTGATCGTCGTCGCCGTACTGGCCATGAGCGTGAAGCTCGGGCTGATATCGATGTTCTTCGTCCCGATTCTGGCCGTGACCATGATGGTCTGGCAGCCCTTCGCCCGGCGGGCCTTCATTGAGGTGAGGCGCGCGATCTCCATCGTCAACGGCGCCCTGAACGAGAACATCACGGGCGTTCGCGTCGTGCAGAGCATGAACCGGCAGGAGCGAAATCTGAAGCTCTTCGACGAGAAGAACCACGAGAGCCTGACCACATCTCTGTCTGCCACGCGGCTGTCGACCGGGCTGCTGTTCCCAGTCGACACGATGACCCACATGGCCATCGGGCTCGTGATCTTTTTCGGGGCGCGGATGGTCTCTGACAACGCCATTGAAGTCGGCACAATGGTTGCCTTCGTGCTCTACATCCAGCGTTTCTTCGACCCGATCCGCAGCCTGACAATGCAGTACACGCAGCTTCAGCGGGCGATGGCCTCGGGCTTCCGGATCTTCGAGTTGCTGGACACCGAGCCCGACGTCGTCGACGCACCCGGAGCCAAGGACTTGCCCAAGCTCAAGGGCGAGGTCGAGATCAAGGGCGTCAGCTACAGCTACGTGGACGGCGAGGACGTGCTGAAGAGCGTGGACATCCACGTCAAGGCGGGCACCACAGTCGCCATCGTAGGCCCCACGGGCGCGGGAAAGACGACGCTGGTCTCACTGATCTCCCGCTTCTACGACGTCGAGCCGGACCGGGGCGCGATACTTGTGGACGGGCATGACATTCGCGACGTCACCCGGCAGTCGCTGGCCAGCCAGATGAGCATGGTGCTGCAGGAGCCGTTCCTGTTCTCCGCCTCGGTGCGCGACAACATCAAGTATAACCACGCCAGCGCTACCGACGACCAGATGATCGAGGCGGCCAAGGCGGTGGGCGCACACGACTTCATAAAGCGGCTGGAGGACGGCTACGACACATTCCTGCATGAGCGAGGCGTGAACCTGAGTGTCGGCCAGCGCCAGCTCGTCAGCTTCGCCAGGGCCATCGTGTCCGACCCGAGGATCCTGATCCTGGACGAGGCGACGGCCAATATCGACAGCTACACCGAGATGATGATCCAGGACGCGCTGCAGCGGCTGCTGAAGGGTCGGACCGCCATCGTCATCGCGCACAGGCTCTCCACCATCCGCGGTGCGGACCAGATCGTGGTGCTGCACCTGGGCGAGGTGGTCGAGGCGGGCACGCACAAGGAGCTGTTGAAGAACGGCAATCTCTATGCCCATCTGTACCAGATGAACTTCGCCTCCCTCAAGGAGGCCCTGCCGGACGCTCCGCCCGACATAGCTCACTAACGCCACCCTCCGCATCTGCCGTCGTACCGAGGCCGCGTCGTCCCAACTGTTTCATCCCGTACCATTGGGTATCTGGGCGGCGGTACGCCTCGCTTCTGAAAGGTACACGTCGTGTACCTTCGGGCCTCCCCGATGGCGACACCCTTGTTACCGTCCCCCCGATTTCGTTTCCACGCCGAATGCTCCGCTGGGTCCTGCTGCCGCCCTGCTTCAGCGCGTCGTGGGTTCTGAGGCCAACTCCCCGAGGCTCGTCGGCAGTCGACGACGAATGCTTCCTGCTTAGCCGTGAGGGCTGCCACGGCCGTCACGCCCCTTCTTAACAACATTGGACCTCGCCAACGGCGCGTGAGGATGAACATCAAACCCTTTTCTAACGATACTCACACGACAATCATTGCTCATGCATGATAGACTCAACCGTGAGGGGGAAGTGTGGCGCAGGATATGAAAACCGCGCCCCCAGTGATCCTGGCGCCCTTTATGGCTGTCCATCGCCGCCAGCTCAAAGCTAACCGGTGGGGGCTACATATGAAGGGGCGTACTGTCGGACGAGCACGTCCGGCTGCTCAATCCCATCGAGGTGCTCCTGGCGGAGCCCAGCTTCGCCTAACTGCTCAAGGACTTCATCTTAGATCTCCCCGACCGCCAACGTCGACGTCAGCAGATTCGCGGTGCCGGTCGGACCAGTGCAGCCACAGTGTGGAGTTCTCAGGAAGCCCGAACAATCTCGAATTTGACTGGACCGCCGACAAAATGACACAGAGCCCAAAGGGAAGCAAGGCCACACTTGATTCGCCCGAGTATTCCTTGCTGCTGAAGCAATACGGCAATGCGATGTCCAGAAACGGCAGGCTCGAGGCAGAAATCGAGCGGCTGGCGCACCAGCTCGTGGACGGAGCTTCCAGGCAGACTGCGGACAGTGACTCCGTGCCGCATACTCCGTCCTCGGCCGAAGACATTAACAACCTTAGATTGCAGCTGCACGACATGGCCAACCGACTGGCACTGACCGAATCTGAGCTGAAAGAAGCGCAGGGAAACCGTCCGAGACGTCGCAAGAAAAGGCCCCACAGCAAGCCCTGGTGGAAGAAAGTAGCTAGGCAGCTCGGGCTAGCACGCTCAGAGGAATGACCCGCTGTAGGCGAGGGAGCGACGACGGCCTCGCGGTCGTTGCCACATAGCGTATCGTCGACCGACGGCAGGATGTAGCCCTTCAATACCCTTCACTGTCGAGGCTGATGTTGGGTTGATGGGAAAACAGAGGCTGACGTTTCCACGGTGTAAGCAAAAGGGACAAACCCGCGGGTCTGTCCCTTTTGTAATATTGGCGCACCAGCTCGGAGGCGTCTATTCCGAAATGGTAATATGGCAGCCGATGGCTGGACCGGAGATATACACCATAGGCCATAGCAATCACCGATGGGATGCGTTCGTACGGCTGCTGCGCCTCAAACGGCGTCGAGGTGTTGGTAGACGTCAGGACTATGCCCAGGAGCCGGCACGCGCCGTTCGCCTCCGATCGGAAGCTGCCGGGTCTGCTGTCCGGCGAGAGGATGACCTACGTCTACCAGGGCGACGCGCTGGATGGGAAACCGGCCGACAGCTCTCTCTACGACGAAACGGGCCGGCCCTACTACCGCAGGATGAGGGCAAGGCCCCAGTTTCAAGAGGGGATCGAGCAGCTCGTGGAGCTGGCAGGGGAGTCCACGGTGGCCATTATGTGCGCCGAGGAGGACCCGGCAAGGTGCCACCGCACGCTGCTGATAGGACCGGCGCTTGAGCCCCTCGGCGTTACGTTACTGCACATCCGGGGCGACGGCAGCATCAACCGCACCGGCGCCCTAGACAATAAGAGGGCCAACCGGGATGAGCTCCAGGGCATTCTCCGGTTCCAAGACTAGCCTAGGCTAGCCGCTTATTCCATAAGAGAGAGCCGTCGTGAGCAACACCAGGACACTGAAGGCGGTTCATATCGGGCTGAGCGTAGGGCAC